>JANLSU010000093.1:0-25372 GCA_031362565.1 bacterium | reverse complement strand
CCCGCGAGCGCTCCGGATTTCGCGGTGGGGGTGGTGGCCAGCGCGCTGGGGTCCGACCTGAAGTCTGTGCCGTACCGGGGCGACGGTCCGGTGGCGCTGGACCTGGTGGGCGGGCAGATCGCCGGCGGCATCGGTTCGGTCGGCGCGATGCTGCAACACGCCAAGGCCGGAAAGATCCGTATCGTGGCCGTCAACGGAACCGCGCGCCTGCCGCTGCTGCCCGAGGTGCCGACCTATGACGAACTGGGCATCAAGGGATATGAGGAGGTGATCTTCACCGCCGTGTTCGCGCCCGCTATAACCAAGCCGTCGGGGGGTCGCACACCCCCGAAGACGTGCGACTAGCCGGAATCGGAAGTCGGAATCGGGATTGCAAGCGCCGCGCAACCGCAGGCACAGTGCGCAATCGCAACCTAGCCGCAGGCGCAGGCGCAGCCGCAGCCGCAACCTCAACCGCAACCACAGGCACGCCGCAATCGCAGCCACAGTCGCAGTCGCGATCGCGATCGCAACCAGGCGCAAGCGCAATCGCAATCGCAATCGCGGTGCCAGGCGCAGCGGTATCCCCAGCGGCAGCCGCAATCGCAGTCGCGATTGGATCAGCGCATTCGGTGTTATCTTGCGGGGGACTCGTTCCGGAACGAGTTCGGATGGGCTGTTACTCGTTGCAATCAAACGGGTAGGGCAGATCGGCACGCAGATCGAGTCTTGATCGTGGCATTGCTATCTTGCGAGGCTACGAACGATTATTTTCAGCCTTGATGACTTAGCGACGGTGGGCTACGGGAAATGGCGGCGGGCCGATCGTCCATAGGGGCGACGGAGGGGTGTCGATCGCGTTGACACCGCGGCGGGGGACGGCTTCGATGCGGCTGCGCCCGGCGCGCCCGCCCTATCGAGCGATCGCTGGACGCGGGGCTTTGCGGGCGGCCTTTCGCGGCGCCTGGCCCGATGCTTTGCTCGCTGTCTTGCTGGGGGCGCGGCTGGGGGCTCGGCTCGGGACCCGGCGCGACGGGGCGTGCGATTTGCGCGCCGTCTTTCTGGCGGCTGAACGGGCCCGGCGCTCGAGGCGCTGGCGCTCGCGTTCGGCGAACCAACGGTCGAATTCTTCGACGCTTGTGAACAAGTACCGGTCGCCGGCGCCGAGGGCGAATTCGCACAGGGTCGGATCGAGGTCGCGGCAAATCTGTGGCCGGGTGTCGTAGATGCCGCACAGATTGTCGGGCTGCAGGAAACGGCAGCGCGACATGAACTGCACGAACCACGACCCGCTGTTGTCTTCACAGTAGACCCGCACGCCGGGATGAATGAGATACCAACGAATGATGTCGAAGTCGCGGGCGGTGGTCGGCGCGTCGATTTCCGTCGAGACATAGTTGCAGCACAGAGCCGTACAGCGCCCGCAGTTGGAATTCACCGGGATGGCGTTCGGGTCGTCGTGCAGGATCGGGATGCGGATCACCGGGCGTCCTCTCGGGAAAGGTTCTCTCAGCCGCGAACTTCGAAGCGGAAGCGCGCCAGCGCCGGCAGGTCAGGGGCCGGGTGGATCTCAATCGATTCGACGCGGGCGTCCGGTGGACCGGTGCGCAACCGCGCCATGAACAATTCCAGGTCCGGCACCTTGCCGGTGGCGACCACTTCGACCGTTCCGTCCGGCAGATTGCGCGTGTAGCCGCACAACCCGAGGCGCAGCGCTTCGTGGCGCACGAACATGCGAAAACCCACGCCCTGCACGCGCCCGCGCACGATGGCTTGGAAACCGCGTTCGGTCATCGTCACTCCTGGCGCAGTATCGGCACTCCGCTGTTCAGGGTCAACACGGTGCGCGCCAAAAGGGGGCACTCTACTGAGTGCCGTCGCCGTTGACGCCCGTCGCCGCGCGCCGTAGTCTCGCGACGGTGATCGCGCACCACCGCACTGCTCGACGAAGGGAGATGGGCCTCGCCGGCCCACACCATGAGACCCATTCCGACCGACTGGGACGTTCGCGACAACATTCTGCAGACCATCGGCAACACGCCGCTCGTGCGCCTCAACCGGGTCGCGGCGGGAATCGACGCCATGGTCATCGCGAAGCTCGAGTATTTCAACCCGGGCGGTAGTGTCAAGGACCGCATCGGCCTCGAGATGGTGGAGGATTTCGAGCGGCAGGGGAAACTGAAACCCGGCGGTATGGTGGTCGAGTGCACGTCCGGCAATACGGGCGTCGGAATCGCGCTCGCCTGCGCCATCAAGGGCTACCGCGCCACCTTCGCGATGCCCGACAAGATGTCCCAAGAAAAGATCCGCCTGCTCAAGGCCTATGGCGCCCGCGTCATCGTCACGCCCACCGCCGTGGCGCCCGAATCGCCCGAGAGCTACTACAGCGTTGCGCGCCGCGTCGTCGAGGAAACTCCGAACTCGGTGCACACCAACCAGTACGACAACCAGGTGAATCCGGCGTCGCACTACAAGACGACCGGACCCGAGATCTGGCGGCAAACGCGCGGCCGAATCGACTATTTCGTCTGCGGCATGGGCACCTGCGGCACGATCAGCGGCACGGGCAAGTATCTCAAGGAGCAGAATCCGAACGTCAAAATCGTCGGTGTCGACCCCGAAGGCTCGATGCTGAAGGAATACGTCGACCATGGCACGCTCGGGCCCTCTCACACCTACAAGACCGAAGGCATTGGCGAGGACTTTATCCCGACGACGCTGCACAAGCAGTTCGTCGACGAGGTCATCACGGTGAACGACCGGCAGGCGCTCAACATGGCGCGCCGGCTGGCGCGCGAGGAAGGCATTCTGGTCGGCAGTTCGGGTGGCGCGGCGATGGTCGGCGCGCTCGAAGTCGCCCGGCGGGCGCCCGCCGATGCCGTGATCGTGGTGCTCATGCCGGACACCGGGGAGCGCTACCTGAGCAAGGTTCACTCGGATGAATGGATGAAGGAAAACCGCCTGCTCGATGGCTTCGACCCGTCGGTGAGCGATGTGCTCGAGCGGCGCGGGACCGGCCTGCCGCGCCTGGTCGCCGTCGAAGCCCACAGTTCGGTGCGCGAAGCCGTGGGCCTCATCCGCCAATATGACGTTTCACACTTGCCGGTGTTGCAAGACGGGCGCAATGTCGGCGTCGTCAACGAGGCGCGGATCCTGCGCCAGGCACTCGAAGATGGGGCGCTTCTCGACCGCAGCGTGACCGAGGTCATGGATGCACCGCTGCCCGAGATCCAGGTGCGCGAAACGGCCACTCAGGCCAAACAGTTTCTCGCGCAACGCGACGGCGGCGCCGTGCTGGTGCGCGACGAGGACCGGATCGTCGGGATCCTGACGCGCTTCGACCTGATCGACTATATTCTGTAGGCGGCCACCGCGCCAAATTTGCGCCGCGCTCGGCTGCGAAAGGCAGTTCTCATGGGCTTCAGCACTGATGCCGTGCACGCCGGACAGTTTCCGGACCCGAGCACCGGCGCCATCATGCCACCGATCTACCAGACCTCGACCTACGTGCAGGACGGTTTGGGCCGGCACAAAGGCTACGAGTATGCACGGACTCAAAACCCGACGCGGCACGCTCTCGAGCGCAACTTGGCGGCTTTGGAAGGCGGGGCGAGTGCGTTTGCTTTCGCTTCGGGCCTCGCTGCCATCGGCACCGTCTTCCAGCTCCTGAACGGCGGCGATCATGTGATCGTCACCGACAATGTCTACGGCGGCACGTTCCGGCTCGCCGACAAGGTCTGGAAGCGATTCGGTCTCGAGTTTTCATTCGTCGACACCGCGTCGATCGAGACGGTCGAGAAGGCGCTGCGTCCGACGACCCGGCTCCTGTTGCTCGAGAGCCCCACGAATCCCATGATGAAGCTGTGTGACATCGCCGCACTCTGCCGTCTCGTACAGCCACGCGGGATCCAGGTCGCGGTCGACAACACGTTCATGACGCCGTACTTCCAGCGGCCGCTCGCGCTGGGGGCCGATGTCGTCCTGCACAGCACTACGAAATACCTCAACGGGCATAGCGACATGGTGGGCGGTGTGGTCGTCGTGAACGATTCGGCGCTCGCCGAGCGCCTCGCCTTCCTGCAAAATGCGGCCGGTGCGGTGCCGGGTCCGATGGACTGCTGGCTCGTGTTGCGCGGCGTCAAGACGCTGGCGCTGCGCATGCAGGCCCACGACCGGAATGCCGGCGAGCTGGCGCGTTTCTTGGAGAACCATCCCCGCGTCCGCCGTACCTATTATCCCGGGCTGCCGGCTCACCCGCAGCACGAACTCGCGCGCCGGCAGGCGAGCGGATTCGGCGGGATCGTGTCCATCGAGCTGGGAAGTCTCGAAGCGGCGCGCCGGTTTATGGAGGCGCTCCGGGTTTTCGCACTGGCGGAGAGCCTCGGCGGTGTCGAAAGTCTAGTGTGTCATCCTGCGACGATGACACATGCGTCGGTACCGGTCGAAGATCGTGCACGTTTCGGACTCACCGATGGACTCGTGCGCTTGTCGGTGGGGATCGAGGACGTCGAGGACCTCGTGCGTGACGTCGACAAGGCGCTTGCCGAGATCCCGGCCGGCGTGTCTGTCTGACCACACTCGATCAATTCGGCGCTCGCGTCTTGACCGCGCCATCGTTCTGGGCTAACGTGCGAGTTCGTGATGTGTGAATTCCAGTTGCTCCATGTCACTTGTGAAAAAGGACATCTCGTATTCGGATGTGTGGTTGATGGGGTTTTTCCGCCACTGGGAGGAAAAATGCAGGGGACGGGAACGGATACGCTGGTGCTCGAAAACGAAAAGAACTACGTTCGGTTTTCGAAGCTTCTTGCCAAAGCTGCATCAGAAGGACGCATCGACGGTAGGCATCGCTGCCCAACGTGCGGCATGCGGTACGCAGTCGACGCAGATGCGCTGAATTGCTGTGCGCAAGTGGCGCGCAGCGCGTAATGGCCTGATCGTCGCACGGACTTCGAATGCAGGGCGGACAAATGATCTCGTCGAAGGCGAGAAATATCCGGCAATATTGCTCGGTTTGCAAGGCCACCCTGGACATGGCGGTAGTCGATACCGTCCAAGACCACGAGGTGACCTGGCTCAAGTGTCCGCGTTGCAACGGCATCCTGCCGCATATGATGTCGCGCGACGAGCCTCAGGAAACGGAACAGCCGCCGGTGATCGCGGCCACGGCCACAGCCACAGCGGCGTCGGTCGTGACCGAGACACCGGTGGCCATTCCGGAGCCCGAGCGCGCAACAGCGCGAGACTACGAGCCAGGGCTGACCTACCAGGTCGGCGAAATCGTCTACCATCGGTCGCTCAACGCGTTCGGGCGGGTCGTCGAAAAGACGGCGCTCCCGGGACACCGCACGGCGATTCGCGTTCAGTTCGACGGCGGCGACTCGATGACACTTCGAGAAGGCCACTGATTCGACCTGCCTCGCACGCCGAACGTTTCTCTCGCCGCTGGCGATGGGCTGTGCGCATTCTCCGAAATGCGTGTTGCGGGGCGCTGTTCAGCGCCGTGTTGGGCCTCTGCAGCCCGGCCGCGTATAGCCGCGGGCTCGTCCATGAGGACGCCCCTTGGTACTCGCCCGATCTTGCCGACACCACCCTCCAGTTTGGATTCGCGGCGATGTACGTGCCGGCACCGCGTGCCGCGGCCGTTTTTCAAACGGCGCTGGCGCCGTGGCGCAAGGGGCCGCTCCGGCTGGGTGCCACCTGGAGTTTCGTCTCGGTACGCAGTCCGAATGGCGAAGCCTCCGGATTCGGCGACCCCAAGTTCTTCGCGCGCCTGCGGCTCGCAGGCCGCGATTCGACCTTGGCGCGGCTCTTCGTTGAAGGCGCTGCCCGGCTGCCAACCGCGAGCGCCAAGCTCTTTCCGTATGCGTTTGGCGGCCAAGAACTCGAACTCTGGGGTGTCGTTGCCTTTGGCGCGCCATCTCTGGCGCTCTTCCTGGGCGGCGGCGGTTCGTGGACCGAGCCCTCCGCGGGGCTTTCCCATGCCCAAGTGCCGCACGCGACCCGCGCTTGGGCGCAACTGGCGCGGCGCGCGACGAACTGGGGCACGAGGCTGAGAAGCGATTTCGACTGGTTCGACGGCGGCGCGACGCGCGCCGGCATCGTTGCGAGCGTGACGCACTTCGCCACGGCCGGGATCCGCGCCACGGTGGCCGGTGGCGTCGAGGCCGGCCCGCGACGTGACCGCGCCGCGGAGTCTTTCGTGCAGCTGCGTTTCGCGGTGCCGCTCCGCTGAGTCTTCACTCCGGCGCCGCGCCACGGCCGCGAACGCCATTGCCTGCCACATCTGGAAACGCGGCACAGTCCTTGCCGTTTTGCCCCCCGGTTCGTAGCCGCTCAGGTTCCGGGAGGCATCGCGTGCGGGAAACGCTCGAAACGACCGACACGATCCCAGTGCTCGTAGTCGATCACGATGAACTGTCGCGCCACGTCATGGTGCGGCGCATCGTGCGCTGGGGATACGATCCCATTGCCTTCGTACGTGCCGAAGACGCGTTGCTCTATTTGCAGCGCCGACCGGCGCGTGCCATGCTCGCGGACTTGCACCTTCCCGAGACCGACGGTTTGGCACTGACGCGCGCGGCGCGGGTGTTACAGCCGGATCTGCCGGTCGTGCTGGTGGCGCCGAATCCTTCGCCCGAACAGTGGGAGCAAGCTGCGGCCGCGGGCGCCCTCGATCTGCTCGCCAAGCAGGTCGGCGGCGCCGAAGCGCTGCGCTGCACTTTGGCCACGGCTCTCCAGGCATCGGGCGGCGACGGCGAGGATGTGCGTCTGGCCCATTCGCTCCGCACACCGCTCACAGCGCTCAAAGGGGCCATCGACATTCTGTGCGGCGGTCCGATGGAATCGCTTTCCGAGGAGCAACGCCGCTTTGCGAGCATCGCCCAGCGCAACGCCGACAAAATGATCGCGCTCGTCGAGGAGCTTCTGGAGTCGGCGACCAAACCCTGAGCGGTCCGCGCGCTTTCCTGCCAGACATTTCCACGATAGTTGGTCTGGATCTCACCACACACCCTCGTCCGGAGTCGAATGCGTTCGATGCGGCGCGTGCCCACGCCGGGTCTGGACTTGCTCGACGCGCGTAGTCAGCGCCACGTCCAGCATGGATTTCCGATGCAAACTCCTAATTGACTGGAATGCGTTGCGATTGATAATGGCACCCGGATTGCCTGGGTATCTGGACAATGGCCCGTGCGGCCGCGAATCAGCGGTCACGAGCCGAAGGTTACGATCCAGGCTCGAGTGCCTGAATCACGTGTGTGGTGGGTCGTGTTGGTGTGGAGGAGGAGGAGGACGTGATGTTCGACGACGAGAAGCTGGCCGCGCATCAGGACATTCTGGAGGATCACAACTTCGATCAGGGCTGGGCGGTGCACGGACCCGCCGTGCAGCCGAAGCCGAAAACGCAGGCGGTGACGGAGAAGACCGGCCCCGCGCCCGGTGTGCTCCAGGTCGACAGTGCAGAAGCGCACGTACTCGTGGACGGCATTGCTTCGGCAGTCGGTCACGTCGCGAATGAGTCTGCGCCGGTAGGTGTGGTTCTGGACTTGGGCGGCCGTTCGCTGCAGGCGAACGCGTCCGAGGCTTCGAACCCGAAGGTTCGTCAGGCCGTCGAGCGCATGGCGGCGTGCCGTGAGGCGTACAAGAGCCTCACGCCGGAGCAACTCACCGAGGAAGACAACGACATCAATCGCCGCTTGTCGCAGAAGTATCGCACCGAGTGCAATCTCCCGGCGTCGGGCGGCACGGTGTCGAAGAGTTACTTCTACGACTCGAAGACGATCGAGCGCCTCGAGCTGGATCTCAAGCAAGTGTTGCTCGAGACCAACGTGCCCCGTTCGACGGTGATCGAAATCTGCCGCCTGCGGGACCCGGAAGATCAGCGCGCGCTGGTGTTCGACATCCTGGACAAGAACTTGAGCTGCCGGGAAAGCCGTCAGATCGTCCAGTTGATCGTCAAGACACGGTCGCGTTCAGGTTCGGATCTCTCCGAGCACCTGACGCCGAAGCTCGCCAACCTGCTGCGCCAGCACGCACCGTATTTCGTGCGCCTGACGTAAGTTCACACGCCCCGCGCCCCAACCGGGTGCCGTCGCGTGATCAAATCGGGCCGGGGCCACAAACGCCCCGGCCCGTTTTTTTCTCGGTCAACTCCGTCGACACTTACCCGTCAATCGAGTTGACAGTCGCATTAGACGCGTTCTGGACCGAACCCCGTGCAAGAGAACAATGAGTGAGCGCGGCGTCTGAGGTTGCGGGTGCGATCCCGGGCTTCCGATCCGAGCTTCCGGTTCCGGGTCGTCGCCCACCTCCGAAGACCCCCACGCACCAGCATTCCCACGATCGCGCAACAGCAATTGCCGCCGACGTGGCGGGAAAGGCAAGGAAAGCGCGGGCCCCCTGGGAGCTTTGCCGTGCGCTGTGCTACAAGGAAGCCCTGGTGCGGAGCGCGTTGGGTCGCAAACCCGCGAGCCAATGCGGCGCACTGCCTGCGAGGAGGGCCATCCTGGACGAGAAGACCTTGGAGGCCGTGCCGCTCATGGACAAGCTGGTGTCGCTCTGCAAGCGGCGCGGCTTCATCTTCCAATCGAGCGAGATCTACGGCGGCCTCAACAGTTGCTACGACTACGGTCCGCTTGGTGTCGAGCTCAAGAACAACCTCAAGGCGTGCTGGTGGCGTTCGATGACCTACCATCACGACAATATCGAGGGCGTCGACGCATCGATCCTGATGCATCCGCGCGTTTGGGATGCGTCGGGCCACGTGGCGGGGTTCACGGACCCGCTCGTGGATTGCCGGAAGTGCCGGCAGCGGCATCGTCCCGACACGCTCACGAAACCGGTTTGCCCGAACTGCGGCGGTTCTCTGACCGAGCCGCGGCAGTTCAATCTCATGTTCAAGACCTTCATGGGGCCGGTGGAGAGCACGGCCGCGGTGGTGTATCTGCGGCCCGAGACGGCCCAGGGCATTTTCGTGAATTTTCTGAACGTGGCGAATTCGTCACGCCAGAAACTGCCGTTCGGGATCGCCCAGATCGGCAAGGCGTTTCGGAACGAAATCACCCCGGGCAATTTCACCTTCCGCACCCGCGAGTTCGAGCAAATGGAAATGCAGTTCTTCGTGCGGCCGGACACCGACTCGGAATGGTTCGAGCGCTGGCGGGCGGAACGCATGGAGTGGCATCAGTCGATCGGCGTCCGCAAGGACAAACTGCGATGGCACGAACACGGCCCCGGTGAACTCGCGCACTACGCCAAGGCGGCGTTCGATATTCAATACGAGTTTCCATTCGGCTGGCAGGAGATCGAGGGCGTCCACAACCGGACGGATTTCGATCTGTCACGCCACCAGGAATACTCGACGAAGCGCCTGGCGTATTTCGATGAAGAGCGGAAGGAGCACTATGTTCCGTATGTCATCGAGACGTCCGCGGGTTGTGACCGCACGCTCTTGACGCTCCTCGTGGATGCGTACCACGAAGAGCCGGCCGGTGACGACTCGCGGGTGGTGTTGCGCCTGTCGCCGAAGATCGCCCCGGTGAAGGCGGCGGTGTTGCCCTTGGTGCGTAAGGACGGGCTGCCCGAACTAGGGGAGAAGATCGCCAAGGATCTCATGCGCGCTTTCCGGGTGCAGTACGACGACACGGCTTCGGTGGGGAAGCGCTACCGGCGGCAGGACGAAATCGGTACGCCCTACTGCATCACCATCGATGCGCAAACCCTCCTGGACCAAACGGTCACGGTGCGCGACCGCGACACGATGCAGCAGGTGCGTGTCAACACGAGCCAGCTTCGCGGCTGGCTCGACGAGCGGGTGGTTTTCGAATAATGCGCTGGCGAGCGGTGCAGGGCGGCTGGGCCATCGTGCTCGACCGCGGTGACGACGTGCACGAATCGCTGCGCGAGGTGGCGCGTGCCGCCGGCATTCAGTCCGGTGCGTTCACCGGCCTGGGAGCGGTGGACGACGTGCAACTCGCGTACTGGGACCTGCCGGCCAAGGAATACCTGCGCACCGATTTCGACGGCGACTACGAGATTGGCGCCCTGGTCGGCAATCTCACGTTTCTCGACGGCAAGCCGTTCGTGCACGCGCATGTGGTGGTCGGCGGGCGCGATTTCGTGGCGCGCACCGGCCACCTCATGCGGGCGCGATGTTCGGCGACGGTGGAAATCTTCGTCCACGACTACGCGAGCACCATCGAGCGCGCCCTGGTGCCGGAAATCGGCCTCAGCCTCTGCCGGCTCTGAGGGACGCCGCTCAGTACAGCTTCTCCTTGCGAGCCCGTTTCTCGACCTTCACCGTCATCGTGCACGGGTCGACGGGATGATCGCCCTTGCGCGGCTGGGCCGCGATCTTGTCGGCCACCTCGAATCCCGCCACGACGCTGCCGAACACCGTGTACTTGCCGTTCCAATCGGCATGATCCTTCAGGTCGATGAAGAATTGCGAGCCGCTGTCGCGCCTGCCCATGCTGGCAGCGGCGACGGCGCCGCGGGCGTGCTCCTTGTCGTTAGGCTCGGGCACCAGATCGTAACCCGGCCCGCCGGTCCCGTCGTTGGCGAAGTCGGCATCGCGCGACAGCGGATCGCCGCCTTGCACGAAGCTCTCCGGGCCGACGCGGTGAAACGTAGTGCCGTCATAGAAGCCGCTTTCGGCCAGTTTCAAGAAATTGCGCACGTGCACCGGGGCGTACTTGTCGTGCAGGCGCACTTCGATCGTGCCCCACACCTCCTTGCCGTGCGTGACCTCGATGACCGCGATGAACTCCTCGTTGGGTCCGAGCTGCGCTTCGGAGAGCTTCGGCGCATCGGTCGCAGTCGCCGGTGCCGGCGTCGGTGCCGGCGGCGCTTCGGCGGCCGCCATGCTCACGCTGGATCCAAAAAGCGCCAGGCACGCCACGAGCCCGAAGGCGAGTTTTCGGTCTTGCATCGCTCCTCCTCTTGCATCGGCGCGGGGACGAAAAGGGCCGCGGACTGGAAGTCGCGCCCCTCGAACTGATAGACTACTTGGAAACGCCCCCCAGCGTTCGATGCCCTGGGTGAATTCCCCCTCAGGACACGCGACCGGTCGCATTCGCGGCACCTTCCTCGGTGCACGCCAGCGGCCGGCCATTGGGGCTTTCGTGCACCAAACCTTGTTCCGGCGTGCGGGATCGCGAACTTGCGCCGTGACGTGCCTGTACGCCTGCGTGACGCTCGGGTGCGCGCTGCCCGCGCATGCGGCGCGCCCGGCTGCCCCAGTCCCGGCCCCGGGCGCAACCGCAACCGTCGCACCGGCAACCACCACAGCGATCCCTACGGGCCCCGGAATTCTCGCTGCCGGACCGCGCACCGGTCGAATTCTCGACGCGGCAGGGCGCGTGGTCGCGGGTGCGGAGGTCGATGTCCCAGCCCTCAAGAGGCGCGCGACCACCGACGGCGGCGGCTGGTTCGACCTGCGCTTGCCGCCCGGCCGGCACCGGATCCTCGTCCGGCGCACCGGATTCGAGCCGCTGGATCGCGAACTCCAAGTCATCACCGGGGTCGCCATCGAGTTGCGACTCACGCCGCGCCACATCCAAACGCCGCCGGTGGTCGTCCGCGCCGAACGCAATCCCAAGCGCACCACCGATGGCCAGCCGGGACGCTACGGGCTCGACACCGACCGCATGGCCAAGCAGATCGCCAACTTCGAGGATGTCGTGCGCGGCGTCCAAGCGCTCCCGGGCGTGAGCGCCGCCAGCGACTTGCAGGGTGAGTTCTTCGTGCGCGGTTCGAATGCCGCCGCCAACAGCATTTGGCTCGACGGCGTCGAGATCTTCTTCCCGTATCACTTGCTGGGCTTCAACAGCATTTTCAACCCGGGGCTCATCGAGTCGGCGGAGTTTTGGTCCGGCGGGGCGCCGGCCGAGTTTGGCGACGCGACGGGCGGCACGCTGGCGATTCGAAGCCGCGGACTTCTGCCGGCCCGCGAGCACGGTGCCGCCGGTGTTTCGTACCTGTCGGCGCAGGCGCGCGCCGCGGGCAGCAACACGCACGCCGGCTACGCCCTCAGCGTGCGCCGTTCGTATCACGACAAACTCTTGCAGCTCCTGCATCAACCGGCCGGGCGTGAAATTCCGGCTTTTCACGATCTTTTCGCGCGCGCCCACTGGCAGCTGTCGCGGCGCAATGTCGTGGCGATCGGCGCCCTGCGGGCGGGCGATGACATTCAACTCGCCCAACCGGAATTGCGTGCCTCGGACTTCGATTTCATTGCCGCCGATGCGGCCAGCCGGGAGCGTGCGTTTCGCGACTACGCGGCGCGCGACCGGTTGCAGATCGCCAACCGCCTGACCCATGCGACTGCATACTGGCGCCTATTGCTCGGCGATAGCGCCTACATCGAAACGACCGCGGGCTTCGTGCCGCAATCGTTCCAGTTCTCGTTGCGCGGTGACAACCGCGAATCGGTGGCCATTCACTCTCAAACCAGCAGCCTGAGGCAGGACCTCGCGTGGCGCACGGCGCGGCATCGTACTGGGCTCGGCTGGCTCGTCTATCGCGACGACACGGTGCGGCATGTTTCGGCGTGGGTGGGCATCCTGGGACTGCGGGATTCGAACGCGTCACTCAACCTGCACGACCTGAAGGAGCGCTACGACTTCGACCGGGCGCGGCGGCGCGACTTCAGCGCCGGCTACGCGCAGCACGAGTGGACCATCGCCTCACATGCGACACTGGGTGGTGGGGTGCGGTATGAGCACGACGGATTGACGGCGCAGACGTTGTGGTCACCGCGCACGTCCTTGGAGTTGCGGACCGGCCCGCGCTTGGCGCTCCGCGGCACGTGGGGCATCGTGCACGGCTTGCGCGACAAGCCGATGGAGGTGTTGCCGACCGTCGATGGCCGCGCCGTCGGCGCCGAGCGGAGCATCGAAACAACGGTCGGAATGGTGGGCACTCTCTCCCGCGCTTGGACGACCGGCGTCTCCGCGTACCAGAAACGCTCCAGCCAACTCGTCTACCAGAGCGCCCCGGCGGTGTATGCCAACGGCGGCATCGGCGAAGCGCACGGCGTCGAACTTTGGACACGATACGAACCGCACAACCGGCCGCTGCAGTTCGGGTTCAATTGCACCTGGTCCAAGGCGCGCGAACTCGATCCACTGGCGTGGCGCCGGCGGCCGAACTACCGGGCCGAGAATATCGACGACTTCTGGAAGGCGGTCTACGAAACGCCCTATTGGTACCGGCCGATGCAGGATGAGCCGCTGCGCTTCGGCGTCGATGCAGGCTGGCGAATGCGCTCGTGGGATGTCGGCCTGCGGTTGCAAGTCGCCTCCGGACGGCCGTACACGCCGGTCCGCTCGGTGGCGACGGACCCTCTGAACACCAAGTACGGCATCTCCGGTGATTTGGGCAGCGCGCGCTACCCGTTCTACCGGCGGCTCGATGCGCGAATCTCCCGGCACTTCGACACGACGAATTTCCATTGGAGCCTGTACGCCGACGTCCTCAACGTCACGGCGGCCGAGAACGTGTTCCAGATCCGCTACAACCCGGCCTACACGTCGCGCTACGTGATCCGAATGCTGCCCACCCTGCCCACCCTCGGCCTCGAAGCGCGGTTCTAGCCCCCCGAGCGCGGCCCGCGGTATCGAATCGCCCTTGGCAACGGTATAAAATACCTATAATATAGATATCGGCGATCGTCTGAAAGGGGTTGAGGGGCATGTTGTTTTCGATTCCAGACCTCGACGAGCAAGAAAGGGGCGTCGTCGAGGAAGTTGAGAAGCTCCGGAACACGATGAGCTACGCAATGACCCACAGGAAGAAGTGGTTCGGAGTATTGCGCCGCAACGTCTTCGCCAGGGCGATTCACGGGTCGAACTCCATCGAGGGCTATCACGTGACGGTGGACGATGCGGTCGCTGCCGTCGATGGCCTCGAGCCCACCGATCCAAAGGACGCGGCCTGGTTTGCGGTCATGGGTTACCGAAACGCCATGACGTACGTCCTGCAGACCACCGATGACTCATCGTTTTCGTATTCGACCGGGCTTTTCAAGAGCCTGCATTTCATGATGGTTGGCCACGAACTCGTCAAGAATCCCGGCCGTTGGCGACCAGGGCCGATTTACGTGCGCGATGAATCAACGGGCGAACAGGTGTACGAAGGCCCACCCATGGAGATGGTTGGAACCCTGGTCGAAGAACTCACCGATCAGCTCAATCGCAATTCGACCGCGAATCGCATGGTTCTCGCGGCGATGGCGCATCTGAATCTCGTGATGATCCACCCGTTCTCGGACGGCAACGGGCGCATGGGACGATGTCTGCAGACTCTGGTGCTCGCTCAAAGCGGAATCACCAGCCCGATCTTCGCGAGTATCGAGGAGTACTTGGGCCGCAACACGGTGGATTACTACAGGGTGCTCGCGAGTGTCGGACACGGCTCCTGGCACCCAGAGCGGGACGCCAAACCATGGGTGCGTTTTTGTCTCACGGCCCACTATCGCCAGGCGACAACTCTCCTGCGCAGAACCCGGCAGATTCAGAAACTGTTCGATGGTCTAGAAGTCCTGGTCATGGAGGCTGGACTTCCAGAGAGAACGGTCTATGCGCTGGTCGATGCGGCCATGGGAGTTCGAGTTCGAAATCCAACCTATCGAGAGCTGGCAGACGTCACGCCGCAAGTTGCAAAAATCGACCTGGCGCGTTTGGCCAAAGAGGGCCTATTGGTGCCCGTCGGAGAACGACGGGGCCGGCACTACGTCGCCTCGAAACGGATCCTCGGTTTTCGCGACAAGGTCGCGGAACCCAAGGCGGTTCCAGATCCGTTTGCCGCACGGTGAGGCGACGGGTTCGGTGGCTGGAACGAATCTTCCAGTATTCGTAGCCTGGGATAGCGGCGCCGAACGAGTGCGCCACTTGGAGGACGTATGCGACCGTTCTGGGCATTCATGGCGCTCGCGGTGCTGGCGGTTGCACGACCGGCCCTGGCGGTCAGCCTGCTCGATATCGCCCACTCGACCACCGGCCAAAGCATTTTTGTCGCGACGCGCGACGACGGCGCCATCGGTCGCAGCACCAACGGCCTCGTGTACACCGTGGTCGCTACAGGCGCCACGACGCCGCTCCGCGGCATCGGCTACACGAGCGGCTGGTTCGTGGCCGTTGGCGACGGCGGGCGCGCCATCCGGAGTTCCGACAGCGGCCTGCACTGGGCGGACGACAATTCGCGAACGACCGCCGCGCTCCGCGAGGTCGTTCCACACAGCTTGTACTTCATCGCCGTGGGCGATGCGGGGACGACCCTCCGGAAGTTGACGGCGGCCGCAGTCTGGGACACGACCCTATCGCCCACCAACAGGGCCCTTTATTCCGTGGCTTCCAACGGCACGGCACCGGGCATCCTGATCGCCGTCGGCGACAACGGCCGCGTGCTCCGGAGCACCGATCAGGGCCTGTCGTGGCTCTCGCAAACGCTCCCTGGCGCTCCGAACCTGCGCGGCGTGAGCGGCGGCTCGCTGACGAACTACTTCGTGGCGGTGGGGCTCGGCGGCCGGATGTTCCGCAGCACGAATTTCGGCGCGACCTGGGAAGACGTCTCGATCTCGGGAATGACCACCGACCTGTTGGACGTGGCGGTCGACGAGTCGAATCGCTTCGTGGCGGTCGGCCTGGCCGGCACCATTGTCCGCAGCGGCACGAACGCTGCCCCCGGCACCTGGCTCGAAATCGACACCCGTTCGAGCGTCGACCTGTTCGGGGTGCATCGCGACGGCATCTACTTCTACGCGGTCGGCGGCGGCGAAACCGTGTATCGCAGCACCGACGGCACGACCTGGATCAACGTCCCGGTCACCGGCACGTCGTGGGGCGCCGTGAAGACCCTCTTCGGCTCGGGCCGCTGAGGGCCGCAGGGATAGCGGCCCTGCCCCACGGCCGTCTAGAATCCACCCATGGCCGTGAAGCGCATCCTCATTGCAGGCGCCGGGACCGCGGGGCGCATGGCGCTCGGCGAAATCCAGCGTCACCCCGAGTCGAGTCTCCAAGCCATCGGTTTCATCGACGACGATCCACAACTTCTCGGCACCCAGGTCGAAGGCCTGCCGGTGCTCGGGCGTTTGGATACGCTCGTTGCCGTCGTCGCCGCGCACCGCGTCGATGAAGTCCTGATCGCCATGCCCTCGGCGCGCGGTGCCACGGTCCGCCAACTCGTGGGTGCCTGCGGACAGGCACGGATCGGCTCGCGCATCGTGCCCGGCCTGATGGAGATCATTCGCGGCGACGTGCACTTCGAGCAGATTCGTCCGGTCCGCCCCGAAGATTTGCTGGGCCGCGAGAGCGTCGAACTGCAGGCCGAGCCGGTGCGGGCGATTCTTGCGGGCAAGCGCATCCTCGTCACCGGTGCCGGCGGCTCGATCGGCCAAGAACTCTGCCGCCAAGTCGCGCGCTTCGACCCGGCGCAGATCGTCCTGCTCGGCCGCGGTGAGAACTCGATCTTCGAGATCGAACACGAAATGCATGATGCGTATCCGAAGCTCGACGTGCGGGGCGTCATCGCCGATATCCGCGATGCCGGTGCCATGGTCCGGATCGGCACCCAGCTTCGCCCCGAGGTCGTGTTCCATGCGGCGGCCCACAAGCACGTCCCCTATATGGAGAGCTTCCCGAGCGAAGCCGTTCTCAACAATGTGTGGGGTACGTTGCAGGTCGTCGAGTTGGCGCGCGCCGCCCACGCCGAGCGGCTGGTCGCCATCTCGACCGACAAGGCGGTACGCCCCCACAGCGTCATGGGCGCCACGAAACGCTTCGCGGAGCACCTGCTGCAGTCTCTGCAACAGGATGGCACCCTGCCGCGCTTGATGGCGGTGCGCTTCGGCAACGTCCTCGGCAGCCGCGGCAGCGTCGTGCCGCTCTTCCTATCGCAATTGCGCCGCGGCGCGCCGCTCCGGATCACGCACGCCGACGCGACGCGCTATTTCATGACGATTCGCGAAGCCTGCTTGCTGGTCCTACAAGCGGGTGCGCTGGGGACGGGCGGCGAGGTTTTCACCCTGCAAATGGGCGAGGCGGTCCGCATCGCGGACCTGGCGCGCGATCTCATCGCGCTCTCCGGCCTGTCTCCTGACGACGTGCCGATCCTCTTCACCGGCTTGCGGCCGGGGGAAAAGCTGCACGAAGAACTGGTTCCGGACAGCGACAGCGCCCTGCCGTCGGCGCATCCGCAGATCTTGGTGGCGCGCCTGGGCGCTTTACCGCGCCAGGATATCCACGACGCACTGCGGGATCTGGTCGCGCGGGCCCGCACCGGCGATGACGCCGGCGTTCGGGGCTTGCTCGCGAGCGTTCTGCCGGACTACGAGCCCTCCGAACCTTCCGAACCCTCCGCCTGACGCGCCCTGCACCGCCCGCGCCGTGCGAATTGAAAGCACTCGTCGCAGAGTCGGCGCGCCAGCCGTTGCACCCCCACATCCAGGCACACGGCGCCACCGGCGGATCATCGGTGTGGTGTACAGCGGCCATCGGGCGTGATTCGCCACCGTGCCCCGCGCCGCGATACGACTCGCCACGTTTCCACCCAATCCCTTGCGTGTCTGTCCGTTAACCACTCGACCCCGGGCATGCGAGTTGCGTTGCGCCGTCTCCGGACGGGGAACGCACGCACGGAACACCTGGAGGTCGGGACGTGTCGAACTCGAAAGCGAAGTCACAAGGATCCACAGAGCGCCTGCCGATTGCGTCGCCGACGCTGCCGAGCTTCGACGCATTGTTGCCGCGGATGCGCGCCATTTGGGAATCGGGTGACCTCACGAACGGCAAGACCGTCGCCGAGTTCGAGTCGCTCGTCGCTGCCAAGATGCCGGGCCGCGAAGTCGTCGCCGTCAGTAGCTGCACGTCGGGCCTCATGCTGGCCCTGCGGACCCTGGATGTGCAGGGCGAAGTCCTGCTCCCCAGCTTCACCTTTACAGCTTCGGCGCATGCCGTCGTCTGGGCCGGTTGCACTCCCGTGTGGGTCGAGTGCGACGCCGCCACGCACAACATCGACATCGAGGACCTGCAGCGCAAGATCACGCCGCGCACCGGTGCCATTCTCGCCGTGTATGTCAGCGGCAACCCGCCGGCGCTCGACGCTCTCGAGACGATCGCCCGCAAGCACGGCGTGCGTTTGATCCTCGACGCCGCGCATGCCATGGGCACCACCTATCAGGGCCGCCCGGCCGGCACGTTCGGCGATGCCGAAGTGTTCAGCCTGTCGCCCACCAAGACGATCACGACGTGCGAAGGCGGCATCGTCAGCCTGCGTGAGCCGGAGATCGGCCGCAAGGTGCGCATCGGCCGCAACTACGCCAATCCCGGCAACTACGACTGCCAGTTCATCGGCTTGAATGCGCGCATGAGCGAGCTGCACGCGCTGGTCGGGGTCGAGTCTTTCAAGATGCTCGACGCCAATGTCAAAGAGCGCCAGCGCCTCGTGAAGCTGTATCGCGACAAGCTCAAGGGCGTGCGCGGCGTGCACTTCCAGGAAGTGCTGTCGGGCAACACCTCGTCCCAGAAGGACCTGAGCCTGCGCATCATCACCAAGGAATTCGGCGCGACGCGCGATGAAGTGCGCGCCATGCTGACGCAAGCCGGCGTCGAGACCCGGACGTACTTCGCACCGCCGGTGCACTTGCAGACCGCTTACAAGCCGTGGCGCAACCAGACCGGTCCGTTGCCGGTCACCGAACAGCTCGCGACCGAAGTGTTGAACCCGCCGCTTTGGGTTGGGTTGACGACGGCCGACATCGAACGCGTCGCGGGCATCATTGCGTCTTGCCAGCGCAGCAAGGTCACGACAGGCGCCTGAGGCGCGCCCGCACCAAGGAGTGCCATCCGTGAAGAGCCAACGGTTCTGGTCCACCGCCCGCCGTGTCGGACTCGATGTGCTGCTGATTACCGGCAGCCTCGTTGCGGCGACGCTCTTGCACTACAGCGGCCACATTCCGGCCGCGGTGGAAGGCCGGTTGCCCTTCGTCTTCGCGGTCATTGTCGCGATCACCATGGGTGGACTCGTCTGGGTGCGCTCGCACCGGACCATGAATGAGTACGTCACGGTGCGCGATCTGATCGGGATGGGGAAGGGCCTGTCCGTGGCGTTCGCCATCCTGGTGGTGGCGAACACGCTGGCGCCGTCCTCGATCGGACTCGCGTGGGGCGCGATGGTGCGCTATTTCGTGCTCGGTAGCATGGCGCTCGCCGTCGGCCTCTTCAAGCAACGCATTTGGCGCGAGACGGCGCTCGGCCACGCGCGCCGCCCGAGTGGCGATACGCCGATTCGCCGGCCGCTCGTCGTCTACGGCGCGGGACGCGCCGGCAGCGCCGTGGCGCGCGAAGTCGTCGAGTCCCCGGAGCTGGGGTACGAATTGCGCGGCTTCATCGATGACGACGCTGCCAAGTGGGGCATGGAGATTCATGGCGTGCCGGTGCTCGGTGGACGGCACGACCTGGCGCGTTTGCTGGGCCCGGAGCAGCGCGAGATCGTCCTCGCGATTCCGTCGCTCGAGGCCGAAGCGCGGCGCGAGATTCTCGGCCATTGCCGGCGGGCCGGCGCCCACGTGCGCATCATGCCCGGCCTGGTCGAACTGTTGAAGCACGGCAGCTACGTGCATCAGATTCGCGACGTGCGGGTGGAAGACCTGCTGCCACGCGACTGCGTGGAACTCGACGAAACGGAAGTCCGGGAACAGTTGGCGGGCGAGACCGTGCTGGTGACGGGCGCCGCCGGTTCCATCGGCTCCGAACTCTGCCATCAGATCCTGCGCCAGCAACCGAGCCAGCTCATCCTGGTCGAGCAGTCGGAGAGCCGGCTGTTCTTCTTGGAGATCGAGCTCCAGCAGCGCCTGCAGAGCCGTGTCACGCAGCTCGTGCCGGTTGTCGCCGACATCTGCGATCGCGACCGCATGGAGTTCGTGCTCAAGACGTACCGGCCGTCGCACATTTTCCACGCGGCCGCCTACAAACATGTGCCGATGATGCAGCGCAATCCACAGGAAGCCATTCGTAACAACGTACTCGGGACGCATGTCGTGGCATCGCTGGCGCGCCAGTACCGGGTGGGGCGCTTTGTCCTCGTTTCGACGGACAAGGCGGTCGAGCCGAGCAGCGTCATGGGTGCTTCCAAGCGTTGCGCGGAGCTGGTCGTCCGCGAACTGCAGGAGACCAGCGAAACGAAATTCATGGCGGTGCGCTTCGGCAACGTGCTCGATTCGGATGGCAGTGTGGTGCCGCTCTTCAAGAGGCAGATCGCAGCCGGCGGACCGATTACGATCACGCATCCGGAGATGGAGCGCTTCTTCATGACGATTCCGGAAGCGGCGCGCCTCATTCTGCAGGCGATGACGATCGGCGAGGGCGGCGAGGTCTTCGTGCTCGAAATGGGCCGCCCGGTCAAGATCGTCGACCTGGCACGTTCACTGGTGGAACTGTCGGGCCTGCGCTTCATGGAAGACATCCAGGTGTCGTTCACCGGCATGCGGCCGGGCGAAAAGCTGACCGAGAAACTGTTCTTCGACCACGAAAAGAACATTCCGACCCGGAGCCGGCAGATTCATGTCGCCGAACTCGAGAACGGCCGCCGCCTCGACATCGACAGCTTCTTGCGCCAGCTCCACCTGCTGACGCGGAGCGCCGCCGACGAGAAGGACCTGGCGCTGCGTTTCATGGCGCTCGTCTCGGGCCTCGAGCAGGCCGAGGAGCAGACGGCGGCGCACGCGCCGCGCCCCGCTCCGAAGTCGCAAGTTGTGCCTATGACTTCGGTTGCGTCGGGCAGCAAGGGCTAAGCCGCGGCCCAGAGCGCAACACGGGTCTGGCGGCACCGTGGCGCCGAGTGGTATCCTGAGAAGCAGCACCCTCCATGCGGTCTTCCTCAGGTGGCACCCATGACCTCGATTCAGCGCCCGGCCCCCAGCCTCACCACGACCCCGGGCCGTTTTGTGGCGCGCCTCGACCTGTCGGTCGTCATCCCGCTCTACAATGAAGTCGAGAGCCTGCCCCACCTGTACGCCGCGCTGCGCGACGCATTGGACGCGATGCAGCGCAGTTATGAGATTCTGCTGGTCGATGACGGCAGCACCGACGGCACGCTCGAAGCGCTGCGCCAGATCGCCGCGCAGGATCCGCGCGTCAAGGTGATCCGGTTTCGACGTAATTTCGGCCAAACGGCCGCCATGGCGGCGGGGTTCGACCACGCGCGTGGCGGCGTCGTGATCCCCATGGATGGCGACCTGCAGAACGATCCCGGCGACATTCCGCTCTTGCTTGCCAAGATCGAAGAGGGTTACGACGTCGTCAGCGGTTGGCGCAAGAACCGCCAGGACAAAACACTGATGCGTAAGTTCCCGAGCCGCATCGCCAATTGGATCATCGGCCGCGTGACCGGCGTGCGGTTGCACGACTACGGTTGCTCGCTCAAAGCCTACCGGACCGAGATCGTGCGCGGCACGCGCCTCTACGGCGAGATGCACCGCTTCATCCCGGCGCTCGCAAACCTCATGGGGGCGCGGATTTGCGAGGTGCCGCTCCGGCACCACCCACGCCGCTTTGGGAAGAGCAAGTACGGCATCAAGCGCACGTTGAAGGTCGTATTGGATCTCTTGACCGTGAAGTTCTTGAGCGACTACTCGACCAAACCCATCTATCTCTTCGGCGGCATCGGCCTCACGCTCTGCACGGCGGCGGTGCTGGCGGGCGTCGAAACCGTTTGGGAAAAGGTCGCGCTCGGCACCTACGTGCACAACAATCCATTCATCCTCATCGCAACGTTCTTGTTCACGCTCGGTGTCACCTTCATCTTCATGGGTCTCTTGGCGGAGATCATCATCCGCACCTACCACGAGTCGCAGTCGAAGCCGATCTATTGGATCGGCGAGACCCGCAACCTCGACGAGTCCGACTGAGATGTGCGGAATCGTCGGCATGATCAATCGTGACCGGCCCGTGGACCGCGAGGTCCTGTCGCGCATGGCCGCCGCCATTCGCCACCGCGGCCCCGACGACGATGGGTTCTACATCGACACGCCGGCAGGCGAGGGCCCCGCGGCCGGGCGCGGGGTTCGCCGCCAGGCGATGATCGACGTTGCCGGCGGCCATCAGCCGCTCTGCAACGAAGACGAGAGCGTCTGGATCGTCTTCAACGGCGAGGTCTACAATTTTCAGGAACTGCGGCGCGAACTCGAAGCCAAGGGGCATCGTTTTCGCACCCACTCCGACACCGAGACGATCGTCCATCTGTATGAAGAGATGGGCGCGGAATGCGTGCAGCGGCTGAACGGCATGTTCGCGTTTGCGATCTGGGACAGCAAGCGCCAGAGCCTGTTCGTGGCGCGCGACCGGATGGGGAAGAAGCCGCTCTATTGGGCCGAGACGCCGCGCGGGCTCATTTTCGGCTCTGAACTCAAGGCGCTGCTCGAACACCCGGATTGCCCGCGCACTCTCGATCGCGCCGCGGTCGCCAAATACCTCGCCTACGAATACGTGCCGTCCCCGCACAGCATCTTTGCCGGGGTTCACAAGCTGCCGGCGGCGCACGTGTTGACGTGGCAGGACGGCAAGACGACGGTGCGGCGCTACTGGGACATGCGCTTCGATCATTCGGGGCCGGTACGCTCGGAACCGGAACTGCTGGAAGAGTTCCGCAGCCGCTTGCGCGAATCGGTACGGTTGCGCCTCGTGAGCGAAGTGCCGCTTGGTGTTTTCTTGTCCGGTGGCGTCGATTCGAGCAGCGTCGTCGCCATGATGGCTGACCTCATGCCGGCCAAGAGCATCAAAACGTTTTCGATCGGCTTCGAGGATCCGTCCTTCGACGAATCGGCGCACGCCCGCTCGGTGGCGCAATTCTTCGGCACCGACCATTACGAAGAGGTTCTGGCGCCGCACACCATGGTGGACATTCTGCCCGAAGTGGCGCGCTTCCTGGACGAACCCTTTGCCGATGCGTCCATCGTCCCGACCTATTTGCTCTCCAAGTTCACGCGCCGCCACGTCACCGTGGCGCTGGGCGGCGACGGTGGCGACGAGCTGTTGGCCGGTTACCCGACATTCCAGGCCGATCGCGCCGCTACGTACTACAAGATGCCGCGCGCCATTCATGACCGGGTGGTCATGCCGCTCGTCGGACGCTTGCCGGTGTCGACGGACAACTTCAGTTTCGACTTCAAGGTGAAACAGTTCCTGCGTGGCGCGCCGTACGCGCGCGCCGTGCGCAATCAGGTGTGGCTCGGGGCCTTCTCGCCGACTGAACAGAACGCGCTCTTGAACGGCGGCGCCGGTACCGACCCTTATGACGATCTGGCCCGCGCCAGCCGCGAAGCGCCGCCCGGCGACGCGGTCGAGCAGCTGATCTATCAATATTGCCGCTCGTACCTGCCGGACGACATCCTGGTGAAGGCGGATCGCGCCAGCATGGCGACCTCGTTGGAGGTTCGGGCGCCGCTTCTCGACTACACGCTGGTCGAGTGGTTGGGGACGGTGCCGTCGCAGTTGAAGCTGCACGGCATGACCACGAAGTACCTGTTGAAGCGCGCCATGCAGGACAAGTTGCCGCCCGGCATCGCCGCCCGCGGCAAGAAGGGCTTCGGCATCCCGGTGGCCAAATGGTTCAAGAGTGAACTGCGCGAGCTGGCCTGTGACACGCTCTCCGAATCCCGCATCCGCAGCCAAGGCCTGTTTCAATGGCCGGAAGTGTCACGCCTACTGACCGATCACTTCTCCGGCAAGCGCGACAACCGCAAGCAGCTCTGGACGCTGTTCATGTTCCAACTGTGGCATGATGAATACGCGCATGGGCGCCAGGCGACGCGGGTCGGATGACGAAAGGCCGAGGTTGCGAGTTCTCCTCTACAGCAGCGCCATCCAGCTCGAACCGATCCTGGCCATGATCCCCGAGCTCAGCCGCAAGGTCGAACTGCACGTGCTCCTGGAGCTGGCACCGGATACATGGTCGTCGGCTCTCTTCGACGTGCCGCCGCGGCCGCTGCCCAGTGGCATCGTACCGGCCGCGCCGGTGCTGCGCGAATGTTTGCCGGCGCCGCTGCATCGATACTGGCAGAACGCTTCCAGCTTCAACTTTGTCGTTCACAACTGCCGGCGCAGCCTGCACCCCGCGACTGCGTGGACGAGCCACAAGGCGGCTCGATTCGTTTGCGGACTCCGCCCCGACGTCATCCATCTGGATAACGTGCAGCTGCGCATGGGATTGGCCCTGTGGGAGTGGCGCCGAATTCCAATGGTTCTCACCGTGCACGATCCTGAACCGCACTCGGGCGAAGGCAACTGGCGAAGCGGGGTGGCGAACCGCCTCACTTTTCCGTTCGTGCGGCGGTTTGTCCTCTACAACGAGAGCTGGGCGGCCCCGTTCGCTGCCCGCATCCAAGTGCCGCGCGATCGCATTGACACCATGCGTCTCGGCGTCCACGGAATGTGCGGCGAATGGGAGCACGAGATCGCGCCCGAAGAGGAAAAAACCGTCCTGTTCTTTGGCCGCCTGTCCCTGTACAAGGGATTGGAGGTGCTCTACCGGGCTGCACCGCTGGTGGCGCAAAAGGTCAAAAATGTACGTTTCATCGTGGCCGGCCGTCCGGAGCGTGGCTACACCCCTCCGCCCCCACCGCAGCTGCCGAATGGCGGCGAGATCCAAGTCGTGCAGCGCTACCTACACAACGCCGAGGCCTCGCAGTTGTTCGAGCGCGCGGCCCTGGTCGTCTGCCCCAATATCGATGCCACACAGAGCGGCGTCGTTCTCACGGCCTTCGGCTTTGGGAAACCCGTCGTGGCGACCCGAGTCGGGGGAATTCCGGAGTACGTCGAAAACGGCGTGACGGGAGACCTAGTGGAGCCGAACGATCCCGCCGCGCTCGCAGACGCTCTCGTGCGTTTGCTGCTCGATCGCTCGGCCCGCCTGCAAATGCAGGCCAACGTTCGGAGGCATGCTCAGGGTGAATTCTCGTGGCGGACATTTGCTGGGCAGATGCGGCAAGTCTACGAGCGGACCGCGCACCGATCGCCTGGCCGCACTGTCGAGGAGATCCATTCCGCTTGAGGTCAGCGGCGCTCGAACACGAACTCGTTGCACCCGGGGCTGCCGGCCACGGTCTTCAGTTTCACGAGCTCGAAGTCGCGGGCGCGGAAGAAATCGACGATCTCCTCTGGCTTTGCGACCTCGAACGGCCAGCCACCCAGCCAGTCGATCCAATCGTGGGCGACCGACATGCCGCGGTTGCTCCGGTAAGTCCGATAGCGCCGCGTGGGATCGCGGAGCTGCAAGGTATCCGCGAGCAGGCCGCGCAGGACGAAGTAGGGTACGAACACTCCGACGACGATCCCGCTCGCGATCACGCCCCGGTTGTAGAGCCGTTTGACTCGCTTCCACAGGCGCGTCGGCGGCCCTT
>JANLSU010000074.1:0-2293 GCA_031362565.1 bacterium | reverse complement strand
TATTGGGTCGGCCGGAGTACGAGGCGCTGGATATGGACGCGAAGGTGGAGCTGATCCGGGCATTGATTCCGCTGGGGCTGATGCACGTGCAGGAGCTCCTGGACGAGGAGGTGTGCGCGTTGGCCGGGCCGCGCTACGCGCACGACGCGACGGCATCGGCGAGCCGCTATGGCACCAATCCCGGGAGCGTGGGATTGGGCGGCCAGCGAGTGCCAATCCGAGTGCCGCGTGTGCGTGGCGCGCAGGGCGAGATTCCGCTGCAATCCTACGCAGGCCTGAGCGGCCGCGGTGAAGTCGATCAGGTCTTGGTGCGACGCGTGCTGTATGGGGTTTCCTGTCGGAACTACGCGGCTGCGGCTGAGGAGATCCCTGGCGCGATTGGTCTGTCGAAGTCGACGGTGTCGCGGACATTTGTCGAAGCAAGCGCTGCGAAGCTGCGTGAATTTCAGGAGCGCGACCTGTCGGGCGAAGACATCGTGGCGATGTTTCTGGACGGGAAGACGTTTGCGGAGAGCACGATGGTGGTTTCTCTCGGAGTGACTTCGAGCGGTGAAAAGCGCTTCCTGGGCTTCGTCGAGACGGGCACCGAGAACGCGGCGACGCTGACGGATTTCCTCCGGTCGCTTCTCGATCGCGGGTTGGACGTGTCACGCGGCCTGCTGGTGGTCATCGATGGCGCGAAGGGCCTTCGGTCGGCGGTGAAGATGGCGCTGAAGGGCCGCGCCGTGGTGCAGCGCTGTGCGTGGCACAAGCGCGAGAACGTGCTGCGGTATCTGTCGAAGATCGACCAACCGGCTTGGCGCCGGCGTTTGCAGCGTGCGTACGACCGGCCGACCTACGCTGAAGCTCTTGCGGCGTTGAAGGCGCTGCACGCGGAGCTCGAGCAGAAGAACCAATCGGCCGCAGCGAGCTTAGCCGAGGGAATGGAAGAGACGCTGACTCTCCATCGCCTGGGCGTCTACGGGATGCTCGGGCGGTCGCTGAAGACGACGAACTGTCTCGAGTCCGTGAACTCACTCGTCCAGGAACGCTGCGCAAAGGTCGATTCGTGGAAGAACTCTGGCCACAAACAGCGCTGGCTCACAACAGCGCTTCTGGACATCGAGCCGCGGCTACGGAAGATCAAAGGCCACAAGTATCTTCCGGAACTTCGCGCAGCGATCCAAAGAGATTTGAAGATCGAGGTCGCCGAGCATTCGGCCAAAGTGGCCGCGTGATCAACCCGTGGAGCCGTGGAGAATTTCAACTAATGAATGGGATTGACTCTCTGGGAACATCGTGGTGAAGATGTCTACTCACTCGAAGCGAGTGGATCATCGTATCTCATTACTTACGCTTTGGCTGACCTTGACCAAGACGGGCGTAGCGAATTGATCGGCCAGACGTCGGGTTACGTAAAGGTGCTCGAGAGCGTCGACGCCCACTCTTATCCGTCACAACTCGTCTGGTCCTCACCGTATTTGTCGAATTTTGCGGGCACCACTGCGATCGGAGATACTGATGGAGATGGCAAGATGGAGATTATTCAATCCGTGAACGGCAGCGGCGGCCTTGTCATCTTTGAGTGTGTAGGCGACAACACGGATCCCGGGCGACCTGTCACCTGGCAGCCGCGGGGACTTCCTGCCGGTTCGTATTTCGTGAGGCTCGAAGGCCTCCACGGCCGCACGCTGGCAACCGGCAAGGCCGCTCTCGTGCACTGAGGGCCCCCGGCGCTTGAGTCGGAAACCCCCGCCCCCCTCCGCGCGTACTGTAGTCGAGTCCATCGCAACCCAGGCGGGGCCGTGCCTCGACGCCCCGCAGTCCTCCCCCGGACCAGGGCGGTCTTCATGCGTTCGATCGAATTCCGAACCCGCGGCCGGTTCGCCGGCCTTGCCGCCATCGGCGCCGCAGCTCTCGCCATCAACTTCGCCGCCGCCCCATCCCGTGCCGGCGATCGCCCCCGCGACCGCGACCTCCAACGTGATTTTCCCATCGCCGCGGGCAAGATGCTGCGGCTCGATTTGCGTTGGGGCGAGTTGCACGTCGAAGCGACCGACGGCGAGCGCGTCGAAATCACTATCCGCGCCGATTGCGACCGCGACGATCGCCGCTGCCGGGACCGCCTCGAGAATCTGGCTGTCGAGTCGAACGACCACCGCGATGCTCTCGAGCTCGAAGTCACTGGGCTTTCGCATTGGGGGAATCACGGTGCCAATTTGCGCGTCGACATGAGGGTGCCGCGCGGCCACGACTTGAACATCGACATGGGCGCTGGCGAGATCGAGATCGACGACTTCGAATCGGACCTGGA
>JANLSU010000069.1:0-126418 GCA_031362565.1 bacterium | reverse complement strand
GCCATCTCCCGGGTTGCAGTGATGAGGTCGTCGAGTTCGACGAGATCTTTGTTCAGGAGGGCGGCGTGAAACATCGCACCCAGGGCGTAGTTGCCGATGACGCGCGGCACGCCGCCGGACTGGACGAAGAGCTGGATCATGGCCTCGTCGGTGAAAAGCCGCTGCCTACGCCCCGCGAGCTTCAGGTGGTGCTCGACGTAGCCACGCGTGTGCGTTTCGTCCATGGCCGGCATGCGATACCGCATGGCGACGCGCTGCCGAAACGGCAAGTGCACGCGGAGTGCCAGCTTGGCCAAGAGCTGCGGCTGGCCGGCCAGGATGACGAGCAGCGGATCCTTCGAGTCCATTTCGAAGTTGAGTAGGATGCGAAACTCATCGAAGAGAGCCGATCGCAAGAGATCGGCCTCGTCGAGCACCAGGACAGGCTGCTTGCCCTGTGAAGCCAGCTCGGCAATGCCGCGCTGGATGTCGCGGAAAAGCAGACTCTTGCTACGCCCCTGCGGCTGCCCGCCGAGCGCCCGGTTCAGCTGCTGGTAGGCGTCGAGCACGGTGACTGTCGCCAAGGGCAAGTAGACGGGTAAGTAGTGCTCGGCGTTCAGACTGTCGACGAAACGCCGCAGTGCGACCGTCTTGCCCGTACCCGGTTCACCGGTCAAGAGCATGATTCCTCGCGAGCGTTTCGCCATGTCGAGCCGCGCTTCGAGTTCCTCGAGCCCGGGCCACGAATAGAGATCGCGACTCCCAATGCTCTTGTCGAAGGGCCTGGCCTTCAATCCAAAACGCGCTTCGATCATGGCTTGTCCTCCTCCTGCTGGCGCTCGTGAGCGATATCGGTGTGCTGGAGTCGGACCGACTGGGCATGAAACCGCGCGTTGTCGACGAGATCGACCGGACGGATGGCGACCTCGGACTCGTCGCCGCGATAGAGCACGAGTTCCTCGGGCCGGGCGACGGGAAACCGGATCTCGACTCTTTGGCCGATGTGCGCGGGCGGCACTTCGTAGAAGATACCATCGACCTTGACGGTCGCATCCTGCCGGACGACACGCGTAATACGACCCATGAAGGCGCGATCGATCTCGTGCGGGGCGAGTCGCTGGATGAGCGTCGCCTCCGCGCCGGCCAGATAGCGGTCGAGTGGCTTCATGCCAATACCACCGTGACGCTTCAGATGGTAGTCCTCGCGGATCCACCACTCGAGTCGCTCGTTGAGGGCGTCCAGTGACACGAGATCGCATTCCTTGAGCCGGGGCAAGAAACGCAGGCGCACTGTGCGATGGAATCGTTCGACCTTGCCGCGGGACGGCGAGTCGAAAGGTTCGCTGTGCAAGAGCGCACAGTCGATGCGCGCACAGGCTTCGGCCAAGTAGCGGGAGTTGAAAGCCGGGCCATTGTCGCAATAAAAACGCTTCGGGACGCCATAGGTCGCGATCGCGTCGCGAAACGCGTGCAGCAAATCGGCCGAGTCCTCCGAAAGTGCGAATCGTGCCGCCACAGCCACCCGGCTGTGATCGTCGATGATGTCGCACAGAATCGCCCGGCGCTTGCCCAAAAGCGTCTGCACGTGGGGACCGTGCATGAAATCCGCCACCCACAGATCGTTCGGGTGCGGCATCTCGTACTTGGCGCGCGCTCGTTCCGGTCCGCGCACGGCCTTGTCGAGCCCGCGCGCCCTCAGGAATCGACGCAGTGTCGCCTCGCAAATTCGCAATCCTTCCGGCAAAACGTTGTCCTCGTGCAGGATCTGATGGAAGAGCTTGACCGAGAGCGCACGATGCTGCACTCGATGCCGGGCGATGATCTCGGCCACGTCATCGTCGAGTTTGCGGAAACTGCCCTTGTCGGTGCGGGTCTTCGGCAGGAGCGCGTCGAGGCCGCTGTGCTGGTAGGCGCGAAGCCAGCTGCGAAGCGTCGAGACACTGAAGCGCTGCAGCGAGCCGTCCGGCAGCGCATGCTGCCGGGCGGCGATCCGAGCCAAGGTCTGCGAAATGACGTCACCGGCCAGCGGTCGCGTCGATTCACTGATCAAGCCATAACGAAACACAGCCCAGTCGCGAGCCGTGGGCTTGGGTGGACGGGTGCGATCTTCGATCATGACGTTTCATCCTCCGAAATGTCGGCCGCGGGTGGACCCCGGCGGCGGTCGTGGCACCATCTACCCCGCCCAAGCCGTTCCGAAGGCACTTCGGGTGAAACAGGCGAAACAGGGCGCCCCGCGATGCGGCGTGTTGCCCTGCGTGGCTTCGATCGATGGAGTTGCGGTTTGTCGAGCACTGCGTGGCCCGTTGCGGCGCGGAAGCCAAGGAGCACCGGACCCGTCAGTCGATCGAGGAGCGAGTCGAGCTGATCGGCGGCGTGTGTGGTATGCGACCAAAAGAAATCGAGTTGCGGGCCAAGCCACGAGAGCGCCGACCCGACGAAACGGCTGCTTACGGCGGCGCGCCAACGGCCAAGCGTGCGGCGTGATACCAACGCATCGCCCGTCCCCGCCAACCAGGTCCAGCCGTACGCCGCCTCGACACCGTCACGCAGCACGCGCGACACCGTCTCGAGCACCGAATCCACGACGAAGCGGCCGCGCCACACCCAAGCCGGCATGAGAGACGCCGTCCGGCGATCACAGAATCGGACCCGCACGATCGGCACCCGATCGAAAACAGCACCCGTCGACAGATCCGTAATCCGCTTGCGGTACCACACGGCGTGTCGCCGCGCGCAACCCGGCCCGCCGCACCGACCGCAGAGCAAGCCCGATTCCGCGACCGCGGCCGCCAGATCGATCGGCTCCTCACGCATCACGCGGAGGTAGCCCAGCATGTCCTCGGCGAGTACAATGATGTTGTTGCGTGTGCCGCGGAGCTGTCGCCAAACAAACGCCGCGTCGCACGTCCTCCGTTGCGAGCAAGCCTACGCGACTCAAAACGTCGCGGAAAGCTCTGCTCGCAACGTCCTTTCAGGACGCCACAATCTGACGCGGAATGCCTAATTCAGAGTGGGAGAGACTGGCAGGCTACACCGTGGCAGCGGCGCAAATCCTTCCGCACGAAGTATCTCGCGGGCGGAAGCCGGGCTGAGCGTCAGACCCTCTTGCTTGAGCGTCTCGCTGATCTCGTACACGGAGTGATTCTGCTTGCGCAATGCGACCACGCGATCGCGCGCCGCAGATTTCTTCGGCTGCTGCTGTGGACCAAGGCGCGGCGAGACGAAGAATTCCGGATTCTTGTCGCGTCGAAACTGATGGCAAAGAACCCGGAAAGATCCCGGTGTGTAGCCGTAGTCGCGAGCGACTTCTGTCGAGGGGTGACCCTCGAAGAAGTAGGCACGAAGAGCCTCGTACTGGCGCTGTCGAGGCTGTTTCGGCTCCGCGAAGAATCGCCGGCAAGATGTTAGGCTCTTTGCTACTCTGATAGACATGTGTGCACGATCCTACATCGGGTCAACGAAATCAAGCGCAAAAACGCCAACAACCTGCCTGCACCTGTAAGTGAAAGTGCCGAAAGAAGATACCTACTCGACGACGCGAGACCGCCTCAGCCAACGGCATCATGAACCCGCCGGAACTGGGTGCATTGACCGAAGATCGGCGCAATGCGACCTTAACGCCGATGGCTGGTGGTGCCGGGATTCTCTGCGAAATTCAGGCTCCTGCTTCGACTGGGAAGCCCGCCGCGTTAGGGAGATTCCGCTCCGTGGAAATCCAGGCTAGCGAGGCCCAAGCGACCGACACCTCTGGCGTCCCAACGGATCCCAGTATCGCTCTGCTCAAAGTCTCGCGCGAGTCACTTGGGTTTTCGGTCGAGTAACTCGCTCAGCAGAGACTTCCAAGCGGCACGTTCGCGGTCGGGCCGAAAACGCGGTGCCAGTAGGCGCGCGGCGCGTCGCAAACTGGCGACGAAGCGAGCGTCGGTATCGACGCGCTGCAACAGGGCGGCCAAACCAACGGTGTCGCCGACCGGGAAATAGCCCGGGTATCGGGCGCCGAGAAGCCCCACGTTGCCGGGAATGCGGGACGCGACGACCGGTGTGCCGGCGACGATTGCCTCCGAGACGACGTTGGCGCCACCTTCGAGACGTGACGCGACCACGAGCAACGCCGCACGCATCAAGCGGCGTTTCGCAGCCGGGTGCGACAGCTCTCCGAGCCACCGATACCGGGAATTCCGTACCATCTCGCGGCGCGCCCGCGCCGCCCACGTTGCCGAGTGGGCTCGACCGGCGTGCACGACGCGCAGCCGCGCGACCGGCGGCAGGAGCCGCACCGCGTACGCGGCCCGCAGCGGGTCCTTGACCGCGCGCAGATGCGCAAGCACGAGCACCTCTGCGAGGCCACGCCGCTTCCGCGGCGCTGTCGGGTGCGACGGCGTCACCGCCGACTGGTAGATCACTACGATGCGCGAGCGCAGCCGAGCTGAGACGGCGTGCGCAGCGAGCGGCTGTAACACCACGATGCGATCGGCCGCAGCGAGGGTGCGACGCGCGACCGCACTGCGGCGGAGGTCGCGGTACACGTCGGTTCCCGTCAACGCGACAATGACGGGACGGTCCGGACAGCGGCGGCGGAATGCGGCGACGGACGCGGCGCTCTTGCGGGCGTGCAGAGCCACCAAGAGATCGCATTGCTGGCCGGCATATGCGGTCGCGACGTGGACGCAGTGTCCGAGCTCACGCAGCCGCAGCGCCCAGCGCTGCGCCGTGATTGAGTTGCCGGAGCGGCCGTGCACCGCCGGCGTGATCATGATAATGTTCGTCACGACCGACGACGATACTTCACGGCGGACCGGAATGCACGCACCGCGCGCGGCGCTCGAGAGGACTAGATTTTGACGGTTCCCTACGCAGCACCGACGTCTCCCGACGAGCTTCGCGCCGCCCTCCTCGACGCCCGCCGCCGCACGCTCGATCTGGTGCGAGACCTGGACGACGATCAGCTATGGGGACCGCGTCTGTCGATCGTGAACCCTCTCCTCTGGGAGATCGGGCACGTGGCCTGGTTCCAGGAAAGGTGGGTATTGCGCGAGCTGCGCGGGCTGGGACCGCTGCGCAGTGCAGGCGACGCTCTGTACGATTCGGCCAAGGTGGCGCACGACACGCGCTGGAGCTTGCCGCTCCCCTCCCGCGCCGACACCCTCGCATACATGGACGCCGTGCTCGGCCGCGCGATCGAGTACGCGGGGGACGCCGACCGGCCCGAGGTCGCGTATTACTACCGGCTGGCGATCGCGCACGAAGACATGCACGATGAGGCGTTCACCTACACGCGTCAGACGCACGGCTGGGCGGCGCCGCAGCTGCACGCGGCGGCGGAATGGCGCGCCGCCGCGGATCCCGTTGCGACCCACGCGCCCAGCGACCGACGAAGCGAATACATCACGATTTTGGGTGGCACCCTGATGCTCGGCAGCGATCCTGGCGCCGAGCTGTTCGTGTTCGACAACGAGAAACGGGCGCATCCGGTCCAGGTCGCGCCGTTCCGCCTGGCACGCACGGCGGTGACAAACGGCGAGTTCCGGGACTTCGTCGAAGCCGGCGGCTATGGGCGACGCGACGTGTGGGACGACGAGGGCTGGGCGTGGCGCTCGAGCGCCAGTGCCAGGAACCCGGTCTATTGGCGACGTGCAGCGGCCGGGCGCTGGGAGCAGCGGACCTTCGAGCGCTGGGACGAACTCGATCCGAGTGCGACCCTGATTCACGTCAACTGGTACGAGGCCGACGCCTACTGCCGTTGGGCTGGTGTGCGGCTCCCAACCGAAGCGGAATGGGAGGCAGCGGCGACGACGACGCCCGAAGGGCTCGCAGCCTCGCGGCAGGATGCGCCAGCTCCGAAACAACGCTATCCATGGGGCGACGATGCGCCGGCGCCGGAGCGTGCCAACCTCGAGGGTATGCGGCTCGCAACCGTCGACGCCACCGCGCACGCCGCCGGAGACAGCGCCCACGGCGTTCGCCAATTGATTGGCAACGCCTGGGAGTGGACGGCGAGCGAGTTCCGGCCCTATCCCGGCTTCATACCCGATCCGTACCGTGAGTACTCGGAGCCGTGGTACGACGGCCGGCACATGGTGTTGCGCGGCGGCTGCTTTGCGACGCGGCGGCGCATTCCACGCAGCGCGTACCGCAACTTCTACACCCGCGATCGGCGCGACGTCTTCGCAGGGTTCCGGGTGTGCGCACGAGCGAGCGACGAGCCGGCGTCGTCGATCAGCTGATCGCGGCCGTTTACGAGATCCTCGACGGCGCCGATTACGCGGTCGTAGGCGCGCTGGAGCACTTCACTCGGGTTTGCGGGCAAAAATGTTCACGCCTACCACGCCAAATTTTCGGGCAGTGCGCTCCTTGCTCGTGCCTCGGAACGGATCGAACCTCTCCCGAATCTCGACGCCTCGGAAACCGATCTGTTCGAGAACCGCAATGAGCTCTCCCTCCGGGAGAGCACCGGCAATTCAGCCGGTCCACAAATCGATGTCCTTGCGGATCGACTCCGAGAGCTCGCTTGCCACGACGATGTCGGCGTAGAGAAACTTCGCTCCCGGTTTGAGCACGCGGAAGACCTCGCCGTAAGCGACGGACTTGTCCGAAGTCAGATTGAGAACGCCATTGGAGATGACGAAATCGACGCTCGACGTATCGAGGGGCAGCGCCATGGCGTCGCCGAGCCGGACATCCACGTTCTCGAGCCCGGCGGCGCGGGCCGCAGTGCGCGCCTTCTCGGCCATCGCCTCGGTCATGTCCACGCCGATCGCGCGACCGCGTCGGCCCACGCAAATGGCCGCCAAGAGAAGATCCATACCCGCACCGCAACCGATATCGACGACCACGGACCCCTCTTCGATGGGTCCCATCCGGTGTGGGTTTGCAACACCGGCAAACGACGCGGTGCTCTGGTCAGGCAACTGAGCGAGCGCATCGCGATCGTACCCAAGAAACTCCGCCGCGTAGCCGGGACCCCGGTGGAAATGAAAATCCCCCGACGGATCAGCCGCGACGCGCGCGTACATCGACTGGATCTCGTCGCGCAGCTTCCGTGTGTCGAGGTCTATCGGACAGGCAGTGGCCATGACGATTCTCCTCTTCCCGTTGTCAGTGGGTAACCGTTCCGACCGAGTGTCTCGGTCATCCTGAACGCCGCAAGTAGACCCGAGGCGAAGGTCAGGGTGGCGACGAGCCACATCGCTCCCTTGAGGCCGAACTCGTCCGCTGTGAGCCCTGCAACAACGGCTCCGACAGCGTAGCCGAGATCTCGCCAGAATCGGTAGACACCGACGGACGAGGCCCGCCATGACGGGTGCGCAACATCACCGATCGCTGCCAAGAGCGTCGGATAAACCATCGCAGTCCCAATGCCGAGCAAGGCTGCACCTGCCCCGAACCCGTTGAAGCCGGATGCCAGGATCACTACGGCGATGCCGATGGCCTGCACCCACATGCCCACGACGATCAGCCGTTTCCGGCCGACCTTGTCGGAGAATGCTCCCGTTCCGAGCTGCACGACTCCCCACGTCGCCGGGTAGATCGCGGCAAGCAGAGCAATTCTCTCCAGGCTCATGTTCGCAGCGGCGAAGAACAGTGGAAAGAGGCCCCACGCCATGCCGTCGTTGAGATTGTTGACCAGCCCGGCCTGGCTGATGCTCGAGAGGTTGGGGTCTCGCAGCGTAGTGTCCCAGAAGACCTGGCGTTGTGTGCGCCCAGCGCGCGGCTCCGTCTCGGGCCGCAACATCGACTCGTGCACCGCGTGCCCCGTCGTCTCCCGAACGACCAGAACGGACAGCGCGAGGCCGACGGCGACGAACACGACGCCGGGATAGAAGGGCTCGGGTCTGAGCCCGTAACGCGCCGCAATCCAGCCTGTCGCGAGCGCGGCCACTGCCACTGCAAAGTAACCGGCGAACTCGTTGAGGCCCATCGCCAGTCCGCGGCGTTCGCTGCCCACGAGGTCAATCTTCATGATGACGGTCGTCGACCACGTCAGCCCCTGACTCACACCGAGCAGGGCGTTCGCGACGAGAATCCAGGTCCAACGAGGCGCCCACATGAGGAGGAACGGCACCGGCACGGCCGCGAGCCAGCCTGCAACCAGCACCCGCTTGCGCCCAAAGCGATCCGACCAGCGACCGGCGAGATAGTTCGTGGCTGCCTTGGTGAGGCCGAAAACCACGATGAACGAAAGTACTGCGCTGCGAGCCACGATGTGGAAGTCGTGTTGAGCGATGGCGGGCAAGATGCTGCGTTCCATCCCGACCATCGCGCCCACGAAGGCGTTCACGATGACGAGCAACGAGAACTGCGCGGCGTTCGCTCGAAGCCCCAGACGAATGGGCAGTTCGGTGTTCCTTGGGCTCATCGTTCGGCTCGGCCGTCGCTTGGCGCCTGCCCCCGGTTGTACGAGACGACCTGATCCATCGCGGCAGGCTTTGGACGTACGTCCGCCAGCGCATCGATAAACGCCGCGCGATCGAGACCCAACATTGGATTCCATCTCGTTTCGAATGCGATGGTGCTCGAAGGCTTACCGCTCATGCCGGAACCGCAGACCGAGCCCGAGAAGTGGCCGGGAAAAATCTCGATATCTCCGGGAAGCGTGAGGAGTTTCTCGTGGATGCTTGCATAGAGATCGGCGGCATTCTCGCGCGCTCTGCCCGGAAGATCGGGCCTCCCGACGGCTCCGACGAAAAGCGTGTCGCCCGTGAGCACGAACCACGGCTCCTTGCCTCGTTTCAGGTCCGTCACGACGAGGCATATGCTCTCCGGCGTGTGTCCGGGGGTGTGAATCACCCTGACCAGTGTGTTGCCGAGCTCGACCACGCCGCCGTCGCGTAGCGGCTCGAACGACAGGTCAACGTTCGCCGATTCGTGCAGGTGGTACTTCGCACCGGTCTGGCGGGCGAGCAGCGGTCCACCCGATCGGTGGTCAGCGTGGATGTGCGTGTCGATGACGTGGGTGATCTGCATGCCTTTCGAGGCCGCGAAGGCCTTGTAGGCGTCGACGTCTTCCTCGTGCGCATCAACGACGGTGCATTTGCCCAGCGTGCCGCAGCCGAAGAGGTACGCGGCGCAGCCAGTCTCGAAGTAGTAAGAGGGTCGAAAAATCATCGTCCAGCCTCCCTCACAACTCCGCCGTCCCGGGTGCCTCGCCACGGACCAACGACATGTCGATGCTCATTCCTCGACTTCGATCTCCACCGGGAGCCCCGCAGCCTTCCACTCGGGAAACCCGTCTAGAAGGCGGCGGGCGTTGCGCCCACTCTTGCGAAGGAGTTCCACAGCACGATCTGCATACACGCAATAGGGTCCACGGCAGTACGCGACATACTCCTTCCCCTTGGGGAGTCGCCTGAGTCTCTTTTTGAGATCGTCGATTGGTACCGACAGCGCACCAGCGATGTGGCCCGCGACGTATTCGCTCGCCGGTCGAGTGTCGAGGATTACGACCAGCCCCGATCGGGCGCGCGCGAGGAGATCTTCCATACGTACCGGCTCGGGGTCCGATCGATCGCCGAAGTGCTCGCGAACGAGGCGCTCCAGCTCGGCGAGCCGGCGCTCAGCCACCGTGCGAAGCCCCTTTGAGAGAATGAACACCGACTCGTCCGCGAGGCGGTAGTGGACATAAAGTCCTTGCTTGCGGTTTTCAACGAGGCCCGCGTCGCGAAGCGACTGAAGGTGCTGAGACGCGTTCGCCATCGAAACACCAATTTCGATTGCGAGCGACTCGACGGTCCGCTCACCCTGAGCCAGCAGCTCCAGGAGCTCCAGACGGTGAGGGTTGGCGAGCGCCTTGCCGATGCGCGCGAACTGCCCGTAGAGGCGATCCTTGAAAACGCGATGTGAGGCTTCAGTCTCCATAGTCAAATATTCTATAGATTACTTGATTAGTTGTCAACCGCAATTTGTAGAGGAAGGCTGTTCCCGTTGTCTGGTGCGGGGCCCTTCCGAGGCCACGAGGCTCTTTCATCCAACGGGATCCGTTCGTCCGCGAGGGCTTGGCGGCCTTCGAGATCGTCGAGTTTCGGACGAGCCTGCACCACCCCGCCCTGTCCCGTTTCGCCGATCCAGGGACCCGCCCCGTGCGGGGGGTCGAGCCGGGTCCGTGACGGAGTCGCGACTTGGACCCCTGGTGTCGCTCGCGTCGTCGCCAATACCCGTGGGAGCAGGTCGTCCCGCCGTAAGACTGGTCGGGAGGCCTTAATATCGAATATCAATATTTAACTTGACGATAATCGATAAATACTTTATTAATGATCGATATCAAGGAGGTCGTGAATCATGTCAAATTCAGCTTCGTCATCCGCTGCGCTGCCGATCGCCCACGCCGCGCTGCGGATCGTCATCGTCGCGAACTGGCTGTCCGGCGTAGCGATCCTCGCTCTGCTGGTCGTCATGCCCAACAGGCAATGGATCATGAGCGCGTTCGGAATTCTTCCTTCACCCGACACCGAGCGGGTGATCATGGGCCTGCGCGCGATCGCGGTGATCGGCCTCGCCTTGATCCCGGTGAACTACTTCGTCCTTAAACGGTTGCTCGCGATCGTCGAGACGGTTCGCGCCGGCGAGCCGTTCGTCGCCGCAAACGCCTCCCGATTGCAGGCGATCGCCTGGGCGCTGTTCGCGCTGCAGCTTGCCAGCCTCGTCATCGGCGCGATCGCCAAGTCCATTTCAACTCCGGCGCATCCGGTGCATCTTGATGCCGGTTTTTCGATCAACGGCTGGCTCGCCGTACTCCTCACGTTCCTGTTGGCTCGCGTTTTCGCCGAAGGCACGCGCATGCGCGACGACCTCGAAGGGACGGTGTGACGTGGCGATCGCCGTCAAGCTCGACGACATCCTCCACGATCGGCGGATGACGCTGACCGAGCTCGCGGATCGGGTCGGAATGACGCTCGCCAATCTCTCCATCCTCAAGACCGGGAAGGCGCGCGCCATCCGCTTCTCGACGCTCGAGGCGATCTGCGAGGCGGTCTCGTGCCAGCCTGGCGACATTCTCCGGTTTGAGCCGGAGCAAGCAGAAAGCGAGCGACCAGCAGCGGTAAGCAAACGGAGCGCAAGCCGATGAACGCGGGCTGAACCCACGCCGGTGGCGATGTCCTGTGAAAGCTCGTCCTCGCTCACCGCTTCGCGAGCATCGCATCCCAGTCGAGCACGATGCGGATCGTCGCCTTCGGCTGGCCCACCGCCGGCACGATCACGATTGATCGCGACCAGGCGCGATCGAGGTCGACGCCGAAGATTCCGTCCGGGAATTTGCCGAGGACCCGCGGAGGACCGGCCTGGAAATCCTGTCCGGCAAGAACGTCGACGGCACGCACCATTGGGTTCGAAGTGGGCCCGAGCCGGAGCAGCTTCCCATCGGCCTTCCAACCACGGATTCCGGTGCCGTCCCTGGTGATCTGGTAACGGCGGCCCGGCGTGGGAAGCCGTTGACCGGCATGACGATTTCGCCGGGCGCACTCCCGTCGGCGAGGGCGACGATGATGCTCTGCGGTCCGCCACTGCCGTCGATGTATGCCACGCGCTTGCCATCCGGTGCCCATGAGAAGTTCTCGACCACCTTCTCATTGGAGATGCGATTCGTCGTGCCGCGCTCGAGATCCACAACCAGCAGCTCGCTCTCGGTGACTGACTTCTGATGGTTGACCAGCGCCGAACGCCCGTCCGGGGACAAGCTCACGCCGGCGTAGCTTCCGGGCGCGATGGGTACCTGCGCGACCTCATGCCCGCCCATGTCGAACCACGCCATCCGGGTTCTGGGAGGTGGAACGAACATATAGGCCAACGTCCGATCCTCCGCGACGGAAACCATCGGCGCGCCGTTCGCCCCCGGCGGCGGCACAGCGTCGCCGAGCGAGAGTGGTTCTCCCGACAGCTGCAACGAGCCGAAATCGAAGTGTTGGGCGGACAGTACACCGTTGCGTGTGAAAAGCAGATGACCACTCGGTGAGTAGGCGGCGCCGACATCGGCGACACAGACCTCCTTGCGGGTCGTGTCACCGAGCGCGCCGGCGACCACGGTCACGCGCCCCGTTTTGCCGAGAACGCTGAAAAGATAGTGACGCCCATCGGGAAGGAAGCGTGGAAACCGGTGCGCCGTCTCGTGGCGGGTCGAGTCGACGCGAGTCACCGCGGTCGCCTCGCCGCCATTGGCCGGAATCTTGAAGAGCGGTCCGTTCGAATTCGGGGCGAAGAGAATGACGCCGTCGCGACTCCAGGCGCCACCGCGCGCGACCCGCACGTCGCAGAGAATCTCCGCATCGTCCCCGCCGAGCGCGATCTTTTTGAGCTTGCCGGCGGCGAAGAAGCCAAGCGAGCGACCGTCGGGCGACCAGAACGGTTGTGTCGCGTCCCACCTGCTCGCGGCGCCGATGGTGCAGTGCCGCTATCCCGCCACCGCCTGCTATGCTTGTCCGGATGCGCTGGACCATTCTTGTCGAAAGGTGGCACCGTGAATCGTGAACTTCGCTCGTGGATGCGTCGGGCGGGACTCGTGTTTGCCTCCGCGCTCGCGATCGTGTCGTGTGGCGACCACAAGCAGACGATCATCGGGCCACCCGAACCGCAGGTCGAGACGTTCCCGAGCGAAGGACAGTTGCACGTAGCGGAGGGAACTCCGGTCACCTACAACACCGATCCACCGACTTCCGGCACTCACTGGCCCACCGCGTGGCCCGGCGGGTTCTACGATACCGTGATCCCGTCCGGGTATCTCGTCCACTCGTTGGAGCACGGCGGCGTTGTCATCTACTACAACGCGCCGGCGTTGACCACGGCGCAGCTCGACACTCTTCGGGCCCGCGCCGCCGCTTATGCGGCGTCCTTTTCCCCAGTGGTCGTCGTGCCCCGCAACGATGCGGTCTATCCCGTGATCCTGACCGCGTGGACGCATCGCCTTCGCCTCCCGAGCTACGCGCAGAATCGGATCGACGATTTCATCGGCATGTTCCGGGGTCACGGCCCGGAGAACGCCGGGCCTGTGCCACTGCACTGAGGCCCGGAGTCATGCGACGGTATTGGATTGCGCCCGAAATCCCTGTGCCCACGGGCTCCGTCGATGTGCACCCCGTAGCCAAATGGTGTCGATTGCCGCACCCTTCCTACACCTCTCGCCGGTGAGCGCGTCAGCCCCTTTGCTCCTGGAGCCGAAATCATGCGGTCGAAACGAATTGCAATCGTGTCGCTTGCCCCCGTCTTGCTCGCGCTCATGACGAGCGGCGCCATCGCTTCGGGCGACACCGCCAATCTCATCGTGCAGCTCGGACGGGACACGACGAGCGTCGAAAGCTACACGCGGACGGAGAACCGGGTCGAAGTGGACCAGTGCGGACGCACGCCGCGGTTGCAGCGCCGGCACTTCGTGTACGACTACACGAACGGCGCGCTGACACATTTCTCGATGGTCGTGACTCCACCCGGTGAGACAACGCCGACGCAGGTGGTCGAGAGCACAGTCGCCGCGGATTCGATGCGCACGGAAACGCGCACCCTCGGTCAGCCGGTCAAGAGATCCAGCATCGCCTGGCCGGCGGGGACCTTCCTGGTCCCAAGTGCGAGCCCTTGGTCGGGCTACGAAGCCCAGATCATGAAACTCATTCAGAGCAAATCCGACAGCCTGGTTGGCAGCCAACACTTTCTCGGCGCGCCGTCGGCGCTCAAGATTCGATTCCGCAAGCAGGCCGATGGTACGGTCAACGTATCGAACGAGCGCGGCGATGTCTTCGAGGTGCGGATCGACAAAACCGGTCACCTTCTCGCGGTCAAGCCGATCGCCGGAACGGGGCAATTCACGGTGAATCGGGTCCCGGCGCTCGACGTGAACGCAATGGCAGTGTCGTTCTTGGCACGCGAGAAGTCGGGCGGCGGGCTCGGCATCCTGTCGCCGCGCGACACAGTCGAAGTCGCGAGCGGCGGCGGTGCAAAGCTTTGGGTGGACTATGGGCGGCCGCGGAAGCGCGGGCGCGCCGTGTTCGGCGGGTTGGTCCCGTTCGGTGCGGTTTGGCGAACGGGCGCCAACGCCGCCACCCAGTTCAAGACCGACAAGGGGCTCGATTTTGGCGGCACGGTCGTGCCGGCGGGCTTCTACACGCTCTGGACGGTGCCCTCCGCTGCTGGGTGGAAGCTCATCGTCAACAGCGAAACCGGCCAGTGGGGCACGGCGCACAACGCTGCAAAAGATGTCTACACGATCGACATGAAGATGACGGCGCTGCCGCAAACGGTGGAGCAGTTCACGATCAGCCTCGAGCCGACCCCTGAAGGCGGCGTCCTCAATCTCGACTGGGATACCACTCGCGCGTCGGCGGCGTTTGTGGTGAAGCCATAGATCGAATGGGTGCCCCAAACGGCGGCGGCGCGCCTCCTGACGCGCCGCCGCCATTCGTTCCTCTAGCCGTCGCTGCGCCACTTTCCTACCGCATGACCACCACGCGCTGAATCAACGTCTTCGACGCCACCTTCAGGCGGACGAAGTAGATTCCAGCGCTCACCCGACGTCCCGTCGTGTCGTGCAGATCCCACGTCACTGCGTGCCGGCCCATGCCCGGGTTCGAGTGGCGCAACGTCATCACGCGCCGTCCCGCGACGTCGAAGACCGAGAGATCGATCGCCGCATCGGCATCCGCCTTCGCCAGTGCCACCTGCACGTCGACCGAGGCGAAAGTCGGATTCGGACGCAGGCTCGTGATCTCCGTGACCAAAGGCGCGGCCTCTGGCTCGCGTTCCTCGTGCGCGGCGTCTTCACACATGAGCGGCCAGTGGACGCACGCCGTTTGCGCGCCCCACGGGTCGCCGATCAGGGCCGACAAGTTGCCGGCATCGTCGCGGATTTTCAAGCCGAAATAGAAGTGTGAGCTGCATGGCCCCATGTAGATCGCGATGCGGTGGTTCGTACCCGACGGTCCGGGGAGCGGTAGAGCGGCCGGAACAGCGGACGAGCCGTTGAACTGCGTGTCGTTCGTGATCGGTCCCGAGCTCCAACGCAGATCGAACGACGCCGCGACCCCGGCGTTGCCGTCATCGCCTGTGGACTGCCACTCGACCCAGATCGAGTCGCAACCGGCGGACGGGTTCAAAAACTGTGATGCTGCTGGCGGCGTCGTGTCGAGCCAACGTGCCGAGCGCAGGCTCTGTGCCGTGAGGTCCCGATACAGGAACCACCGCTCATCGTTGCTTGGGTTGACCACGAGTGTGACCTGCGAATCCATGTTGCCGGTGCCATCGACGGCTTCCTTCGTCCAGGCGCAGGGGTACTGGCTCGACGAGTAGACGCCAGTCGCCTGCTTCGCCACACCGTTGCCGATATACCCAAGGCGCGGGTAGGTCGCGCCATACGTCAGCGAGACGCTCGAGATCGTGCCAAGCGAAACATCGATCGGTGCGGGTATCGCGAAGCCACCGCCCCCTGCCGACCACGGGTGGAAGACGAGGGTCTGCGAAAGCGCCGCCGTTCCCGGAACGGTGTAGGCGAGTTGCGGATTGGAGCTGGCGTTCAGAGCCAGCGATACATCGGTGTACGGCCCCGACGCGAACACCGCCGGGAAGACGGCCCATGCGCCGCCGCTGTACTTCCACAGGTTCAGTCGCGCCCCACCCTGATCGATGTACGAGACCCAGAACACATTGCTGGGTGCCGATTTGAGCGTGATGTGATGCGGCGACTCGGCGGGGATCGTGGCTCCGAACTGGAGCCAGCTCTGGTCGGGCTGCTGCTTGTAGACCTTGAGCTTCATCCAGTTCGGCGAGCCGAGATAGTTCCCGGAGTTGCAGGCGACGACGGGCACGCCGGCGTTGTCGAGCGCGATCGAGCAGTCGCCTTGCACGACCTGGATGTAGGGCCCCACCTGCACGCGCGGCTGCCATACGCCGGCTGCGGTTCGCACCTTGTAATAGAGGTAGGCGCCACCGCCGGTGCCGTAGAAGTCGACCGTGTGGTCGTAGTACGCGACATGCAAGCGCCCATCCGCGCCGCGGACGATCGACGGCCACGAACCGACGGCGCCCTGGCTGTCCACAACCTCCGCCACCCACGGCAGCGTGCGATCGATCCGCGACGCATGCCGCAGATCCTCGCCACCCTGATAGTCGAGCCATACCGCGTCGAGGCCATTGGCGCCGTTCCAGCACATGTCGCACTGGTTCCAGCCGTGATTCGGCGTATCGACGGCGTCGTAGGTCCACACGTTCGGTACGGTCACGATCTTGAACGCACTCGGACTGAAGCTGTAGTACGTGGTCCCGGTCACCGTGCGGCTCAGTTGGATACGCGCTCGAGTGGTCGCGATGTCCGCCGGGAGCGTGACCGTCGCCGAGTTCCCGGTCGCGCCGGTTCGGAGCACGGTGGAGGGTCCGGTCAGGCTCGTGCCTTGCGACGTGACGTCCGCGAAGAGCGTGATGTCCACCGGCCCGTCACCCGACCAGGTCACCACTTGCTGCGAGCCGGGCGCCCAGCTCTCGCCGCCTATGGGCGACGTGATCGTCGGCGGCGTCACGATGACGTTGATCGGGGTCGCGCTGGCGCTCGCTGCCGGCGAAATCCGGCTGACGCGCACTTCGGCGTTGCTCGTCACCCAGGCGGGCACCGTGACAGTCGCCTCATCGGCCGCGACGTTCGACGCGAGCGTTTGGAAGCTGCTCGCGGGATTCATGCGCGCCTCGACCGTGGCGGTGCCGGTCCCGGCCCACGAAACGAGCTGCGAGCTCTCGGCGGGCCACGTGGCGCCGTTCACTGGCGACACGATCTCCCATGCCGAATCCCAGTAGTGCGATCCGGTCGCGATGCGTGCCTTCCCGCCCGGGGACACGCGCACGAAATGCCAGTCCGCGGGAAGCGCCGGATCCAGGAGTTGGTGTGACCACTGCGACGGTCCAGTCCGCTTCCCGTACCATTTGTGCTGCGTGCCCCAGTTGTTGTAGACGACGTGCAAATTACCCGCTGCGTCGATGTCGAGCCTCGGATTGACACCCGTCGTCGGGCTCAAGCCGCCGAGCACGTTTTGATACGACCACACGTTGGTACCAGTGCGAGTCGCGATCTTCAGCTGATCGGTGCCGGGTACGAAGTAGGCGATGACCGGCTGCCCCGACGAATTGATCCGCACGGTGCCCGCGATCGAGCTCAGATTCGGCGACGAATCGACTGGCTCGCGCGTCCAGTTGTTGGTTCCGAGCCGAATGCAGCAGAAGAACTGCTGCAGGATCGAATGGTAGTAGCTCACGACCATGTTGCCGGCGGGCGAGATGGCGAGGCTCACGGCTTCCTCGCCGCGCGCTCCGCCGACAGCGGCCTGCTCGACCGTCCAGCCACCTGAAACGCCGCGCCATGCGACCCGGATCGAACCGTCGTCGTCGGCGTACGCCACCCAGGGTGTTCCCGAAGCATCGAGCGCGAGGTCGCTCGTCGTCGTCGGGCTAAAGCCTTGCACGGTGGGATCGACCGGCTCCGGCACCCACGGCCCCGCGCCCGTGCGCTTGGCGTAGCGCAGAGGCCGCAACGAGGGATCGGCGCCCGATCGATCCAAATAGATGACGTGCGGGTTCGACGCCGCATCGATGGCGACCGCGATTGCGTACGCCGGGAGGTCTTCGATCTGGCTCACCGTCCACGTGTTGTTGGCGCGCACCGCGTACTGCGGGCGGTTCGTCGACGGCGCGGCGTAGATCACCGACGGTTTTTGCTGCGGGGAGAAGGCGAGACCGCTGACGGCGCTCGTCGGCAGTGTCTGCTCCGTGAAACCAGCCGGCGGCGGCGGAACGGGCATGCAGCCCGAATCGCACGCACCGGGACTCTCGCCGCCGTTGACGCGATACGAGCGCACGCAATAGGTGTAGTTCCCGGGCGGCGGCGATCCGTCGGCGGGATCGAGCCACGAGGTCACGTCCGTGCCCACCGTTCCAACCTGTACGCCGTCGCGGAGGATGCGGTACTCCGTTTCACCGCAGATATCGTTCCAGCTGACCGTGACGCCGGCGCTCCCTACGGGGCAGTCGGTGGCCGCAACACCGCTGGGCGTCGGCGGTACAGTCGAGATGGCGCCACCGGAAGACACAATCTGCTCGACAACACCGGTGCTCCCAGTCCAAGTGACCAGTGCCCCGCCACTCGCGGCGTTCGTGACGCTCGTCTCCGTTTGATTGCCGGTCACAGCACAGAGAACCGTGCCGTTCGCCGTCCAGCCGGACGCGGGACCCGAGCCGGGCAAGTACTTCACGGCGTACACGTCCATGTTCCCCGCACGGTTGTCGCTCCAGCTGGAGATGAAGCCACCCTGGCCGTCGCCGATCATCGACACGTCATTCTTGTAGTGCGTCAGACCCGCGTACGCCGGGTTATAGTTTGGATACAGCTGGCCATCGGGATAGATTCTGTAGGCATAGAGGTAATATTGGCCTCCCCCGCCGTTCGAGAGGTAGAGCGTGACCAGCACGCCCTTGGTGTTGTCGGTGTGCGCGTCGATTCCCGTCGGCGTCACGAAGTAGGGGCTCGCACCGGCGATGTACCGGCCGCCGGCGGCCCAGTTCGCCGTCGCGTTGTTGATGATGTGCTGTCCGTAGAGATCGGCCCGGCCCGCAACCCCGGCGCGTTCGTCGGTGCAGAAGATGTATGCGTGCCCAAAGTTCGCGCCCGCAATCACCGGGTTGTGCTGCCTTCCGGCGCCTTGAATCATCACGCTGCCGTTCGTGGGCATGAGCGTATTCAGGTTGCTGTCCAAGCTCTGCGCGTAGATGTCTTCGTTGATGCCGTTGCGACGATCCGTCCAGCAGACGACCGCAAACGTGTTGCCCGTGTGCGCGACGCGCACCTCGTACTGGTCGCCGGTTGCGTTGCACACGACCTTACCGGCCGCGAGCATCGGAGTGCCGTTGGTGTCGAAGCGCTGCGTGCAAGCATCGGGGCTGCCGCTCTGTGAGACCTGGAAGGCAATGAAGACCCCGCCGATCGCATCGGCGGCGATCGCCGGCCTCTCTTCCCAAACCGTGCCCGTGATGACGTTCTTCCCGTCGACGCCCCATTCGAGCGCTCCGGCGGACGTGATCCGTTGCGCTTTGACCTTGGACGTGCCGGTGGCATTCGTCGCCCAGACGACGACGAGCCGGTTGTTCGAGTCCTTGGTCGCGTTGAACTGGCTCGGCTCCAACGTCGTCAGGTTCTGGCTCGTCACCTGGACGCCGCCCGCCGGCCAGCCGGACACGACGCGGCCGGTGTTGTCGACGCGCTGAGCGTTCAAATGGTTCGAGGCGAACCAAACGACGTAGCCGCCGTTCGCGCCGTCCGGAAACGCGCGCGACATCGAACCCGAGACGAGCGGCGTCCCGTCCGGGCAGGCGGCGCGTGCGGGTGCCGCGAAGAGTCCGACGCAGAGACACATGGCGATCACGATGCGCAGAAAGGCCGGGCCGGAGCGGTTCGAGGTTGAACCTGCGACGGGCGAGGTCTGTCGGGCGATCATTCTGGCGCCTCCCGGTTGTCGAAACACGTGAGCGGTCGCGGCCGGGTGAATGATCCGGCCGGAACGGGTCAAGAACCGTCGATCGTCGATTGCGGCGCAGCCGAGCGCGCGCCAACACGCGATAGGGTGATGCGTCTCCGTATTCAGCGAGAGCGCAGCGATGCACTATGAAGAGAAGTTACGGACGTGACGGACAGTTTACGGCGAATTGCTTCGCGGTGGACTCGCGGCTGAAAACGCCGCCGCGAGTTCGGGAGCCATGCGGCGGAGTTCTCCGAGCCGGGTCACCGCTTCGGCCGGGGCGTGATCCTGAAGAAGAAGGGCGAGATTGTAAAGGACGACGGGTGTCGCTTCGCGCTCGAGCGACGCACGGAGTGTCGCTTCGGCGCCCGCCGGATCGTTCTGCTTGTACGCCAGAATCGCGGCAAGATTCGCGAAGCGCGCTTGATTCGGAAAGCGCGTCCGCGCTTCGCGCAGGAAGATCTCCGCATCGTGGAGCTGGTCGGTCGCGAGGGAGCCGGCGATCAACCAAAACGCCGTATCCGCCGAACGGGGATGCGTCGCAAATGTCTGCGCGAGCTCGGCCAGCTCGGACGGCGTTGCCACTCCTGTGCCGCGAATGCCGCGCGGCCGGGGTCGAACGTCGCGCGCGTACAGCAAAGAGCCCTCAGAGTCGTAGCCCATCGCATCCGCGAGCACGCGGCGGATGCGTTCCGGCGGCGCGGGCGCGACGAGACGTGGCACACCGATCAGAGCGATGGCCGCGATCCCCGCCGCAAGGGCGACCCCGGCCGCGAGCGCTCGCGGCCGTAGCGCCCAACGTGCGACGTGGGACGGGATGTCGAGCGACGGCCCCGGCGTCGTGGTCGCGCCAGCAGCGAGTCCAGCGCGGTCTTGGGTGACCAACGTAACGAGCTCTGCGTAAGTTGACATACAGCGCGTGCATGCCGCCAAATGTTCCGCGTCGCCCGGCTGGGCGGCGGCAGCGCCACCCTCCGCCAAGCGCGCCAGTCGCTCAGGCCCGAGATGCTGCGACGATCCTAGTCCGCGTGCGCTCACTCCGTTCCTTCCGTGGCTGGATTCGTCTCCCGCCGTTTGGGCACGCCCACCTGCAACGGGTTCGCGCCCCGATCCGTGGTGCGCATCAGCGTTCGCAACGAGTGCAGGCCGCGCTCAACGATGGTATATGCCCGGCGTGGGCTCGCCAGCGACATCTCCTCCGCGATGCGGCCGGCCGGCATGCGCTCGTAGAAGTGCAGCTTCACGGCGCGGCGCTCGGGCTCCTCCAATCGCTCGACGCATCCCTGGATACGCATGACCAGGGCACGGGTCTGCGCTTCGAAATATCCGAAGTCGGGACGCAGCATGTCGGCGCTCGCCTCGTGCTCGATCCGCAGGTAATCCAGAAACTCGAGCAGACGGCCCGACAGGGCGCCGACGGATTGGGCTTGCAGGTCGTAGGCGAGGCGGTTCCGCACCCGAGGATCGATCTGGCGATCCAGCCGGTCGATCGCCGCCTCGAGATCGGCGGTCATCACGGTTTGGCCGTGCTGCACGAACCAGGCCTGCATCTGCGCCACATCCTGCGATTCGAGAAAATACATCCGGTACACGTGTCGATCGAACGGCGATGCGGCTTTCAACCAAACGGGATCACGCCGCCGTCCATGCCGGCTGCGGAGGACATCGAGACAGCGGCTCCGCGACACGGTGATCACCCAGGTGCTGAGCGCCGACAAGCCATCGTAATCGCGCAAGCCGCCCTTGTAGAAGTATTCGAGGATTCGCACGTACGCGTCGCGGCGATCGTCTTCGTCGAACGCGACCAGGTACCGGCGCGTGATCGTCAGAATGAGTCCGGAGTATCGCGCCACGAATTCGTGCCAGGCATCGATCGACCCGCGGACGATTCCGGCCGCGAGACACACGTCGGCGCCGTGTTCGGTCGAGGTCGAGTTCATTCGTCACCCGAGTAGCTCGAGACCTCGAGGGGCGAAACGAGTATACGGAGTCCGCACACTGGCCGCCACTCCGTTACCGTGATATCTTGTGCGTGGTTCAGATTCGCAAACCATTTCCCTCGAGATGGGTCCGGCAATGACGGCGAGATTCCCTGCGGCGGGCGCTTCGCGGCGCCAGCGGGATCAGGCTGCGACCGCCGGAACCGGGTACGGACAAACTGTTCCGTCTCCCAATTTTTTTTCGCGCCGTGCGCGCCGGGCTTCGCGCCTGTCGCTGGCCGCCGTGGCGCTCGCGCTTCTGACGGGGTGCCAAGATCCTCGACTCGCGGACCTGCGTCGCCTGGCTCCGTCGCTCGATCTCGAATTCGCGTCCCATCTGCTCCGCGACGACGACACGGCGTTCGGCGCTTTCGTGCGCAGAACCGGGTACGCACGCGCCGCGGCCGCCGGCAACGTCCTCCGTTTCGCGGCGCCCCTTACGACGCCGGCCGAATTCGCTGCCGCGGATTCACTTCTCGCGACCTCTCAAATCAAGTTGCAACGGGCCATCGCCGTCGAGTTCGATTGCCCGGGCGCCTTGACGCAAATCCTTGCCTACCGGCGGCTCGACGTCGGCGGGCGCATGGAGTCGGCTCGCCTGTGCCGCGAGCCGCTCGCGATCGAAGCCGACGCGCGCCTCGATATAGAGGGGAAGGCGAAGCGGTACGAGAGGCTCATCCACGACTTGGCGCCCTTCGGCGCAGCGGTTTCCCTCGGCGGCATCTACGGCCGTTACGCGCAACTCCTGCCGCGTCTCGGCCGCACCCCGGAGATGATTCGACAACTCGATCTGGGCATCGCGGCGTCGATCCGCGGCGGCGAGCCCGAGATGGCCTGCCAACTCCTCGGCACGCGCGGCCTCCTGCATCACAACGAAGGTACAGCCGATTCGACCTGGGTGAGCTGGAACCACGCGATCGACATCGCGCAAAAAATCGGTTCGGCGCAAGAGGCGCGCATCCTTCGTTTCGCATCCGTCCTCGAAGCCTCCCAAGGTCACTTGGCGCTCGGCCGGGACCTGCTGGTGCGGGCGGCGGAACGTTGCCACGCGACCGGCAGCGTCGAGCAGGAGATCCAGGTCTTGCTCGAGAGCGGCAAGTTCTTCGCGAGTCTCGGCTGCCTCGACCTCATGGGCCAAAACGTACGTCGCGCCGATGCACTCCTCCGCTTGGCGCCGACGAAATACCTCGGCGGGCCGGATGCAACGGTGCGCGACCTCGTCGAGCAGGCACGCGCTCTCTACGCCAGCTCGACCGGCGACTGCGAAACTGCGGCGCGATCGAACGCATTGATCCTCCGGCGGATGCGCGCCTGGGAGCCGTCTGCGCCACGCGAGACCGCCGTCTTGTACGTCGCGATGTCGCTACGCCGCTGCGGCAAGCACGCAACGGCGCTCGAGGTCTTGCGCGACGGCACCGCGAGTTGCCGCAAGTATTCCCTGCCCGAGCTGCTCTCCAGCTTCGCCGCCGAAACGGCGCAGAACTGTTGGAGCCTGGGCGATCTCGACGGTTGCGCAGGCGCGATCGCCGATTTCCGGGCCGCCGGCGCCGATTACCACAGTTCCACCTTCGTCCGCGACCAAGTCGCCATGGATGCACTTGCGGTGCGCATCGTTCGCGCCCGCGGCGGTGCGGCCGTGGATAGCCTCGAAGCGGGTCTCCGGCGCTATCGCTCCGAACTCCGCGGTCTCGGAGCCGGGCCGGAATCGTATCTCGTGCTCGGGGCAGGCAACGAGCTGCGCTGCGTCGCTCACGAGCTGTTCGCCGATCGGCCGGACGTGGACTACGCCTTCGAAATGCGCTGGCGCGCGATGCAAGCGCAAGACGTCGGCGCCGATCTCCGCCACCCGGCGACACCCTCGCGCACCACCGATGCGGGGTCAGACGCCGGGGCCCTCGGCGCGCGTCTGGCGGCGTACGACGTAATGCATTGTGCGTACGCCGTGCTGGACGATGCCGTCGTGCGATGGAGCATGGACCGCCACGGCGTCAGACGCGAAGTGCTCGTGCCGAAGCCGGACGAGCTACGGCGAGCGATCGATGCGACGATTGCGGCGCTCGCGACCTCTAGCGACCGTTCCGATCTCGAGGCCCGGCTCCACACGCTCGCGGCGTGGCTTCTGCCGCCAGTTGTCGCTTCGGACGCGGCGCCATCGCTGCTTCTCGTTTCACCCGATGCGTTCCTCAACCGCGTGCCGTTCGCGGCGCTGAACGTCGCTGCGAGCGGCTACGAACCGCTCGTACGGCGTAGCGACGTCGCAGAGTTGCGATTCTGGGGCCGCGAAACCGCGCCTCCACCGCCCTCCCGCGCGGTCATCGTCACGGCGCCGGACGTCGCGCCCGCTCTTCGCCGGCGCTACTCCGTGCTCACCGAAGATCTGCGCTACGGCGCCTCCGAAACGAGCGCGATCGAGCGGCTGTTCCGCGAATCGATGCTGCTCCACGGCGCCAGCGCAACGAAAGCGGCACTAACCAGCCATTGGCAGAATGCAGGCTGCATCTATTTCGCCACCCATGTCATCCAGGATCCGGAGGTGCCGTACATCGTGTTCGTACCGCTCGCTCGCGGCGCGACCGAAGAGCCAGATGCCAGCTACCTCAATCCCGCCGACGTGCGCGCCGCCGATCTGTCGCGTTGCGCGCTGATCGTGCTCTCGGGTTGCACCAGCGCGGGACCTCTCGTGGGCACAGGCGGCATCGCTCCAGGCCTCGCCGATGCGTTCATCGATGCGGGCGCAGCAAGCGTCGTGCAAACCTTGTGGAACGTGCGCGATGAGGACGCGGCACGCACCATGGAGACCTTCGCCGCCGCGTACGGACCCGGCCTCGATGATCCAGTGCACGCCCTCGCCGCCGCCGACCGCGCCCTCGTCGCCGCCGGGGCTGGACCCGCGGTGTGGGGCGCGTACTCGGTCGTCGTTACCGGTTTGTACGGCCGTGTCGATCCGGTCCGCGCCGATCGCACGCCCTGAGCAGAACAAGCGACAAAAAACCGCCGGGAATCAGCAAGCGAGGGTTACCACGACACGAGAACCTCGAATCCGCCGTAGGACATGCGCTTCATGTCGAAGGGCATCGCCTTCTGCATCTGCGGGGCGTTCATGCGTGGATCCTTCATCACTTTGGCATTGACCCGATCGCGATGCGCGCGCGATTTGTAGACGATCCAAGAAAAGACCACCGTCTCGCCGGGCTTGAGAGCCAGCTGGCGTGAAAACGGCTTCCCCATCTTCACCTTCAGGTCGTCACCGACGCATTCGTAGTACCCGAGAGCGCCGTACTCGCGCCAAATCTTCGCGCCGAGCTTCGCCATGCGACGGTAGGCTTCCAGGTTCTTCTTCGGTAGCGGAATGACGAACCCATCGACATAGCGAGCCATATCAAATCTCCCGTGGCTCGAACCTATGGGATCACGAATAACAATGCACCTTGTCCGGCACGATAACAGAGGTTTCAGGCGTTGCGCCACACCGGCATGGGATTTTTTGTTCGGCTCGATGTCGAAGGGCGCCGGGTCTTCCAGCGCATGACGACCATTCGCTGATCGACTTGCGGCGCAATGCCTCACGCCAATGGAATGCGATCCTTGTAGAGCGCCAGCCATGACTCGAACGAGAGCAACGCCGGGTTGAGTGAGCGTGAAAACTGCACGCTCCGTGACGCGCAGAAATCGGCCGAGAAATCCCGGTTGAACTGGAACATGTTGCCGAGATCGTCGGCGCCCGGGAACCCGAAACCGCGATAGGCTTCCGGCGTCACGTCGTTGTAGCGCACTTCCTCACCGAGCGCCTCGCCGAGGGCGCGCGCCATTTCGACGCCGGTCAAGTGCTCGCCGGCGATGCCGGCCGTCTTGCCGGTGAACGTGCCCGCCTGGCGGAACAAGGCGTAGGCGCACTTGCCGATGTCTTCCGCGGCGATGCCGGGAAGCTTCTTATCGCCCATCGGAAGGGTGATCGCGAGCTTGCCGTCCGGCCCGCGCTTCGGCCCGAGCCCGAAATAGATGAAATTGTCCCAGTAGAAAGACGTCAGGAGATTCGTCGTCGGAACGCGCAACTCGGCGAATACGTGGTCCGCCTCTCCCTTGGCGTCGAAATGCGGCACCTTGTAGTTACCCATGAGCGTCGGCATGCGGTCGTCCTCGAGCCGCACCCACCGCCGCGTGTCCTCGAGCGTCGACCAGATGACGTGCTGCAGACTGGCGCGCTTCGCCGCCTTGGCCATGTTGCTCGCCTGCGTGAACTCGCGCTCGGGAGAGAAATGCTCCCAAAAGTTCGTGACGCAGAAAGCGCCGTACGCACCGGCAAACGCACGCTCGAGACTCGCGACATCGTCCAAGTCAGCTTCGACGACTTCCGCGCCCGCCTGGGCGAGGGCTGCGGCTTTCTCCGACTGCGGTTTGCGAGTGAGCGCACGCACCGCGAACTCATTCGATTTGTCGTTCAAGATCGCACGCGCGAGACCGCCGCCCTGGGCGCCGGTGGCGCCTGTAACGACCAACACTTTCTTCGGAGCCATGCCCTGCCTCCATGAAATATGGTGCGCCGCCAGGACGACTTCCCGCGAAGCCTCGTCGGGCTACCTCAATCCCTCGACGACATACAGTTCGGAGAGCTTGCGTGTCACGTTGTACGCATATGCACTCGCATCCGGTGTGATCAGGAGAACCTGGATGCCCTGGACGCCGACCGGATCCGGCGGCGACACCGTGAGGATTCGCGTCCGCTGGCCGGTCGCGAGATCCACCCGGTCGACTTGCGCCGGCAAGGCGTTCCGGTCCCAGACAAGCAGGCTTGCGGAATCCGGGCCCCAGCCCGAAATCGCTTCGCCCGCGTGCAGGGTGACCGCCGTGCGCATCTCGCTGCCGTCCGTGCGCGAGATGCCGATCGCATTTGCTCCGTCGTTGGAGCGTTTGCTTGGGTCGACGTACGCGATCCATCGCCCGTCAGGCGAAAGAATCGACTGGTACGCATAGGGTGACGCCCCCGAAGGGGTGAGCTTCTTGAGCGCACTCGTTTCGAGATCGAGCCGCCACATGGCGAACGGATCCCCGCCGCGCCGTCCCCACACGATCGCCGACTTGCCGTCGGGCAAGAGGTCGGTGCGAAAGTCGCTGCCGGCAAAGTCGGGAAGTGGGATGCGCCGCGGCACGCCGGGGCCCGTGGGGATGAGCACCAGCGTCATCTCCGGGTCGACGGCGCACGTCATGACCCATTTCCCGTCTTGCGAAATCGTCGACTGCCGCTGGCCCAAGCCGACCATCTGCGCGGGGCCTCCCGCGAGCGAACGAACGAAGAGGTTTCCATCCACACGGCTCCACTCCGCCAACGGGGCGACCAGTGCCGTGCTTCCATCCGACGTCAGTGATGTCGTGGCTTGCGCATCGAGCCACCCGATGTCCAAGTCCTTCGACTCTCCCCGCGGTCGGCCGAATGTCTGTCTTTGGTAGGAGTGGAGCGCGGCGAGCACGCGGCCTTGAGCGTTCACGTCCTGGATCTCGAGGCGCCCGGCGTGGCGCAGCAACGTGCGCGACCGGCCCGCAAGGTCGACGGCAAGGAACGTGCTCGCGCCTTCCTTGTAGGTCGACACCCAGATCTCCTTGCCACCCGGGCCCCACGCCATGCCCGTGAACCCAGAGAGTGTCGCGAGCGTGCGTGCCTTGCCGCTCCGCTCGACGATCTCGAGGCTCACTTCCTCGATGATGTTCCCCCGCTCCTTCACGAACGCGAGCAAGTCGCCGCGGATGAGCGGACTGCGAAGCACTTCGAGCGATTTCACCACGGCGCGGCCGAGCGGCCACTCGAGCCGGATCTCGGCGCCGAAGTCGCCGATGACCGCCGCGAGTTCTCCCTCACCCGGCCCGGCGCACGCGCCCCACACCCCCGACGACATCCATTCCCGCTTCGCTCCGCCCGCGAGCGGCAGACTGCAGAGCGCGCCGACTTGCACGGCGTGCGACAAATAGGTCCGGGCGACACCGACGCCTTCGCCGTTCGCAGTGACACCCAACAGGATTCCCTCGCTCCCGGCGATGGCGCGCGTTCCCGGCTGGTCGAGGCGTCCTGCGTACCACTGCGAGGGCGCACCCGCCCACTTTGCGCTATAGACGATCTCCGAAGTGTTCGGAATGAACCGGGCGCCGGTCACGGTACCGCGCTCGCGCGTGAGAAGACGAAAACTCGGCGGCGGCGGTGCACTGCCGCGAACGAACCAACCCGCAACGCCCGCGGCGCCGACCAGCACGGCGGCGAGCGCGAGCCACAGGCGCCTCGTGCGCGGGTTCGGCCGCTCGATTGACGCGGCAAGCTTGGGGGGTTCTGCCGCCGCGATGCCGCTCCCCGCCGTTCCGCCTGCCTGCATTTCCTCCAGTTCGATGCGGGCGTCGCCGATGTCACGCAGCCGCTTTCGGGCGTCCTTTTCGAGACACCGGCGGAGCAGCTCGCGCAACCGCAATGGCGTGGGCGATGGCAGCGCCGACCAGTCCGCCTCGCGCTCGAGGATTTTGGCGATCGTGTCGGACGCGGTTTCTCCTCCGAACGCGCGCTTGCCGGTCAGGCATTCGTAGAGCAGGCAACCGAACGCCCAGATGGCGGCGCGCCGGTCAACGGGCTTGCCACGCGCTTGCTCGGGGCTCATGTAGGCGGCAGTGCCAAGGACCACTTGCGCCGCGGTCATCGGGCTCGTGAGCATGGGAGCGAGTTCGGTGGAATCCGTGCTCGCCGGCGGCGCGTCGAGCGCCTTGGCGAGTCCGAAGTCGAGCAGCTTGACACGGCCATCGGGAGTCAGCTTGACGTTCGCCGGCTTGAGATCGCGATGAATGATACCCTTCTCGTGCGCGACCTCGAGACCCTCGGCGACCTGGCGCGCGACGTCGAGCGTCTCGGCCACGGGCATCGGCCCGCGGGCGAGTCGTTCGGCGAGATCCTCGCCTTCGACCAATTCCATCGCCAGGAAGCGCACGCCGGCGGCCGAACCGACGCCGTAGATCGCCGCGATGTTCGAGTGATTGAGCGACGCGAGCAGTCGTGCCTCGCGTTCGAAGCGGGCGGTGCGCTCGGGGTCGCGTTGGAAAATCTCCGGCAACACCTTGATTGCAACGTCGCGACCGAGGGTCGTGTCCGTGGCCCTCCAGACCACGCCCATCCCACCCTCACCGATGCGCTCGACGATTCGATACTGCGCGAGTTCTTGTCCGGGACTGAGCGAAGTACCCTCCCTGATTCCAGTGCGCCGTAGCGTATCACGGCAACCCGTCGGCACGCGTTAGGGACGCGGACTGTCCTCGAGCAGCGCCGGCCAATTCTGGATGAGCGTTATGCCAGTGCGCGCGGCATCCTCCCGGGTCATTTCGACGATGAAGCGATCGAGGTCAGGAGCCGGGAAGATGTTCGTGGCGGTCAAGGGGAGGCGGAAGAGCGGCCGCGGGGCGGCGAATTCCGGTGGACTGCCAGGCCGAACGTCCACCGACTGGATCGTGCGGCCGTCGCTCGCGACATAGATGAGTTCGCGCCCGTCGCGGCGCCATACCGGCCGGCCAGATCCAGAGGCGTCCGTCGTCGTGTTTGCCCCGTTCGTCGAGATGCGGATTTGATGCTCCAGGCTGGGAAACGACCGCACGTAGAGCTCCGGCCTGCCGGTTTCATCGGAGAGGTACGCCATCCACTGGCCGTCCGGTGAAAAGCTGCAATACATTTCGCTGAAGCGGCTGTTCAGAAGCGGCTTGAAACTCGGCGCGGCGCCGAACGTCGCTAGCATGACATCCATCTGTGTGTCCGCATTCAAGGTGCGGAACGCGAGATGGTGCCCGTCAGGCGTGTAGCTAAGCGCCGAGTTGTAGAGATTGGGAAGATTCATCACGAACCGCTGCGACCGCGGAGTGTCGGGGCGGATTGTCCAGAGCGACATGCTCCGGCCTTCGAGCAGACGTGTGAACGCAACCTCGAGTCCATCTGGCGACCAGACGGGTAGGATATTCTCACCATCGAATGTCAGGCGGACAAGCGTGCCACGCTCGAAGTCGAGCACCCAGAGCATCGTCGGATCCGATGCGTGCGCTACGGACTCGAAAACCAGGCGGCGCCCGTTGCGTGAGATACATCCATCACCATAATTCCCCTCGGGGATCGCGGGCCTCCCGACGATTCGACCCTCGCGATCCATCCATACCAAGTGCACCGGTCGATCGCCGGAATTCTCCTGCACGATGATGCCGTTCTGTGAGGCAGAAAGGACCGGCGCGCCGCCGCTGGCAGCGGCGACCATCGCCAAACCGGGTATCGTTCGCGCCGGGCCCGTGAGCGCCAGCGACTTCGGATCAAGATGGGTGGCGCGAATCGCGCCATCGCGCGGGAAGAGCAGATACCCAGGCGCGGCGTACACCGCTCCACTTCGACCCGCCGCTTCTCCGAGAACGCGACCCGGACCGCCGTCCGTCGAACCAATGCCGAGCCTCAACGAACCGCTTCGCTCTGGCACGATGCTGTAAACGAAATGGCGGCCGTCCGGCAAGAAGGTTGGAAAACGGTGCCCCTGGTCGCCCGCAGTGGTGTCCACAACGGACGTCCGAGTGATCTGGCCGCCACTCTCCTCGATCTTCATGAGTGGGCCGGCGGCGCGCGGCTGCAGAACGATGACGCCCTTCCCCCACGCCGCACCGCGCGGCGAAAGCGCGTCACACAACTCTTCGACGGCGCGAGTCGCGAGGTTGATGGTGCGGAGTTTGCCGCCGCTGAAGAATCCAATACGACGACTGTCCGGCGACCAGAACGGTTGCGATGCGTTTTCAGTCCCTGCAAGACTCCGTATATCGGCGCGGGCCAAGTCCATGAGCCACAATTGCGAATTCCCGGCGCTGTCGGCGGCCGCGAAGGCCAGCGTCCGTCCGTCGGGAGAGATCACCACGCTCTGCGCGTCGTTTTGCAGCGTCATGCCGCTCGGCAGGAACATGGAAACCGTGAGCGGCGCGCTCTGCGTCGCGTGCGGCCGCCGGATGAGCGAACCACCGAGTGCAGCCGCAACGAGCACGAGAAGCGCAACCGGCCAGAGCCAGGCGCGCCCGCGCGCTGTGCTCGCCGCAACCGCCGGTGCCGCCGATGGAATGGGAACACGCGCTTCGGCCAAGAGCAAGCGCGCATCGCCGGCATCGCGCAAGCGCTCCCTCGCGTCCTTGCGCAAGCAACGTTGCAGCAGTTCCTGGACGCGTGGTGGCGTCCCGGCCGGTAGCGCGCTCCAATCGGGTTCACTCTTCAAGATTGAAGCAATAGTCTCCGACATGTCCTCGCCGGGAAAGGCACGCCGGCCGGTAAGACACTCGTACAGCAAGCAGCCCCACGCCCACAAATCCGAACGGCGGTCCACGGCGCGGCCGCGCGCTTGCTCGGGACTCATGTAGGCAGCGGTGCCAAGGATAACGCCGAATGCGGTCGCCGGGCTTGTCATCGTCGGCGACTGCGCCAGGTCGGCCGGTAGAGCGCCGTCGACGGGCCCACGCGCCAGCCCGAAATCGAGCACTTTGGCGATGCCGTCCGGGCGCACCATGACGTTGCCCGGCTTCAAGTCGCGATGAATGACGCCGGCATCGTGCGCCGCCTCGAGTGCACTCGCGACGTGCGCTGCAATGTCGTACGCCTCATCGGCCTGCAACGCACCGTGACGCAGCCGTTCAGCCAGTGACTCACCGGCAATCAGCTCGAGGGCCAAGCACAGGCGATCGCCATCGCGTTCGACGCCGTAGATCACCGCCACATTGGGATGATTGAGCGTCGCCAAGAGTTTGCCCTCGCGCTCGAAGCGCGCCAGACGCTCGGCATCGCGCGCGAAGGCCTCGGGCAGCACCTTGAGCGCGACTTCGCGCCCAAGCCGCGAGTCGCGCCCGCGATACACTTCCCCCATGCCGCCCGCGCCGAGCGGCGCGATGACTTCGTAGGGGCCGACTTTGGTGCCAGGACTGAGCATCGTGGCAGCCTACGAGGCGGCTCTGCACCGGTCAAGCTGCCGATGGGAAGACCGGCGCGTGAGGCAGCAGCTAAATCTTGCGCGGGTTGGCCGGGGTTCGGTCGGCGACGGGCTCATCTTGAATGGCCTGTTCAAGGGCAGTCAGGATATCTTGGCATTTCACGACCGCCAAGCGCTTCTCGTTGAGGGACATGGTCAAGGATCGGACGTTCGTGTTCTGGCGCGAGAGATCGAGAATCTGGGTCCTCAGCTCGGCGAACCGGGCATACAACGTCGACGCCTTCTGCAAACGGGTGCTCTTGTCAGTGGGAATGAGCGCGGCCAGACCATCGAGATCGCTCTGGACGTCCTTGTCGTCCGCGGCGATCGACGCTTCCAAATCGTCCATCTTTTGGTCACTTGCCTCGGAAATGTGCGGGGCGAGATTCGCTTGAATCCGCAGCGCCCCGATCGTGGCCCGCGCCGCCAGCAACATCACCTGTCGGGCCTGCGGCGAGGTTGAATCGGCGTTCTCAGTGAGGATGGAAGACAGCGCCTGGACCATCTTGTGGATACACTCCGCAGCCGGGCCGAACGCCAGGGCGTAGACCTTGAGATTCGTGTTCTTGACGGCCAGTTCCAAGATCTTCCGGTCGATGCGTCGGTAGTCGGCAAAGGCCGGCGAAAAGCTGGCGAGGAGATCCACCTCGTTCCGGTTGCCGCCGGCTTCCAGAAGTCGCGCGAGTTCTTCGCGGCCTTGGACCACGGCATCGGCGGCAGCCCGGGCCTGATCGGCAAAGGTTTGCGATTCCCGGTCGCTAATGGCCATGGCGGCGCTCTTCTCGGCTTCCGACGCGGTGGACAACGCCAGCCGGATCCCTTCGACGAGAGCGATCCGCTGGTGTTTGAACTCGAGCTGCGCGACGGGATCCGCCTCTCTGTAATTGTGCAAAATCGCCAGCAGGGCAACGAGTAGACCGATCGCCCCAACGAATATTCCGACCGAGCCCTTCAGTCGCGATTGGATCGTCATGGGAAAGCCTCCGACTTCCTGACCTTCGTCCCACCCTTTGATGGGACTGCAGACGTGCGGTGAGGCATAGCCCACTTCCGCCGCGCGCGTCGGATGCCGACGTCTACTCCGAGTATCGGAATAAACGCCTCAAGAAAACGTATAGGTTCGCCGACAGCTGCGGCTGGGCGGTGATGGCGGCAGCCGTCAGGAACGAACCGTACCGTTACAGTTGCACGGATACGCCGTTTTCCTTCAACACGTCCAACAGCCGCGGCATCTCAGCGGGACCGAGGGAGGTCTCCCTGTTGACGGCTGAGAACATCTGCGTGGCAGTGCCGCCCTGGCCGGTAAATTCGAGCACATCGCAGCCGTCGGACAGGTAACGAAAGGTATGCACGGTGCCGGCGGGCACGTGCACCAGAGTACCGGGCTTGCACGCAACCGTCTTGCCAGAGCAGGTGAACTCGACGTCGCCCGCGATGACATAGAACGATTCGTCCCAGTCGTGGCTGTGCGGCGGTGGACCCATCCCCGGCTCGCCCTGCTGCCGGGTGATCTCGTAGGCGCCTGTCGCATCATTCGACGCCAACACTGTCACCTTGATACCGAGCACGTTCAAGGCTGGATCGTAGTCTTCAGGGGTCACAACAAACGGTTGGGCCTTCATCCTGTGTCATGCTCCTTTGGATTCGATGGTAGCTTGGCTCGCGATTTCACAGGCGGGGGTCATTTGTCGCCGCTGCCACGTCCCTTCGCCACCGTCCCTCCCCCCAACGTCGCCACTACTCCGAAATGATCCGACGCCCACACGCTGTCGGGACCGACGGAATTGAAGATCACTTGACATGCGAGCGGGATGAGCGGCTGCGGCTTCGCACCGCGCCGCTCGACGAAAATGTGGTCGATCACGCCGGGGTCGACGCCGAAGCGCGCGCTGTAGGTCGTCGCCTCGGCGCGGCTCATCTTTGGATGCACGGCGTGGAACACGTCGTCGTATCGCACCGTGACGAGACTCATCTCGGCCGATCCCAGCTCACAGTTGAAGTCGCCCGCGATCACCACGGGCCCGTCGCCGCGCGTCGAGTCGACGTACGCGAGCAGGTGGCGGATCTGGGTGGCGCGAATCGCGCCGCCTTCAGTCGTGTGGTGGAGGTGCGTCGAATAGGCGTCGACCGCGCGGCCATGCCAGTCGAATCGCACGTGAGCGACGGCTCGATAGTCGTCGGCCGGCGCAAGGTTGCGGGACTCCCCCACCCGGACCGAATGGGGCGTGAGAATCGCGTTGCCGTAGCGCTTGGGGCGTTCGGGGCCGTCGACCGACGCGAACTGCACCTGACAGCCAAGGCTGTCACCGAGCGTTTCCGCCTGATTCGGGAGGTTCGGGTTCTGCAGAACTTCCTGGAGGCACAGCACATCGGGTCGAAGGCGGCGCATTTCGGCCACGATCACATTCAGGCGCTTGGGCCAATCGCGCTGGTCATGCCAGAGATTAAGCGTAGCGACGGTGAGCGAGTCCCTGGTACCCGCCCGCGTCGCATGTGGTGAACCACAGAGTGCGAGCACGACGGTGAGAATACCTGTTCCCACACGGGACGGATGCATGGAGTGCGCCTCCTTCCGCTCAGTCGCAGAACGGCCTCCCCCGCGCAACCGCGGAGGAGGCCGGTGCCGTTTCGATGCGGCAGCACCGATCAGCGGTACAGCGACTTGATCATTCCCCATTTCATCGATTCGGTTTGCACGGTACCGCAGTGCGTGTAGATGTTGGCGCTCAGGATCAGCCCACCAAGTCCACAACCTGCGTCCCGCTGATAGACCTCGAGGCTGTTGAAGCCGTTGATCAACGGGACGTTGGTGGCCACGGCGGTGTAGGTGGGATTGGAGCCGGGACCGCTGAAGGCCGCGCCGAGGCTCGTGCCGTTGATGTAAATCCCGTCCGGATTCGGTCCCGGGAAGGACGGCGGATCGCCAAGGAAATCGTCCACGGCCCAGCAGATCCGAACGCTGTCGGCGACGGTGCAGTTGGCGTCGAACCGTGCACAGTACAAAGCGGAGGTCGGGGCGCCGAAGCAGCTGCCGGGATTGGTTGCGGTAGAGATCCAACGCGCGTCGGCATCGCAGTCGAGACTCGAGGTCCAGACTCCGTTGAGTGGTTGGATGACAACAGCTTGCGGCCCCGCGCAGGCGGCATTGAAGTCGGCAGCTGCGAATGCGGTAGACAGAATCGGCTGTCCGCAGTTGGGGTTCGGTGCGTAGAAGCGGAAAGTGTCGTCGTTCCCATTGCAAGATCCTGGGACCCCCGCGACCTGGCCAGTCCGGATCGTGGTGACGACGGCGACAGCCGAGGTCGCTTGAACGAGCAAAGCGAGAGCGATGGAAAGCGAGAGCGATGTGCGCACGGGGCAGACTCCTTCTCGATGATGTAGTACATGCGTGCCCACCGAACTGGGCGGCGTCCCCCCCAGCCCACGGACATCCGATCTCAACCTGACGCCTAGAGTCTGCAGGCGCCGCGCGTGGCAGTCAAGCCGTGACTGGAACCGGCGAAAGACTTCGGTTGTGCCGCGGAGAATGTGCTTGGTGTGAAGGGTGCATGGATGGCGGTCTATGGCGACCGTCATCAAAGAGGAATCACGGTTCGAACCGCCCTTCTGCCCGAACCCCAAGTGCTCGTACCACCGCGAGTTGGCGGCCGGCTGGCGCTGGAAGCGGGCGGGGTTCTACCACCGTCAGAGCACCCCGCAAGTGGTGCCGCGGTTTACATGCTTGTGTTGCCGCCGTTCCTTCAGCAAGCAGACGTTCTCGACGACCTACTGGCTCAAGCGTCCAGATCTGCCGAGCCAGATCTTCATGAAGGCCGTGGGCGGCATGGCCAACCGGCAGATCGCGCGTGACGTGCTGGCGGCGCCCTCCACGATCGATCGCACCCTGGCGCGCATCGGGCGGCACTGCCTGCTTCTGCACACCCAGTTGGCGCGGGGAGCCAGTCCCCAGGGCCCGGTCGTCCTCGACAGCTTCGAGTCGTTCGAGTACAGCCAATTCTTCCCGTTCCAGCATCATCTGCTCGCCGAGGTCGACACGGGGTTCATCCAGCACTTCACCGACAGTCCACTGCGCCGCAAGGGCCGCATGACGAGCCGGCAAAAGCGCCGGCGCGAACAGCTCGAGGCACGCCTCGGCAGGCCGGACCCCAAAGCCGTCGAGAAGGATGTGGCGCACGTGCTCCAAGCAGCGTTCAGCAAGGTGCCGGCGCTCACCATCCGGAGCGACGATCACCACGCCTATCCCCGGGCGTTGGCGACTCTCGGATGCCCGGTCGAGCATGAAATCACCTCGTCCCGGGCCCGGCGTGATGCACACAACCCGCTCTTCGAGATCAACCTGGTCGACCTGCTCCTCCGGCACAGCCAAGCCAACCACCGGCGCGAGACCCTTGCTTGGTCCAAGCGCCGCCAGGCTTCGGCAGAGCGCCTTGCCATCTTCATCGTGTGGCGTAACTACATGAAGCGGCGCTGGGAAAAGAGCGAACGCCGGACGCCGGCCATGCTCAAGGGGTTGCTCGAGTCGCCGCTCAAGGTGCGGGATGTCTTTGAAACACGATTGTTCCGAACTCGAACGGAACTACCCAACCGCTGGGACGAATACTACAGGCGGCTCGTGCAGACACCGGCGCTGCCGCGCAATACACCGCACTCACTCACATACGCCTTCTGACGGGACGAACTCGTGAGGTCGACGGTCCTCTGCACCCGCGGCGGAAACAATCTCCAGGGCACAACCTATTTCATCATGCCTCGCCATACCAAGTTGCTGAGCGAAGGTGCGAACCGCGTCCGCGCTGTAGCGCCCCGTCAGTTGCAGGCGTCGAAAGTCCGCGGGCGGCCGGGCCGCCCGGGCTCGCCGAGTCCCCAGCCGAGGAAGTATTGACAAACAAAACTGTCAATGTTAGGTTCAGCCGATGATCGACCTTGAAGTGATCGAGAACCCGGCGGTCGCCGCAATCGCCCTGGACCCGACCCGCGCCCGGCTCCTCGCCGAGCTGGTGGAGCCGGCGTCGGCCGCCGGGCTCGCGGCCAGGCTTGGCGTCGCGCGCCAGAAGGTGAACTATCACCTGCGTGCGCTCGAGGCGAACGGGCTGGTGGGCGTGGCCGAGGAGCGCTATTGGGGCGGCCTGACCGAGCGCCGGATGGTCGCGACGGCAGCGTCCTACGTCATCTCCCCCGGCGCACTCGGACCGGCCGCGCCGGACCCCGGTCGCGAAGCCGATCGCCTGTCCGCGAGTTACCTGATCGCTCTCGCTGCCCGGATCATCCGCGAGGTCGGCGGCATGGTGCGCCTGGCGCGCGCCAAGGACAAGCGATTGGCGACGCTGTCGATCGACACGCAGGTGCGGTTCAAGACCGCCGCCGACCGCGCCGCGTTCGGCAAAGAACTCACGACGGCCGTCGCGTCGCTCGTCGCCCGCTATCACGACGCCGCAACGCCAGGAGGCCGTTCGCACCGACTGATCGTCATCGCGCATCCATTCTCGAACCAGGGGGAAACGACATGAGCGTGAAGAAGGACTCGACGGGGCGCCGCAGCATCTCCGTCGAAACCGAGGTCCCGGGCACGCCCGAGCAAGTGTGGCACGCGATCGCCACAGGTCCGGGCATCTCGTCGTGGTTCTATCCCACCGAGATCGACGGCGACAAAATCACCATGCACTGGGCGCCCGGCATGGACTCGACTTCGACTGTCAAGACCTGGGAACCGCTGCACCGCTTCGTGGCCGAGAGCGAAGGTCTCGGACCGAACGCGCCCCCCATGGCGACGGAGTGGATCGTCGAAGCGCGGAGCGGCGGCAAGTGTGTCGTTCGCGTCGTGCACAGTCTGTTCGCGAGCACCGACGACTGGGACGGGCAGCTCGAGGGCATGGAAGAAGGCTGGCCGCAATTCTTCGAGGTGCTGCGCGTCTACCTCGCGCAACACTTCGGCGAGCCGAGCGCTTCGGTTCTGCTCATGTCCATGGCCACCGGATCACCGTCCGAGGCGTGGGCAACGCTCGCTGGACCACTGGGTCTCGCGGACGCGAAGCCGGGTGCGCGCACCGGGCCAAGGGCGGCGGGCGTGCCGCCGTTTGCGGGCGTCGTCGAGCGCGCGACCCGCATGGAGCAGGGGCAAGGGCTCGTGGTGCGCATCGACGAGCCGGCGCCGGGCGTCGCGATCCTCGGTGCACAGGTCTGCGGCGGGCTGATGGCCTCGGTCAGTCTCTATCTCTTCGGCGCCGGAGCAGCGGCAGCGGCGAAGCGCGACGAGCCCGCGTGGCAAGCGTGGATGAACCAGCGCTTCCCGCAGCCGGCGGCGCCGGCGGAACCGCAGGGCTAAGGCGCGCGCCTTCGAGTCGAGCGAGGAAGCCGCGACGGGCGCACGTCCGTCGCGGCTTCACCGGTTCCGTGGCGACGTAAAAAAACAGTTGGGGTAACGTCAAGTCGCTGTACCGATAGAGTGGGCGCGGGCCACGCGAGGGGACCCGCGCCGGTGCAACGGCATGTTAGGCGGACCAGATGGGCCAGGGCACCAAAACGTCGCCAGTACGCTCCCGTGCACGCGTCATCACTTCAAGTTCCACGTGGCATCAGTGGAAGGCATGACATATCGCCGCTCTGTCCAACTGAGCTACGGGGCCGTCGTCCGGACAATCAACGACTTCGGGCGTTCAACGCCAGCGGATTTTAGCCGATCTTCTACCCACGCATGCGATCCAACGGGTGAAGCCGGGCAGCCGGGGCATGTTGCGGGGGCGCAGGCTCAGCGCAGGAGCGTCAGCTTGCGCGCCGGCGGGGCGTTTAGCCCGTGCAACTGGACGATATACACGCCGCGCGGTAGGGCGGCGCCGTCGTCGCCGGTGCCATCCCAGCGAATGCGGCGTTCGCCAGCTGCTGCACCGCGGCCGAGCGTCCGAACGTGCCGCCCGGTGATGTCGTAGACGCACAGTTCGAACGGCGACGGTCCAGACCACGCAAACGCGATCGTGTCCCGAGGATGGAACGGGTTGGCGAAGCGCGGCGTGCGGGCCACGTCCCAGGTTTCTTGCGCGTCCGTCGGGAAGAGAGCGACGAGCGCGTTGTACGCGGCCACCGCATCGATGATGCCCCAGCCCCACAAGTTATCGGGCGAATGTGCACCGGTCGCGGTCGAGCGCAGGATGTCGCGCAGTTGCGCCGGCGTGGCGTCGTGCACTGAAAGCAGCAACGCCGCGACGCCGGCTGCCAGCGGACACGAGAGCGATGTGCCCGAAACGAGCGCGTACGCACTGTCGCTCTCGACCGATGCCGCGAAGACATCCTCCCCCGGTGCCATGACATCGGGTTTGGTGCGCGGCACGGCGTCCGTCGTCGGGCCGCAACTGCTCAACCTGGCGCGCGAGCCGCCGAGAGTCACCGCGCCCACGGCGAGCACGTTGACGCCGTCAGCGGGAGCCACCAGGGTGTTGTGCGCCGGATCGAAACCATCGTTGCCGGCGCCATTCACGATGAGAATCCCGCGGCGCTCGGCCATGGCGGCGGCGCGCGTCACGCGCGCCGTCTGGCCGTCCATGTCGAGCCAGGTGTAACCGCCGCCATTGTCATTCTCACGAAACTTGAGCGACGAGCTGACGATGTCGGCCCCCAAACTGTCGGCCCATTCGAGGGCCGCGATCCAGTAATCCTCCTCGCGCGCGTCTTCCGAGAACTCGCTCTCGGTGCGCGCCAGAGCGAAGCTCGCACCGAAGGCCGGGCCGATGAGCTTGCCGGGATGGAAACCGCCGAGCGCCGATAAGGTGATCATGCCGTGTACGCCCTGATCGAAGCCAAAGCCGTGCGCGCCGGTGGGATCGCCGTCGCCGTCGACGAAATCTCGCATGGCGACGACGCGCATGGCCCGGAACGCCTTGTGCGTGAAGCGTTCGTAGCCGGTATCGAAGTGCGCGATGAGCACGCCGAGTCCGGTGAGCCCGCGGTCGTGCAGTTCGGGAACGCGGAGCAGCGCGAGTTGCTGTGCCGAACTGCCGTAGGGCGGTGCCGCGACTCGGGGTTCGGACGGAAGACTCGCAATGGAAGGTGATCCGCATTGCAGGCACTCGAGCGCGGTGACCGGCGCGAGCATCGCGAGCGCCGCAACTTGCGCGGCCGTCGCCTCAACGCTCATGCACCGCAGCCAACGCGACACGGCACGCACGCGCGTCACCCGGGCACGCACCGCAGCCATCACCTGTGGGTCCAGCGCGCGATCGCCGGCGTCAAGCGCCGGGTCGCCGCGCCGCAGGCGGCGCTGCCGGGCACGCTCGGAGACCTGAAACGCGGGTGATGGAGCGCCGGACGGATCGTCGCGCAAGTCGACCCAGACCGTCACCAATTCGTGTGGGCCGAGCCGCGGCAGAACCCGCGCGAGCGCCGAACCAACGACGGGACGCGACGCCGCGGGGTGCGCCACGAACACCACGCAACACACGGCGAGTGCGGACGCTGTGCGCCGTCCGCGGCGTACCAGAGGGCGCGAAGACTGGTCCACGCTTTCGGCTCCAACCGGCGAGAGACTTCAATGTAACCGGTTGGATCGGGGTGCGAAAGCCTGGCGGGTCTGTCGTTCCAGCGTCGCCGTCACCGCAGCTTGACCCCATCGCCTGTCTGCCCATCGGCGAAGGCTCGCGCGATCGACAGAGCCTCATTGCGGACGGCCTCGCCCTCCAGGTTCGAGGCAATCGCGACGGCGGTGGCCTAACGGTAGCGCCTCTTGATCCTGCTCCAGGGGGCGGTTTCAACTGCGACCGGAAGCACGCGCCGCCAATCTCCGCCGTTCCATGACCAGAGCTCGGTCGAGGGACCCTGTTGTGCGAAGCCTCCATAGAGGAGGATCGCCGATTGGGGTGTGTACACGAGCATCCCGCCGGCCCGCGGCCCGGGGCCGGAATCGGTGACATGCTCCCATGTGGCACCGCTCCACTCCCACGTATCTCCCAGAAAACCTGCGGCCTCCGGGCCCGATCCCCCGAAGAGCACGGCGCGCCGGCGCACAGGATCGAACCCGAGCGCCGTGTGATCGCGTGCCGGAGGGCCGGAAGCCGCGACCGAGTCCCAACGTGTCCCGTCCCACTCCCAGGTGTCGAGGTAAAGATCGGCGTCGGTCGAGGGGCCCAGCGCGCGGTTGCCACCGAACAGCACGCCTCGCCCGCGTCCGGTGTCCCACGCGAATGCATGCAAGAAGCGCGGCGCCGGGCCGGTCGAATCGACCTTCGCCCAATTCGCCCCGTCCCACGTCCAGGTGTCGCCGAACATCGTCGTGTTCGTACGGCCGCCGAAGAGAACGACGCGCTGGCGCCACGAGTCGTACACCATCCGATGCAACGAGCGAGCCGGTGGGCCATTCGACGCCACGAGCGTCCACGCCGTCCCGTCCCACGTCCAGGTGTCGCCGAAGGCCAGCGCACCGTGGTCGCCGCCGAAGAGCACGACGCGCTGGCGCAAGCTGTCGTAGGCCACGGCTGGGCCGTTACGCGGGGATGGACCCGATCGGCTGACGCGCGCCCAATGCGCGCCATCCCACTCCCAGGTATCGCCCGAGTATTGACCTGCGAGGTAGCCGCCGAACAGAACCACACGGCCACGGGCCTGGTCGTACGCAAGCGCGGAGGAATACAGCGGTGGAGGCTGGTCGTCAGCCCTCGCCTGAACTCCCGCCGTCAGGGATGCCGCAAGGGTCGTGATCATTCCCAGCAGGATGAGGCCCCTCACGTCTCTTCTGAATCGCATGGCGGAAGTCCTCCTTCGAGATGACCTGATGCAGCCGTCGAGCTTCAAGTCGAAGACGCATACGCCTCCGGACCGCGCGCGGGCGACGCGCGACCACGAAAGCCTGTAGGCGCCCCGGCCGTCGATCTGGACACCCCGCGTGACCGGCGGGAGAACCGGAGGTCGAAGGCGGCCGCGTCGACCTCGCGACCGTGACGGAAAATATTGTCGCGCTCGGCCTCGGTTTGCTACTTGTCTTGCGTCCACTCGCGAGGCTGGCTCAGTGTGGTGGGGAGTGGGAAGGAATCATGCTGCGGTTCATCGTTCGCCTGCCGGTCGCCACCTTGGCTTTCACGATGCTTGCCGGCTGCGGTTCCCGAGAGGAGCCCATTGAACCCGAAGAGACGTTTCACTGGGTGACACAGGAGATCTGCTTCTCGCCGCCACCGGCAAACCAGTGGGAACGTCAGGGAGACAACGGCGGCGGGACACTCGGCGTGCGGTTTATCCTGACCGGCGGCGGTGGCCAGTGCATCGGCGTCGCCGCATACAGCCAGTTAGCGGCACGTGATCGGCGCGATGCGCTCTTGAAGCTTATCGCGCACCGCGACTCGCTCACGAAGCGAGAGTTTCTGAGGGAACTGTCGCTCGCCCGCGCGCCTACCGACGATCCGCTCTCCGCGCCGGACGCAGCCGTGGCCTTGGCGATCAACACCGCTATCAACCGAGCCATGGAGCACTACCTAGCGGACAGTCCGCGCGTCGAGTTCGATCTCGAAGCGGCGTTGCGAGCGGCGGAGTCCTACGAGCCGACACTCGAAGACGTCCTGCCGCGGATTCGGCTGCAGCCGGAGCGCATGAACGAGCCGGAGCGCTGGCGCGTTGGGTACGAACGCGATACGACCCTTGCGGGGCATCCGGCCTTCGCGAGCGATGACACGCTCTTTACGCCCGAACGCCCGCTTCTCTACCGCGAGATCTTCTGGGTGGTGAAGGGCTGTGCGTTCAAGGCCAGCTATCAGGGCACGTATGAAAACTTGCCGGCCTTCTACCGGCTCGTGGATTCGATTCGGTTTCCCGAGGACGCCGATGCCTCGTCGTCGTGACCTGCTTGCTGGTTTCGCACTGATCGCCGGGGTGGGCGCCGGGGCGCATTGCTCGCACGTCGAAACGACGCGGACCCTCGAAGTCGGCCATCATCGGCTCCAACTCGTGGTTCCCGAGGGCTGGGAGTATCTCGATCACGGCCGCCAGCACTTGTTTCGACACGGCGAGCTCCAGATTTCACTCGCCGACATGGGGGTCGCGACACAAGAGGGACTTGTGCGCGATCTTCGACGCGCCGAGGCGCTGTGGCGCGATGGACGCCACGAAGACGCCGTCGCTCGCATTCGCGATCTGCGCGGCCCGATGTTTCAAGGCGACCCCGAGGACAAGTCGGGCATTTCTGGAAACCGTGGACCGACGTCACGTATCACCCAGAACCCGGCGACAGTGTCGCGATCGGGGCTGCCATCTCCGCTTTGATCGAAGGCAGCTCGATTTTCGAAGCGGTCACCGCCGAACGCCTGGTCGAGTACGTGCTCGCGACGTCGATGGACACGAGTCGTCGTGAGATCGCGCGCCAGAGCGAAAGGGTGATTCACGGCAACGACTGGATCGAGGTCGAGACCTGGGACCGAGTGAGTCACCTTTCTCGGTCGCGCCTGGCGTTCACGGAAAGCGGCGGGTACCTTCTGGTCTTCGAAGTCGAGCGCGGGCCCCTGGAGCAGACCGCCACTACTTTAGAGGCCTTGCTGGCTTCAATTCAGGTAACACTCGAAGATCCACCGGCGAACTGAGGCGGTGTCAGCGGGTGCCGTCGACGTAACGCAGGACCACCTGCGCTGGGGTGCGCACCCGATCGCCCACGGCCCAGGCGTGCGTCGAGTCGAGAACGAAGACGGCTCGCAGGATTTCTCCAGGTTGCACGCGTTCGACTTCCCAATTCGCGCCGCCGTCGCGGGTCCGCATTACGATGGACTCCGCCACGTCGGCGTAGTAACCCGCAGCGCAGCCCTGATTCGAATCGATGAAATGCACCGCCGAAATGCACAAACGGTCGGGCTCGGTCTCGAGTTCCGGCACGACTTCGCGCGGCCGCAGCGGTTCCCCCTTCGGAATCACGCGGATGACCGGGACGCCGTGCTCCTGCAGCGTCCAGTTTTCGCCGCCATCGTCGGTGTGAAAGATGGAACCGCTGTCGCCAACAGTCCAACCATGCAGCGCATCCGAAAACGTCAGATCCCATAGTGTCGGCCGTTCGCCGGCGCGCAGGGGTAATGCGACCGGCGTCCACGTCTGCCCGCCATCGTCCGATCGCATCAGCGTTCCATCGCGCCCGGCCAGCCAACCGTGCCTCGCATCCAAGAAATGGACGGCGTTGCCGGAGAAGTAGCCGTTTTCGTAGGCGCCTTTCACGAGCGTCCGCCACGTTTCGCCGCCGTCTTCCGTGCGGATGAGTCTCGAGGTGCCGACGGCCCAGCCGTTCCCCGCATCAATGAACTGCACGTCGAAGAGTGCGGGGCCGTCGCCACCGATGCCAGTCGCGCGACGCCAACTCTCCCCGCCATCCTCGGTCAATAGGACACCGTCGTCGTTCGCGACCCAACCGTGCACTACGTCACGGAACTGCACGCGGTGCAGGCCGAACCCCGCTCCGGTTTCGACCGCAACGCCGTTTCGGAACCGCCACGTCTGCCCGCCGTCGCGAGTCCGGCCCACGATGCCGCCCGGAATGTCATACCCGCCGCCCGTGATCCAGCCGTTCAGCGAATCGCTGAACCACATGCCGTTGAATTCGGCATCGGTCGGAATCGCGACCGCCTGCCAGCGCTCTGGAACCCGATGCCGTGAACAAGAAACGCAGAACACGGCAATGAACGCGAGCCGGAACAATCGCATGTCACTCCAACGCACGGGAACTCGGGCCTGGGCGATCATCGGGATCCGCTCACTGTTGCGGCCCAAATGGCTGCTGAAGTGTTGCCATGCTACTCGCCTCTTCCGTGGTCGGGACCGGACACCGATCCCGAGTCCGCGCCGACGCTGGCTGCCGTCGCTAGAAGGTCCAGCGCACCTGCACGGCGGGTGGATTTTGGGATGAGCGGTGGGGCGCGAGCAGAGCAAATGGCGAAAACTCCAACTGCAGGTTTCCGCTCCGCGAGTCGCCTCGCAGTGCAGCGCGCCCCCCAGCGAGAAAGGTCGCCCCGCCGCCGCCGATCGCGCCCAGCGCCGCAGCCGATGTGTAGGCCTCGCTGTCATCGTTGCCGCTCGAAGTCACCAGATACGCGATCCCCAATCCCAGCGCCGCGCCGGCGATCGTGCCCGTATCGACGAGAATACTTTGGGTCGCGGACAGGTCGACGTCGCGTACGAACCGGTCGCCCAGGGCGAGTCCCGCGGCACTGCCGGAAAGTGAACCGAAAAGAAGCGGATTGTCCTTGTCGCTCATCAGGTCGGCAATGGCGAGGCCCGTCGCGGCGCCAATGTAATTGCTCATGCGGACGACTTCCACATCGCCCCACGTGTACCGGCGATGCGATGCCGAGAAGGATCCGAACGCCATGCCGAGACCGGAGCCCGCGAGTCCCGTGATGCAGAGCGGGCGATTCGTCCCGATGTCCCAGAAATCGTCCTCACCATCGAATAGTTCGGCGTAACCCAGGCCCCACAGCAACCCGATGTCGCCGCCCACGCCGATGGTGTGCGCCGTACTACCCGCCAAGTTCGAGCCGCGCGCCCAGAAGAAGCCGCCGATGCCCTCGACGACGCTTCCCGTGATCGCCGCTGCGATGGCTTCGTCGGAATCGCCCTCGTCCTCGATCGTGATCGTTGTGCCGTCGAAATCGATGACTTGGTGGTCATGTCGCGGGCGAAAACCGTGGTACGCGAGGATGCCGTGCGGAATGCCGCGCGTGCCACCGTAGAGCGCTAGATTCGCTTCGCCCGCGCTCACTTGCGTGCCGCGGGTCGCGAGGTAGGGACCAAAGAAACTCGTGGCGACGGCGAACATGCCGGCCGCGACCGCATCTTTGCCGTCAATGTCTCCTGCGACCGGCAGAGCCCAGCTGTAGAACCCAAGCCCAAGAAGAGACGATCCGATGACGAGCATCATCCGGTCGTTCGAGAGAAGCCCACGCGGATTGGAGACGGCAAGCGCCGCACGCACGCGCTGCAGCAGCGCGTCGGCTTCCGCCTTACTCAGGGCCCGACGCCGGTGGACGAGATCCGTTCCGCGCCGCACCAGCGTGTCGAAAACGTAAGTGGAGTCCTGGCCGCGCAGCAGGCGCGCGTCGACAAAGCTCTCCCCCGGCGCCCCGGCGCCAACCGACGAACCGATCCCCGGGGCATCGCGTTCGAGCCGCTGCAGCAACTCGACATCGATGCCATCGATCCGCCCCAGCGAATCCCACGGCACGACGATTTCGTCGATCGGATCCCGCTCTGCCTGCGCGGGCCGCGACACGGCGATGATTGCCATGACAACGAGAAGCCACATACGCCACGCACCGCGGCCAACGCCGCGACGCGCAACTCGGTCCGGCGAGGATCTGGCGGAACACGTGGGGCAGGATGCTGTCGTGCCGGTAATAGTTCACCACCAGCGAGGTCAGTTTAGTGACTTTGCGGTTTCGTGCACCGAGGCCGCCAACCCAAGAATCTTGAGTTCGTTATACAGCTTTGCTCAGACTTGAAACAAGCGGCCTGTGACGATGGCGGCTTGGGCATCCTGCACGGCCCGTCGGCTCAGCCTGTCTGGACCGTGGGGTTCGACCTCCGGAAACCACCCGTGACGCGCCCATGGAAATCGGCTTGCGCGGCCTGTTCTTTGCATGATAAAGTTCTTTTCACATCCGGCCGCTCCATCCGTGGAGCGGAAAACGATGTCTCCACCGAAAGAGAAAGCGATGAAGACGGAAAAGACCGCGCATCGACCCACCGTCCGCATTGTGATCGTAGCGGCGTGCATATTGATGGTGCCCTTGGTGGCAATGCAGTTTACCGAGGAAGTGGTCTGGTCCCCGTTCGATTTCGCTGTCGCGGGCGCCCTCCTGGTCGGCACTGCTCTCGCGTATGAGTTCGTTGCAAAGAAGGCCGGCAATACGGCGTACCGCATTGCCGCTGGTGTCGGGATCGCGGCGGCACTCCTCCTCGTTTGGATCAACCTTGCCGTTGGCATCATCGGGACCGAGAACAACCCCGCCAACTTGATGTATGGCGGGGTGCTCGCCGTCGGCGGCATCGGTGCCCTCATCGCGCGCTTCCAGCCACATGGAATGGCACGCGCGTTGTTTGCGACGGCGCTCGCTCAAGCGTTGGTCGCCTTGATCGCGCTGATTGCAGGCGAGGGCCGGGACTCCATGTCCGTCGCCCAGATCCTAGGCGTGAATGGAATGTTCATCGCGCTGTTTACCGGATCGGCGTTGTTGTTTCGGCATGCGGCGCGAGAGCACATTCCCGCCGGCGCAGAGCCGGTGGGTTGATCCGCGCGCAGCGATCGGTTGGAGCGCGCGAGCGTGGCCGCCGTTTTGTTCCCCGTTCCGTCTTACTCGAGCGCCACGCGCCAGGCCGCGGCCTTGTCCGGTTTGCCCCACGACTCGTACAGATGCACAATGCGCTCGAGGGCGTCGCGCTTGAGAATCGCTTCGGCCGCCGCGCTGTCTTTCATGCCCTCGTACCCCTGAAGGAGTAGTGGTTCCGCTTCAACGAACTTCTTCTGCCCCGCCAACGCTTCGCCCAACATGCTCCGCGTGTCGAATCGCCTCCAGTGGCCCGGTAGCTTTTCCTCGCGAATGGACAGTGCTTCCGTGAGCAACGGTTCGGCGTCCGCGTAGCGGCCTTGGCGAATGAGGCAGTCCCCGAGATTCGCCATGCCGGAAGCAATCTCGGGATCGCGCGCCGGAAGTACTTTCTTCCAGATCGCAAGCGCCTGGCGAGACAGCGCCTCGGCACCGGCCAGGTCGCCGCGGGCCTTGAGCAACCTCGCGAGGTCGTCCAGGCTATCGGCCACGTCTGGGTGCTCATCGCCCAGAGCCTTGCGTCGGATCGCCAGGGACTCGCGGTACAGCGGCTCGGCACCGGCCAAATCGCCCCGGTCTCGGAGCACACCCGCAAGGTTATCCAGGCTCCGGGCCACGTCCGGGTGCTCGTCGCCCAGCTCCTTGCGCAAGATCACCAAAGATTCGCGGATCAACGGCTCGGCACCGGCCAGGTCGCCCCGGGCCTTGAGCAACATCGCGAGGTTGTTCAGGCTTGTGGCCACGCTCGGGTGTTCGTCGCCCAAAGCCTTGCGCCGGATCGCCAACGACTCGCGGTACAGCGGCTCGGCACCCGCCAGGTCGCGCCGGCTCTTGAGCAACGCCGCGAGGTTGTTCAGGCTCGCCGCCACGCTCGGGTCCTCGTCGCCCAGAACCTTGCGATAGATCGCCAGCGACTCGCGGTACAACGGCTCGGCACCGGCCAGGTCGCGCCGGGCTTTGAGCAGGTTCGCGAGGTTGTTCAGACTTGTGGCCACGCTCTCGTGCTCGTCGCCGAGAGCCTTGCGCCGGATCGCCAGCGCCTCGCGGAGCAACGGCTCGGCACCGGCCAGGTCGCCTCGGTCTTCGAGCACCACCGCGAGGCCGTTCAGGCTCGAAGCCAAGTCCACCTGACCCGCGCCAGGTGACCGCTTCCGGATCTCGAGTGCGGCTCGCAGATGCGGCTCGGCCTCGGGATAGAGCCCCAGGGTCTCGTATGTCGTGCCCAGCGTGGTACGCACTGCGGCGTCGACCTCCGGTTGACTCGCGAGCGATCCCGCACCGACCTTCTTCGCCGCCTCGTCGAGCACCTGCCGGACGGTCACGTCGCGCCCCTTCATCTGCGTTGGATCAGCCGACGACAACATGTCCTGCAAGAACCTATTCACCGCCTCGGCCTTCGCCGTTTCCTGCTTGGCGCGCTCGGCGCTGGCCTCGGCCGCCCGGCGCTGCTCGGCCTCCGATTCCCGCGCCTGCTCCGCGGCGGCTTTCTGTGCTTCGGCCTCCGTTCGGCGCTCCTCCGCCAGGCGGCGCGCTTGCTCGGATTCTCGCTGCCGGCTCTCGGCCAGCGTCTGCGCCGCCTGTGTGTCGGCGAGGCTCGATGTGGCCAACTTCTCGGCGCGGGTCGCGCGCAGCGCTTGGAACAAGCTGACAACCACGCCGATCGCCAGCACCACGAACACCGCGGCCATTCCTCCAACGAGCGCCTTGTTTCTTCGGGCGAATTTGCGCAGCTGATACGCGGTGCTCGCAGGACGAGCCACGATCGGTTCGTCCTTCAGGTAGCGCCGGATGTCCGCGGCCAGTTCGGCGGCCGACTGGTAGCGGCGTTCTCTCTCCTTGGACAGCGCCTTGGCGGCGATGGTCTCCACATCGCCGCGCAGCGTCCGGCTCACCGAACTGAGGCGGCTCGGATCCTGCTCCCGGATGATCCGCGCCACCTCGGGCAACGACTTCTGCTTGAGGTCGTACGGCAGGCGGCCGGCGAGCAGCTCGTACAGAATGACTCCGAGGGCATAGACGTCGCTGCGCGTGTCCAACTCCGTCGGGTCAGCTCCGACCTGCTCCGGGCTCATGTACGGCAGCGTGCCGACGATCGCACCGATCTCGGTTTGCATCGTCGCCTGAACGTCCGAGTCCGTCGCGCGTGCCACGCCGAAGTCGAGGATCTTCGGCTGACCCGACTCGTCGATCAGGATGTTCCCCGGCTTCAAGTCGCGGTGCACGATGCCTTTTTGGTGCGCGTGCTCGACCGCGTCGCAGATTCGCGCCACGAGTTCGAGGCGCTGGCGCAGGTTGAGCTTTTGCCGGGCCGCGTGCTCGTCGAGCATCTGGCCCCGGACGAGTTCCATCGCGAAGTACGGCTGCAGGCCGTGCCCCGCATCGGCGGTGCCGGCGTCGTAGATCTGCGCGATGCCCGGATGCTGCAGACGTCCCAGCACTTGCGACTCCTGCTCGAAGCGCCGCAGCAGCGACGCCGTGGCGAAGCCGGGCTTGATCACTTTCAGCGCGACGGTCCGGCGCGGCTTGTCCTGCTCGGCCTCGTAGACCGTGCCCATCCCGCCCTCGCCGATGACGCGCAGGATCCGATAACGGCCGAGTTGCAAGAGTGCAGCGCCGGACGGTGAGGTGGGGCCAGGGCGTGGGGCGGCAGAGAGGCTCGCATCGGCAGCGAGAGTCGGCTCGCCGTCGGGCGTTCCGCTCGAGGCCGAAGTCACGTCATCGGACATTGTCTGCCCCCCCCAAGCCGAGACCAGGTTCGGACTGCAGCCCGAACCTGACATCCGCCGGATTCTTCGCGACTAGCCAAGATCCTACAACACCGCAGCGATTGGTGCGACAACGTGGTACGGTCCCGCCAACGTGACCCGCACGCGTGCGCGCCATGGCGGGCCCCAATCATCCCCCAATCTGCGACGCGGGCGGCCCGTATGCCGTCGCTTGTCAAGGTGCGGTGACCGCGGTGCGGCTCGATGGCCGCAAATCCCAAGATCCGGACGCCGGGGATGTGATTCTCATCGACGATGCCGGACAGCACAATGCCGGGGCGTCCATCGGGACCGACGCCCGCTTCACGGGCTCGCTGCTCTCCCCTTTCTGCGACTACGTGCACGCCGATCTCGATTCTGCCGACAAGACGCACCGCCCATTCAACAACCCGGACCAACCGTTTCCGGGGACGGACTGGAGCCGGGGCTACGAGGGCGGCACCTCCTTGCTCCGCGCCGAGCGCTCGGTCGCGGTGATCAAGGGGCCGCAGGCACCTGCGTGGTTCTTCCTGGCCGACGATTTTCAGAAGGACACGATGTCGCGAAGTTACGAGTGGCTTCTGCACACGGATTCCACCAACACGGTGGACATCGCATCCGACCCGTTCACGGTCCAGGGCACGCGCAGTCGCATGCTCGTGTGGTTCGCGCATCCGCGCCTCCATCTACGATGTGCGCGGACGTCTCGTGCGCCGCCTCGACCGGCGAACGCTCGGCGGCAACGGGCGCACGTTTCTATGGGACCGGCTGACCGCCAACGGGCAGCGCGCCGCGGCTGGTGTGTACTTCGTCCATGTGCAGGCATGCGGAGTCGAGAGCAGACGGCGCCCAGCTGTAGGATTGCCTCGATGACCGCGGCAAGCGCCGCCGGTACACAATCGCGGCCGAAGGAAGGGCTCGTCATGCGTCGAAGCCGGCTGTTTCTCGCCCTGGGTTCGATGACCCTGCTGGTGGCGCACTGCAACGGCACCACTACCCCTCCGCCGACCCGCATCGTCGCGGTCACTGCGGATCCCGCTGGCGCGACGCTCCAGCTCGATGCCGGCACGACGCAGCTGCGGGCGACGGCGCGCGATGCATCGAACCGAATCGTGGACAACCGCTCCTTCACCTGGTCGTCCTCGAACTCGGCGGTGGTGTCGGTTCCCGGGGCTGTGGGCGGTCAGGGGAACCCGATCAACGTGACGCCCAACTCCCCCGGCGTCGCCACGATTACGGCGACGAGCGAGGGTATCTACGGTTCGGCAGTGATCAGTGTCAACGCTCCGGCGACGGCCGCCACCGAGTTGACGGGCCGCGTCACCGACGCGGTGACGTCCGCCGGCATCACGGCGGCGACAATTTTCTTCGAAGTGCATGACTCCAGCCGAAGCGCACCCAACTCGCCGTCTACGACGAGAACAAAGGGACGTGGACGGCCGGCGGCGACACGTGTTTTGCCCTGCCGCCGCACTTGCGCGATTGGACGGCGCTCCGCCGCGGATCCGGCGCACCGAACCGCATCGGACTCGCCATGGACACCGCCAAGAACGCGCGCCATTCGCCGCGCTTCGCTCGCTTCGAAGCCGACGCGGCCATTTCACTGAAGATGAAGTGCGGCGAGCCGCCAACGCCCTTCGCTGACCCCCCAGGTGGCCTTCTCCGGCGGGGCGACGACGGCGCCGCCCGGAATTGTGCTTGTTGGCATCCTCGAGCTTCGGTGATACTGCACGGATGTCACTCACGCCTGGTACTCGTCTGGGTCCCTACGAAATCCTCGGGCCGCTCGGCGCGGGTGGCATGGGGGAAGTGTACCGCGCGAAGGATACGCGTCTTGGACGCGACGTCGCAGTGAAAATCCTGCCGGCACATCTTTCGAGCAGCGCCGACCTGCGCGAGCGCTTCGAACGCGAGGCGCGCGCGATCTCGTCGCTCAACCATCCGCATATTTGCACCTTGTACGATGTGGGTCGCGAGGGCGATGCGGACTACCTCGTGATGGAACTCTTGGACGGCGAGACGCTGGCGGCGCGGCTCGAACACGGGCCGTTGCGGGTCGACGAGGCGCTCAAGATCGCCGCCCAAATCGCCGATGCCTTGGCCGCGGCGCACAAGCAGGGGATCGTGCACCGCGATCTGAAGCCCGCCAACGTCGTGGTGACGAAGACCGGCGCCAAGGTTCTCGATTTCGGTGTCGCGAAGTTGCGCGACGAAGCGATCGTCGATGCCGCAACGCGGACGACACCCTTGACCTCGCAGGGCACCATGCTCGGCACGGTGCAATACATGGCTCCCGAACAGCTCGAGGGCAAGGCGGTGGATCATCGCGCCGATCTCTTCGCGTTCGGGGCATTGCTCTACGAAATGCTGACCGGCAAGCGCGCCTTCGAAGGCCAGAGTCAAGCGAGTGTCATCGCGTCGATTCTGAAGGAAGATCCGCGGCCGGTGTCGCAGTTCGTTCCGACGACCCCGGCGGCGCTCGATCGCGTCGTGAAGAGTTGCCTCGCGAAGGATCCCGACGAGCGCTGGCAAAGCGCCGGCGACCTGGCGCGTGAGCTGCGCTGGATTGCTGATCCCGGAAGTGCCCCTGCTGCCGCTGCTCCGGCAATCATCGCGACACGGCGCTCCGGGCGCGAACGCGTGGCGTGGGTCCTCGTCGCGGTCACCTCCACAGTGGCAGTTGCGGCACTGGCGTTGCTCGCGACGCGGACGCGATCCACCGTGCCGCAAGGAACACCGACCCGCTTTTCGATCGGCTCATTGCCGAACGCGACACTCCTCCCCGATGGCGTGATGGCCAGGATCTCACCCGACGGACGCACGCTCGCGTTGCTGGCCTCGACGACAACGGGGGAAGCTTCGCTTTGGGTCCGGCCGATGGAATCACTCGGGGCGAAGCCGTTGGCGGGAACAGAAGACGGATCCCTCCCTTTCTGGTCCCCCGACAGTCGCTCCCTTGGGTTCTTCGGCAACAACAAACTCCGGAAGGTCCCAATCGCAGGTGGCCCGGCGGAGATTCTCTGCGCCGTGGGTTCTGGTCGCGGTGCAAGCTGGGGCAGCCAAGGCGTCATCGTCTTCGCTCCCGAGTCCGCCGGTCCGCTCTATCGCGTGAGCGAAGGTGGTGGCGAAGTCGTGCCGGTCACTGTTCTTGACGAGGCTCGCAAGGAAACCGGCCACCGCTGGCCCTTTTTCCTTCCTGATGGCGAGCATTTTTTGTTCGTGGCGTTACCAGCGACGCTGGGAAACTTCGAGGTCTTCGTCGGCTCGATCAACTCGAAGGAGCGCAAGCTCCTGCTCACGGCGAACAGCGCTCCCATCTACGCGGAGCCGGGATATTTGATTTACATGCGCGACAAGACGATGGTCGCACAACGCTTCGACACGGGTCGGCTGGCGACGGGCGGTGAACCAGTGAGTTTGGGCGAGGCGCCCGCGCCTTCGGCTTGGACCGGCGCCGCGGTCGTATCGGCGTCGAACAACGGCGTGCTCTCGTCCTGGGGCATGGGGCTCCCGAATACGATTCTCCAGTGGTATGACCGCACGGGAAAACCGGCCGGCGAGATTCCAGTGCCTGCCGGCCGCCATGAAGAAGTTCGGTTGTCTCCGGACGGCATGCGCGTCGCTGCAGTGCGGCGGTCGGCGGTTGCGGCGAGTGACATTTGGCTCATCGATGTCGATCGACCGGCACCCTCGCGCTTCACTTTCGGACCGTCGTCCAACTACACCATCGCATGGTCGCCGGACGGCAGCCGCATCGCGTTCGCGTCAGATCGTTTCGGTCCCGATGACATCTTCGTGAAAAACACGAGCGGCGCGTCGGAAGAAATCCCGGTGCTCACCGGTGGTGCCTTGTTCAAGGAGCCGAGTTCGTGGTCGGCGGATGGCACGGCAATCGTGTTTTCTCGGCCGGACCCGATCAGCGGCTGGGACATTCTGTTGGTGTCGCAGGATGGCAAACACGAACCGACTTCCTTCGTACACACCCGCTTCGAGGAACGCCGCGGCATGGTCTCACCGGACGGCAAGTGGATGGCGTACCACTGTGACGAATCCGGGCGCACGGAGCTCTTCGTGCAGTCCTTCCCCTTGCCCGGTGCCAAATACCAGGTATCGAGCGGCGGCACCGAAATCCGCTCCACGCGCTGGACGCGCAGCGGCAAGGAGTTGATGTTCCTGGCCGGAGATGGACTCACCGTGATGGCGGCTGACGTGACGACGGGCACCGCGTTTCGCGCCGGTGCACCGCGTGAACTCTTCAAGCTGCGTTCGGACGTCGCGGGTGTCGATTTCTCCCCGGATGGCGAACGCATCCTGGCCGCCGTGCCCGCGGGGCAGCCGCAGGCACTGTCGATCACCATCGAGTTGAACTGGCTCGCAGCGATCGAGCGGAGACTTCCTTGATTGGCAAACGGCTCGCCCACTACGAGATCACCGGCTCGATTGGCAAAGGTGGTATGGGCGAGGTCTACCGGGCGCGCGACACCAAGCTTGGCCGGGATGTCGCCATCAAGGTTCTGCCCACTGAAATGTCGAGAGACCCCGAGCGATTGGCGCGCTTCGAGCGCGAAGCTCGGACGCTCGCCACATTGCAACATCCCAACATCGCCAGCATCTACGGCTTTGAAAGCGCCGACAACGTCCGCTTCCTCGTCATGGAACTGGTCGATGGCGAAGATTTGAGCCAGCGCCTGCAGGCGGGTTCCATTCCCGTCGATGAAGTCGTCGACTTGGGCGTTCAACTGGCAGAGGGCCTCGCTGCCGCGCATGCCGTCGGCATCATCCATCGCGACCTGAAGCCAGCCAACATCAAGATCTCATCGGAAGGCAAACTCAAGATCCTCGATTTCGGCTTGGCGCGAATTGACATGGATGAGCATGGGTCCGGAACCGATCTGCAACACTCCCCCACCATCACCGGGATGACGCAGGCCGGTGTCATTCTCGGCACGGCGGCCTACATGTCACCCGAACAGGCCCGCGGCAAGCGCGCCGATTACCGCGCTGACATCTGGGCCTATGGCGTCGTGCTCTTCGAGATGCTCACAGGCAAACGTCTTTTCGACGGCGAGACTGCTTCCGATACTCTCGCCGGTGTCCTGCGCGCCGATGTGCCGTGGGATCAACTCCCGCACAACACACCCCCCGCCCTGCGTCGAATCATCACCCGTTGCCTCGAGCGCGACGTGTCGCGCCGTCTCCAAGCGATCGCCGAAGCGCGCATTGCGTTGGAGGACCTGAAGGCCGGGCGCAGCGACGAATCCGTCTTGCAACCCGCCACCAAGCGCGCTTCCCGTTTGGGACGCGAACGGCTGGCTTGGATGCTTGCAGTAGTGGTGTTGGCGGCGTTGGGCGCCGCGATGGCCTTCCTACGCACGGATGCGCCGATACAGCCTCTGGTCCAGTCCACTCTCCTGCCTCCTGCGGGGTGGGATTTTGCACCGGCTTCGCCTTTCGCCGTGAGTCCCGATGGAAGCCAGATCGCCTACGTGGCCATCGCACGACCCGGCAATGAGTCCACTGCCGCCGGGTCCAACAGCATCTGGATTTGCGACCTGGACTTGCCGGAACCGCGTCGACTCGCCGGCGCTGACGGCGATGCGTTCCCGTTCTGGTCCCCGGACGGCCGTTGGCTTGGCTTCTTCGCCAACGGTAGACTCAACAAGATCGAAGCCAAGGGTGGACCGGTGATTCCACTGTGTGATGCCACCGATGGCCGGGGTGGCACATGGAACGCCGACGGCATCATCCTCTTCCAGAAGGCGTGGAGCGAAGGACTGATGAAGGTCTCGGCCAGCGGTGGTACTCCGGAACCGTTGACGACCTTGAACAAGGATCGTTTCGATGTTGCGCACCGGTGGCCGCACTTCCTGCCGGATGGGCAGCACTTCCTATTCTATGTTGTCAGCACCACGAACCCTGGCAGTGAATACAGCGGCATCTACCTCGGCTCTCTCGGCTCGAAGGAGGTACGGTTCCTCCGGAAAACCGATTCGCGGGCGATCTACGCTCGCGGGTATCTTCTCTACCGCGCCGGATCAACGCTCATGGCCCATCCTTTCGACGTGTCCAAACTGCAATTCACGGGCGATCCGATTCCATTGGCAGCCGACGTTCCTGGTGGCGCGGTTTCCTGGGGCGGCGCCGAGTTCGGCACTTCGGAGTCCGGCGTGCTGGCCCACTTGCGAGGTGCTGGAGCCGCGAGCACCGTGCTCCAATGGCGCGATCGCGACGGGAAAGTCCTGAAGATCCTCAGCGATCCAGCCGGCCACTTTGAGCCGCGCCTTTCGCACGACGGGACCCGCATGGCGGTCTCGGTCGGACAGGATGCGGGTGACATCTGGATCTACGATCTGAAGCGCGACATGCGCACCCGCTTCACCTTCGATCCCGCCGACGACAGGACGCCCCTGTGGTCGCCGGACGACAGCCAGGTGGCGTTTGTGTCCTCACGAAGCGGCAAGGGCGAGATCTACGTGGGCCCGGCGTCGGGGCAAGGCGAACCCAGGTTGCTGTTCTCGGCGGGCGAGCAGATCGAGCTGACCGACTGGTCGAACGATGGGCGTCTGATGTTTTTCAACCGGGTGAATCCGAAGGGCTCTGACATCTGGACACTCGACGTCCAGAAGGCCCAAGCTGTGCCCCTGCTTTCGGGGAACTGGTTCGAGGACGCCCGCCTGTCGCCCGACGGAAAATGGCTCGCATTCACGTCGTACGAATCGGGGAAAGAGGAGATCTATGTACAGTCGTTCCCCACCGCTGGAGGACGTTGGATCGTCTCCAGCGATACCGTCCCCGGCCGTGCGTCACACCCAGTCTGGCGCCCCGACGGTCGTGAGCTCTTCTATGAAAGGGGGAGTGCGATCGCCGCTGTCCCCGTGACCGGGGAGGCGCGTTTCTCCTTTGGGGCACCGAACGTCCTCTTCGGTGTCAGTGTCACTGTTGTGAGTGCCGAGTACTCGGTCAGCGCCGATGGAAAGCGAATCCTGACCAACGAGCTTCCCGCCGCGGATCCAAGCAAGATCGGCGCAAGATTGATCCAGAACTGGCCGAGAGCGCTCAAACAGTGAATCCAAGAGCCAGTTCGCGCATTGCACCCGGCTCGAAAATCGCCTAGGCTTTTCCAAGATCCAGAGCAGCGAAACGCAACCCGATGCGCACACCCGGCCGGCGCGGCGATCCTGGCTTTCGCCCTCCTGTTTGCGGGTGCGGGCGCACCGGCGCAGGCGGTCACGGTGTCCTTCGGATACACCGGCACACTGAACAGCCGGTGCGACCTGATCAGCGCCCATCTGTAAATCGAGGTTTACAGCCGTTGGGCACGAAGGGTACAAGGCTTCGTCGAAGCGCTGGTGACAATGCGGCCGCCCCAGGCTGCTTTCATTCGGGCACGATCGATGCCCCCATGGTGCGCGGTCCTGGGGCCGCGCGGGTCAAACGTGGGAGAGCAAATGGGCAGGACACCGCCTCGCGCTCCGTTACCACCGAGCGACAAAGAGTACGCCCACTCGAGGCCGCGAGGCCGTTGCGACGCGCCAGGCTGCACCGCGCGCGGCCGGGTCCACATTCCGGGAGGCCTCGAACCGAACGACGATCCGCCGCCCGAACTCCGCGACGTGTTGTGTCTCTGCGCCGCTCACTACCAATGGCTCAGCGACCGCATTGTGGTCGCCTGCTGGGGAACGCCGCCGGCGAACGTCCTTTGGCGGCTCGGAGAAGCGGAATTCGCGGCGTGGTATTTGAACGAGCGAAGACTAACGCCTGACCAGGTGGAACGCTGGATGCGAACGCCAGCCGCCCGCTTCACCTGACCAAGGCCGGTCAATCCAGAAGTTTGAGGAGGTGGCCCACCGGCCGAGCGAATTTGCCAAGGTGCCCCTCCTAAGTCCTTGTCTACGCGGCAGTCCATCGCTTACAATCGTCGCATTCATTCTTGACAGCGGCGGAACCTCGCGGCTGGCGCAGGTTCGACGAACAAGATGCAGTTCTTGTAGGAAACACCTTATGGGACGGGTACTGCCCATCCCTCGAAAGGATTGAAATGCGACGAGTGCTAATCCTATTACTAATCGTACTCCTATCGCCTCTTGCCGCTCACGCCTCGAACCTCTGCCTTTCGCCGAATCTGGGCGACATCGTCGGCGATGACATGATCCTGTCGCACCCCAATCTCCGCGGCGGCCAGCAGGTCTACGCCGGGACGTTCAACGGCAAGATCGACTGCGTCACGCCAACCGTCGTGTACTGCGTGCGCTCGGGAACGAACCTTTGCTATCCAGCGACATATGCCCAGGGCCCCAACATCACGTCTCAAGAAGTCGTGTGGATCCTGAACAACTACTACCCCACCGTGCCCGGAATGCCGAGTGAACTGGCCACGGACGTGCAGCGCAAGGCAGCTGTGCAGCTCGCGCTCTGGCACTTCAGCGATGGGGTCGATATTTCAACCGGCGGAAGCGACACCGCGGTCTTCGACGCGGCGCGAGCCATCATCGCGGCGGCGCAAACCGCCACGGTGCCGCCGACTCCGACGTCACTCATCTTCACGCCGCAACCCTCGCCGCCCTGCCCGACGCCGGGCAGCGCCGTGACGATCACCGCGACGCTCTTCGACCAGAACGGTCAACCCATGCCCAACGTGCCGATCAGTTGGACGATCGGTCACGTCATCCCCGGCAGTGGCAGCGGAACGACGGACGCGAATGGCAAATTTAGTTTGTCGTGGACAGAAGTCGGAACCGATGTGGTCACCCTGGATGTGGCCTATACGATTCCCGTTGGACTGAAATGGATCATTCCAGGATGCCAGGACCTCATTCAAGGCGCCTCGAGCACCGGTCATGTGACCACGACCTTCGGTGACTGCTCGGTCGGCGCGGTCTCGGCAACCTGGAGCCGGGTGAAGAACACGTACCGGTAGGCGCGGAGCGCGACCCTCAATACGCCTCGACGGTCCACGAGACGGCGGCGCTTCCCGCGAAGCGCCGCCGTTTCTCTTCCGTCGGGGGCGACGCAGCAGAATCGCGGCAGAGCCGCAATCGCAAACTGCAACACCGAGGAAGGGTGGGGCGAACACGATCTTTGTCGAATCGCCTTCACGCCCGGGGATGCGGGGCCTCGACATCCCGGCACCGTCGGCAGGTTTTCTGCACAGTCAACGATCCGTATGGAATCCGAGAAGAGCATATCAGGCTCGCTGCAAAGCCTCACAGCGACACTCGGGCAGTCACATCTGGCCGCCGTACCCGCATTTCAGGGATTTCCGCCGTTCGATGTACAGGAGATCGCTCGCAGGCTCGATCTCTACGCACGAGCGGCCGATGCGGCGCAACGCGGCGATCCGCCTTCGACGGCCGAACCACCGGATGGGTTCGAAACTGCCATCGCTCGTGCGATCGAATCGCGAGTCCGGGAGGCGGCGTTGGCGTATGACATGCAACTCGCGAAGCATGACGCTGCAATCTGCCGCACTTTGCTCACCGATGACGAATGCCTGGCGATTGAAGGGGCGTGCACCGGCCGGCTCGAGGCGCTGCAAGCACGCGTCCGAGCCGTGCAGGTGCGGCTGTTGGAATTTCGCCACTTCCACGTCGAGAGCGCCGAGGCGGAGTTCCAACTCTTCCGGGCCCGCAACGGACTCGAGAAGCCCCCCCACCTCCCGTCGCGCGGCGAGCGGTTGGTTCGTGGCCTCGTCCTCGGCATGCTCGCAATGGCCGTGGCCCTGGTCTCCGGGCGTCTCCTAGAAGCCGGCTGGTCAGGCTTCGCGGGGGCGCTGCCGTCCATCTTGTTCTCGCTCCTCAATGTTGGCCCGGCGGTTTGGTACGCGCGGCGTGGGCTTCCCCCACTCCTCGGTCGGGGTTTTCGGTCGAAGCTTCTCGGCACAATTTCGGCGGCCGCGTTTCTGGGCTGGATCCTGGCTCTCAATGGACTGGGGGCGCACTGCCGTGAAGTGTTGCTTGCAAACAAAGATGGAGCCGCACTCGCCGAGTTGTGGCGCCATGTCTCACTCGCGCCATTGACGCTGGCTTCCGGTTCCTGGATGCTGGCGATTCTGGGCACCGGGTCGGGCACGGTTGCGCTGTTCGTCGCGGCGGGAATGGGCGAGCTCTATCCGGGTTATGGAGCCGCCGGACGGCGACGGGCCGCGGCGCTCGCAGCGTTCAAGATCGAGGATTCGACCTGCTCCAAACAACTGACGGTGATCCAGCGCGCCGCGATCGATGACCTGCGCGCGCTACGCGAGGCGATGCGAAGCCGTGAGAGCGAATCAAGCACCGCGGCTGCCGCGCGCGAGCATTTCCACGGCGAGTTCGTCGCCCACCTCGACCGGATGGCGGCGGCGCATACCCAACTCTGCCGTTGCTACCGCGAAATCAACGTCGCGGTTCGGGGTGCTGACGTGCCGCGGTACTTCGGACTCGATGTCGAGCGCCCGGCTTGCCTGGCCGATCCCGGCTTGCCGCACCGACCCAAGACGCGGGACACGTGGCACGAAGCGAACGAGCGCCTGCAGCAATACGAGCGACTGATTGCATCGCTATTCGCCCAAGCCCCGCTGTCGCAGGCCGTCCCGCCGGTGCCGCTATCGCCGCCCTCGGCGGCGCCGGCCGTCGTCGCCGCGACTTGACACAGCGAACTCGCTTTCGCGCCTCGTGGTCGATAACGGCGACGGTCCTGGGAATGACGCCGCGGCCGCGGTGCCGCTCTACAAGCTGGCCGGCACCAATGCACCTGGGACGGGACGGACGATGCCCGGCCACCGGGTTGCGGCCGGGATCTATTTCCTGCGCTTCGACGCCGGCACTGTGCGGGCGTGCCACAAGGTTGTCCTGGCACACACCATCCCACGAGGTGCGCTATCCTGGGCCCCCGGAGTCGCGCGACCGGATTGTGCGGAAGGACGCGTGCGTGGTGCCTACGAACAAGACAACCCACACGCGCCTCAGGGGAGCAATGGGGCGCACTGGGCCGCCTCACTGGACCTGGGCCTACTTGTTCGTGACCGCATTGCTCCTTCCACTCGTCTACTCGAACGCAACCATCGACCCGGTGCTGCCGGCGGGCTTTCTCGTCGTTTCCTTGCTGGGGATGGTCCTCGTCACGGTTTTCGGGATCGGCGTCTTGCGATCGAGGACGATTCTGTCCGTGAATCGGGCCGCAGCGATTCCGCTCGGTTGTCTCATCGCCTTCATCCTGGTCGCGACGCTTTCGGTCATCATCAATGGCCCGACGCCCGACGGGGCCTTCGAGCTCCTGAAACTTGCGACATTCGCTTGGTTGATCCATGCGAGTGCGCGGGCGATCGACGGTGAAAGAAGCAGATTGGCGCTGCTGGCCAAGTTCGTCATCGTGAGCGTATTCCTTGTCGGTGGCTTCGCCATCCTGCAGTACTATCAGGTCGCTCTCTTCGAGTGGATGAAGCGCGATACCACCGTCGACTCGACGATGGGACACCGCAACCTATTAGCGTCCTTCCTGGTTGTTGCATTCCCGTTCGTCACGTATGGCTTGCTCGAACACGAGGGAAGATGGCGTGTTGCGAGCGCAGTGACGATGTTGATCTCCGTGTTCCTTCTGGTCGTATTGCAGACCCGCTCGGCTTGGATCGCCTTTCCTGGCGGCCTGGTTTTCAGCCTCGCCGTTCTGGCATTCGTCACGAAACGCGCCCGATCGACCGGTGATCACCTGGGCACGTACCGTCCGCGCCTGATTCAAATGGCCGCCTTGGCGACGGCCGCGGTGAGCCTGGCCTTGCTTTTCTACTCGCCCGGCGCTCGCGCGCCGATGCGCGCGCAGGTCGGTTCGATGGTGCAGCTCGAAGACGCTTCGATTCACGAGCGTCTCGAGCTCTGGTCGCGAACGGTCCGAATGATCCGGGAGCATCCGCTCCTCGGGGTGGGCTTGGGCAACTGGCGCATCGTCGTTCCGTCGTACGGGGCTGAAGGCCTACGTTCGGACACCGGCACCCTCCACTTCCAGCGTCCCCACAACGATATCCTTTGGGTGACCAGCGAAACGGGACTGATGGGCGGCCTCCTGTACCTCGCGATCTTCGGGAGCGTTCTCGGCGTCGGGGCCCGGACCATGGCGCGCACGCCGTCGGGCCGTGATCGTCTTGTGCTGGCCCTCATGTTGGCGGGGGTGGCCGGGTATGGGCTCGATTCGCTGTTCAGCTTTCCAAAGGAGCGGATGACTCACCTGGTCTATCTGGCCCTCCTGATCGGAACGCTGGTCTCGTTCGATCGTGGCGCCGGGGACAAGCCGGCGGCGCATTCAGTTTCGCGGCGGTGGGCGCTGGCGCTCGTTGCAGTGCTGTGGATGACGACGCTGATCGCCGGCCGGGTCGCCTACTCGCGCTACTTCGCCGAGGTCGAATTGCGCCGCGCGCTGGAAGCTCGGGTGGCGAAGAATTGGCCGGCGATGGCGGCGCACATCGACCGCGTCGACCGCCGCTACTACGACATCGATCCGAGCGGCGTTCCGGTGGTCTGGTATCGCGGCGTGGCGCGTTTCGAGATGGGTGACCGGGTGGGAGCCCTGGCCGATTTCCGCAGTGCCCTCGAAGTGCACCCCAACCATGAGCACGTCTTGAGCAACATTGCGACGTGCGAGGCACTCCGCGGCGACAACGACGCTGCAATCCGCAACTTCGAGAGTGCGATCGCCATCGCGCCGCGGTTCGAGGAGGCGCGCACCAACCTGGGCTCGCTGCTTCACAGTTTGGGCCGCGACCAAGAAGCCTATGAGGTACTCGCACCCGCCACTGCGTATGCGAATTCTGCGCGGTTCAAGGAATGCATCCGCTTGGTGACCACCGCGCTCGGGCGGCAAGAGCCATGAGCAAACGGGGGGCCGGCGGGGCCCCCGTTCGTTCGAACGTTCCGATCGACCGTCTAGCGCATCCACACCGTCTTGGACGTATGCAACGCGCCGTCCATCACAGCCCGCACGAGGTAAATGCCGCTTGCTGTTTCGTTGCCATTGGCATCGCGGCCGTCCCAGTGCAGCGCGTGCGCACCGGCCGGCATCTGCTCGGCAGCCAGGCGGCGTACGAGTCGTCCTCGCAAATCGTAGATCCGGACATCGACCGGGCCCGTCCCGACGGTCGTCAGCTGAATCGTTACCTGACCGCCCGTGGCCTTCGTGACGATGGGTCGGGTGGATGGCTGTCCCTGACCCGCCCCGCCAACAGTGCACACCGTGGCGTCGTATTGGCCCGCGTCACGAACGCAATGAGGCCTGTGCCCGTGCCCGTCGTTGTCACCGTCGTGATCACCGCCACGATCGTCATCGTCATCGTCATCCCCACCAAGAGTCCGGTTGCCAGGTCGGTTGCCGGGCCGGCGGTGGTCATCGTCGTCATCATCGCCGTCATGCCGCGAAGCGCGCGGCACGCAGACGAACACCGAGTCGCTGCACGAAGCGCCGGTGTTGTCGGTCGCGGTGAATAGGATCGTGTACACGCGTCCGTTCCCGGTGCTATCGCTCTCGGCGCGCAGATCCACGGTACCGTTGCTGTGAATCACCGCATCGGGGCAAGTACTGCCGACCGGTTCGTCGGAGGTGACCTGCGTGATCGTGATCGTGGCATCGCGTCCATTCGAGCCCTCGACGTCCTCGATCCGGACCTTCTTGAATCGATGGCGTCGTGTTGCCGACAACTCGTCCTTCGAAGGTTCGGCGTCCGAGCAGTCCAGCACGCCTCCCTGCCCGCAACTTTGCGGAGCCGTGAAGAGCGCGTTCGCCGTCCGCTGGCAGCCGGTATCGGCCGAGAAGCGCGCCGTCACGTTGACCGGAGCGCCGTTCGCATTGAGGCCCGTGAGCGTGACGCTCCGCGGGCTCGTGCCGATCGGGAACGTCTGACCATTCACGACCAGGTTGCCGGACGTCGGCGGGTTTGCGAACGTCACGACCACGTCCTGCGTGTAGGTGTTCGTGGTCGCATTGCAGACTGTCTGAGCACCCGCCGCGAGATCACTGATCGAACATGGGCTCGCCGCGCAGCTCGCCGGAGCGGTGAACAGAGCGTTCTCCGTGCGCGAGCACCCCGAATCCGCGGAGAAGCTTGCCGTCACATTGACCACGGCGCCGTTGGCGTTTAGGCCCGTGAGCGTGACGCTCCGTGGGCTCGTCCCGATCGCGAACGTCTGCCCATTTACAACCAGATTGCCGGACGTGGGCGGGTTCGCGAACGTCACGACCACGACCTGCGTGTAGGTGTTCGAGGTCGCATTGCAGGCCGTCTGAGCACCCGCTGCGAGATCACTGATCGAGCACGGGCTCACCGCGCAGCTCGCCGGAGCGGTGAACAGGGCATTTTCCGTGCGCGAGCACCCCGAATCCGCGGAGAAGCTCGCCGTCACATTGACTGCAGCGCCGTTGGCGTTCAGACCGACAAGGGTGACGCTCTGCGGGCTCGTGCCGATCAAGAATGTCTGCCCGTTCACGACCAGGTTGCCGGACGCCGGCGCGTTCGCGAACGTCACGACCACGACCTGCGTGTAGGTATTCGAGGTCGCATTGCAGGCCGTCTGAGCACCCGCTGCGAGGTCGCTGATCGAGCACGGGCTCACCGCGCAGCTCGCCGGAGCGGTGAACAGAGCGTTCTCCGTGCGCGAGCACCCCGAATCCGCGGAGAAGCTCGCCGTCACATTGACCGCAGCACCATTCGCGGTCAGGCCGGTGAGCGTGACAGTCTGCGGACTCGTGCCGAGGGAGAACGTCTGCCCATTCACCACCAGGTTGCCGGTGGATGGCGGACTTTCGTAAGTGACAACCACCGCCTGCGTGTACGTGTTGGCTTCCGAGTTGCAAGGCGTCTGTGCACCCGCTGCGAGATCGGTGATCGAGCATCCACCAACAATCGTGAAGCCCCCGACAAGGGTGACCACCGTGCTATCCACCTGCTGGGCGTTGACGTCCCAGAGGCCGAGCGGAGCAGCGCCGGGAATGTTGAACGCGGCATTCAGGAGCGTTGTGCTCGAGACATCGACGCTGTCCGCGTCGATTCGCGAGCCTCCCTGCGACAGCCAAACAAGGCTCGTCACTTCTGAATCCTGCAGGAAGAGCGTCTGAGATCCGGTGATTTGAACGTCGACTGCTGCCCCGCGGGTGGCGCTGTTCGGCACGACCGACACGATGGACTGCGCCGAAGCGAGAGCGGGTAGCAAAAGCAGCAAGAATGCCAGTGGCCTAAGGCGTCGCACGTGGGACCTCCATGTTGGGCATGTCTGTAGACAATGCTGGGCTGGCGTGAGTTTGCTCGGGGGAGGCTGATTCCCGTGTGATGGTGAGGGTCGATCGCTGTGCATCACGTTGGTCACCTCGAGAGCGTTGAAGCGCGGCAAGTATAGGAATCGCCTTTTCACCTTACAATGAACTTTGTCGTCATGCGCGTTTCCCCAAGCCGAACGAACGCCCCGTCGACTCCGCTGTGATCCCCCTTTCGATCATGAAGCGTTGTTCATGAAGCCCAACGTCGACTCGCGTCACCCCTCTGCACGATCTCCGCGAGGCGCGATGCATCCAGTGAGCGCTCGAGGTCGAGCTGTGGTTTGATGGACACATCGCAGTCGCCGAAGATCAATGGCGCCGCAGGCGCTTGAGGCGCAGTGGCTCAAACGACCCATTCACAAGCTGTTACGGAATTCATATCAGAAACACGGGGAAACGCGGCTCGTACTGAGGTCACCCGGCGTCCGCAGAGTGTGTCCCCTCTGGCGCGATGCACTTACAATAATGGGGGTCTGACCGGTGCTTCGGTGAAGGGATCACCATTGAACTATCGCGTCCTCGGGAAAACCGGGTTCGAAGTGAGCGACGTAGGTCACGGACTCTGGGGCGCCGGGGCCTGGTCGGGTTCGCTCGACAGCGCTTCACTCGGTGCGATGCAGGCATCGGTTGATTTGGGCTGCAATTTCTTCGATTCCGCGTCGGCATACGGGGAGGGCCGGAGCGATCGCCTCTTGGGCGAACTGTTGCGCGCCAACCGCCCCAGACGCATTTACGTCGGCACCAAGGTTCCGCCCAAGAATCGCCAGTGGCCGGCATCGTCCAGTGACCAGTACGAGGATGTCTTCCCTCGTGAATATGTTTTCGAGTTCGCCGACCGCATCCGGACCGCGATCGGCGTCGACACGATCGACCTGTTGCAACTCCATGTTTGGGACGACTCCTGGTCCGTTTCCAGAGCCTGGCATGACACGATTGCGGAATTGAAGCGACGCAACATCGTTGCAGCCTTTGGCATCAGCTTGAATCGGTGGCAGCCAAACAACGGCATTTTGGCCGTCAAAACCGGGCTCGTCGACGCCGTGCAGGTGATCTACAACATCTTCGAACAAGCACCGGAGGATCTGCTATTCGCGGCGTGTGCGGAACACAATGTCGGCGTCATTGCGCGGGTTCCGCTGGATGAAGGGAGCCTGGCCGGATCTTTGACCAAGGACACAGAGTTCCCTGCCGACGACTGGCGGGCATGGTATTTTGGGCCCGAGAACCTGGGGCCGACCGTCGATCGTGTCGAGGCCCTCAAAGCAGTTCTTCCCGACGGCATGGACCTCGCGGAGATGGCCATGCGGTTCGTCTTGTCGAATGCGCAGGTGTCGACGACGATTGCCGGCATGCGCACGGTGGAACACGTCCGCGCCAATTTGGCCGCGAGCGATCGGGGCAAGTTGGATGCGCGTCTCATTGGCGCCCTCAGCGCCCACCGTTGGGATCGAGAGATTGCTCCCGGGGCGAAGTAGGGCACGAATGAAACACTTGCGAATCTTCTTCTGCCTCTTTTCTGGCTGCGCCGCGCTGGTCGCGCTCGCCCATCACCTTGGCTTGGACCTGTGGGGCTGCGCCAGTTGCAGCTTCGTCAACGAACTCCCCCTGAGTGCGGCTCTGGCCTGGGGCGGGCCTCCGGCGCTGTTCGCCCTGGCGTACGCGCTCTTCAGTGAGCGACGCGGGGCAAAGGCAGCCTTGGGTGTCGCCGCCCTCGGCTCGCTGACGCTCGCGTGGTGGATGATTCACAACAACACTCTTTGCCCGGTGTGCATGCTGATCCACATCGGCGTGGTCTCAGCGGCCCTATCGCTCCTGCCCAAGCCGCGCGCCCTTGCCCCGCTCTTCTTCAGCCTCGCCATCGTGTTCGCGGCGACCGGCGGGTGGGATCGATTCGGCACCGAGCAGGGGGTCGCGATCTTTAGACCTCGCGGTCAGGAGACGATACCCGGCGGCAAGGTGTACGTGCTGTTCACCGATCCGGAATGTCCACGCTGCCGGATGGTCGAAGACCAGATGGCCGCGAAGCCCGAACCTCTCAACGTGCTCTATCGCTGGACTCTCCTGCCCCACGACACCTACCGTTCCATCCGCGCCGTCGCGCTGCTCGAAATGGCCCGCGACAAAAGCCCCGAAGCCTTCGAAAGGCTGCGGCGCGAGCTGCAAAAGGCCGCGCCGCCATTGACCGACACGGCGCTTTTGGACGCGGCCGCGAACGCCGCACTGGGTGCGGAAGCGCAAGCCTGGCTCGATGTTCCGGCGGAAGCCGCGCTGATCTCGATCGCCGGCGACCAAACGACCTCCAAGGAACTCAACATTCAGTCCCTGCCGGCGCTTGCGGAACTCTCGGGGCCCGACCCCACGGGTACCAGGATGCTGCGTCTCGTCCCCTTCTCGGAAATCGGGGTCCGGCGCTAGCTCACCCAGAATCGCGTGTTTCAGCCCAGTTTGCGGCCGGCGAAGAGACTTGACTCAATCTGCAAATTCGTAGCAGAATCTATTGTCGCGGCAGAATCCCTATGTCTCGCACGTTTGGGGAGGAATTAGGTTCTATGCGGAAGAACACGTTCCGAATCATTGCCCTTGGCGCCGTATCGTTCGCTGCAACCTTGGCAATCCATGGCTGCGGGGGCGACATTACGAGCGCTGGTGGCCAGGAAGACATCTCGACGGTGCAAGGGTCATTCGTCCGCTGTTCGACAGAGGACCTCGACGCGGCAACGATGCTCGCGGTGGAGGACCGGTTGCGGTCGTACAAGCCGTTGATCACGGCGTCGCACGTCATTCCGGTCTACGTGCATCGAATCTACGCCACGGGTGCGGCCTCGGAGAGTGCGACAGACGCGCAAATTACCAGCCAGATTGCGGTACTGAACGCGGCCTATGCCGCTTCCTCATTCTCGTTCAACTTGGTGTCGACCGATAACACCACGAATTCGTCCTGGTACACCAGCACTGGCGGCGCGAGCGAAACGGCGATGAAAAACGCCCTTCGCCAGGGTGGTTCGAATGCCCTGAACTTGTACTTGAACAACATGGGCGGTGGCTTGCTCGGCTGGGCGACCTTCCCGTCGAGCTATGCCAGCAACCCGAAGATGGACGGCGTTGTGTGTCTCTTCTCGTCGGTGCCCGGCGGCTCCGCGGCGCCCTACAACCTCGGTGACACCGCGACCCACGAAGTCGGCCACTGGATGGGCCTGTACCACACGTTCCAGGGTGGCTGTAACGGTTCGGGCGATGGCGTCAGCGACACGGCGGCCGAGAAATCGGCGGCGTTCGGGTGCCCCACGGGCCGCGACACCTGCAGGAACAAGGCGGGCCTGGACCCGATCACCAACTTCATGGACTACACGGACGACTTTTGCATGGACAACTTCACCGCCGGCCAGAACTCGCGGATGAACTCCATGTGGACATCGTATCGGTAGTCTACGAGTTGAGAGCCTGAGCTCGCTTCTCGACGCCCCAGGTGCAGCGCGAAAGCGATTGTGCCTGGGGCGTTCCTTTTGGCCACGTATGCCGTCGGGAGGGGGTGAGCGGATGAGAAGGCTCGTCGTCGTCGTCGTTGTTGCGGCGTTGGCCGTCGTTGCGAGCCTGGCGCACGCGGCAGACATCCATCAGTCCCAACTCGTCGGCAAGTGGGTGGGCCGCATCGAGCGGCCAGGGGTGGGCGAAGGCCGCCGCATGGCACAGATCGGCACCGCCGAGTTTTTGATCGGCCATCGGTTCGTATGCCATTTCGCGAGCCCCGAGCAGCGGCCGCTCACCGAGCAGGGCACGTGGAGTCTGCAAAAGGGCCGGCTTTCCATCACTACGAACGAGGTGAACGGCAAAGCCATCAAGCGCAAAGCCCGGTTGGTTGATATTTCACATGAACCGATCGAGATGCGTCTGCCGGTAAAGTCTGGCGCTTGGTTCCTGGTGATCCGGCCCGTCGCGACTTCGCCGTAACCCATTCGCGCCGCATGGGCTGCTCCTCGTACTGGATCGCCTTCTCCCCGGAACGCTCATGCCAAGGCATCGCACCTGGGCGCCGCGAGAACGGCGCCCTCGATTCCTACTCCGCGACCATCGCCACAATCGCCGCCGGCGTCAGCGTGCCGGCGTTCGCGACAAGCCCGTCGAGTGTCCCCTTTGGAATGGACGCCTTGAGGGCCTCGATGCGGCTCGCGAGGCCCGGATCCATGGGATGGGCGATGACGATGCCGGCGCGCTCCGACAACGCTTGCGCCGCCGCCGCGATCGTCACGGCGCGCTCCGGCCGGTCGAGAGCTGCCTCGACCGCGGCAAGCCCCAAGAGAGCCAGGCCGGTACCACGCGGGCTGCCGACCAACTCGTACTCTTGCACCCCGCGTACAAACGCCTCCTGCGCTGCACGCGGATCGGAGGAGGCCAATGCAGTCCAGCCCATCTCGCAGTGCACACGCGCGATCTCCGGGTGGTCGCCCACCGCCTCGAGCGACGCGAGGGAGTCGTGATAGAGCGCGATCGCGCGAGCATGGTCGCCCGTTGTGAAGATCATCTGGGCGAGAAGGCTGTTCGCAACGCCGCGTCCCTCATGATCGTTCATGCGCGTATGGATCTGCCGCGCGTCCTCTACAAGGGCGATGCCGGCCGCGAGATTGCCGGTCGCGAAAAGCAGCATTCCCTTCAGCGACTGCGCGAGCGCTTGCATGAAGTCGAAGCCAATGTTCGCGCTGCGGGCGATGGCCTCGTCGAGTCCCGCTCTTGCTTCATCCATGCGCCCGAGGCTCAGGTTGCAGTAGCCCACGCCCATGATCCCCTCTGCCGCTGCCGCCTCGTCACCCACGGCTTTGCCGTCCGCAAAGCCGGCCGCCCATTCGCCGCGCGAGCGCTCCCACTCACCGGTCGTCGTCGAGACCATCCCGGCGGCCAGCCATGCAAGCGCGCGGCCGCGGCTCGGCGGGCGAGCGGCAGCGAGCGCGAGCAGCGCATCCAACCAGAGGCGCGCCGTGAGGTGCTGGGCGCCAATGTGCCAGAACCAGTCCAGTTGACCGCAGAGCAGCAGCGCTTTCTCCAGCGCGACGAGGTCCCCCGCCTGTGCCCCAGAGGTAAGCCACTGGATGGCCGCTTGCGTGTTCGCGTTGTCGTCGCGGCCGCGTCGCATGGCTTCGAGCTGCGTCGTCCCGAAGATACCGGCGGCAACCTCGGCCGTGAATCCGACAAAATAGTCGGCATGCGTATGCCGCATGGCGTCCACTTCGCCACCAGCATGGAGTTGTTCGGCGGCGAAGGCGCGAATCGTCTCGAGCAACGCATAACGCTCGCCCGATCCCACCACGCGCACAAGCCCCTTCTCGACGAGCGAGTCGAGTGCGTCGACCGCGCGATAGCGCTCACCTTCGGCGTAGCACACCTGCTCCATCGCCTCGAGCGTCCAACCTTCGTGGAATACGGAGAGACAGCGCAGTACGAGTTGCTCCGGCGCGTCGAGGAGCGAATAGCTCCAACTGATCGTGGCCCTCAACGTGCGTTGGCGGATGGGCAGGTCGCGATCACCCGAGGTCAAGAGGTCGAGCGCATGGTCGAGCCGTTGCAGCAGTGCCGCCGGTTCAAGGATGCGAACGCGCGCCGCGGCCAGCTCGAGTGCGAGCGGCAGGCCGTCGAGACGCCGGCAGATCGCGGCGATTGCCGCCGCATTCGCGGCGGTGAGCGCGAAGCCCGGCTTCACCTTCTCGGCCCGCTGCACGATGAGTGTGACCGACGGGCAGGCCCTCAGTGCTTCAAGCGACGTCGCATCCAGGGCCGGCAGTTCGAGTGGCGGCAAACTGAACTCCGACTCGGCGCCGATCTTGAGCGGGGCCCGACTCGTGGCGATCACCTGCAACGACGGACAGCGTGACACGAGTGCCGCAATGTCGCCGGCCGCATCGAGCACTTGCTCGAGATTGTCGAGGACGAGGAGCATGCGGCGGTCGCCGATCACCGTACAGAGCGCGTCGAGCGCCGAGCGACCATGCGCCTCGCCGATATCGAGCGCAGTGCCGACCGTCGGCAACACCTCGGAAGCCGCGGTGACCGAGGCGAGCGAGACGAAGGCCGCGCCGCCGGCATAGTCGGGCGTCAGGCGGCGGAAGAGCTCGATCGAGAATCGCGTTTTGCCGGTGCCACCGTAGCCGGTGACCGTGAGCACGCGCGCCCCGCCCCGCAGGCGTTCGGCGGCCGACTCGAGGGTCACCTCGCGCCCGAGCAGCGGCGTGGATGGAGTTGGCGGCGGCTTCAATAGAGAGCCGCCCTCTCGCGTCTGTCGCACGCACCGCAATTCGTTGCTCACGTCGAGGGCGGTCTGAAAGCGGACGCGCGGCTCCTTTTCGAGGCAGCGCGCGATGATGCGGTCGAGATCGGTTGGCACATCGGCCCGCACGCTCGCAACCGATGCCGGCGTGTCGCGCAGGATCGCGGCACCGATCGTGCCGGAGGTTGCACCTTCGAACGGCCGCCGCCCTGTCGTCAATTCGTAGAGCAGTGTACCGAGTGCGAACAAATCCGCGCGGCCATCGACGGCTTCGCCGCGCAATTGCTCGGGCGCCATGTACGGCACCGTGCCTATCGCGTGGCCAGCGGTCGAGAGCGGCGCCGCGAGTGTCGCGGCCTGCGTCGCATCGAAACCACAGTCCGGCACCGCGTGCTTCGCGAGCCCGAAATCGAGGACCTTCACACGTCCGTCGCGGGTCAGCATAACGTTCGCGGGTTTCAAGTCGCGATGCACGACGCCCTTTTCATGCGCTGCGGTGAGTGCCTCCGCGAGCGCGATCCCGAGTTCGATGACGCGCGCAATGGGCAGGCCACCGGGAGCGATGTACTGGTCGAGGCCCTGGCCCTCGACGAGTTCCATCGTGAGGAATCGCAATTCGCCCGCATCCTCGATCGAATACAGCACGACGATGTTGGGATGGTTGAGCCCAGCGACCGTGCGCGCCTCGCGCTCAAAGCGCGCGAGCCGCTCGGAGTCACTCGCAAAGGCCGCCGGCAGCACCTTGAGCGCCACCTCGCGCCCGAGCCGCGAGTCGCGGGCGCGATACACCTCGCCCATGCCCCCCGCACCGAGCGGGGCGACGATCTCAAAGGAGCCGAGCCGGGTTCCGGGGGTCAGCTGCATGGAAGGAATCTACCGCAACGGTCGCGCAGGCGCGACCATCCTTCGGTGATGGAGTGGCCGACAGGTCCAAAGATGCCGCCACCCCAAGGCGCAGCGTGTATGTTCGTCGTCTCAACTCCAAGCCGGAGAGCGGCCTTGAAACTTGCGGTACCAGACGCGGTCGTCCGGACGAACCTCGAAGGACATGGCGACGCTGGCCGAGCTTGGCTCGACGCATTGCCGGGCCTTGTCGAGGAACTCGCTGTGCAGTGGTCGCTCCGCGTTGGCGACGCTTTCGTAGGCGGCTGTGTGGCGTTCACCGCACCCGCCGAGCGGGACGATGGTACCCAGAGTGTCCTGCAGGTAAGCTTTGCCGACCGCGAGACGCGGCACGAAGGGGATGCCCTGGTGATGCGGAACGCGGTGCAGTCCGCCTCCTGGACGCCGATCCCGACCGTGGGGCGCTGCTCTTGGAGCGGTTGGCGCCGGGGACATCGCTCCTCGACCACCTGAATCGTGACCAAGCCATCGGCCTTGCCTGCGGACTCCTCCGGCAACTGTGGCGGCCGCTCGCCATCGGCCATCCGTTCATCCGGGTCGCCGAAGAAGTGGCGCGGTGGGGCGAGATGATCGCGGCCATGCCGCGCGTATCGGCAGGCAGCGCTCGACTCGATCCGGCGTTGGCGCGAGAGGCGGTCGAACTGTGTACCGTTCTTTTCTACCGCGCCAGGCGATGAGGTTCTGGCGAACCGCGATTTCCACCTGGGGAATGTCCTCGCGGCCGAGCGCGAGCCGTGGCTTCTCATCGACCCGAAGCCTCTCGCCGGCGAGCCGGCGTTCGACACCGGTCATCTGATCCGGACCCTGCTCCCGGAGCGGCCGGACCGTCTGAGCGCGACGCGCGTTGTGCGCCGGGTGGCCGGCGAGCTGGATCTCGATCCCGAGCGCGTCCGCGCCTGGGCGTTCGTCCGCTCGTTTGACGACATTCGATGGAGTGTCTCGAGGGGCCTGCCGGCGGACGAGCGGGAGCGTGCCATTGCCCGGGCGCTCGCCGCGGCGTTCTAAGGCAAGCACCAGCGATCGGGCGACCCTCGATGCATGGCTCCCCTCATTGTTCCTTGCTCTCGGCGGCGGAAGGGACAAAGCCCCAACGGCCACGCCAACCCTGTCGCAATCGCTCGCGCTCTTCCGGGGTCATGCGCTCCCAGCGTTCGGTCATGCGACGGCGGTAGTTGGAGCGGCCGGAACCGTGCAATCCAATGCCTCCGAACAGGATCCTGCACAGCACCAAGAGTCCGAGTGCTTGCCAGAAGGTGACCTGGTGGAAGCCGAAGAGCGGCGGCAGCAACCCGTTCCACAGGTGCAGCACGATTTCGCCGCCAAGGAAGGCGAAGAGCAGCATCCCCAGAATCGCCAGCGGCGCGATGAACATCATTCGCTTCAGTCCCATACTCATGTTCCGTTCCTCATCCTTTCGTGAATTCGTCGAACAAGGTCTGCAACCGCTCGCGCAGGTGGAGCACCGCATAGCGTTTACGAGACAGCAGCGTGTTGACGCTGAGACCTGTCGCGGCCGCCATGTCCTTGAAGCTGCGCCCTTCCAGTTCATGCGCGATGAAGACTCGGCGCTGATCCTCCGGCAGCTCTTCGACCGCCAGCTCGAGTTCCTCGAGAAGCACCTGGCGGGCGTAGAGCGCCTCCGGTCCGGCATCGGGCGAAGGCAGCAGGTCTTCCAACCGCAGCAGTTCGTCCCCGTCGCCGGCGACCGCGACGTCGCTGAAGCTCACCGGTCTCTTTTTTCGGAAGAGATCGATGATGCGATTGCGCGCGACGCGAAACAGCCAACCCGTGACGTGGTCGATCGGCATGAGCAGCCGATTTGCTTCTACCAGTTCGTAGAAGACGTCCTGCAGGATGTCCTCGGCGTCGCCCGGGTCGGGCACGCGCCCGCGAATGAAGTTGCGCAGCCGGGACTGTTCCCGGTTGACCACTTCAGAGATCCGCTGGTCCTGTTCGAGTGTCATCTGCTCCAGGCTCGCCGCGTCCTTCGTCTACCGTTCTAGACGAATGAGGGGGCGCGGATATTGTAGAGAATCGACCAGCCCACCGCCGGTACCAAGGGGCCTGGCGGGTTGCAGAGGGCGGTGATGAGCGAGCGCGGCAGGCGCGGTGCAACCTTCTCCCCCGCCCGGGCGTACGACGACGCGTCACTCTCACATGGTCGTGGCGAGCCCGATCGCCCTGGCCCAGTCGAGCGCGAGGCAAGGACCATGGCCACGAACTTGATCCAGAAGCAAGCCCGGGTCGCTGGATTCCTCTATCTCCTGGTCGGAATCACGGCACCCATTGGCCTGGAGTATGTCCCTGGCAAGCTAATCGTGTCGGGCGACGCAGCGGCGACGGCCGATCGCATCCGCGCATCCGAGTCGCTGCTTCGACTCGGCATCGCGAGCGAATTGTTCCATCAGACGGTTGGTATTTTTCTGGTCCTGGCACTTTATCGCTTGTTCAAGGCGGTCAGCACGAAACATGCTGTGTTGATGGTAATCCTATCTTTGACTCCCGTCCCGATCATGTTTTTTAACGTGCTCAACGAAGTCGCCGCACTGATCCTGGTTCGCGGTGCCGATTCCCTGTCGGTATTCACACCGGCTCAGCTGGATGCATTGGCCTTCCTGTTCCTCCGCTTGCACAGCCAGGGTATTACCGTCGCCTCGATCTTCTGGGGGCTGTGGCTTTTTCCGTTCGGAATTCTTGCCATTCGATCGGGATTCATCCCGCGCATCTTCGGGGTCTTGCTGTTCATTGCCGGCGTCGCCTATCTGGTCAGTGCGTTTACTTCACTGATTCTGCCACGGTACGGGCATGCCGTCGGCCAGTTCGCGATGATTCTGGAGATTGCCGAAGTCCCGATCATCCTTTGGCTCGTGATCCGGGGAGCGCGGGTGCGAATTGCGTGACGATTTGTTCATTATCTCGTGGTTGTGAGTGACGTGCGCGGGGGCTACTCTCGCTCGGTGTCACGGGATGCTCGCCCGAGCATCCAAGAGTCTGCAATCGAATCCCACCAAAGGGGGTAGGACATGGGTTTTCTCGACAAGATTTTCGGGAAGAACAAGAAACCAGATGCTGCGGAGCGCGGTTTTACCGGCGTTCGGTCTGGAGGCAATTCGACGCTCCGCACGGAGCCGGTTGCCTCACCCGCGGTGCCTGCTGCTGCAACAAAAGCGGCAACAACCTATGAGGTCAAGAGCGGCGACAGTCTCTCGAAGATTGCGCACCAATTCTACGGCAACGCCAACCAATGGCGGAAAATCTACGACGCCAATCGTGATCAGATCAAGAACCCGGATCTCATCTACCCGGGGCAGAAATTCATCATCCCGTGACCAGGAGGGTCGACGTGCGTACAAATGCTTCTGCATTCAAGGCATCATGCGCCGCTATTGCGCTGATGCTGGTCGTGGCCTGCGCGAAGAAAGAGGCGAACCAAGCACCGGCAACCGCCATGGTTACCGACGTTTCGCTCGGGCGCGCGGTCAACAGCGCGCAGCAGGTGAACGTCGCGGTCGACACCTTTACACCCAGCGATACGATCTTTGCATCGGTCAAGACCGAGAGCACCCCCGTCGGCACTCGAATCAGTGCGCGCTGGCTCTTCACGGAGGGCGGGACCGAACAGGTCGTCTCCGAGAAGGAACTCGTGACCAACCAACCCGGCACCGGCTACACGAGCTTTTACATCGTCAATCCGGGTCCGTGGCCGGCTGGAAAGCACCAGGTACGCATTGGCTTGAACGGCGCAATGAAGGAAACCAAAGGATTCACCGTCCGCGGTTGACGCGGCGCCGGAGCGCTGCCGCGTGCTCAGTGAAGTCCTTGTCGAAGGAGCACAACTCATGTCGTCGTTCGTTCTCTACATCATCGGATACATGATCCTCATCGCCGGATTGGCGGTCGCCGCCAGCATGCTCCACTTGCCGCCACGGTGGATCGGCGTGGGCGTTGTCGTCCTGCTGGGAATGGGGATCGTGAGTGGAGTCGCCAAGACGCGCCGCCGCGACCCGCCCGGCACGTAAACAGCGAAGGCAATACGCAGGTCGGGCTCGAATCACGAGGGCTCAAAACTCTGCTGCAAACCTGTACGGCGCCCGTGGCCCGGCCTCGGGTGCGGCCGGTCGGTGGTTGTTGCCTCCCTGCCCTGACCGGTATAGTTCCGTTTCGCCCCGCGAGCCACACGCGTGTCGACTGTTCCGAAGAAACAGAGATGCGAACCATGCCTTCACAAATGGAGATCCTGATCATCGGTGCGGGCCCGACGGGCCTGGCGCTCTCGGCTGAACTTCGCCGGCGCGGTGTCGAGGCAATCACGATCGACAAACTCTCCGAAGGCGCCAACACCTCGCGGGCCGCCGTCGTGCATGCCCGCACCCTCGAAGTCTTGGAGCCCCTCGGCGTCGTCCCAACGATGCTGCAGCAGGGTTTGAAGGTGCCAATCTTTCGCGTCCGCGACCACGATCGAACCCTCCTGGCGCTCGACTTCAAGGAAATTCCGAGCCAGTACGCCTTCACTCTGATGTGCCCACAGAATTGTACCGAGGCGATCCTACTCGCACGGCTACAAGCGCTGGGCGGCGACGTCGTGCGCCCGGCCGAAGCGACCGCGGTGCGTGTCACGCCTGACGGCGGCGAAGCCGACATCGTTCTGGATGGCGTCGCACAAACGGTCCGGGCGCGTTGGATCGTCGGCTGCGATGGCATGCACAGCCGCGTTCGGGATAACGCCAAGATCGGGTTTTCGGGCGCCGTGTACGATCAGAGCTTCGTACTGGCCGACGTGCACATGGATTGGCCGCTCCCCCAGGACGAGGGAAGCCTCTTCTTCGCGCCGGAAGGTTTCGTTGTCGTGGCGCCGCTGCCCGAGAACCGCTACCGCATCGTCGCCACGGCCGACGATGCGCCGGAGCAGCCTTCGGCCGCCTACATCCAGGACCTGCTCGACGCGCGCGGCCCGCACGCCAAGAAGGCGCAGATCCAAGACAGCGTCTGGTCGTCACGGTTCCGCGTCCACCATCGGGTCGCCGAGAGCCCCCGGAAAGGGCGCGTGCTGCTCTGTGGGGACGCAGCCCACGTACACAGCCCGGCCGGCGGCCAGGGCATGAACACCGGCATTCAGGATGCGATGTCGCTCGCCGGTGTGCTGGCCGACGTGATTGGTGGTGCCGACACCGAGCGGCTCGATGCTTGGGCCAGCCACCGCCACAAAGGTTGCCGGGGAGGTTGTGGCGTTCACCGATCGCATGACGCGGATGGCGACGCTCGGGTCGCCGGCAGCGCGATCGGTGCGCAACGCCGCAATCGGCGTCGCCGGGCACCTGCCGTTCCTGACCCAGGCGCTGACGCGCAAGATCGCCGAGCTCGATCCATCACACCGCGGCAGCGGCGACGGTGCCGAATCCAGGCCCTAACCGCCACGAAGTCGTATCGACCCAGGAGGTTCGTGAATGCGTCGGATGTTGACGATTGCAGTCGCTGCAAGCCTGGCCATGGGAGTGACTGCGCCCGTGCGTGGCGTCGAACTCAAGGTCGGCGATCAGGCCCCAGACTTTGCGCTCCAAGCGTCCGACGGCAAGACGTACAAGCTGGCGGACTTCAAAGGCAAGAAGGCCGTAGTTGTGGCCTGGTTCCCCAAGGCATTCACGGGCGGCTGCACGATCGAATGCAAGTCACTGGCCGAAAACGGCGCCAAGATCCGGAAGTATGACGTGGCGTACTTCATGGCGAGCGTCGATTCGGTCGCCGACAACGCGGCGTTCGCAAAGGCGACGTCGGTGACGCTCGGCCAGGGAGAAACCGCCAAGGTCGTCGAAAAGGCAGCGGCCGACTTCCCCATCCTCGCCGATCCAACCCAGGAAGTCGCGACCGCGTACGGCGTCATGAACCCACGCGGCTTCTCCAACCGCTGGACCTTCTACATCGACAAGAATGGCAAGATCGCCTTCATCGACAAGCAGGTCCGGCCGCCGACCTCGGCCGAGGACATGATCGTGGAGCTGGGTGAACTCAAGGTGCCGATGAAGCACAAACCCTGAAGCGACGGGGATCTGCTACCTTCCTCCCTGATCACAGTTTCGGCAGGGATGGCGCGCGTTCGCGATTTCTCGCGGCCATGCGTCCCAGACCTATGGGGAAGAAAGGCAGACGCATGAAGACGTCGTCTCCGTCACAATCGGCCATTGTCACCAGCTTGGCCCTGATGGCTGGATCTCTTTGCGCGCCAACTCACGCAGCGCACGCGACCGGCACTCCGGTCAAGATCGCACTCTATGGGGTGCGGATCGAACCGAGCGGTGCGGACGCCAAAGATTTCAGCAGCGCCGGTTGGGGCGGCGGCATTCGCGCCGTCGTCAGTCCATCGTTCCTGCAGCACGGCATCGGGTTCGGCGCCGGCTTCGAAATCGTCAATCTCCTCGATCGAACGATACTGGTCAATGACCCACAAAGCCCACTGCGCGTCGAGCAAACAACTTCGCAGCAGTTCTTCCGCGTGACCTTGGGTGGGGAGCTGGGGCCGCATGGCCACGGTTTCTTCCGGCCATTCGTGGGTGCAAATGTGGCCGTGCACATGTACACGATCGGCACTCAGCTCACGGTACCGAACGACGCGAACCCCGACCAGTCTTTGCACCAGGACCTTGGCTCCGAATCCAACGCGGCATTCGGGTACGATTTCACGATCGGTTGCGACCTGCAATACCGGCGTTTTTTCGTGGAAGGCGGCACGCGGTTCTTGAAGAGTTTCAATGTTCCGCAGCAGCTCACCAGCCGGGGTGCGGTGACGATCCACCCTGGGTATCTGCAGGCATTCGTTGGGCTGGGCGCGACGATTTGGTGAGCCCACGGTCCCGGGAGACGCTCTTGTCATCACCGCCGGTCAAACAGCCCGCTGCGGGTCCGACTGTCGCTCCAGCGCGGCTCGATCCCAGCCGGCTAAGTTCGCTGCCGCCTCGTAGGTGGTCTGCAGGAACTCGAGAAGCGTCGCATCCGGAGAACTCGACTGCCGCACCTGATCGTACGGAATGAGGAACTCCCGAAGATCGGTGCTGTAGAACGCCGCACTCGGCGCGACGCGTTGTTCCGGAAACCCCGCCGGCTCCGGATAGGCGTACGAATAGAACACTGGATACGGAATCGGTCCGCCGCCAGCCCAGAACCCGCAGCTACTCACCTCATGCGAATACGCTTCGCGCGTCACCCAATCGGGGAGATTCGGGACCCCGCCCGGGTGCTGCGGGGCCGGGCGCCCGGAGAATCGCGTCACCGCGAGGTCCGGGGCACCCCAGAAAAAATGCACCGGGCTGCACTTGCCCAAGAACCGGGCGCGGAACACCTTGAACACGCGGTCCGCCTGCACCAGCACCCGCCAGTAGCGGTTGGCGTACTCCGGATCGTAGGACCGATGGGTTTCGTCCCGGTCGAACGGAATCGGGTCGGCGATTTCGTTCGGCGTCTTGTGGATGTGCACGCCAAGGTCGAGCTCGTCCAACGCCTGCATGAGCCGGGCATAGAACGCGGCGACCGACTGCGGTTCGAGCGGCACATGGCGCGAACGGCCATCGTTCGAGGACACGACGAGGCGATGAGCGACGAAGTCGAAATCGATCTGGAAGGCGCGATCGCCGTGGGCGATGGTCGAGGTGCTCAACCCTGTCGATGTGACGTAGAGCGTCACGTGCCAGGAATGATTGGTCCACGGCGATCGAATGAGGCGAATCTTGCCGACGATCTGTGTCCACAGGTGCAACGTGGCCGCCGTGTCGCTCCACGCCGCATAGTCGAGGCTGGGCCAGGCATTCAAATCGGTGCTCATTCGTATCCCTCCACAAACGCATTTCGAGTTGCCCGCGTGCCCTGTGCAGTCGGACGTTCCGTCGTAACGGCCTATCTTAGATGATCGCCTTCCGCATCCTCTACCCTCGAGTGTCCGTGGCGGTGGTGTAGGTCGGACACATGCGCATGGTCGTGCACGAGCGGCACGTGCGCATGCGGATGGGCATGAGGCTCGCCGGGTGGATCGCCAGCGCCATGCTCATGGTGGTGGTGCCCGTCGTGCACGTGGACGTGATCGTGCTCGATCGCTTCGTGCGTATGCCGGTGTCCATGGCGTTCGCGTAGTAAGAACACAACTCCGAGCGCCATGACCGCCATCGCCAGGGTGTCGCGCGCACGAATGGGCTCGCCGAGCATCACCGCCGATGCGATGGCCCCGATAAAGGGTCCAGTCGCGAAGTAAGCCGCTTCTCGGGCGGCACCTACCAACCGCAGCGCATACGCGTCGAGAAGCACGCTCACGCCGTAGCTCAGGCTACCGAGTACGAGAGCTGCCAAAACGACGTGCAAAGCTGGAATACGGCCGGCCAGTCCAAGGCCGATCGCCAGATTCAGTCCGCCCGCCGTTAGTGCCTTGAGCCTAACAATCGCCAGCGGATCGCGCACGGTGAGCCGTTGGGTGAGGTTGTTGTCGAGGGCCCAGCACAAACACGCGCTCGAGATGCAGAACGCGCCGACCAGGTCGGTGCCGAACGGACCTGGAACGAGGCCGAGAACGACTGCGCCAGCGATGATGAGCCCAGCCGCGACGAATCCACGCTTTCCCAAATGCTCGTGAAAGAGGAACAGAGCGACCAAGATCGTGAACGGCGCTTCCAGGTTGAGCAGGAGCGAGCCAGCGACTGCGGTGACGCGACGCAGTCCGAGCAGCATGAGAACCGGTGCGATCACGCCGCCAAGCGCGATCATGGCAACGAGCGCTCGCGCATCCGAACGCCGCGGTTGGGCTTCGGCTGTCGAGGGCCGGACCGCGCGATACAAGGAGAGGCCGATTCCAGCGCCCAGGTATAGAAGCCCGGCGAGGACTTGGGGTGACGCTTCCGTCAAGAGGCGCTTCGAGATGGGAGCGCTCAGCCCGAACAGGGCGGCAGCGAGAAGGCCCAGCACAGCCCCGCGTCGCGAACTGGATCTCACGTCGCCATCCTTGGTCGTCGAAGTTGCGAACAACTGCATCAGGCCGGTCGGCGGGCTACGGCGAACAAGATCTCGGGGCGATGGACGAGGTCGTCGGCAGCGAACGTCATGATGCGCGACCGAACTCGCTCGCAGCAGCTCGCCTGCGCCTTCTTCGACAAGCTGGCCAGTCTTCGAGCCGGCATTCCGCAACTCGTGTTCATCCCCAACAAGGCCTCCACCGTCCACCGATGGGCGAAGCACTCGCTCCAGATCCGCTGGGGCGGGAAATCCGCCTGGCGCAGCAGCACAGCGAGCCGCTCGACAGTGTTCATGCGAGCTTGCCCCATCACGAGAGCATCGCGCGGATCCGGCGCGGCACCACTCGCGTCCAGCTCTTCGGTCCAGATCGCCGCGCCTGGGGTGCCCGGGTCCGTTCCCCACACTGCAATGCCAACGAACGCATTCCGCCGGAGCACGCGCCAGACCTCGCGCAGCGCCGCGGCCGGGTCGGGTACGTGAAACAGCATGAAGGCCAGGACCGCAACGTCGAACGTCTCGGCTCGCAACCCCAGAAATTCGGCGTCCGTCACCAGCAGACTGCACGACTCGGTCTGCCGCGCGACTCGGACCATACCTTCCGCCCGATCGCCTCCGATCAGGCTCGCACTGGGAGCGGCGGCGCGCAGGTCGGCCAGCAGGTCTCCCGTGCCACAACCCAGGTCCAGGACGTGACGCGCAGTTTCGAGCGGCAATGCTCCGAGGAGGACGCGAGCCATTGGGTGGAGTACGGGTGCCCAACGGCGCGCATACTCCGTAGCCTTTGCCGAATACTCGGCTGCGAGCCTGCGAGAAGCATCCGCGTTATCGGTCACCGCTTGCCTTTCACAATACCGACCATGGCACGACGCCACGCTCGTCAGTTCGGCATGCGATCAGTAGCAATACACGAACTCTTGCTCCGAGCCCCACGGCGTGACGTGCGTCTCCCCGAACGAAAGCGACCGAGCCGACGCTCCCATCGCGAGGCCCACTTGAGCCTGCGCACGAGTCCGACGCGTCGTTGCTCTTCGGGCGGATCGTACTCCGAGCGACATGCACGGTCAACGTTGGGCATCGCCCGTTTGAACACGGGGAGGAGTCACGAGTCAGGCAGCGTCCACCTGAGAGTTGACAAGACTCGCGGCGATTGCTTGAATGCGTTTTCAGCTCGAGATGGAAGCTCGCAACGTCGGAGTTCGTGGCCTCGAATCTCGTTTCATTCTCAAAGGAGTTCGTCACGGCGAAACGCACGACGCATCGCAGCAGCGCCGGGAAGAAACTCTACGCTGTCCGCGACGCGAAGGGCCGCATCACCGACATGCAGACGTACGAGCGCGCGCATCGCGCCGACCTGGCGAAGAAGAGCAAGGCCGAGGCCGACAAGAAGAAGGCGGCCAAGAAGAAGAGCGTGAAGAAGGCCGGCACGAAGAAGGCCGCGACGAAGAAAGCGGCAACGAAGAGAGCCGGCAAGAAGGCCGGCCGCAAGAAGAGCGCGAAGAAGACAACCGCGAAGTAGATCGGGCCGGATCGCCGCTCAAGGCCTCCCATCGCTGCGGGGTGATCGGGAGGCCTTCTTTTTTGATCCGATTGCACCGCGCGCTTTGAGGCTCCTCTCCAACAGTCGAGGATCACCGAGGCGCGCCACGCAGGCGGCGAACGCATCGGTCGGGCCGTGCCAGAAGATATCTCGTGCGTCATTGAAGAGGCTGGCATCCGTCCGAAGCGTCGCCAGATCCTTGAACAAGAGCGCGAGCTCGCGCTGATCCCCCAACACGTCGGCTGGGAAGGCCTCGATTGCACCGTGGCGATTCAAGAGCCGCGCCGCCGTGACCCGCCCGATTCCGGCGATACCCGGGTAGCCGTCCGCGGCGTCGCCAACCAGGGCGAGGAAATCGGGGATCAGGGCGGGCTCGACCCCGAACTTTTCGCGCACCCCGGCCGCGTCGCGGATCTTGTTGCTCTTGCGGTCGACTTGCACGACGAGGTCGCCACGGACGCACTGCGCCAGATCCTTATCGGGTGTCCAGATGCAGGTCTTCTCGACGCCCGGGCTGGCGGACGCGATCCGTGCCGCCGACGCGAGCGCGTCGTCCGCTTCCAGCTCGACCATCGGCCACACCGCAACACCCATGGCGCTCAAGGCTTCCTCGAGAGGGTGAAACTGCATCCACAGCCCGCGCTCGATGCCGGCACCCGTCTTGTAACCGGACCAAAGGTCATTCCGGAAGGACTCGATGACATGATCGGTCGCGACGCCGATGTGAGTCGCGCCGGTCTCGATCATTTCCAGCACGGTGTGCAAGACGCCATGCACGGCGCCGAAAGGCCGGGCCTTGCCGTCGTTGATGCGGCGCAGGCCGTAGAAGTGGCGGAAGAGCTCGTATGTGCCGTCAACCAGGTGAACGATCATGACCTTGCTCTCACCGATCCCCCAAAGCCTTTTGAAGGCGGACACTTTAGCAGAATTCACCCCGGCGGCTCGCGCGCCGACCGCGTCGGCGCCCCGCATGTCCCACTATGATATCCTGGGCCGCGGCGGAATCGTCGGGCCCGCGCCAGCACCAGTGCCAAAGGCGCCTTGCCGCGCGAGGACATGATGGCAAAGCGTGGTTGGTTGATCGGCGGGGCCGCCCTCGCGCTCGCGGTCGCCGCTTATTTCGTCTGGCGGGTGTGGATCCTCCCGATTCACGTCGCCGCTCCCGAGCCGTCGCTGACGCCCGACGTCGCGGAAACTCTGCCGCGAGTGCCGGCGTCGATCCTGATTGCGCCAATCATCTTCGACCTCGGGCCGGCGATCGCCCAATTCGAGGCCGACGTGCCGCGCCGTTTCGGCTCGCTGGAGCAGCGAATCCGCGCCGACAGCACCGCACGTTCCTCCTTTGCATTCACGGCGCGCCGCTCGCCGTTTTCGGTGCGTGTCGAGGGGTCCGAGATCGTCATCGAGACAACACTCGAGTATGAGGCACGCGCCTGGTACGACCCACCGCTCGCTCCGGAGATGAGCGCCGGCTGCGGCGGGGGCAGCGATCCCAAACCCCGGCTGCTTTTGCGCATCGTGAGTACTCCGTCATTCACCACCGAATGGGGGCTGCGGACGCGCACCCACGCTGACATCGTCCGGTTCACGGAGCCACGCGACCAATGTAGCGTGACCTTTCTGCACGTCGACGTCACCGGCAAGGTCGCGAGCGCGCTGGGTGAGGAAATGACCCGCCGGCTCGCACGATTCGATCAGCAGGTGGCACGAGTCGACATGCGCCGCCGGATCGACGGCATCTGGAAAAAGATGGAGCGGCCGATCCGGCTCACCGATGGGGTGTGGTTGTTGATTCAGCCCGGCGCGACGCAGCTCGCATCGTTCAGCGGCGGTGGCGACACGTTGGTTGCTGTTCTGCGCCTCGAAGCTCGGCCGAGGATCGTCACCGAGATGCGCCTGGAGGACAGCACTCTCGTGACGCCCCTACCGGCGCTCCGGACGACGCCCGACCCCAGCGCCGACGCCGGCACCGGCACTGGCACTGACGCCGGGCTGCATGTCGTTCTCGAGGGGGTCTTCTCGTACGACGCCGCGACGGACCTGATGCGCAAATCGCTCGTCGGCAGAGTGATCCGCATGGCGGGGCGCCGCATGCGCATCGAGGACATCACGTTGCGCGGCATCGGCAGCGGGCGCGTCGCGCTGGGTGTAACGTTCAGCGGCGCGATGCAGGGGCGCATCTTTCTCACCGGGACCCCGCAGCTCGACGTCGCGACGCGGCAGCTCGCGGTCCCCGACCTCGACTTCGACGTCGGAAGCACTCACCTGGTGGCGCGCGGCCTCTCGTGGTGGCAAGGCGGCAAGGTGCGCGACGTCCTGCGAGCCAACGCGGTGATCCCGGACTCGTCCGCCCTCGCCCGGTTGCAACGCCTGGCCGAAAACGGGATGAACCGCGAGCTCACCGCTGGCGCGCGGCTGCAGGTGACCTTGAGTGGCTCGCGCGGCATGGCCGTCTGGGCGACGCAAGATCACCTGGTCGTCCGCGCCCTCGCCGAAGGACAGGCGCGGCTCGCCGTCGACCGCGTACTCGCCCGGGCCAGGATCCGATCCTCGACAGGTCCATGGGTTTCCGCCGGTCACGCCACGTTCGGGTGTACAATGTCCGGCGCGAGTACTGCCCAATCAGAAAGAGTCTCGATGCACACCCGCCTGGGCCCGTGTTTGTCGATGCGCGACCGCATTTCGGTTGCTGTTCGCCGCCTCACCGTCTGCGTTGCCATTCTCGTGCTTGCCAACACGCGTGCCGAGGCCTCCGAACTCCCCATGACCCGGCTCCGGATCCGAATCCCCGCGCGTGGCATCTACGAGTTGTCACCTGCAGATCTCGCCATTGCCGGCGTACCAGTGCACGATCCAGGGTTCGATCCGCGCACCCTGCGCCTCGTGTTCGACAGTTGGAAGGCGGCGCCGTTGCTCCCCGACTCGATACCCGCGAGCTGGCAGCCGGGTTACGAGATGAGCGAGGTCGCCATTTGGGTCCCTGGCCAGGAGGACGGCAAGCTCGACGCCGAGGATCGCGTCGTGTTTTACGCGCTCGGACCGGCTGGGTGGGACGACCTGGCCGGTGTAGCGGATTCGCTCGCCTACTCGCAGCATCCCTACGACCGTTTCGAGTACGGCTGGCTGGTTTGGGGAGGCGCTCCCGGACTGCGAATGGAATCGCGCTCCGCGTCGGCGCCTGAGCCGGTGACGGATCCTCTCGTGACGCGCGTGTGGCATCGCGAGCATCTCGAGGAAGATCACGCCTTCGTAGATTTCGGAGACCTGCTGGCTTGGCAGCAAATTCGCCGCGAGACCCCGACGACCATCGACTTCGATCTAGATCTGGGCGGCGACTCCACGGCAATCGGAGCGATTCGCTTGCTCATCGGCACTTACTATCTGTCCGGCAACAATGCGATCGCTGTCCAGCTCAACGACATCGCGATCGGCAGCGCGACCAACTTCCACCCCAACGCGGCAGAGCCATTTACGTTCGAGCTGGCGTCGTTGCGCGCCCACAACAGACTCATTTTGCGACGCACGAGCCAATCGTCCTCCGGCATCGTGTACCTCTTCGAATTCGACGTGACGTGGGCTCGATCGCTGATGGCCGACGCACGCGGCGAACTTGCCTGGAGCACGCGCCCCGAAGCCGCTCCGCACGTCGAGGAGTTCGGGGGCTTTGGCGCCATCGAACCCCTCCTTCTCGACGTGACAGATCGCCTGCGGCCGGTGCGCCTCACCGGCCTGACGCCGGTCGCCGACTCCGCTCGCTGGCGGGTCCGAGACCCGCGCGCCGCCGGCCATCGGGTCCACTATCTCGCGACCGCCACGCCACGCCGGCTGGATGCAGCAACCGACCTCGAGATGCGGGATGTCGCACCGCTTCGATCCCGCACCACAACCCCGGACATGCTGATTGTGACGCACCCGGACCTCTTGCCGGCCGCCGAACGGCTCGCCGCACACCGTCGTAACCACCTTCCCGGCGTTTCGAATCCCGATGTTCTCGTCACGACGACGCGCGACATCTACGATAACTTCTCTGGCGGCCGCCAAGATCCGCTCGCGATCCGGAACTGGATCAAGTGGCTGTACGGCTTGTCGAGTGAGCCACGGCTTGCATATCTCCTTCTGCTCGGCGATGCGACGCGCGATCCCCGGCAGGTTCTTCCAAATACTCCGCCGACGCTCGTGCCAACGGTCCATCCGCTGTATGCCGATCCACGGTCCGGTCGCGCCTACGCCGTCGAAGACTGGTTCGTCGCGATGCATCGACCGCCCGCTGGAGTTGCCTTCATTCCACAGGCCGACGTGTCGATTGGCCGGTTGCCGGCGCGCGACCTGCTCGAGGCCGACCAGATGGCAGACAAGATCCTGGCCTACGAAAGTGAGCCATTATTCGGACCGTGGCGCGGCCGTGTTCTGATTGCAGCAGACGACGAGTGCAACCCGAGCGCCGGCTGCTATGAAACCTATTTCATCGACAACGCCGAGGATCTGGTCGCGACGATTCCACCGGAGTTCGACGTCGACAAGGTCTACATGACCGAATACCCGCTCGTCGCGTCCCAGAAGCCGGCGGCTCGAGCGGCGCTCATTCGAGCCTGGAACGAGGGTTGTGCTCTCTTCAGCTATCAAGGACGTGGCAGCGCCAGTCAGCTTGCAGACGAGGTTCTGCTGCTCGCCAGCGACGTGCCGGCGCTCACGAACGGCGCGCGGTTGCCGCTCGTCCTCCAATTCCACGACGACGCAGCGGAATTCGATCGCACCACGACACAGAGCTATGAGGAACGCCTGGTCGCGTCGCCGAACGGCGGTGCCATCGCCGCGATCGGACCGACAACGGCGAGCTACCTCGGAGCAGGTTTTGGGCTTGCCGTACAGCAATTCGCCCAACTCTTCCGAGCCGGCATCGCCGCCCCGCAGCCGATCGGCCTCGTCCACCGCCTCGCCAAGGGGCGGCCGAACACGGGCACCGAGCACTTCATGTTGCTTGGCGACCCCGCGCTCGTCTTGAACGTGCCAAAAGCCACCGTCACATTTACATCGGGAGCCGATTCGCTCGCCGTCGGGCGGCGCGCCCGGATCGAGGGCATCGTCCATCTGCCCGGGAAGACGGATCCGCTGGCCAGCTTCGACGGGCAAGCCGAGATCGAGGTCCTCGGGAACGCCGACGCGAGCGGTTATCGACGCACGGAGCCGCCGCCACTCGTGATCCCCTACGTCCTTCCGGGCGCCCCGGTCTATCGCGGTTCGGTGCCGGTCCGCGCTGGCCGCTTCGCCTTCGAGTTCACCGTGCCACCGCCATTGGACAGCGACAGCGCGAGCGCCAAGAACACCCGCCTCCTTCCCGGTGGTCGGGTCGCGGCGTACGCGTGGAACGCACTGCTGGATGCGAAAGGCGGGCGCGACGGTGTCATTCTCAGGCGCGGCGAGGCACCGGACTCATCGCTGGCGCCGCCGCAAATCCGCCTCACATTCCCGGGCGATGCTCGCCGCGTGGTGTCCGGTGCGTTGCTGACAGCCACGCTCGACGATGACAACGGGATTTGGATCGCGGGACTCACGCCCGCGAGTTCGATCCGCGTTCAACTGGACGGTGGTGACCTGATCGAAGTCACGACGGCGTATCGATCGAGCGCGGGCTCCGACCGGTCGGGAACGGTTTCCGTGCCACTTCCGGCGCTAGCACCCGGATCGCATCAAGCCACGTTGTTCGCATCCGACAACCTTGGGAATGCGGCATCGGCAAGCCTCGATTTCGAGATCATCGGGGCGCCAATCCTACGCCTCACCGACTTCCGTGCCGGTCCGAATCCGACCCGCGCCGGCGCCGACTTCGCCTTCCTACTCGACATCGCGGCCGACATCGAGCTGCGGGTTTTCAGCGTCGATGGCCGGGAGGTCTTCCGCACCCGCCAACACCATGACGGCCTGCGCCGGGGATTGCTCCAGTGGAATGGCAAGAGCACTCACGGCCATGCGGTGGCGAGCGGCATCTACCTCTACAGGCTTGGCGTGCGACCGGCCGGTGCGCCGATCCAGGAAGTGCGCGGCAAGCTCGCGGTGCTGCGCTGAGCCGGACGCGAGAGCTGGAAGAGCACGGGCGAGGCGTTACAGTGTCACAGTCGGACCGCTCGGCCGACTTCGAGGCGCGACACGGAACGCATCATCGCGGGCACCTCCCTAGTCGCTGATGGCGACTAGAAACAAGAGCGTTCCGATGGTTGCAAACACGGACAGGACAACGATCGCCACGGCGTTAATCGCGCCGTTCACGGCCGGCTCCTGGGCAAGCTCGCCCTCTCCATCGCGGGGCCACTTCGGGCTCGACCCTGGAAGGGGCGACGCGCTTGGCGTCGGTCGATCCCCGCGCGTCAAGATCCACTTGCGGTATTCGCCACACTGCTGGTCCTTCTGCAAGAAGAACTCGTACTCGCGTTGGCTCATTTGATCGAGAGACTTTTTCCGCAGTTCGATATACAAGGAATCGTCGCATGGCGACTCCGCGGGCGCCTGGGCGAGGAATGGTGTTGCAGAGTCTGGGCGCTCGCCGGCGCTGGATGGGGAGCCCCAAGCCGCGCACAACATGATTGCGAACGCCGCGGTGCATTGGGTGACGCCCGGGCGCGGTGGCTTTCGTCTCATTCGGCCTCCATTGCCCCATTGGGCGCGAAGGTACGCTTCGATCGATGCGTCGGGTGCCGAGCATACACCGCCTGGCGACGGCCTGCCAGAGTGGTCGGGCTGGAATCAGCCGTAGGCACGGGGCTCCGGCGAGAGTTATCCTCTTGGCATGCCGATGCGCCGACTGGTCCGTGGGACAACGCTTCCCAACCTCGCCGCGAGCATTCCCCTGCTCGCCCTCCTTTTCGTTCCGTTGGGTTCGCGCGCCCAGTCGCCACCGGTCCAGGTCGTGCTGTTCACCCATATCGAGGACAACACCCCGGGCGGAACGCTGGGATCGACCCAGAACCGGCAGAGTTACCTGACGTGGCGCAGCCGGCTCATTGGCGTCGCGCACTTGATGCACGACAACGGCCTGCCCTGGTCCCTGCAGCCGGACTGGAAGATCCTGCGGTGCGCGCTCCTCTACGAGGACGCGGCGCTCATGCAGACGACGAACGGTAAGAATCTCTTTCGCTATTTGAGAGAAGATATTGGCAGCGTCATCGACGCACATTCCCACGAGGGCAGCGGCTACAACTATACGGATGTCGCGCATCTCATCGATTCGCTTGGGGTCGAGCCGACCACCGTGATCGGCGGTCACGTTTGGGATCCGGCGCTGCCGCAATTCCAGGCGTGGGACCGCTACCGCGTACCGGTCTCGGGCGAGCACTATCCCTGGGCCGTTTGGCGGGGCGACATTCTCATGGGCAGCGGCACGCCCAATCACGTCAACGATCCGGTGGTGAGCGGCGTTTGGCGCCCGCAGGATCGCGACCACTATTTCGTCGACGATGTGAACGCGAATATCGTTGCGATCGGCCAGTACAAAGGCACGATCGAGGCGATTCCGGAGCTGGCGGCGCTCTACCAAAGCGGCGCCGTCGGGACGCCGTTCATGCTCACCTCGTCGTACGCGATCCGGCCGGCCGTGATCCAAAGGGCGGATGGGCTCATCTCGATTGCCGACTCGGTCGTCACCCCGATCGTCGCTTGGCGTGACGTGAACATGATCGTGCCGACGGACTTCACGGCCCTCGTCGAAACGTGGCGAACGGCGTTCGGCTCGCGCGGCTACATCTACGACGCCGAGACCCTGCCGACGGATGCGAACGTCTTCGATCGGCCGGCCGCCGTTCTCGAACCGGCGTTCCCCAATCCGTTTCCGGCCGCCACGGCGCTCGGGTTCACGGTCCAGCGTGCGACGCGCATCCGGCTCGCGATCTACGACGTGTGCGGCCGTGAAGTGGCGGAGCTCGTCGATGGGACCCGGCAACCGGGACGCTACACGTCGCACTGGCATGCGCCGGGCATGGCGAGCGGCGTCTACCTCTGCCGGCTGCAAACGCCGGAGGGCGGCCGGGTGCAGGAGAGAAAGCTGCTATTGCTTCGGTAGAGATCCCGTTGCCTGTCATCGCGCCGCGCCCACCGGCGCACTGTGGATTCTTCGCGCCCGTTTGGCAGCGAGGCAGCCGCGTGTCCGGGCGCCCTCGGCCCTCTCACCCCGGCTCTAGCGTTCGGTTGGGTATTCGTGCGACACTTGGTTCGATGCTGGCATGACATCCTTGGGGACTTACTGGTGCTACGACATGCGCTCAAGATGCTGTTCGGCATCCTGGTTTGTCTGGTCGCGACCGCGCGCGCCCAGAATCCGCTCGCAGACTCGACGCAATCGCCCATAGCACCCGGCGCCACAGTGACACCGGCTTCGATCCGCGGCCGCGTCGTCGACTCGGAGTCCGGCGACCCCGTCGCTCGAGTCGAGGTCTCGCTGGCCGGGACCGAATTCCACTCCAGCACCGATCCCAATGGGCGCTTCGTGCTGAACGGTGTCGCGCCCGGCACCTTTACGCTGCGCGCCAAGCGCGTCGGCTACCAGGACATGGTTCGCGACTCCGTCGAGGTCGTGAGCGGCGCGGATCTGGTTCTTGACCTGTCGATGAGCCAGCGCTACCTGCGTCTCAAGGCTGTCACCGTGACGCCCGGCACGTACTCGTTCATGAAGAAGAACCCCGCCACCCGGCAAACGATGTCGCGCGAGGACATCGAGTCCGTGCCACAGCTTGGCGAAGACGTGTTCCGGGCGGTCAACCGGCTGCCGGGGCTGTCTTCCGGCGACTACGGCGCCCATTTCTCGATTCGCGGCGGCCGGCACGACGAAACGCTCATCCTTCTCGATGGGCTCGAACTCTACGAGCCGTACCATCTGAAGGATTTCGACGAAGGCGCCCTCAGCATCGTCGATGCCGAGACCATCGACGGCGTCCAACTCATGACGGGCGGTTTCCCGGCGCAGTACGGCAACAAGCGCAGTGGGGTCTTCGACATCACGTCGCGGACGCCGGAACCGGATCACACGACGTACAGCGTCGGGCTCAGCTTCATGAACGCGCGCGCCATGGGGCGCGGGCCGCTTTGGAATGGCCGGGGCTCCTGGCTGGTATCGGCCCGCAGCGGCTTCATGGATCTCGTGTTCAAAATGATCCAACAGGACGAACTGCCGTCGCCGCGCTACCACGACGTCTTCGCCAAACTCCAGGTCCGGTTGAATGCGAACCACAAGCTCACATTCGATGCTCTCTATGCGGGCGACAAGTACAAGTTCAACGCGCCGTCGACGACCGGCTTCCAGGACTCGCTGAAGACGCGCGAGAACGCCCGCAATCGCTATGGCAACGCCTACGTGTGGAGCACATTGCAGTCGGTGCTCGGGCCTCGAACCGCGGTCCGCACCCTGTTGTCCGCCGGCCTGGTCACCCGGCACCGCGATGGGTTCGAGCGCTACTACTTCAGCTCCCTGCCGCTCTACACGCTGACCAACAATCGCGATTTCTCGATTCTGGGCTTCAAGCAGGATTGGACAACGGGACTTTCGGAGGCCGATATCCTGAGCTATGGCGTCGATCTGCGGCGGCTGCGCAACACCGATTCCTTCACCAGCATCGTCGCGCAGGATCCAAACGATCCGGCGCAAGATCCGAACGCCGTCTACCCCATCGTCACCAATGCCAGGTCCGGCCGGATCGGAACGCGGCTCGGCGTCTACGCCTCGAATCGCTGGCGCGTCGCGAGTCCGCTCGTTCTGGAGACCGGCGCGCGGTACGACCAGGCTTCGTACACCAAGGACCGTGACTTCAGCCCGCGCGTCGGCGCCGCGTTGAGTATCGGCGGCGGCCGGACGTTGCGGGCCGGCTGGGGCATCTACCGTCAAATGCAGGGGATCGATGACGTTGCGGCGCTCAACAACGACAACCGCTACTTCGATTCGGAGCGCTCACAACAGTGGACGGCGGGACTCGAACAAGACTTTCACAACGGCGCCCTCTTGCGGGCCGAGGTCTACTACAAGTCGGGCCGGGACCTGCGGCCCGTGTACCGCAACTGGAAGAGTGGAATCGACACGTTCCCGGAAACCAACGAGGACCGGATCCTCGTCACCCCGAGCCGGACCACATCCAAGGGGCTCGAGTTGTATTTCGATCACCGGCTCGGGAAACGGCTGTCGATGCGCGCCAACTACGCGCTGTCGCTCGCCGAAGAGGAAGTCGACCGGATCGAGAGCGTCAACACCGATTGGGCCGTGACGTTCGACCGCAAGCACGAGATCCCACAGGATCAACGCCACGCTGCCAACGTGGATTTCACGTACCACTGGCGGCAGAAGTGGTCGCTGAACGGGTCGTTGGCGCTGCACTCGGGCTGGCCCGCGACACTCGAGGCGCTGGTCCCGGTGCTCGACGAGGACGGCGAGCCCGACGTGGCCGTGCGGCCGCTGAAGATCTACGGCGCCCGCCTACCGGCCTACTACCGCTTCGACGTGCGCGCGACGCGCCGTTGGACGACGCGCCGCGGCGACCTACGCTTCTTCGTGGAGATGGTGAACCTCACCAACCACGCCAACGTTTTCGGCTACGACTACTTCCGCCGCTTCGATCCGGCCGGCAACATGACGCTCGACCGCGACGAAGAAACGTGGTTCACGATCCTGCCATCGATGGGCGTGGCTTGGAGCAAGACCTTCTGAGCTGCGATTACTTGGCGTCTTTGGCCTTGGGCGTCGGAGTCGCCTTCACCCACTCGGGTGCCTCAGCCACGGTGCCGTCGGCGTTGACGATGATTTCGGCTGACATCTTGCCTTTCGTCATCTCCGCAGCGTAGCGGGTCAGAGGCGCGGCCAGCTTGATGTTCTTGCCATCCTTGGTTTCGTATGTGCCCTCGATGTGCTCGAGCCGGCCGAGCTTCGCGCCCTTGGCGTGAGTGTTGATGGACTTGAGCGCCGCTTCCGGCACGGCGTCGGCGGTGACGACAACGGTGTACTCCAACAGAGTGCCATCGGCGGCAATGTCGGTTTCCTTTTCCGTGTCGCCGTCTTTGAACTCAAAGTCGTAGATCGTGACGCCATTCTCGACTTCGGCGTCCACCTTCTGAATCTCGCCGTTGGGGAACGTCGCCTTGAAGGTGGCGGCGACCGGATCCGGCAGCTTGGTCTTCGTTGCGGTCTCTTCGGAGCGGCTCGTCGCTGCGACGAGCACCACACCTGTGAAAGCGCTCGCCAAAAGCATCGCCAAACGACTGCGTACCATTCTCGATCTCCTTGTGCTCGTCAACAGAACCGGGGCGCGGTGCGAAGGTGACTCTCTGGACGACAGTACGACGTCGGAGTCGGGGGCTACCAGCGCATCGTGCGATGGTAGCGAAAGTCGCCGTACGGAACGTCACCCGCGGGTCCGTTCTCAGTACCAAGTTTGTAAAAGCGCCCCTGGCGCCGGCGCACGCGCCGGGTGTGGTGCAAGAGGGCCACCGATCCGGGCCCGCTGCGTGGAAATTGACACTCACGCGGTCGAACGTGGGCCGCGCGTGACACAGTACACGGCGCTCGACCCCTTGCCCCGCGAGGTCGGTTACGGACCCGAGTCCACTTGCTGGTGGGTCGAAGCGGCTGTGGCAGTCCTCGCGGCCGGGACCAGAACGTAGTTCGCGAACGCGCCGGCCAGCAGACACGAGCAGACGATCATGATCAGGATCGGCCAGTCGGCCAAGAGCCGGTGCGGCTCCGTTGAGGTGACCGGACTGGTCGTGGGCGTAGGTTGTTGTATCCGTGTTGGTTGCGCCAGCGTTGGTGCCGCAACCTCGGTCATGGTGTTGGAGCTTGTCATCCGCGCATCCTCCCTGCCTCCGTGGGTCTGGATGCAGGACCACGGAGTCGCGGCCCTGCCAGGAGCGCAGAACGCATCGATCAAGCCAACTCGCGGCCGGGGGCGTTTTGGGGAGGCTGTCAGGGTAGGGGCGGCCGGGCGCCAGGGGTGCTGCGAACACCCCTGGCGGTCGTGGAGCGAATGCCCAACCGGCTCAGCGCGATGCGCCGGTCGCCGGGGTTCCGAGGCGCGATTTCGTGATCGAGATTTCATCGACAAGCTTGTCGTTTTCGCTCTCGCACGAACGGATCGTGCAGCGCGATCCATCGATGACCACCCGAGTCCACAGAACCGTCTCGTCGCGGCTGAACGCGGTGGGACCGCAGTGGCCGGTCGGACTCCCCGTCTTGACCTTGCCACCCGCGCCGGAAACGATGTAGATCGTGCCGTCCGGGTTGGTGTAGTGCGGGTCTTGATCGAGATTCGTAGGCTTGCCGTCGCGAATCGGATACAGCCGCTCGTACGTATGGGCGTGACCGGTGAAGACAACATCCACCTTGTAGCGGTCGAACACCGGCAAGAAGTGTTCGATGACCGCCTTATTGTTCTTCTTGTAGGTGCACGTGATGCCTGGGTGATGGAAGTAGACGAATGTCCAAGCCGCACTCGCGTGCGCCTGCAAGTCCTTTTCCAGCCAAGCCACTTGGTTTTTGACGTCGTACAGATCGCCGTCCCGGCTGTCCAGAGCGATGAAATGCGCGTCGGCGTAGTCGAACGAGTAGTAGTGCTCGTTGTTGGGCAGATACCATTCTTGTTCCCAGTTCGCATCGGGCGGGCTCTTCCAGTCGTGATTCCCAAGCGCCGGCCACACGGGCATGACCGAGAAGAGATCCTGCCACGGCCGCATGAGATGGCGGTCGTAGTCGCTCGAGCGCCCTTTTTGGTACACGACATCGCCGCACACGATGCCCATTTCCGGACGCGGCGAAGCGCGCAGGATGGAACGCGCGGTCACGGCCTGTTGGCCGTTGCCGTCGCCGATATCCCCGGTCACGAAGAACGTGAACGTGCGGTCGCCGGGGCCCTCGTCGGTGCGGAACGAACAGGTCGGGCCCGTCGCCAACACGCGGGCACCGGCGCGAACTTGGTAGAAGTAATGAGTACCGGGCGCCAGGTGTTTCAGAACAGCGTAGCGCCGGTTGCCATCGACGCGAGCGGCGACGGTGCTGCCGAACTCGGCGGTGGTTCCGAAGTCGACGGCCGGCGCCGCAGGATCACTGGCCATCCAGGCCACGAGAACAGAGTCTTGGCCGAGTCCCTGCAGATACGGTGCGCGCAGATAACCCGGCGCGAGTTCGGCCAAGGACGCGGACTTCGTGCGAGCGCCCGATCCCGAGTCTTCGTCCTCGTCATCGTCGATTGCAAAAGCCAACACCGTGGAAAAAAGCACTGAGCAGAACAAGATCGCGGCGACCGAGGTGCGCGGCGGTAATTTCCTATGAATCGCGAACGGCATCGACACAGTCCTTCCAAGTGTCAGAGATTCAGGAGGGCGATGGGCTAGGGAGGCACCCGCCCGCTGGAGGCGATCGCGACTCGGCCGGGAGTCGGGATCGCCCCGTTAGGCGGTGCGAGCTCTCGATGCCTGTTCAATGTACACTTGTTGTTCAGAGCGATTGTCACGCACAAGTCCGGATTGTGTAATCCCTGCGTAACAATGTCCTCGAGGTTCGGAAGGCCGCGACGGTTTGGGAAACACCGTGCAACGCGGCGGTCCGAAGCGGCTCAGTCCTCTTCTGTTTCCGAGGTCTTCTTCTCGATTTTAAGGATCTTGCCATCGAGCCCGACTTCGACGGCGCGAATCTGTTTCTGAGGCGTCACGAGGAGGACCTCGTAGTGCGCCAGAGTCTCCTCTTTGTCCTTCACGTTGATGACCTGCTCGGACAGCCGGTACCGGGCCTTCGGGTACTTGTCCTCGAGAGTCTTGGCGATCAGCTCCGGCAAGTCCTTGCGGGTGACTTCCTGCTCGATCAGGGTCAAGGCACCGTCGGGCGTCAGCGTCGCGTCGATGTTCAACCCGCCGCGGTCCAGCGAGACTTCGTAGATTTGTTTTCCCTCGGCGTTCTTCTCTTCCGCCGCAGCAAGAAGCTTGGCGTCGGCAAAGCGCGCCGCGACGGTTTCGGCCACGGACTTCGGCAACTTGTCCAAGGCCAACTCGGCCGCCTGAGCGATCGTGCCCAGACTCAACGCCACGGTGGCAATCCCGGCTCCGACCCAACTGATTGACGTCTGCATTCTATACTCCTCCAACTTCGACCTCATGCACAGCGATTTGACTGGCCACGGGGGCATGTGCCGCCCCACGGCGTGCTTTTCGGCAGAATTCCCGCTGCCGCTACTTCAAGAGCACTGCTTTGCCCGGCGCGGCCACCGACCGTTGGTTGACCTGCAGCTTATACACGTACGCCCCGGACGCCACCAAGTTCCCAGCGCGATCGCGGCCATCCCAAACAACCGCGTGGGCCCCGGGCCCGGTTCGCCCAAGGACCAACTCGCGCACGATGCGGCCTTGCACGTTGGAGATGTGGATTTCAACCCAGCCGGTCTCGGCCATCGTGAACGGGATCGTGGTCGTGGGGTTGAAAGGGTTGGGCGACGCACTGCCCAGCATGTTCCGGGGGGCGCCAGGTGCACCTGCGTCGACCGGTTGCGTCCCTTCGATGAAGAGAATCCAGGCCGCACCGCGATCGGGCCCGCCATCGTCGTCAAAGCTGGCGCCCGTGACGAGTGTCGTTTCGGCGGCATCAAGCCCCGTGTTGATGTCGCCCATGGCACAGAGCGCGCCACCGAATTCGTCGGCGTCGTGGAGGACTCCGGTAAAATTGCCGGCGGTATCGCTGATCTTTTGATAGGACAGCACGCTTCCGGCGCTGTTGAGCTGCATGATGTACACCGCGCCGTGACTCGGGCCGCCATCGTCGTCGCCTGCGGCGCCCACTGCCAGCGCGCAGACGGCCGCGCCGTTCCGGTCGAGCTTGCCGAGACTCGCGACCGCACCGCCCAATTCGTCGAGGTTGAGGAGCGGCGCGGTGAAATTCCCTGCGGTGTCGCTGATCTTCTGGTGTGCAGCCACGATTCCCGTGGTGTTCAAGAACAAGACGTACACGGCGCCGCGGTCGGTTCCCCCGTCGTCGTCGCCGATCGCACCGACCGCCAACGCGCCGGCACTCCCACCCACGCCATCCAAGTCGCCTAGACCCGTGACCGAGCTGCCGAACTCGTCCGCGTTGTCGAGCGTTGCGGTGAATCCTCCGGTCGTGTTGCTGATCTTCTGAAACGACAGGACATTGCCGTTGCTCTGCAGGAAGAGCACGTACACACAGCCGCGATTGATGCCGCCATCGTCGTCGCCGATGGCACCCACCGCCAGCGCCGCGACGCTCGGCCCGGCCCCGTCCAAGTCTCCCAGACCGAAGCACGTGCCGCCGAGCTCGTCGGCACTGTCGATCACGGCCGTGAAGTTGCCGGCCGTGTCGCTGATTTTTTGATTCGAGAGCACCGTTCCATCCGCTTTCAGGAACAGGATGTACACGGCGCCGCGATCCAGGCCACCGTCGTCGTCGCCCGCGGTGCCCACCGCCAGTGCAGCGACGCTGGGCCCGGCGCCATCCAGGTCGCCCAGAAATGCGACCGAGCTCCCGAAGTCGTCAGCGTTCTCCAGGACGCCGGTAAAACCACCGGCCGTGTTGCTGATTTTCTGATACGAAAGCGTGTTTCCCGTTCGGTCCAGGAACAGAATGTACACGGCGCCACGATTGGGGCCGCCATCGTCGTCGCCCGTGGTCCCGACCGCCAGAGCGACGACGGACGGACCCTTCCCGTCCAGGTCGCCCAGACGGGCCACGGCTCCGCCAAATTCGTCGGCGTTGTCGATCACGGCGGTAAAGTTGCCGGCGAGGTCGCTTAGTTTCTGATGGGACACGACCGTGCCGACTTGTGACCAGGCGGGAGCGCCGGCGCCCACAAGGACGACAGCCCCCGTCAGCAGCAGAGCAAGAACTCTTGGGCTTTTGATGCGCATGCAAACCCCACGCGGTTGTGAAACCACACATTCTGGGGGGGCGTGTCTTAAATGCTAACAGTGTGCACGAAAGCCGTCAACTGCTACGACTGTTGACCTCCCCTATCGACGTCCGGTATCTTCAGGACAGCGCCCCCTGCGAGATTCCTACATCAAACGCCGACGGCGATGATCCGGCGGCTGGTTGCGTCGCTGACACTGCGCAAGAAACCCCAATCGCGAGTCCGCGCCACGGAATTGTCTGCCGTCGGACGCGCCGGGAGACTCGCGAAGGTCGTCGCAGGGCTTTTTCGCTCCGGAGGACTCATGCGTACCCATCGTCCACGATCGTCATTCCCGCCGGTCATTCTCGCCACGCTACTCGGCCTTGTGTGGGTCGGGTGCGATGAGACGACCGGCCCCGTTGCGACGATCTCGCCCGGGTTGACGGAATGTGGTGGCTCTAACGTCTTCGATCGCCGGGACTTCTCCCCCGCCTCGACGATGATCGACAACCGCTGGATGCCGCTCATCCCCGGCACGGCTTTCATCCTGGACGGGGTCGCGAACCGCGGCGGCGGGCTGCTGCCGCACCGCGTGATCTTCACAGTCACCAACCTGACCAAGGACATCGGCGGCGTGAACACCGTGGTCCTGTGGGACCGCGACTACACCGATGGGCACCTGCAGGAGGCCGAACTCGCCTTCTTCGCGCAGGACGATGAGGGCAGCGTCTGGGTCATGGGCGAATATCCGGAGGAGTACGAGAACGACGTCTTCATTGGGGCCCCCAGCACCTGGATCGCAACATACTCGGGCGCCGATGCCGGCATTATCCTACCCGGCCGCAAGAAACTGGAATCCACCTCGCCCTTCCTGCAAGGCTGGGCCCCGGACGTCAACTTCTTGGACTGTGGGCGGGTGTTTTCGCGCGGTGGGACGGTCTGTGTGCCCTACAGTTGCTACGAAAACGCGGTCGTCATCGACGAGTGGAGCCCCCTCGATGTCGCGGCCGCCCACCAACGGAAGTACTACGCGCCCGGGGTCGGCAACGTGTCGATCGGTGCCGTGGACGATCCGGAAGGCGAGACCCTGGTTTTGGTCAACATCTTGCGTTTGACGCCTGAGGAATTGGCCGAGGCCCGTAAGGAAACGCTCAAGCTCGAGGCGCGCGCCTACGAGATCAACGACGTGTACCGTCATACGGCACCTTGCCGGTGAGGGGCTTGCGGCAAGGCGAATACAGCACCGATTCCAGGCATCCTCGGCCCCAGGAGCCCTGCCGTATCGCGTTGTCGCAAACGAACGAGCCCAAGTAGACTCCAGCGCCCGAATCCTAGGACCTGGTGGAGGCTGCAGCGATGATCGAACGCCGACGGACCGTGCTTGTGTTGGCTCTGGCTTTGGGCTCCTGGACGCTGCTGCGTTGCGGCGGGGGTGGCACGGTGAAGCCGCTGCCGGAGACACCCGAGTGCACCGACAGCATTCAGATCACGGTCACGATCGCCGACACGATCCCCACTTTCTCCTGGACCCCGGACTGCACCATCGGCCGGCTCTTGGTCGAGGAAGGCATCGACGAGTATTGGGGTACCGAGGCGCCGGGCCAAAACTGCTACCACACGCCAATCGTCTTCAACTCAAACCCGCCCTGCACAACGCTCGAAGAGCAAGCCCGGCCGCTGGCGCGGGGCCACACGTACCGGGTCACCATGTACCGGTGGGTTACGTATACGCCCGTCGAAAGCCTGCAGGTGGTCGGCGTCAAGTTCTTCACGGCGCCGCTCGCGGCTGCCAACCCGTAGCCCAGCGTGACGGCACGGCCAGCCCGGGTGCCAACGTCAGCGACACTTCCCCCGTCACTCCCGTTGACAGGCGGTCGCTGCCGCTCGGTGGAAAATCCACCCATGGAGCCATTTCCCGTGCGCTGCCGTGAGGGCGCGGGGTAAGCCTGCGAAAAACCTCGAAAAGACTCGTTCTGGATCCCCGCCCGATCACGCGGCGGCCAACGCAACGAGCGGCCCGCGGCTCGTTCCGCTTCGCGCGCCGACGATCCGGTCGTGGCCTTGAATGGCTGGCTCGAGGGTGGGCTCGGATTCGGCGTCAACCGCATCGACGAATGACGTGCGGGCTTGGTTGGACGTGCAGCCGAGGGGACCCTCGCCGTGTCCTACGGTTGCGGCGCGGATGGCAGATCCGGGCCACAGGGCCGCCCGGACCCGATCACCACTCACACCGCTTCCGCCCCGAGAGCTCCCGAACGGCGCCCGGCCCCGAAGAACACCGACGCGCAGGTCGAGAGGTGCACGAACCCGGCTCTTGCCTAAACGCAGGTAGAGAGACGGTACGACAAACAGGTTCACCAATGGCACGAGTGCCAGGCCTGTCGCCAGTGCGGTCATCAGATTCGGCGATAAGCGCTCGAGCGTGAGTGTCGAGGACGCAACGCACCTTGAGGCCCGTCTTGGTTCGCGTCGCAGCGATGAGGCTGACGATGGCGGCGTGTGTCAGCAGCGGTTGCCCGCGCCAGTTCTGCGAGATGAATGCTGCGGCAGCTTCTGAAGCTCCCATTTCCAAAGGCGTCGGCGGGACCCATTACTGCCGCCACTGTCGGCAGTGATGAGCACCGACGTGGCGCGAGGGTAGTGCTTGCGTCCCAGCTCGCGCCACCAGCGTCGGATCGTGGCGGCGGCAAAGGCAGCCGTGTCGTGGTCCCCCCCGACGCTGACCCAGCCGAGGTTGCGGCCGAGATCGTACACGCCATACGGGATCGCCTTGCCCTTCTCGCGATCCAGAAAGCCATGTACCCGCACCTTTTCTGGCTTTCCCCTGCGGCCGCCACGCCTGCCCCGCGTTCTTGAATCACCCGACCAGTTCCTTCTGCTTGGTGTCCACGGAGATGGCCGGTTGGCCACGGTTCAACTGGGTTTTGACCCGCTCGTGCCGCGGCCAAGTGACGCGTACTTTTGCTCGTCCAGCGCAGTGGCGATTCTGAATCGCCGCGCGTCACCGGCTCTACCAGTCCTTGCAAGGCCGAAGCCAGGCCCGGGACCAGCACGGTCATCCGCTTCCGCCCAGTACCCGGGCGTCGCACCTGATCCACTGACAGACTCTTCTTCTGAGCCAACTCCGCACCCGCCCCGCCCCAGCGCCTTGGCCGCCGTATCCGCCCACAGGCGCCGGGGTCGATGTACTTTTCACCCACCAGCTCAAGCCATCGCCGGGTTGCCTTGCCGACCCTGATTCCGCCCAAAGCGCAGGTACAGCGTCGGGACCACGAATAGATTGAGCAGCGTCGAGGTGATCAGACCGCCAAGGATGACAACCGCCATTGGATGTTCGATCTCGTGGCCCGGGATGGTGCCGGCGATCAGTAGCGGCGCAAGCCCCAACGCCGTGCAAGACACCGTCATCATGATCGGCGAGATGCGCTCCCGCGCCCCGCGAATCACGAGCCCCATACCAAAGGGCACACCCTCCACCCGCTCGAGATGCTGGTAGTGATTGATGAGCATGATGCCGTTACGGGCGGCGATCCCGAGAACCGTGAGGAACCCGACGATCGTACCCAACGAAACCACGCCATCACCCAGGTAGGCCGCCAAGAGCCCACCCACGAGCGCCGCAGGCAATGACAGGAAGCCGCCAATTGCCAGACGCCAGCTCGAGAAGGACGCTTGCAGCATCAGCAGGATCCCGATCGCCGAGATGAGCATCGTAACCCGCATCTTCTTCTGAGCTGCCTGGCGCTCCGCGTACTCTCCGAGCAACTCGGGATGGTACTCGGCCGGGAACCCCACCTTGGCGACTTGCGCCTTGACGTCCTTCACAACCGACCCAAGATCTCTGCCGCGAACGTTGGCCCGGACGTCGATCTTGCGCTTCATTTGCCAGCGTTCGACCGCGTTGGGTGCCGGATTCACCCGGACATCGGCCAGGTCCGCCAGGCGCACCTGTCCCTGCTTATCGGTGTCGATGCGCAGATCGCGGATCGCACCAACGCTGTTCCGGTTCTCCGGTGTGCTCCACACGTTCACGTCGTAGGCCTTACCGTCGCGGAAGATATCGCCGACTTCGGTGCCCGCGACCAGCGCTGCGGCCGTACGCCGCACGTCGCCGGGCTTGACCCCGTAATAGTTGGCCTTCTCGAGATCCACTTTGACGTCGATCTGCGGAATCTCCTTCAGCGACTCGACCTTGAGATCCACGATGCCGGGAATGTCCTCCATCGATTTCTTGACTTCGTCCGCCTTGGCGCGCAGGATCGCGAGATCCTCGCCGAAAATACGGACGGTAATCGCTGTCGGAGAACCAGTCAGCACCTCGCGGATTCTCTCCTTGAGGTACGTCTGCACGTCGCGGACGAGACCTGGGTACCCGTCCACAGCCGTTTGGACAGCCGCCAGCGTCTTGTCATAGTCCACTTTCGGATCGATGCTGATCCAGTTCTCTCCGAAGTAGACCCCGTACACCTCGTCCATGATCAGCGCCTGCCCAATGTGGGAACCGAAGTTCCGCACGCCGGGGATCTTGCTGAGTTCATCGTACGCCCGAGCCGTGACTCGGACCTCTTCCCCACACGAAGTCCCGGGCTCGGTGACCCAGTGCATCAGGAAATCGCGCTCCTTGAAATCAGGGAGCAACGACTGCCCCAGGTGCGGGACCACGAGGACCCCAGCCAGGGTGATGACGATCACAGTGCCGTACATGGTGCGCGGACGAACGACGATCCGGGTGAGAGCCGCCGTGTAGACGCGGTGCAACCACCGCACGAACGGTGACTCACGCTCGGAAAGCTTGGCTCGCGAGAACACGATGTAAGCCAGAGCGGGGGTTACGGTCAACGCCACCGCCATGGACGCGAGCATGGCTAGCGAGTACGACACGGCCAGCGGCCGGAAGAACGCCCCGGACAGACCGCCCAGGAAGAACACCGGCAAGAGCGCCAACACGTCGATCAACGTCGCGTAGACGATGGCATGTCGAACTTCGAGCGAGGCCTCGAGGATGATGCGTGCCATCGGCTTGCGACTGCCTTCGCGGCGGTGTTGTCGCAGGCGCCGCACCACGTTCTCGATGTCGATGATGGCGTCGTCCACCAGCGCGCCGAGCGCGATGACGAACCCAGCCAGGATCATCGTGTTGATCGTGGTGTGCCGCACATACAGCACTAGCATTGCGGTGACCAGTGCCAGCGGAATCGCCGTGCACGTAATCAAGGCAATGCGCCACTCGAACAGGAAGATGGCGAGAACGACGACCAGCAGCAGGCAACCCAGCAAGAGCGAGTTCCGCAGGTTCTCGATCGACGTTTGAACAAAGCTCGCCGGGCGGAAGATCGTCGCGTCGATGTCCAGCGCCGGAAGGCCCGGACGCATGGAATCCAACGCCTTGTCGACTCCGTCCGTCACTTGCAACGTGTTGGCCCACGGGAACTTCTCGATGATGAGCAGTAGACCCGGGCCGCCGTTGATCACGGCGTCGCCGACTAGCGGCTGGTGACCCTCGACGACCTGTGCCACGTCCTTCAAGCGCACGGGCTTGCCGTCGCGCTCGCTGATCGCGACCTCACCAAGGGTGGCGGGATCGATGATCGGCAGGACATGCCGCACTCCGAATCTCTGATTCGGGGTATCGATGAAGCCTCCGGTGCCGATCATCGCACCGTCGGAGCTCGACATGAGCCCCGCTTCCAGGGCGTCGGAGGTCGCCTCCATGACGGCTTGAACGGTCACGCCGTTCTCGCGCAACCGCTCGGGCTCCAGTTGCACTTGGGGCATCTTGATCCGTTCGCCCCAGATCGCCACGTTGGCCACACCCGGCACGGCCAAGAGCCGCGGCCGGATCGTCCAATAGGCGATCATCGACTGATCGACCAACGATACCGTTTTCGACGACACGCCGATCTTCATGAACCGGGCGGTTGCCGACAGCGGTTGCAGCATTTGGGGCGGACCCACGTCCTTGGGGATCACGCCGATGACCAGCGCGAGCCCCTCTTGCACGTGCTGCCGCGCAAGCATCGGATCCGTGCCTCTCTTGAAGATCATCTTGACCGACGATAGGTCAGTGACCGACTTCGAGCGCAGGACGTCGATGTCAGGCAGGCCCGCGAGCGACTGCTCCATGGGAATGGTCACCAGCGCCTCGACCTCGGTGGGCGAGAGGCCGATGCACGGGGTCTGGATTTCCACGATGGGCGGCGCAAACTCGGGGAACACGTCCACCGGCATGTGCCGCATCTGGTCCACACCGACGATCATCATCGCCGCAGCAATCGCGACCACGATGAAGCGGTACTTGAGGCTCGATCCTACGATCCAGCGAAACATGGCCGAAGACCTCCTGGATCGACCTCAGTGGCCGTACTTGTGTTCGGCGCCCATCAGCAACGCGCTGCCGACCGTTGCGACGACAGTGCCAGTGGGCGGGCCTTCCGCCAAGATCACACGATTGCCGTCGATGCGTTCGACAACGACGTGTTGCCGGACGAACACCAGCGGCTCAGGGTTCGTGAACGTCCACGTGTCGCCCTTCTTGTCGTACATGAGGGCGCCATACGGCACGACCTTGCGCATCACGGTACCGCCCGCAAGCGTCACTTGCTCTTCGCGGATCGGAGCCGTCTCGAGACCGATTCGTTCGGCCGCACGCGCCTCGAGGGTCACCTTCATGATGCCCTTCGTGCCGCTTTCTTCCACCTTCGCGGGGTGGTGCTTCTCTGCCACTTTGTCCTTCTTGCAACCCATCAGCGGCAGACCGATCGCGATCAATGCCACCATTGCGAGTCGTGCGCGGAGCATCTTGTTTCCTCCTGGTTCAAAGCTCATGGGATTCATGTTCAGACCGCCATTTGATGTGCGGCATTGAGATCGTCTTCTTCGACCGCTTCTGGCATCGCACTCGCTCCGAACCGCGAGTACAGAGCCGGCACGACGCACAGCGAATACAACGTCGCTGTGAACAGCCCGCCCAGGATCACGATCGCCATCGGATTCAAGATCTCTTGACCGGCGCGCGCGCCGAGCACCGCAAATGGGAGCACCGCCAGCCCGGTGACGATCGCCACGGTCAAGATTGGGGTCGCACGTTCCTGGGTTCCACGCAGCGTCAGCTCGGAGCCAAAGCCCAGACCTTCGTCGTGCCGCAGGTCCCGGTAACGATTGATCATCAGGATGGCTTGCCGCACGGCGATGCCGAGAACGGTCAAGAAACCAGCAATCGCGCCGATCGACAGAGTCGCACCAGTGGCCGCGGCCGTGATGACGCCGCCGGCGAGTGCAATCGGTAGGGTCAGCAGCACTGCGAACGCCAGCGGCCAGCTTCCGAAGACCGCTTGCAAGAGCAGCAGCATCCCGACGGCGGCAGCGACTGCCACCCAGACGAGGCGCTGACGTTCCATCTGTTGATTTGCGAAACCGCCGAGTAGTTCGGCATGGTACTCGATCGGGAACTTGGTTGCATGAATCCGACTGTTGACATCGGCAGCCACGGCATCGAGGTCACGCCCGTGGATATTCGCGACGACATCCAGCCTGCGGGCGACGTTTTCGCGCCGGATGATGTCGGGCGCCGACGTCACATTGACCGACGCCACATCGCCCAGCCGCACGTGACCGCCACTTGGCGTGTCGATCAGGAGATCGTTCAGCCCAGCCACGCTGTGCCGGATCTGGGGCACGCCCCAGACAACAACCTGGAATAGTTTCTGCTCCTCGAAGAGGTTGCCGACCTGGGTGCCGGCCAGGAGCGTGGCAGCGGCGCGACGCACGTCGCCCGGCTTGACCCCGTAGTTCTTGGCCCGGTCGAGATCGACCTTGATCTCTACGACCGGCTCTTCGGACTCGAGTTCAATGCGCGGGTCGACGAGACCTTGGACTCCGGCCAGCGACTGCTTGAGCTTTTCGGCCTCGCTGCGCAGGACGTCGAGTTCCTGGCCATACAGCCGCACGACGATTGGCTCGTCGACGCCGGAAAACTCCTCGCCAAACCGTGAACGCAGATACGTCATCACATCGCAGTCGAGTCCCGGATAGCCTTGGACTACGGCTTCGACGGCGGTCGTCGTAGCAGCGTAGTCAGCCTCTGGATCCAGGGTGATCCACAGCTCGCTCGAGTTGATACCGACGACTTGGTCCGACAGCAGCGCGCGGCCCACGTGTGCGCCCACGTTCTGCACTCCCGGAACCGATCGGAGCTCGTGACTGACCCGATCGAGGACGCGGTTCATCTCCTGGCGTGAGGTACCGGGCTCGGCATCCCACTGCACCAGCAGATCGGGCTCCTTGAACGTCGGCGCGGTCGCGACGCGCAGTTGGGGCAACATGGCGATGCCGGCCACGGTGGCGATGACGGCCACCGCAAATGCGGCGCGCGGCGCCGCGATCGCCCGCGGCGACATGCGGGCGTACCGCCGATGCAGCCAGCCGGCGAAGGGTGATTCCCGGCGATCGAGCGCCGTCTTCCGCATGAGGATCAGGCTCAGCGCCGGCGTGACGGTGGTCGCGACCAGCAGCGACGCAAGCACCGCGAGCCCATATGCCCAAGCCACCGGTTTCACGAACGCCCCGGTGCTACCGGTGACGAACAGCATCGGCAGCGCGGCCAGCAGCACGATCGCGGTCCCGAACAGCAGCGGGCTCCGCATCTCGAACGAGGCATCGAGAATGGTGCGCGCTGTGGACTTCCCGGTGCCCTTGCGCAAACGCCGCAAGAAGTTGTCGGCATCGATGATCGAGTCGTCGATGACGACACCGAGTGCGATGACCAACCCCGCGATCGCCATCACGTTGATCGTGGCGCCGGTGGCGTTGATGAGGATCACAGCCACCATCAACGACAGCGGAATCGCGACCACCCCGACGAGCGCGGCGCGCCAGTCGTAGGAAAGCGCCAGAAGCGCCACCGCGACCAGAATCAAGGCGATCAGCAGAGCGCTCCCGATATTACCGATTGCGCTGCGAATGTAGTTCGCTGGCTGGTAGATGGTCGGATCGAAAACGATTCCACCGAGGCCCGGCTTGAGATTGTCGAGCGCTTCGAGGATATCGTCCGACACTTCGAGCGTGTTCACACCCGGTTGCTTCTCGACGACGAGCAGGAGTCCGGGTCCATGGCCGTTTATCGCATCGCCGATCAGCGGCTGATGATCCTCGACGACCGTTGCCACGTCGTCGAGGCGCATGGACCCGCCTTCGACTGGCACCTTGGCCAGGTCCGATGCCGTCGTGATCGGGAACACGTGACGCACTCCGATTCGCTGGTTTGGTGTCTCGATGAAACCACCCGTACCAGCCACCGAAGACTCTAGAAAGCTCAACGGCGAATACCACAGCGAGTTGCCGGTGGTCTTGATGATGTCGAGCAGCGAGACCTTGTGTTCGGCCAACCGCTTCGGATCGACGAGCACTTGCAACTGGCGCTCACGCTGGCCCCAAATGGCAACGTTGGCCACGCCAGGAATGCCCATCAAACGCGGCCGAATCGTCCAGCGCGCCAACACCGACATATCGATCAAGGACTGGTTCTCGGAAGCCATCCCGATCAGCATGATGCGGTTGGTGGATGAGAGCGGCTGCAGCATCTGCGGCGGCTGGGACACGTTCGGCAACGCGTGCGCCTGGGTCAGACGCTCTTGCACGACCTGGCGCGCCTGCATGGGATCCGTCCCACGCTTGAAGGTCAGCTCGATGGACGACAGCCCAGGAACCGATTCGGAACGCATGACGTCAACCCACGGCGTGCCGGACAGCAGGTCCGCTTCGATCGGGACCGTGATCAGCTGCTCGACCTCAGCCGCCGACAAACCGAGGGCTTCGGTCTGCACGTTCACTGTGACTGGAAGAACTTCCGGGAAGACGTCCACTGGCATGTCATCGAGCCGGGCGATGCCCACTGCCATGACGACGGCCGCAAGCCCGACCACTAGGGGTCGGAACCGCAGGCTCGATTCTACGATTGAACGAATCATAATCTGAGACCTCCTCGCGGGATCGTCCCCGCACCGTGCGAGACTCCAGTGTTACGCAACTTTGCCCGACCATTCCCTTGCGGGTGCGCCCACTGCAATCTCGCAGCCGACCGGCACTTCAAGGTGAACTCGTCCGACGATGAATCCAGGGTGGATTCGGAATACTCGACGTTCAAGAGAGGGAGGTCCAGGAACTCGGCCAGCTTGGGGGAACGCGGGCACCGAGCCTCCGGCATGCACAACGAGAAGCACGGTGGCGCTGAGGCTCGAGTGTGCGATTCCGCGCCGAATGGCTGCACACCTTATACACGCGACACGCTCCGGCGCCTAAACGTCGTGCAAACACGAAATCGCTCCGACCTTGCCCTTTTCAGGACTCGGGTGGGGCGTCCGAGAATCCCTCATCAAAACCGTCAAGTACCAGAAGTGTACCAGCAGCGCGTTCGCAGGCGCAACGGTTTCTTGCGAGTTGCGTCGCGACGCTGCGACTCGCAGTGTTTCGGACGACCGCGAATTGGGTGAAAAATCGCAACCGAACCGACGCACGAAGGATGTTTCTCGACGCGTGAAACAATAGACTCGCGTTCCGGTCTGTGTGTATAATCAGCTTACTTCACGACGAGCCTTGTGACAGAAACCGCCCCATTCCCGAGTTGCAGTGGCGAACACTGCGACCCGGCCGATGGGGCGGCCACGTTTTTGTGCATCCCCACGGCCAAGGCAGCGATCGAGGTTCGCATCGGCGTGAACACTGAAGCGGAGCGCGACGCTACGCAAGCCGCACCTTGCTCTCCAGCGGTTCGGGGTCAGGCGTTCGCTCTGCAAACCCAAAGGGAGAGGCGTACCGTGAAAGCGAAACATTTCGGCTTCCGCCGATTGACAGCCGGAGTACTGACTCTGGCTACAGCTCAGATGCTCGCAACGCCGGCGCAAGCCGGCCTAAAGATCTTCGACGCCGATGATATGAAGTTGGAATTGGGGTTGCGGCTGCAATCGCGCCTCGACTTGGAACGTGTAGCTGGCACCGTCTCGAGCAAGGAATGGTTGCACGACTTCGTGATCCGGCGGACGCGGCTCAAGGTCACCGGTGAGGCGCGTGAGGCCGATTTCAACTTCGAGTGGAAGATTGATCGCACCGATGGGTACACCGCGAGCCCATCTGCATCGGTCGAGAACGCCTACGTGCAGTATCCGCTCGGAGCCGGCGTCAAAATCCGCGCCGGGCTCTACGACCAGCCCTTTTCGCGCGACCGGCTGACGTCGGACTCCAAGCAACTTGCCGTCGATCGTGGCGCCGTGTCGAACGTCCCGGACGCGCTCGGCCTCGCCGACAACGCGGTGGGATTCGACTTCCGCGGCAAACTGCCGGGCGGCCACGCCGAGTATACCCTCGGCATGTTCGACAATCGGTTCATCGGCAGCAACTTGCAAGGCACGCCGATGTTCGTCGGCCGCTTGGACCTGAACCTCGGCGCGACCAAAGACATTTTCCGCGATGCCCACTTCGGCAAGGACTCCTGGTACTCGTTCGCCGTGAACGGCGGTTACCAGGGTTCGATCGAGAACGCGGCGGGCCAACGCGACGGATCAAACGCCATCGGTGGCATCGACGGCATGGTCGATGTACCGATGGGATCCACGCGTCTCATCGGCCGGGGCGAAATCAACGTCATCAAGGTCGTTGCGCCGGCCGGCGGCAACCCGATCGATACGACCGCCTTGATGCTGGGGGCGGGCATCAGCCTGTTCAATCAGCGCTTCCAACCGATCGTGCGCTTCGATGAGGTTCGGCTGGACGTCGCGGCGGGCGGCGGGGTCAAGGACATCACCTATTTGGGCGCGAACTTCTACCGGAACGAGCATCTCTTGAAATTCCAGGGGGACATCCGCCTGGAGTCGGGGACGCATCGGGCGGTTGACGGCGCGCGTCTGCAAGCCCAGCTGGACTTCTGATGCTCCGAATCGCCGCGAAGCTCGGTCGCAATTCAACCCGGAATCGGGACCAGCTGCGCGAGAGCTTGGGGCTCTAGACCTTCAGGTGAATAGATAGTAGCGCCGGAGCGCGGCGCGAATGTCGCAGGGAGGTTCTCGTTGTGTACCAACCGTGCAAAAAGAACCCGGCCCCGCCCCGGCCGCTCATTTGCGTGGGCAGCGTTGGGCTCGCGATGGTAAAATGGGGACGTGAGCCGGTTCCCTGCGACTGATACCCGAGAATGCTCCGGGGTTACGGGGGGCCGGTCGAGACAGGACCGCCCCCCATGCATCTCGAGTACTGTCCGAGGTCCAGACCTCTGGCTGGCGTGCGCGCCCAAGGACCCAAGACGGTCCGGGCGCGGCCACGGCCCACCTCACAACCACCCAATGATGCGACTGGGGTCTATCGTGCAGCGTCACCGATCCACCTGCTTGTGCCTGTTCATGGCGGCGGTTGTTGCACTCGCCGGCCAGGCGCAGGCGCAATCCGCCAAGAACGACCGGCCCAGCCTGCGGGTTGGCGTCCTGCCGGCCGATTTCAGACTCGACGGACGCCCCGATGGACAAAAGTGGTGGGGCGGCGTCGACTCGATCCCCAACTTGACCGTCATCGAGCCCGAAGAGGGCGGCGTGTCCGCGGGCCGGACGCTCGTCCGGGTTCTGGCGAACAGCGACGCCATCGTGGTGGGCGTGCGCTGTTACGACCCGGACCCCAGGGGGATCGTTTCATATTCGAAAGCGCGTGATTCGGAGCTCGCCGAGGAAGACCACGTGGTCCTCGTGTTCGACACGTTTCTCGATTCGCGATCCGGTTATGTCTTCGCGGTCAACCCGAGCGGCGCCCGGTTCGATGGCCTGGTCGCGACGCAGGGCGCCGCCGTGAATCCCGAATGGGACGCCATTTGGGAAGCCAAGACGAGCCGCGACGACAAGGGCTGGTCGGCCGAGATCCGCATCCCGATCAAGAGTCTCAGTTTCAAGCCCGATTTGGACTCGTGGGGATTCAACGTGCAGCGGCGCATCCAACGCTTGCAGGAGACGAGCCGTTGGGCGGGCGCCAACGTCGACTACGAGATCTACAAGACGAGCCGCGCCGGGCTCCTGACGAACCTGCCGCACTTCGATCTCGGCATTGGATTGAGCGTCCGCCCCGCTGTAGTCGGCCGCGCGCGCACTCCCGGGCCGGACTTGGAGACCAAGTACGATCTCGATCTGAGCCTCGATGTGACCCAAAAACTCGGACCCAACTTTCTCTCGGCGCTGACCGTGAACACCGACTTTGCGGAAACCGATGTCGACGTCCGGCAGATCAACTTGACGCGGTTTCCGGTCTTCTTCCCGGAAAAGCGCTCCTTTTTCTTGGAGGGTTCGGACATCTTCGAGTTCGGCCTGGGGCTGGACGAGGAGAATCTCCTGCCGTTCCACAGCCGCCGCATCGGGCTGGTCGGCCGCGACGAAGACGATCAAGCTTCGATCCCCATCAACGCCGGTGCCAAGATCCAGGGCCGCACCGACAACACCAACGTTGGTGCGCTGGTTGTGAACACTCGCAAGGTGAATCACAAAGCGGAGACACCGGATGATTTCTCGTTCGACGTGCCGCAGACCACCATGGGCGCCGTGCGGCTCAGCCAGAACATCATGGAAGAATCATCGATCGGGATACTCGCAACGTTCGGCGATCAGGAAGGCCGGTCGGGAAGTTGGTCCGCCGGCGTCGACGCGGTGCTCGGCACCTCGAGTTTCCGCGGCGACAAGAACCTCCTCATGGGCGTCTGGGGCCTGCGCGACGATCGCTCCGATCTGCACGGCGACAAATCCGCGACCGGCATCCGCTTCGAATACCCCAACGACCTCCTGGACCTGAATCTGTCGACGATTCGCATCGGCGATGGTTTCAGTCCCTCGTTGGGCTTCGTGCCGCGCAACAATGTGCAAATCTGGGACTTCGGTTGCGAAATCAATCCCCGCCCGTCCTGGCCGTGGATCCGTCAGATGTTCCATGAAGTCTCGTTCGTCGTGTTCAACAAACTCGACAACACCAACTGGGAGAGCTACAGCATGACGCTGAAGCCGTTCGACTGGCTCTTGGAGAGCGGCGATCGGTTCACCGCCGGCATCGAGCCCGAGGGCGACCGGCCTCCCAGGCCCTTCGAGATCAGCGCCGACATCGATGTTCGCGGCGGCAAGTACGAGTGGACCCGCTACTTCCTCACGGCGCATTCCGCCGAGAAGCGCCGCCTTGCCGGCGAGATCACCTGGGATTCGGGAACCTACTATGAGGGGCACCTCCACACGATCGAAGCCCGTCTGGGAATCCGGCCTTCGAACTTCTGGTTGCTGGAGCTGACCGGCGAACGGAGCATCGGCAGAGTGACCGCGCTCGTGGACGACTACGAGGAGCTGCATTCGACCGCCGTCGTCGCGAAGTCGTTCAAGGAACAGTTGTACGGTGTTCGCCTGCAACTCAACTTCTCGTCCGACCTGCAATTCAGCAGCTTGACCCAGTACGACACGCAAAGCAAGGAACTGGGCGCCAACAACCGGCTGCGCTGGACGTTCCGGCCGATGGGCGAACTCTTCGTGGTGTACAACCACAACCTGAAGCGGCGCCCGGACAAGCGTTGGGAGCTGCGGTCGAACGAACTGCCGGTCAAGCTGCAATACGCGTGGCGGTTCTGAGCCTAGTGGACGGAGCTCTGGGCCCGCGGCATCTCGACAATGAAGATGCAGCCTTTGCCCGGGACGTCCCGCAGCGAGATCCTGCCACCGTCGGCCTCGATGGCCTGCCGGCTGATCGCCAGGCCCAATCCCAAGCCAACGCGGCCGGCACTCTGCGGTTCCAATGGCCGGAAAATCGCTGCCGCCGCTCCGGGCGGCAGGCCGCCGCACTCGTCCTCGACTTCGATCGAGACGACAGTCGCCGTCGAGCGGGTACGGAGCCACACATGGCCGGCTGGCCGCGAGAACTTGAATGCGTTCTGTAGGATATTGGAAATGGCCGCCGCAAAAAGGTGCCGGTCGACTTCGACCGACAGTGCGTGATCGACCGGCTCGACGCTGAATTGAATGCCGTGTTCCGTTGCGGTAATCGAAGCGTCGATCTCCATCTCTTCGACGATCTGCGCCATCCGGAGCCGCTCGCGCCGATGCGTTCCCGAGTCGAGCCGCACCTCCGACACCGAGCGGTCGACGAGATCGCGCAAACGGTGCAGGCTGCGCTCCAGCACTTCGATTGTGCTTCCGGACACCCCCACCCGCCCGCTTTTCACGACTTGCAAGGCCAGCAACGCGGTTTGCAGGTGATTCCGAAGCTCGTGGGCAAAGAAACCCTGGCGACGGATCGCGGCACCCGACCGGTCCACGTCGCGCTGCCGTGAATATTCCGTTACGGCACTAGCAATCGCATTGTCGACGCACCGATTCAGAATGTGAAAGTCATCGGTGCCGAGCGGAACGCGAAGGTCCAACGCGAGTTCGGTGATCGCCTGGCAGACATCGCCGTAGTCGTGCACAACCTGGGCGATCGTGAATCCCTGCTTGAGGAGGTCGCTGCCGTGCTGGGGGGCGGTCGTTCCCATCGCCGCGCCATCCGGGGCCGTTTGGTTGGCTTCCTGTTGCAGGATGTGGCTCAGCTGGCTGAGAAAGAGCGGCACACCGTTGGCAAGCTCCTCGGTCGTCGCCCGTGGCACGGCCCGAAGCGCGACCTTGGCTCGCGCTCGCTCGAGGAGCTCCTGCCGGTGCTTGGAAATGAAGTCCAGGAGCATTCAGATGCCGCCTCGTAGGGTCACCTCCGAGCATCCTACGCCTCGAACCAGACGGTCTCAAGGCGGGAGCCCGCGGTGGCCTGCGGAGCGGTCTGCCGCGTGTTTAGAACTGCAATATGCCCCGATCGCGCCGCCGTCGATCGAGCCTGTTCAGGCTGACGTCGCGATCCGGTATTGCAAGACATGCCGCGTCAAACCGATGCCGGTATGGATGTTCAGCTTGCGCATGATATTCAGGCGATGGGCATCGATCGTCCGCGGCTTGACGCCAAGCCGGCGGGCAATTTCCCTGGTCGGGATATCGTCGGCAACAAACAGGAGGATCTCGGTCTCACGCGGCGTCAGGCAACGGCTCGACGCATCGCGGTCGGGCGACGAGCCGATCGGTGATTGATTCAGCAACGGACTCACGTACCGCGTTCCACCGGCCACGGTCCGCAGAATCTCCGCAAGCTTGCCATAGCCGTCCGACTTTAAAATGAAGCTAACCACACCGGCTCGACCGGCGGCGCGGACATCGGTTGGGCTGTGTTGCTGGCTCAATGCGACAAGCTGCATCGTTGGCGGGAAGTTTCGCAGCAAGATGGCGAGCGCGTCGGCGCGATCCCCGGCGATGACGGGATCGAACAACAACGCGTCGGCACCGGCGTCGAGCTGGGCCGCGCGCAGGCTCCCAATGTCGTGCGCGGCCGCAACGACTTCGACATCGACGGCACGTTCGAGCTCTTGCTGCACGCCGGCAAGGGCATACGGATCGGGATCGGCAAGTACGACTCGAATAGCCCCCAAAGCGATACCTCCCAGAGAGGGTTCGGGAAGTGAATCGTTTCGAGGGGCGACTCTTGTCGAGTATAGTCACCGCCAACGAAGACTGAAATACGCTCTTGAACGTACGTGCAATTGCCATGCTCGAGATGTCCTCGAGCGCGTTCGCAACGAGCACGACGAGATCGGCGGCCTTGCCCTTTTCAACCGTCCCGATCTCACAACGGGCGTTGGATCGCGCGTGTTACGGAGGCGTCCTCGTGCTAATGTCCGGCCCCGGCCAGGCGGGCAGCACCTCGAACGAGGGAGACAGACGTGAAAGCCCGGTTGTTTTCAGATCGGCCGCCTGACCCGCGAACCGTAGGGCCGTTGGTTTTGGGCGCCATCGCCCTGATGCAGTGCTTGGCCGCCGGCACTTCGTTCGCCACCGTCGTGAATTTCGATGCGTCAACCTGCGGCGCTCCGCCGGCCGGCTGGACCGCGGGCAAGACGGGCAAGGGGGGTCCCAATTGGAGCGTCGAGCAGTCCCCCGGCGCACCGAGTGGGCCGAATGTGCTGCAACAGTCCGGCGACGCTACCTATCCAGTGTGCATTCTCAACGGCACCCACCTCCGGGATGGCTTCGTGGAGGTCAAGTTCAAGACCGTGAGCGGCCGTGAGGACCAAGCCGGCGGCGTTCTGTGGCGGGCGCTGGATGCCGACAACTACTACGTCGCCCGCGCCAACGCTCTCGAAGACAATGTCGCGATTTACTACACGGTCGCCGGCAAACGGTCCGAGAAGAAGCGCGCCGACATCAAGGTCGCACCGGGCATTTGGCACACTCTGCGCGTCGATTTCGAGGCCAATCGCTTTCGCGTCACGTTCGACGGCAAGCCGGCGCTCGAATGGCAGGATGCCACCTTCCGCGGGCCCGGCGCCGTGGGTGTGTGGACGAAGGCGGACAGTCACACGCTCTTCGACGACTTCACCTACGAGGCGAAATGATTCCATCGGCGTTGCGACGCGGTTTCGTGCTTGTCGGCCGCGTTGAGCGCCCCGAGACTCGGGTCAGACCGAGCGCGACACGACCCAGAGCGAGCCGCCGACGGCAACCAGATCCTCGACCAATGCGATGTAGATGTCCGGCACGTTGAGCGCTTTGACGACGCGCCGGCGCACTTGGTAGCCGCCGAAACAACCGACGACGCCGCCCGCTGCACCCAGCAGCGCACCCACGAGGGCGGACTGTGCAGCGCTTGCAGTGACGCAAGCGCCCGTCAGTCCGCCGGTCAGAACCCGGGCGATGACGCCCATGGGGGCGGTGCGGTTCGGCGCCGTCGGGCGCTTGTCGTGCACGAGCTCGCCGAGCGCGAGCACCGTCAAAGTCACGACGGACGGCAAGGCACCGATGAGAGCGAGCGGGCGCTCGAGCTTGAGCCAACCCAGGTGCATAGCCCACGCGGTCACGGCGGGCGCCGTCATTGCGCGCAAGCCCGCAAAGCATCCGAGGAGAAATGCCAAGAGCAGCGCCATGTTCGAGCCATCCTTTCGCCTTTGGCGGACATGTCATTCAAGGCTTGTGACGTGCAACAAACTCCGCAAAACCGGCCATGTACTTCTCGACTTGGGCCCGCACTGCCGGATCGATAAGCTTTCCTTGGGCGTCGAACACCTTGCCGGCGTTCGACACCTGGAGCCGGGCGCCGAAGTACGGCAGTGTCCCGAGGGTTCGCAGTACGGGCAACCACGCGGCTTGCGCCAGGCTCGTGCCACCCGGACCCGGTGTCGCGCCGATGACGCCGACCGGGCGGCCGCCGAACACGCGGCCGATATCGCTACTGGGGCGCGACAACCAGTCGATCGCGTTCTTGAACACTCCCGGAATCGAACTGTTGTACTCGGGCGTGGCGAGAAGCAACCCGTCGGCGCGCGCGATTCGATCCTTCAGAGCCTGCACTGCCGGCGGCGACCCCGACGCCGCTTCGACGTCGCCATCGTAGAGTGGAATCCCTTGGATCGACGCAACCTCGACGTTCGTTCCGGGCGGAGCCGCGTCGACAGCCGCATGGAGCAACATCGTATTGATCGACGCGGCGCGGAGACTGCCGGAAAGTGCGACGAGATGCGGCATCGGGTCCTGGCTTTCTGCAGCGGTTGCCTCGGACGCGCGGGCACCCAGGCGCCTAAAACACGCTGACTTTGAAGTACTTCTTCGGATGCGCCTTGATGTCGGCGAGGAGCGTACGCGTCTCGCTGAGGGTTGCCGTCAGTTCCCGGTACAATGTTTCATCTTGCATCATCTTGCCCATCGACCCTTGGCCCCGGTTGAGACCGGCCATGAGGGAGTCGGCTCGAATGGCTGCCGCCTGCAACACCGCCAGTGCGGTGTCGGCCCGCGCGGTGGCGCGCGTCGTATTCTGCAAGAGCGCGTCGATCTGCGGATCGCGGCCGCTCAACGTATGGTGCAGGTCATCCATGGCCAGGCTGAAATTGCGAACCGACTTCGCGAGTTCACCCTGCGTTTCCTTCGTGAACCGCGCGACGTCGTCGCTGATCGCTTCCGTGTTCTTGAGCGTATGCCGCAATGAACCTTGATCGGACTCGTCGAACGCGCCCAACAGCGCATCGAGTCGATTCGTCAGGTGGTTGAAGGACTCGAGCACGACCTCCAGGTTCGACATGAATTCCGGGATTCCCGGCTGGTAGTCGCCCTTGAAGGACTGCGTGCCGGGATCCACCGGCACCGTGTCTTTGCCGGGATACACGGCCACGAGTTTCTGCCCCATGATCCCGACATTCTCGATCGCGAAACGCGTGTCGGAATAGAGCTGAACGCTCTTGTCGAGATCCAGCGTGACGAGCGCCCGGCCCGCCTCGAAACGAATCAGCGACACCTGGCCGGACGGTACACCGCGCACCTCGACCGGATCGCCGCGCACCAAGCCGCTCGTGGTGGCGAACTCGACCGTCACCTTGTTGTTCGCGCCGCCGAACTTGAAATTCTTGAACCAGAGGACCCCCGCCACCAGGATGACAACGGAAACGATGAAGATCATTCCGACCCGGATCTGCTGGCCTCGCTCGGACATCCTTGCCTCCTCCAGCCTTCAGGCCTTGCGGCCCGCTCGTACCGCTCCGACCTCGTCGGTAAGCGGTCCCGATGCTTCCCCATGGATGAACTGCTGCACGGTCGGATCGCCCGTCGAGCGGATTTCATCCGGCGTGCCGATGAATTGGATCTTGCCCTTGTAGAGCAGACAGAGCCGGTCACCGATGGCGTACGCACTCTTCATGTCATGCGTCACCGCGACCGAAGTCAGATGCAGGCGCCGTTGCAGATCCCGAATCAACAGGTTGATCTGCTCGGCGGTGATCGGGTCCAGGCCCGTCGTCGGCTCGTCATACAGAACGTAGTCGGGGTCCATGGCGATCGCCCGCGCCAAGCCGACGCGTTTACGCATGCCCCCGGAAAGGTCGGACGGTTTCTTGTCCTGAATCCCGGCCAGGCCGACGAGGGTGAGTTTCTCTTCGCAGATCCGCCGGATTTCCGCTTCGCTCTTCTTGGTGTGCTCCCGGAGCGCCAGCCCGACATTCTCGCCGACCGTCATCGAATCGAAGAGCGCGGCCATTTGAAAGAGCATGCCGAACCGCCGTCGCAAATTCGCCAAGTCGTCGTACCCCAGACTCCCGACCTCCACCGAGTCGATCCGGATCGAGCCGGCATCCGGCCGGATCAAGCCGATGATGTGCTTCAAGAGCACACTCTTGCCGCAGCCGGACCGGCCGAGAATCACCGTGCACTGGCCGGTCGGAATCTCCAGATCGAGTCCGTCCAGGATCGTGGTGCTTCCGAAGCGCTTGGTGAGGCCTTGGATCTCGATCATCGGGAGCTCACTTCGGGGCGAACAGAATACGAAAGATGACTTCCGCAAGGAAGTAATCCGCGACGAGAATCATGACGCAGCAAGCGACGACGGCCTTCATGGTTGCGGTGCCGACCCCTTCGGCCCCGCCGGCCGTCGTAAAGCCAAAATAGCATCCGGCAAGGGCGATCACGGCGCCAAAGACAAACGATTTGATCAACCCACCGTAGATGTCGTGGGCATCGAACAAGAGTCGCATGCCACGCGTGAACGTGTGTACCGAGATGCCGACGCGCGCCACCGCCACGACCATGCCGCCGACGATTGCGATGGCGTTGGCGAAGACCGTGATGACGGGCAGCATGACGACGGCGGCGACGAAGCGCGGAATGGCGAGATAGCGGACCGGCCGGATCGCCAGCGTCTCGAGGGCGTCCAGCTGTTCGGTGACCCTCATCGTGCCGATCTCGGCCGCGATCGAAGCTCCGACGCGCGACCCGACGACGAGCGCCGTCAGCACCGGCCCCAATTCGATGAACACCGATTTCGCCAGCACGGTGCCGACATAGATGAGCGGAATCGCGCCTTGAAACTGATACGAGCTTTGCAGCGCCGCCACTCCACCCACGAAAATCGACGTGAGGACGACGAGCGGCATCGACTGATTGCCGATTTGAAAGCATTGCCGCAGGATCAAGCGCCGATAACGCAATCCGCCCGGCAACTCGGCGGCAAAGCGCGCCAAGAAAAGCGCCAGACGGCCGGCACCCGCGATGAACTCGAGGATCGCCTCGCCGGCCGCACCGACGGGACTTTGGAGCGCTCGTGCGTTCATCGGCAGTCCGGATCCTTCCTTCGAGCCGACGCCGCTCGCCTTGGTCCCAGATGGACTCGAGTGCGCCGTCGCCGCAGGATAGTCCGAACGCGCCCGGAACGGGAACCCTCAGTTCTCCGCGAGAAATTCGCGGAGCGCGCGGTTGACTTGGTCCGCATGGGTCCAGTTCAACCCGTGCGGCCCGCCTTCCACGACCACGAGGCGGCTCCCCTTCACCAACTCATGCGTGCGATTGCCGGTCGCGGCAAGCGGCAGGATCCGGTCCGCATCGCCGTGAATGACCAGCGTCGGCACCTTGATGCGTGCGAGGTCGTCGCGAAAATCGGTCAGCCAGGCCTGCACGCAATCCAAGGTGCCTTGGGGAGACGCGCCGGCGGCGATGTTCCAACTCTGACGCACGGCCTCGTCGCTGATGCTTTTCCCGCCGAGAACGTCGAGGTTGTAGAAATTGGCGAGGAAGCTGGTGAGGAAGGCCGGACGGTCGGCGGCAATCGCCTGCTTGATGCCATCGAAGAGTTTGCCATCGACGCCCGCCGGGTTGGCGGGAGTCTGCAACAGGAACGGTGGAATCGCCGCCATGAACACCGCCTTGCTCACCCGTTCGCTGCCGTACTTCCCAAGATAGCGCGCCACCTCGCCGCCACCCATCGAAAAGCCGACCAAGGTGACATCGCGGAGTTCGAGTTTCGTCAACAACGTCTGCAGATCGGCGGCGAACGTGTCGTAGTCGTACCCCGTCGTCGGGCGGCTCGATTTGCCGAATCCCCGGCGGTCGTACGTGATGACACGATAGCCGCCTTGCATCAGCGCCGGGACCTGTTTTTCCCAAGCGTCGCCGCTGAGCGGCCAACCGTGGATCAACACAACAGGTTTCCCCGTTCCATGATCTTCGTAGTAGAGATCGATGTTCCCGGAGTTCTCCTTGCCGACCTGGATGTAGTTCATGGCCTTGCTCCTCGGCGATTCGTCGTGGGCGGGCGCCGTTCGCACCGGTCCTTCACAACCCGGCCGGCAAGTGTAGCACTCTCTGGATCAGCTCGAGCATGGTCTCCAACGCCAGGGCGCCGGAGGTCTCACGCGGGACGTTCGAGCTGCCACCACGTCTTCGCCTGTGCTTCGTCCCAGGCCGTGATCTCGATTGCCGCGAGTGAGCGCGACAGATCGGCTGCACTCTGGGGCCGATCCGCGGGTTTCTTCGCGACGCAAGCGAGCACGAGTTGCTCGAGCTCGGCCGGCACGTGGAACGCGACCCGTTTCGCAAAGGGGTCCGGCGCGTCGCGCAAGTGCTTCGCCAGAACCTGCAGGTGGTTGGAGGCCTCGAACACGCGCTGGCCGGTGAGCATGTAGTACGCGACGCAACCCAGCGCATACAGGTCGCTGCGGCCGTCGAACGGTTCTCCCAATGCCATCTCGGGCGCCATATAGGCCGGTGTCCCCGCTGCGACTCCCGCGGCAGTTGCGAGCGATTCTTCGGTGTTGTCGCCGCGGATGGATTTCACGAGTCCGAAGTCGAGCACTTTGACGAAGTCGTGCTGGAGCCCAAGCCGCCCGACGTGAATGTTCGCCGGTTTGATGTCACGGTGCACGAGCCCCGAGGCATGGGCCTCCTCCAAGGATTCGCAGACTTGGCGCAGGATGTGGATCGCGCGGGCCGGCGGCACGGGGCCGGTGTCGCGCACCAGCGACTCGAGATCCATCCCTTCCAGCAGTTCCATCACGAAATAGAGTGTCTCGTCTTCTGTAACACCAAAATCGTAGAGTTCAACCGTGTGCGGCGAGCGGAGGTTCGCCGCCACCTCCGCCTCGCGCCGGAAGCGTTTCACCGCGACTTGGGCCCCCTCGCCTTGCGCGGCGACGATCATCTCGGGGCGGATCAGCTTGATCGCCGCGGGCCGCGCCAGCATTCGATGCGTCGCCCTGTAGACCTCGCCCATGCCGCCACGACCGAGCAACTCCCCCAGTTGGTAGCTTCCCATCTCACGCGCTTTGGTGATCTGGCCGCCCAGTTCCGTGACGACGTGCGAAATCACCACCGCGACTCCCACCAGCAGATAGTCGGGGTAGTGCATCATCAGCGCACCACTCGCGGGACCAAAGTCCCAGGTGCCTCGAGCCCGCGCCACCAGCATCGCAGCGGGATTCATGGACGCGGCGATGAGTCCCGCGACCAACGTCTTCCCAGGCGTACTCGGCACGATCGCCGCGAACATCAACACCACGGCGCCGACCCAGCTGATCATCGGCATGGTGGATGTACCGGGCGGGACGTGTTCCCAATGGCCGGTCAGACCGATCCCCAACGCCGTGACCACCATATAGACGAGGCCGAGATCCATCACCAATCGCGGGTCGCGGCTGCCCTTACGGGTGTAGAAGAACAACCCGATCGAGATCGCCACGCTCACTGCCGCGATGGCGTCGGTGGGTTGTAGAGCGCGCCAATCCGCACCGCCGCGCATCATCGGTCCCAGAACGAGGCGGTACTCAACCAAGGCGATGACCCAAAGCGCCGCCCCCACCAGCGACAGCGCTCCCAGCCGGCGCGATGCCTGCCGGAGAACGTCGTCCGGAAGCGCGCGGCGCCGGAGCCGGACAGTCTTGAGTACCGCCGGCGTGCTGCCGGCCGGGCAGATCACTCTGGGATGGGACATGCCGCCTTCGCGTGCCTGTGGAAGGACACGGAGTGTGGCGGCGAGACGCTCTGCGCCAGCTGGACGGCCATCCATTCACTCCGGCCGCGGCGTGGTTCGACGGAGCCGCAATGCCCCGGTTCTGTGCGCCGCAACCGGGCCGAATCTAACACGAATTCTCTTGGGTTGCGGGAACGCCGGACTGCGGTCGACGCGCAAATCGTTGCGGCGTTTGCGAAGCGCCGGCGAATTCAGCGCAGCGATGCGAGGTACGAGTAGATGTCCTTCGCATCCTGTTCACTCATGCGGAACGGCGGCATCGGCCGGCGGATCGGCACCTGGCCGGCGCGCGGGGTCCCTTGCGTCAGCAAGCGCACGAAATCCACTTCGGTATAGCCCGGCATCCCGGCGATCCGCGGCGCCCGGAGCGCCCATTCCGTCAACCAGGAGGGCGGCGAGACGGGCACCGGCGCGCCCATGAACAGCTCCGACGCGATCAGGTTGCCGTTCATGTCGCGCGGTGTGTGACATTGCACGCACATGGCGACGCGCTCGGCCAGATAGCGCCCGTGTTCTCGATCGCCGACGGGCGCCGACTGCGCCAACGCGACGCAGGGGAACCCTGCCGCAAGAATCCCAATCGCCAACCAGCTCGATCGATGCATTCCCGACCCTCCATCTTGAAGACGGCGCACGATAGCACAACCCGCCGCCGATCTCGATAGGTCCGAAAGGCAGACGGGGCGCGGCGTCGGTTGACCGGCTCCAGCGTGCGTGGTTCATCAGGGTGGCGGCGCGGAACCGACGACGCGGAGCGCGTCTTTTGCGGGGCAGACGGCGGCGCGGCGTTCCATCTCGGTCTGCATCTGCGACAAATAGCTGCGGATCCCGCCACTCATTGCGCCCCGGATGAGCCGGTGCGGCACCCGCGTGCGCGGTTGAACCGCGAGGGTGTACTGAACGACGGTGCCGGTCGAATCCGGCGCCATTTGCCACTCGCCGACGTAGACCTTGAAGTCCTTGCCGAGAATGTCTCGAAAACCGATTCGTCCGACCACTTCGTCGTGCAGCTCGAGCGCGACGTGCAGAGTGCGCCGGAACGGAAAACTCCCGGCACCGACAACCTGGTTCAACACCAGTTGCCCGTCCGGACGTCGCTCGACGTCGCTGCGTTTCAGCTGGCGGACAAAATCGCCGATGTGGTCGTAGTCGGTCAACACTTGCCAGGCGACACCGGGACCGGCGTCGGTAGCGAAAGTGCCGTGCAGCTGGAACACGCCCGCCAATTCGTCGATCCGGACGGCCACGTGCCCGTCGTTCGCGGCCCAGCAGGGTGCGGGAAGACCCAGTCCCAAGGCGCCGAGCAGCAGGAAAGCCGCGCGGCCGGCGCGTTGCGGGGGAACAGCGCGGGTGGAAAACCGGCGTTTCGTGTGGGTCCCGTTCATGCGTCTCTGCATCCGCGCGACAGTTGAAGGGAGGGTGCCGGAAATCGCGCCAGCGGACTTGGTGGCAAGCGTCACCACTCGCAAGGTTACATGGCGCTCACTCGAATGTCGACAGAATCCGCCTCTAGCGCATGTAAGGCATGAACGGCGCTGGTACGGGCAGTTCGGCCTCGTGGACGTAGCACCACGCCCAGCGCTCACCGGGCTCGATGGACGCCATCACCGGGTGCTGCACTGCGTGAAAATGCCGCGTCGCATGCCGATTCGGCGAGCTGTCACAGCAGCCGACGAGGCCACAGCTCAAGCAGTAGCGGAGGTGAACCCAGCGCGAGCCCGACTTCAAGCACGCCTCGCAACCCTGCGGCGTACGGGGCGGAACGGGTAGGTGCCGAACGCCTTCTACCCTCCCCGCGGCCTCGGCTCGCGGTGCGCGGCGTCCGCGGCGGGCCTCAAAAAAGGGCTTGGGTCCCCGCCGCGAACGTCACGGCGTTGTCGTTTTGGCCTGTGGGTGTGTGGACGAGCGGATGCCCGGTTTGTCCTGCCTCGATCGGTCACGGTTTCGATTTCCGGTCCCGGGCGCCTGGTGATACGATCCGGCCGCCGTCAACGCCAGGCGAGGCCGCGCCCTTCGGAGGTTTCATGCGTGTTTTCTTGGTGCACATCCGCGATCCCCAGTTCTACGCGATTCCGGCCAAGCGGCGTGCGAGCAACGGCCGCCTCCGGATCATGGGCTTCCCACCCATCGGCATCATGTCGCTGGCCTCCGTGCTCAAACGCGCCGGCCATGAGGTTCAGCAGTACGACCAGGCCAATCCGGCAACGCCCAACGACGTCATCATCCAAGACATTCTCGCGCAGCGGCCCGGCCTGGTCGGCCTGAGCTTCCTTTCCACCACCAGCTATCCATACGCCAAGATCCTCGCCCGGCAGATTCGTGCCGCCGACTCGCAGGTCAAAATCGCCTTCGGAGGGGTCTTCGCGAGCCTCAACGCGCAGCTCGTCAAAATGCAGGTGCCCGAAGTCAACTTCGTGTGCCGCGGCGATGGCGAGGAAACCCTGCTCGAGCTCGTCGAACGGCTCGACGAGCCCGATGGGGTGCTGGGCGTGACCTGGACCGACCGGCACGGCCACGACCACCACAATCCGAACCGGCCGCTGTCGCGCGATCTCGACCGCTGGCCATTCCCCGACCGCGAGGGATTGCCGCTCGACTTCATCGAATCCATGCCGCTGGACGTGCCCGCGGTGCTGTCGCTCGATCGCTTCACGACGATGCAGACTTCGCGCGGCTGTCCGTGGCCGTGTGTGTTTTGCGACATTCCCGTCTTCAACGAAGGCAAGTGGCGATCGCGAAGCCCCGAGCACGTCCTGGCCGAGTTCCGCCAACTGCAAAACGACGGTTACGGGTCGATCTATTTCGTCGACGACCATTTCCTTCTGCAACCGAAACGCATCGAGGCGATCTGCGATGGCCTGGTGGCGCAGAAGAACACGATCAAGTATGGACTCGAAGGACGCGTCGATTCGCAGGCGCAGCACCTGTTTCCCAAGCTCGCGCGCTCGGGTTGCCGGACCATCATGTTCGGCATGGAATCGGGCTCGCAGCGCATCCTCGACCGCCTGAAGAAGGAACAGACGCTCGAAGAGACAACGGCGGCGGTGACGGCGGCCAAGCGCGCCGGCATCGAAGTCGTGCACGGGTTCTTCGTCGTCGGCAGCCCCGACGAGACCGAAGAGGACATGCGGAAGACGTTTCGCTTCGCGGCAAAGCTGCGGCTCGACACCTTCGGGTTCAACCGCCTGTGCGTCTATCGCGGCACGCCACTCTGGCAGGAATACGTGCAGCGCGGGCTCGTGAACGACGTCACCGATTGGTACAAGTACTTCAAGTGCTCGGAGATCGATCCGACCTGCCTGTCCGGCGAGGTGATCAACGAGGTTCGCCGGCAGGGGCTCAAGCGGCTGTTCCTCTACAAGTTCCGCCACTATCCGCTCCAGACGTACCGCTTGCTGCGGCGGTTCCTCCGCTTCATGCCGTTCCGGGACGTGGGCTACCTGATCGTCAAGCCGTTCCTGGGTAAGGGAAAAGGGGCCACCAAGGCGGAAGTGCTGTCGCGGGCGGTCGAACATGCCGAGCTGAAGGACGCCGCGGCGGAGCTGACCCAGATGTCGGATGACAGGCTCAACTATGTGATGGAAGAGTCGCGGCTGGAACGGTTGCGGCTTCAGCAGGAAGGGGAAACCGCGCGCATCTCGTAGGCGAAGCTTTCCTCGCCGCGTCCGTTGATCCGCGACCCCGCCCGCCCCGCGCCAATCTTCTCCAGCGCCCGTTGCGACCGCAGGTTGCCCGGCCCTACGAGAAAGATCACGCGCGCCACGAATCCGAAGGCGTGCCGCAGCATCAGCCGCTTCAGTTCCCCGTTATAGACGCCGCCCCAGTAGGGCCTGGCCAGGAACGTCCAGCCGATCTCAATTTCGCTTTTCGCCTCGTCGTAGCCGTGGTAGCGCGACGATCCGATGACGCGGCCGTCCGTGGCCTCCGTCACGACGAAGGCGCCGCCGGATTCCAGCGCCTCGGCGAAGAACGTCCGGAACACGTCTTCCGTGTAGCGATCGGAGCACGGATGCTGCTCCCAGATGAGCGGATCACTGGCGACGGCGTAGAGCGCGTCCCAGTCGTCAGGCCGGAGGGGCCTGAGGCTGATCAGCTCCCCGCGCAGAACGGGTTGCAGGTCAAAAGGCATGGCGGAGAAGTGTCGCAGAGCGCCGTAAGCCGAATCCTGTTCCTCGCCTTCGCGCCTTGCGGCGCTTCGGCGAGACGACGATCATTCCTCTAGCCCCGTCATTACTGACGGGATCAAGCAGCCTACCCGGAAGCCTCAGACGGGCCGTCTGTTGCCCACTCCTGCGAGCGGACGCGCTCCCCTATTTGGCCTTGCTCCGTGCGGGGTTTTGCCTGCCACC
>JANLSU010000006.1:0-97604 GCA_031362565.1 bacterium | reverse complement strand
GGCCCGCTGCACAGCGCGAGCCACGAGCGAAGGCGAGTCAGCAGATTCGCCTAACGGTCGAATCCGCTACGAACCGCAGCGAGGAAACAACAAAACAGCTCATGGCGATAGTCGTCGCTATGGCACGCGACTCTGCGTTCGTCTAACAGGTATTCGCCCCGGCGGCGCTTGTCTGTTGCGCGCGCTTTGGGGTGTTGATGTGAAGAGAGCTTACTCCTTGGGGATTGGGGGTTAAAGCGGCGATTGTTATGGAGGGTGGGGGGGGCGCGGGGGGCGGCGGGGGGGATTGTTATCTTGCGGGGGGGTGCTTGGTAGCGCGGGTGGGAAACCTGGAAATGGGAGGGGTGGGCGTGGGGCGAGTTGGGGGGCGCCGAGGCGATCCATGGGACTGCGGACGCCGGCGGGGCCACGGCTTAGGACGTGGGTGTAGATCATCGTCGTCGAGACGTCGCGATGACCCAGGAGGAGCTGAATCGTCCGGATGTCGTAGCCGTCTTCGAGGAGGTGGGTCGCGAAGGAATGCCGAAGCGTGTGACACGTCACGTGTTTTGGGATGCCGGCTCGGAATGCAGCATCGTGCATGGCGCGCTGGATGACGGATTCGTGCAGATGGTGTCGGCGCCTTTGGTTCGTGTCGCGGTCAATGTAGCCTCGCGTCGCGGGGAAGACCCACTGCCAGCCCCATTCGTGTCCGGCGTTCGGATATTTTCGCGCTAATGCTTCGGGCGTCTCCACCCAGCCTCCGCCTGCTTTTACATCCTCATCCCATTTTTGGCGTACGCGCCACAGGTGCTCCTCGAGCATGGGGCGAAGCAATAGCGGCAGCATTGTCGCGCGATCGGTCGCTCCCTTTCCGCTTCGCACCATGATTTGACTGCGCTGGAAATCGAGGTCTTTGATGCGCAACTGGGCGCATTCGAGCACTCGCATGCCGGTTCCGTAAAGCAACGCAGCTACGAGTCGCGGGATACCGTGCAGCTCCATCAAGATCGATCCGACCTCGTCTCGCTGCAGCACGACGGGCAGACGAGTGGGGCGCTTGGCACGTACGAGATTGTCGAGCCAAGCAAGCTCGACGCCGCACACTACTCGGTACAAGAACAACAGCGCAGCAAGCGCCTGATTCTGCGTTGATGCGCTGACGCGGTCTCGGCTCGCGAGATCGGACAGAAACCGGCTCACCTCGGCGGCGCCCATTTCGGATGGATGGCGTGTGCCGTTGGCCACGATGAAGCGATGGATCCACCTTACATAGGTTCGCTCGGTTCGACGGCTGTAGCGGCGGACCCGGAGTTCGGCGCGGACGCGATCGAGGAGACGGGGAGCGGGCGGCGGCTCCGCGGGTTGAGTCGAGGGTCCCGGTTCGGACATTGGCTCACGCGGTCGGGGCCGGTACTGGCGCCTGAAACCACGCCCGCCGGTCGGGCCAAAATCGCGCCGGCGTCCGTCGAAGGATCCCATGTTCACGCCTCCCCTACAGTGACATGTCGACTCTGGGAACCCCGGGGCGTACACGCCGTTCACGTTTGCCGGGTGGCGGGGCGGGGCTTACATGCCGCACGGCGCGACCGAGGCGCGGGGAGAACGGCGCGACGGCGACGAGGCGCATCGCGCGGCGCGATGACAGCGGGGTGGCGCCATGCGGGCCGCGCGGCGGCAGGCGAATACGCCACGCGGTGGCCCGGCGTGCAAGACGCGTGCGCGATCGCGGTGGAAGGCTTCGAGCGTTCGTGGGGCGGGTGATATCGGCGCGATGAGGGTGTTGGCGGGGATCCAAAGCTTGGCGGCGGTCGGCGGCGGTCGGCGGCGGCCGCGACCAAGGCCTCGAAAACCGTTTGTTCAGTCGCGGCGCGCCTTTCCTAATCCACGATCGATTCGCCTGAGACTGACGTTCCGAACTTGCATCGTCCTCAAATCGAAATCAGGCTCTTGGACGGGATCCAGCCTTGGAGTTTGTCGGTGGCGGCGATGCGGACCCAGTCGGTGCGGCGCGCTTCGACGCGTACTTCGGCGCCTTCGTGCAGTGAAAACTCTGCGGTGTAGTCGGCGCCGGGGCCGCTCATGACGGCGACACGCGATTCGGCGATGACGCCGCGTTGGATGCCATGCACGGCGTGCACCTTGGCGAGCGTGAAGGCGAGCGAGAGAACTGACAGCCCGATTGCAAACTGTTGGATCCAGCGCAGCACGCGGGCGCGCAATCGGAACTGTGCCCGGGTGATCCACAGGGCACAGGCCAAGGCGTACAAAAGCGTCGTCACGGCGACCCACTCGTTTGGGCTCAGCACATTGAAGAGCGACTGAATCCACGCGACGAGCACCATGGTGCGCGGCTGCAGCGCCTTGTCTTCGCGATGCGCGATCACGAAATCGAGATTGGCGCGCACGTGCGGGTCGCGTGGTGACAAGATCTCGGCCCGCCGGTAGTTGGCGATTGCCTGCGCCAGATTGCCGCTCTTGAAATAGGCGTTGCCGAGATCGTAGTACAGAGCGCCGTTGCGCACTCCGGCCCGTTCGGCTTGGCGATAGGCGTCGACCGCGTCGGCGAAACGGCTCGACTCGTAGGCCTGGTGGCCACGCTGCAAGAGTTGCTCCGGCGGTGCGAAATCAACCGGCGTGATCGCTGTTGTTTGATCTTGCCCCCGGGCGACACCGGCCGTCGCGGCCGCCAGCAGCACGCCGCCCACCAGGAGTGCGAATCCGCCGGCGGCGCCCGCCGCCGCCTTACCCTTCTTGCCCCACTGATTTTCGAGGCCCACCAAGAGCCCTTCGGTCGCTTGGAGAACTTCCTGCAACCGCTCGTGGCCCATGCTGCCAGGGGCGAACCGGGCGGCATCGCAGCGCTCGAGCGTCGCCAAGACGGCGGCCGTCGACTCTTCCGTCAGCCCCGCTTGCAGCAGCTTCTCGCGCAGCTCCGCGTGCGTCATCCCGGTGGCGGACACGTTCAGCTTGTCGCCCACGTACTGCCGCAGGGCGCGCTGCACTTCGGCGTAGAACACTTCGCCTTGGTTTGCGTCGAGCGCTCGGCGTGCGGCTCCGAGGCTCTTCGCGGCCAGTTTGCGGGCCCGGCTGGAACGCGCCAGTGCCACGTCCGACGCGAAGCGTTTGCGCCGCCGCTGCACGATCGACATCCCGCACGCGGCAAGCAACGGAAGCGGCGCCAATGCACCGAACAACCCGCGCCGGTAGAGCGGCGTCCAATCATCGGACAGTGCGACGTCGGTGCGAATGTGCTCGATGTCGGAGCCAAGAATCTGAATGTCCTGCTGCGACGGCAGCGGCGCGCCGCCCGCCAGTGTCGAGCCGCTGCCGGTTCCCTTGACGACGCTCACGTGCAAGGGCTTCGTTTCCAAAACCCGATATCGCGCTTCGCGCGTGTCGAAGTAGGCGAGGCGCATGGGTCCCAGGTCGTGTTCGCCCTCGTCCTTCGGTACGAGAACGATTTCCCACGACCGGCTGCCTGCCACCCGGTCGACAGACTGCACGTCGGTCTTGGAGTCGGCGTCGTACACTTTGAACTGCGGTAACTCACCAAGCCGCGGCTTCGAAAACGTCTTGACGTTACCGACGCCCTCGACCCGCGCGCTGACCGTCACCGGATCGCCTTCCGCCACCTCGGTGCGGTCCAATTTGGCCGAAAGCTCGAGTCCCTCGCCCACCGCGCCCTCGAAGATGGCCGGCTTGCCGGCGACCGGCAGCATCGAGACGTTCACCTCGACCGGCTTCGTGCGCAGCACCTTTTCGACGCCGCGGTCGAAAAGCGAAAACCCAAAGGGCGACGACAGCATGACGACTTGCAGGCTCGCGGGATCGATGGTCAGCTTGCCCGAGGTTGTCGGGAACAGCGCGATGGGCACTTCCTGCACGATGTAGCGGCGGCCGTTCAGCATTTTGTAGGACTGCTTTTCGCCATCTTTGAGCTTCTCCACCCAAAAGCCTTGGAAGCTCGGCTGCGTGTAGTTGAGGTTGGTGATCTGCGCGGCGCGCTCGGCGCGATACAAATAAAACGTGTACAGAATCTGTTCGTTGACGTAGGCGTTCTGCTTGTCGACGCGGCTCAGCACGAAGATGTCGCGATCTTCGCGGGTTTCGGGTTCCCCGGGACCCGGCGCCGGGGCGCCACGGATTCCGGGGCCGCCGCCGACCGTGATCGCGATCGGCTCGGTCTTCAGATCCTTGCCGCCGAGATGCACGGTAAATGCGCCGATCGCGAACTTGCCTTCGCGCTTTGGCACCAGCACATACGAAAAGATGTTCGACGCGCTCACCTCACCGTTGACGATCTGCATGCTCTGCGACCGGCCGTTGGCGTACAGATCGAAGTCGTCGAACGCCGGGCGCTCGGGCTCTTCGACCGACCGCAGCCGGCCCTCTATGATCACTTGAAGCTGAATCTGCTCGTCGAGTGTGGCGTGGGTGCGGTCGACCTCGGCGCGCAGCCGAATTTCGTCGGCGCGCGCACTCTGCGGCGCAAGCGTCATCGCCAACAGTACGAGGAGCGAAACCAAGGGCACAAAGACTCGGTTCATACTTACCAATCCTTATCGACCCGGCGCGACTTGACCTTCACCTGGCGAGCCTTCTGCTTCTGCAGTTCCTTTTCCTGCTCCCGCATCGCTTCGAGAATGCGAATCGCTTCTTCCTTGCTGAGCCCCTCGACCGGCACGCTGTCCATGGCGGCCAGTTGCGCATCATCCTTGGGGTCGCCAGGCTGCTGTTCCTGCTTCTCGCCCTGCTTGTCCTTCTCTTCCCGGCCCTTCTCATTCTGGGCCTGCTGGTCCTTGTCCTGCTCGCCCTGCTCGGATTTCTGCTTGTCTTGCTCATCCTGGCCTTGCTGATTCTTCTGGCCCTGCTGGTTTTTCTGATCCTGCTTCGAATCACCGCTCTTGTTCTGCTGCTGCTTCTGTTGTTCGGGGTGATCCTTCAATTCCTGCAGCGTTTTCTCGAAATTGACCTTGGCGTCGAGATCCGCGGGGTTCAGCTTCAGCGCGTCACGATAGGCGCGCGACGCCATTTGCAACTCGCCCAGGTCGTGCAAGGCGTTCCCCAGGTTGTACAAGCTGCGCTGGCGAAGCGCCGGATCGGTGCTTTCCGCGCCCCGCTTGAGATGCGCGACCGCATCGCCGAACTTCCCCTCCCGGTACAGGGTGTTGCCTAGGTTGTAGGCGATCGCCGGCGATTCGGGTGCCTTGGTCTGTGCCTCGTCGTATAGCTTGGCCGCATCGTCGTACTTTTTGACGTCGAAGGCCTTGTTGGCGTCGCGATTGAGTTCCGCCGCTTTGCGTGGCACCCCGCCCGTAAGAGCGAGGGCCGCGGCGACGCCAAGCCAGAGACCGGTCCGGAGCCTGTTCATGTTGCCTCCCGGCGCCGCCTGTACGGCACCACGATCTCCGCTGCCAGGAACAGGGCCGCCAACCCGAGCGGCCATTGGTAGCGCTCCTCGAAGTTGGTGGCGAGCTGTCCCTCCAGATCCTTCTTCTCGAGCGCCTGCAGCTCGTTGAACACGGCGGTCAGTTCGACGCCCTGCGGCGAGGCGCGGAAATAGTTGCCATGCGTTTCCGCGGCGACTTTGCGCAGGGTCGATTCGTCGAGCCGCGAATTCACCACTTGGCCGGCGCGGTCTCGTTTGTACCCTGTAACGTTGCCGCCGTCGTCGCGTTCCGGAATCGGCTGGCCTTCCGGCGAACCGATGCCGATCGCATACACCAGCACGCCTTCCTCGGCGGCTTCCTTGGCTTGGTGCACGGCGTCACCGGTTGTCGACTCGCCGTCCGTCACCAGAATCAACGCCTTGTGCTTGTGCTCCTCGCGCACGAACGCGGCGCGCGCCTTGCGAATGGCATCCTCCAGATCCGTCCCCTGGATCGACACCGAGTTGGGATTCATGGAATCGAGCAGTAGCAACACCGTGCCGTGGTCGAGCGTCAACGGACAGATGGTGTAGGCCTCGCCGGCGAACGCAATCAGTCCAACGCGGTCGCCCCCCATGCGCCGCACGAGGTCGGCGATGGCGCGCTTGGCCGACGCCAGGCGGTTCGGCCGCATGTCTTCGGCCATCATGCTGTTCGAGGTATCGAGTGCGATCATGACGTCGATGCCTCTGCGCTTCATCATCACCATCTCGCCGCCCCACTGCGGGCGCGAGAGCGCCAGAACCACACACGCGTAACCGGCCAAGTACAGCGCCAAGCGCAAGCGCTCGCGGCCGCGGTCGAGTTCCGGCGTCAGGCGCTCGAACAACCCGCCGGCCCACGCCGACCGGGCGCGGCCGCGGCCCCGCCAGCCGAGCACCACCAAGGCCACCGCCAGCGGCACGCCGAGCAACAACCACAGGAATCCCGGATGCCCAAATCGCACTGCCTGCTGGGCCACCGCCGCTGCTGCCGCCGTCTCCGGATTCACGCCAGCCTCCGGAACACCGTTTGCGCCAACAAGCCTTCGAGCACCAAGAGTGCAAACGCCGGCAGTACAAACCGGCTCGCGAGTTCCGAATACTCCACGTATTCCTTCGTTTCGACCTTGGTGCGTTCGAGGTCGCCGATTTGTTTATAGATCGCCGACAGTTTCTCGGGGCTCGTGGCGCGGAAATACAACCCGCCGGTGATGTGCGCAATTTCGCGCAACGTTTTTTCGTCGATGGGGCTGTACTGGCGCACGTACTGCCGCCCGAAGAAGGTGTCGACCGGGAAGCGCGCATTCTCTTCGCGACCGGCGCCGATCGTGTAGATCTTGACGCCGACGGCTTTGGCCACCTTGGCGGCGGTCAGCGGATCGACGGTGCCGGCGTTGTTGGCGCCATCGGTGAGCAGCACCATGACCCGGCTCTTCGCATCACTCTCGCGCAAGCGATTGACGCCGGTCGCAATCGCGGTGCCGATCGCCGTGTTGTCTTCGATCATCCCCGTGTGCACTTGATCCAAGAAATTGAGCAGGACGTTGTAGTCGAGGGTCGGGGGGCATTGGGTCAGCGCCTGGCCCGCGAAGATGACGAGCCCAATGCGATCGGTCTTGCGGCCCTGGATGAACTCGCGCGCCGCGGTCTTGCTGACCTCGAGCCGCGACACATCGCGCACCGCGGTGCCCCGCGCATCGGGTGTCATGTCCACCGCCATCATGCTGCCAGAGATATCGAGCGTCAGGATGACGTCGATGCCTTCGGTCTCGACGTTGGTGCTGCTGGCGCCGGCCTGCGGCCGCGCCATCGCGAAGACGAGCAGCGCCAAACACGCGAACCGCAGCACCAGCGGCACGGCACGCAGCCGTTGGCGCAGGCTCGGCTGGACGTCTTCGAACAGGCGCAGATTCGAGAACAGGACGCGCGGCCGCCGCGGTGCCACAAAACGCCGGTACACGAAGGCGCAAAGCGGCAGCACCAACAACGCGAGCAAGATCCATGGGTTCGCGAAACGGGTCACGCGCCACCGCCTTGTGCCATCGCGCCGTCGCCCGGCGGCGCCGGCAGAGCCACGACGGGCCCGCCAACGGCAACCCCACTGCCGGCGGCAGCGGCCTGCACTACCGCAGCGCCCACCGTCATCCGCATGCACGTCGCTTTCACGACATCGCGTCCGCGGTCGATGGCCCGCACCGCATCTTCGATCGACGGCTCGAACTTGGCGAACTTGACCAGATCCGCCTCATCGCTCAAGTCGCGGATCTGCTGCACGTGCGCCCGGTCGAAGCCATGGCGGCCTAGGTCGTAGCACATTTCGGCGGTGGTTTCCTCGAGGGCCGCGACACCGAATCCGTCTTCCAGGTAGCGGCGCAGGATTTCCGACAGCGCCACGTAGTGTTCCTTGAACTTGCCATCGAGCGTCAGGCGCTGCGTCTCGAGACGGCGCAGGGCTTCCAGCGCCACCTCGTCGGCCGGCCGCTGGCGAACGAGGGGAATGACTGCCGCCTGCGGCCGGCGGCGGCGGCGCAGCCACCAGACCAGGGCCACGGCGAGCACCACGGCCGCGATGCCCGCCACGATCCACGGCCATTGCGACAGCGGCAATCCCTCTTGCGGTTTCAGATCACGGATCTTGGCTTGCGCCAAACTGTCGGTGAGCACGGTATCGACGGTGATGCGAATGGAATCGGTGCTCGCAACGGCGTAGAGGGAATCGGCACGCACCGTGACACGCCACGGCGCCAAAGCCACGTCGCCGACCCCGAACACCGCGAGCGTATAACGCGCCGTCCAATGATCGCGGCCATCGGCGGCGCGTCCGGTGTCGTTCGCGCCGGCTTTGCCGCCGCCCTTTTGGGCCGCGTCCGCTGGGCTCGTGATGCTGCGCTCGAGAAGGTCCGACTTGTCGTTTGCGGGTACGGTGTCGGGAAAACGGACGTCCACCCCGTGCGGCGCATCCACCGACAGTTCGAGAATCAACCGGTCACCGACGGTCAACGAATCGGGGGACGTATGGGCTTCGAGGTGCACGTCGCGCAGTAGTTCGGGCGCTTCGCGCCCGAACAGCGTCTGCGGCGCCGGCGCCGGCGCGACGTTGGGAGCTGCGGCACCCCACGCGCTCGCAACGCCGAGCACCGCGAGTGCGGCCGTGGTCGCGATCCAGCCGCGCCAGCCATTCCGGAATGCGTCGACCAGGGGAAGCCTCCGTCAATGCCGGCGTGCACGCCGGCGGAAAAACTGCATCAACGGCACGACATACGGCGTGTCGGTGCGAATTTCGATGGCGTCCAGCGCCTGCTTCTTGAAGATGCGCTCCCGCCAGGCCTTCACCCGGCGCGCCCGCCGCGCGAAGCGTTCGATGGCCGCCGCGCTGCTGGTATCCACGGTCACGGTCTCGCCGGTTTCCGCATCCACCAGGTCCACGAGCCCGACATTGCGAATATCTTCTTCACGCGCATCGGTCACCACGATCGGGACGACATCGTGCCGCCGCGCCAGGACCGAGAGCGGCGCCTCGAAGTTGGGGTCCAAGAAGTCCGACACCACGAAGAGCACGCTCTTACGCTTCAAGACGCGCCCCAGCATTTGCAGCGCCGCCGTCATGTTCGTGCCGGAGCCGTCCGGTTTGAAATACAACAGCTCGCGGATCACGCGCAGCACATGCTGGCGGCCCTTGCGCGGTGGAATGAACAATTCCACATCATCGGTAAAGAGCGCACACCCGACCTTGTCGTTGTTCTTGATCGCCGCAAACGCCAGGATGGAGCACACTTCGACGGCCAGATCGCGCTTCAACTGGCTGCCGGATCCGAACACGCCCGACGCCGAAAGGTCGACGGCCAGCACCACTGTGAGTTCACGCTCTTCGACGTATTTCTTGACGAAGGGCAGATTGAGCCGCGCCGTCACATTCCAGTCGATGGTCCGAATGTCGTCGCCCGGCATGTACTCGCGCACTTCCGCGAATTCCATGCCGCGGCCTTTGAAAACACTGTGGTACTCGCCTGAAAACACGTCGTTCACGAGGTGTTTCATTTGGATTTCGAGCCGCTGCACCTTCTGCAACACCTCGGGAGGGATGCGCTTCGCGCTGCCGCCTGCGGCACTCTGCTCGAGACGCGCGCGGCGCACCGAGCGCAAATCTTGAAACGCCCGGGCGCGCGCCGCTTTGCCGCGCGGCATCGTCGCGAGCGGCGATGCGGCACCGGCATCGGTGCGCCCCGCAGCGGTGCGGCCGGTGCGGCCGTTCTTGCGGCCCGTGAGTCGTGTCCAGAACGCCGGCGTCAAAGCCTTGAAGCCTCCGCGCGAGTCAGCGTCGAACGCCGTGGTGTGTGTGTCATCCTTCGCGCCGGACAAATCCCGGCGGGAGCACGTACAGCCCGGGCGTCACATCCTGCCGCCGTACACCCGTGAACGTGTACTCGGTGACGAGCTTGCCGTCGCGAAACTGGCGGAGACAGACCGGGAAGCCGCCAACCTGCGGCAACGCCCGCAATGCGAACACCAGCCGGCCGTCGGCCGGCGTACCTCCCCACCAATGTTCCAGGGTCCGCCCCATGTCCAACGCCACGGCGCATTCCTCGGGCGTGATCCCCACCGCGCTCCACGGCGCAACCCACAGTTCAACGCGCCATTCGGGTTGCGCGCCCGCGGCGTGCAGGGCTGCTGCGTCCCAACGGCTGCAAGCGAAGCCGCCGATCGTTTCAGTGACATTGGCGGCGCTGAAGTGCACTGCGGCAGCTGCCGCCGTGGCGGCCGTGGCCGCCGCCTGGCGCGCGCGTTCGTCGGCTTCGGCCTGGGCGCGCTCCGCGGCGGGACGCTGCAGGATGCGCGCTTCCACGTCGTCCGGCGTGTCGCCCTTGTGAATGGAGCGCGCCGCCGCCGCCATCACGCTGTCCTCTTGCGAATACCACTTCCAGAGCGGTTGCTCCGTCCAGAGCACTTGCAAGTCGCCGCGATACACGTAGCGCACCGGCGCCGGCGCCCCTTTGACGCCGTCCATTCCAGCCGCCATGCGATCCTTGCCCATGGTGATCTCACCGGTGGCCTCGGTCGTCACATCGCCAGCGAGCTTGCGCTCCTGAAAACCCACGACGAGATCGGCGCGCGCGCTGGTCGCGACGCACAGGACGGCACCCAAGAACAGGAAGGCGTGTTTCATGAAAAGATCCTTCTCATTCCTTCGGCCGCCCGATTTTGCGTTCGGTGTAGTCCTTCGGCAGCTCGAAGGTGCTGGCATCGATGCTCTTCGATTCGACCTTTTGCAGCGCCGTCTCGCCGGTGAGCTTGCCATTCGTGTACTGCCGCACCAACACCGGGAAGCCGTCCACCCGGGTCATTTCGATGACCGCGTCGTTGTTGCGGCGCATCACCGGCGATGCCTTGCGCAAGTCGTCCATGAACTTTCCCATCGACTTCAGCACCGCGAAGTCTTCCTTCTTGACGTGCGCGGCGCTCCAATCCGCGGCCCACACCTCGCTCAACTTGGTGCCGTCCCGGAACACGTCCCAATGCGTGCACGTGTAACCGGCGATCGTCTGCTTCTCGCCGGTGTTCTTGATTTCGACCACCGGCTCCTTGCCGTCTGCACTGCCGCCCATTTGCCCTTTCATCATCTCTTCGGCTTTGGCGCGCTGGTCGGGCGGCAAGGCTTTGAGCTGCTCTTGCATTTGCGCCATCGCCGGCGCTATTTCCGCCGCCAGACTCTTCATCATCTCGCCGTTCATCTCGACGTAGGTCTTGGTCGACGGATCCATGGTCCACAAGAGATTCTTGTCGGCCCGGAAAACCATGTGCGGCCCCTTGGTACCGGGCTCGGGCTCGACCGCCATCTTATCGGCCGAAAGGCTCAACTGGATCGTGCTGGTGCTCGGCGGGGTCATGAGCATTTGCTTGGCCTGCAGTGTATACACCACGTCGGCGTTTGCGGCAGTCACCCACCCGGCGAGGCAGAACGCAGTGCACGCGGCGAATTTCATGGCGAGGTCTCCTTGAGGTGTCACGATGCTCAGGGCACTTCGACGAAATCGAAGATGCGCTTCACGAGGTCTTCGGACGTCACCGACTCGGCTTCGGCTTCGTAAGTGGGAATGACGCGGTGGCGCAGCACGTCCATGCCGATCGCCTTGACGTCTTCCGGCGTCACATAGCCGCGGCCGCGCAGGAAAGCATGCGCCCGTGACGCGAGCGCCAGGTACACACTGGCGCGCGGCGAGGCGCCGTAGGCGATCAAATTCTTGATGTCGAGGCCGTACGAAGCCGGGTCGCGCGTCGCGAAGACGATATTGATGATGTAGTCCTTCACCTTTTCGTCCATGTAGATCTGCGTCACGACTTTTTGCGCCCGCGTGATGCGCTCCGGCGAGACGATGGGGTGCAGTTGCGGCAACGAGTCGGTGGCGACACGATCCATGATCTGCCGCTCTTCCTGCTTGTTCGGATACCCCACCCGCAGTTTCAGCATGAAGCGGTCGATCTGCGCTTCCGGCAGCGGATACGTACCTTCCTGCTCGATGGGATTCTGGGTCGCAAGGACCAGAAACGGATGGTCGAGCGGAAACGTGTTCTCGCCGATCGTCACCTGGCGTTCCTGCATGGCTTCCAGGAGCGCGCTCTGCACCTTGGCGGGCGCCCGGTTGATTTCGTCCGCCAAAATGAAATTGGCGAAGATCGGACCCTTCTTCACCGAGAAGGCGCCATCCTTCTGGCTGTAGATCATGGTGCCGATGAGGTCGGCGGGCAGCAGATCCGGCGTGAACTGCACGCGCTGAAACCGCGCCTGAATGGTTTGCGCCAGAGTTTTGACGGTCAGGGTCTTCGCCAGCCCGGGCACGCCTTCCAGGAGCACGTGGCCGTTGGCCAAAAGGCCCACGACGAGCCGTTCCACCATGTAGCGCTGGCCGACGATGACCTTGCCGATTTCGGTCAGCAATTCGTCGACGAATGCCGACTCTTCTTTGATGCGCTCGTTGATGACGGCGATCTGCGGATCCATGGGCCTCCTCTGGAAACTTCGCGGCGGCGCGTCGGCCACGGCGCGGCTCGAAAAAACAACCACTTAGCATACTCTGGAGCGCCGGGCGATCAAAGCATGAGGTGGCGCCGCGGATGGTTTTACCCAAGGGGTGCTACACTGCGCCGCGCCGCGAAGTTCCGCCCCGCCGTTGTGGGCCTTATTTGGGGTCTCCGGGCTTTGTCCGCCGTGGTCCCTGGGGCCCGATTTTGAGGCGTTGCCCGGGCCGAAACGCGTCCGCCTCGAGCGGCACGACACCCTATTTCGCGAGCACGAGCCGGGCTCGCGCCCGCCAGGCGCCGCTTTCCAGCTCGCACCCGTAAGCCCCGCTCGGGACGCCACGCCCGGCCGCATCCCGCCCGTCCCACTCGACCGCATGTGCGCCGGGCGTCAATCCAGACGCACACAGCGTTCGAAGAAGCCGGCCGCGGGCATCGAAGATGCGCAGCCGAACATCGCCGGCGCGCGCCAACTCGAAACGAATCTGGGTGCGCGGATTGAAGGGATTCGGTGCCGCGCCCAGGAGCCTCGAGACGGCCGGCGCCGCTACCTCCACCGCCACTTCGCCAAGCGACCGCAACGCCCCGCGGGTGTCGAGCAGCAGCCGGTACGAATAGAGGCCACCCGGTTGGATGTCGCGATCCTGCCAGCGAGCCGATTCGAACGGCAAACGGGCCCGGAACGCCGCGGCGCCGAACGGCGCGTCCCGCGTTCGCCGCTCGGCACGCTGGACGACCAATGCACCCGCATCCTGCGCGTCGCGGGCCAGCGTCCAATCCAGCGTCACACCTGCCGGGACGGCGTGCGCTTCGAAGGACTGCAGCGTCGTCGCAACTTGCGGCCGCAAGCCGATCACGAACAGGCCGCCAAGGATGTCGCTCGCGTAGATGTTGCCGGTGCGGCGGCACGGGTACACACCCCAGCAACCGTTGAAACCGCCGGCAATGCCGGGATACGTGTCGTATGCCGCCACGACCCGCGGCAGATCCTGCTGTTGCAGGTCGAGCACCATGACACCTTCCGTGTAATACGACACGTAGGCGGAATCCCCTTGCACGATGATGTTGTGGACCGAAGCGACCGGGTGCGCCCACCACTCACCCTCTTGGAATGGTGCTGTGGGCTGAACGATGTCCCAAATTCGCACTCGCCCGCCGGGCGTCTCGTCCGTCGTGTACAAGAGCCTGCCGTCGGGCGACAACGCGGCGTTGTGCGTCGCGGCGGTCAGATAGGTGCTGAAACTGAGTTCGTGCGGATGCGCCTTGTCGGTGAGATCGACGATCGCCAAGCCGACTCCGATGCAACACAAGTAGCCGATGTTGCCGCGCACGTAACAATCATGGACATAGCGCTGCGTATAGGCGCCGACGTCGACCGGATGCACCGGGTCCGCGAGACTCAGGATGCGCATCCCGGCGCTCGGATTGCCGTACTTCGAGCCGTTGATGTACGCGTAGCCTTCGTAAATCCCGATGGAGTGGGCGGTCGTGAACGTCTCGTTGTAGTACCCGCTGAGGACCGGATGCGCGGGATCGGCCAAGTCGACGATCTGCAGGCCGGCCGGCCCGTCGGGTGCTGACGGCCGGCCCTCGGTGGTGATATAGGCGTAGTGCAACCAGGTGCGGATTTCCCGCCACTGCGAAATGTTCCCGGGAATGAACGCCACCTCGTGCGCCGTTGCCGGATCGGTGACGTCCACGAACGATGTGCCGGTCAAAGTGCCGATGATGGCCAGTTCGACACCATTCGGCGCCGAATAACCCCAAACTCCCGCCGACTGGGTGTACGGGAGATGGGCGAGAAGATCGGCGTTGAGGTGGGCGTGGGCCGTGGCGGCGCCGAGCCATGCGACCGATGTGACGACGGAGCCGCGGACGAGCGCGGCCCGCCAGAGCCGTCTCACTTGGCCAACGTCATGCGCCCGCGGGCCGTCCATGCGCCACTCCGCAGTTCGAACAAATACACGCCGCTCGGTTGCCGCACCCCGCGTGCATCGCGGCCGTCCCACACGAGCGCGTGTTCGCCGGCGCCAAGATCGCGCGCCGTGAACCGCTGCACGAGCCGGCCCCGGGCGTCATGCACGTCGCACTCCACATCGCCCGCCCGGGCCAGTTCGAAGCGAATTCGCGTCGACGGGTTGAATGGATTCGGCGCGGTGCCCAGAAGCCGCGAGTGCGCCGGGGCCGCCAAGTCGACGCGCGTTGAACCGAGAACGTGATTGCCGCCGTCCGTGCCCACGAGCACCAGCCGGTACTCGTATGCGGCGCCCAAGTCGACGCCCGTGTCGAGCCACCGGCCGGCGCCCGGCGTCAGGCCGAGCGTGGCGCGCGTTTCGAACGCCGCATCCAGGGCGGGGGCCGATTCATCCACCGGCGCACGCTGCAACAACAGGCTTCCGGTGTCGGTGACTTCGCGCGCCAATTGCCACTGCAACTCCACGCCGCCGGCGGTGGCGTTCGCGGTGAACCCTTGCAGCGTCACCGGCACTGCGACCTTGGTTCGCTTGCAAATTCGAAACCCTGTCGTGCGCTGCGTCACGCAAAGTTCGACATCGGTACGCGCCGGCCCGGTGAATCCGCTGGGCACCTGCACCGTGACGAGAACCGGCTCGACGCCGCTCCGCGGCACGTTGACGGACGCGGGTGCCGTCAGCGGCCAGCCGTTGGTGCTGGTCGCCACGAGATCGAAAATGCGCAACCCACTGGAGCCGTTGAACACGTCGAAGAACAAGAGGGCCTGCGATTGTCCGGGCTGCAGCCGCTGTGCCTCGGGCGCATCGACGTTGAAATCGACGATGGGGTTACTGCCGCCACCCAGCTTGACGATGAACAAGCCGCCTTCGATGTCGCTGGCGTAAATATTGCCGCTCCGCGCCAACGGGTAGACGCCCCAGTTGCCCTGGAACCCGCCCGACGCGCCCGGATACGTGTCGTAGTAGCCCACGAGCTGCGGATTGGAGGGGCTGGTGATATTGAGCACCTGCACACCCTCGGTGTAGTACGCGATGTAAGCCGAATCGCCGCGCACGATCACATTGTGAATGATGCCGTTCTGATTCGCGGTCCACTCGGCGACTTCGACGATGTTGAGGGGTTCCTGCACATTCCACACGTGGAGGTGGCCGCCCGGGGTTTCATCCGTCGTGTACAGGTACTTGCCGTCCTGGCTCGTGCCGCAGTTGTGCGTGAAGGCGCCGCCGTAGTTCATGGACCCGATCTCGCGCGGGTTTGTCTTGTCGCTGATATCCAGAATCCCAAAGCCGCTGGCGAGGGTTGCGACATACAGGCGATCGCCGCGCGCGAAGCTGTCGTGTACATAGCGCGCGTGCCAACTGCCGACGTCGCGCGGATGCTCCGGGTCGGCGAGATCCAGAATCCGCAGCCCGTTGTTGGTGCCATTCATGTAGGCGAAGCCATCGCGAATCTGCACCGTGTGGCAGGTCGCGAACGTCGAGTCGTAGTTGCCCACATAGCGCGGTTGCCGCGGCACGGCGAGATCGATGATCTGCATGCCGGTGCGCGGCTGGCCACCTTCGGTCACGACATAGAGGTAATGCGACCAGGTTTGCATCTCGCGCCACGTCGAATGCGGTCCCTCGAAGGAGCCGACCATGACCGGATTCCGGGGATTCGTGGCGTCGTAGATGTCGGTGCCGGTGATGGTGCCAATGATCGCCAGTTCGGTGCCGTCCGGCGCTGTATACCCCCAGCACGAGGCATAGCCACCGGCGCGCCCACCGCCAAAGTCGTTCGTCTGGCTCAACAACTCCATGTTCACGAAGTTCTGCGCCCGAACCGGGGCCGCCAGCCCGGCCCAAAGCCAGAGCGCGAGCGCCGCCGCCGGCCCCACCGCGAGGCCGCCCGGGCGCCATGCCGCCTTCCGGATGCCCATCATGAAAAACTCCCATGAGACCGGCCGCGGCGAGGTTCGGACCGTAGATCCTGAATGATAAGGGGCGGAGCGCCTTGCCACAACACCCCGGCATTACAGAGGGGCGATGGGACCGAAGGGGGCTTGGACACGCGCGCTCGTCAGCGCACGAGGCCGAGCTTGCCGGAGGTTGCTTGCGTGCCGGCGCGCACGCGGTAGAGGTACACGCCGCTGCCGAGTCTGGCACCGGCGTCATTGCGGCCGTCCCAGGTGAGGCGCGCCAAGCCGGGCGGCAACGCGGCGTCGAACAAACGGCGCACGAGCCGGCCGCGGGCGTCGAACACCTCGACGCGTACGGCCACGAGCCCGGCGGTGCCGAGGGGCTGACGCTCCTGCGGCACTGTGAGCTGCAACGTCACGCTCGGATTGAACGGGTTCGGCGCCCACTCGGCGCGCAGCCGTCGCGCCACGGGCACTTCCAGCGTCGCAGTCGGGAAGTTGCCCGGCAAGAACCCGGTGCGCGCGACGTTCCCGTGGAACATCGGCCAGGGCGCGCGCTCGGGCCGGTACGCACCGGTCATCTTCCACGCGTAGACCTTCTTGTTCCAACCCGCGAGCACCAAGTCGCCCTTGCCGTCGCCGTCGAGATCGCAATACTGCGGCGTGGCGCGAATGTAGTCGCCAACCGGAATCGGAAATCCGGGCAACTCGTTGCCGGCCAAATTCCACGCGTGCAGCACGCCCGCCTCGCCCCCGTGCACGATGTCGATGCCGCCATCGCCATCCAAGTCAGCCAGAATCGGTGACGACTGTGAATTGGTCTCGAGTTGCTTGGTGAACAGAATGTTTCCGGTCGAATCCAAGACGTAAATCTTGCTGAACGTGAATGGGTTCTTGACCGAGCAGACGACGATCTCGAGCTTGCCGTCGCCATCCAGATCGCCGAGCGCCGGTGACGGTCCAAGGTCGGGCGAATCCCCGGCAATGATCTGGGGCCACCCCGGCAGCAGCGTGCCGTCGGCATTGAAGACGTACATGTGATCGCTCTCGGACGTGAGAACGATTTCCAAGTCACCGTCGCCATCCACATCGCCGACCGCCGGCGAACCCTTGCCGAGGGCGTAGAGACTCTGCGGCCACCCCGGGAAGTCGGAGCCGTCGGGGCGGATCACGAACACCTGCGCCAAGGCGCCACTGACGATGATCTCGCGCTGGCCATTGCCGGCCAAGTCTGCGAGTGCCGGCGTCGTTTGTGTCCATGCCCCAACCGTGCGTACGAAGCCGTCCGGGTACCCCGGCAAGATCCCCGTGCCGTTCGCATGCCACGCGTACAGATTGCCGTCCTTGCTGATCGCGACAATCTCCGGCACACCATCGCCGTCCAAATCCGCCACCGCCGGGCTCGCCCAGTAGCCTTGATTGCCGCCGTGAAACGGTTCGCGCGGCCAGCCCGGCAGCACATCGCCGTGGTTGTTCCACGCGTAGATGCGATTCGTGGCCCAGCTCGCACCGACGATCTCGAGCCCCGGTTGGTTATCGATCTCCGCCAGCGCCACGCTCGCATTCATGGTGCCGACGAGCGGGCTGAACACGCCGTCGGTCGTGGCGTTGGCGTCGCCATCGCGTACCTCTTGGCCGTTGGCGTGCCACGCATACACCCCGAGGTCGCCGGTCACGACCTCCGGACTGCCGTCCCCATCGATGTCACCGACCGCCTCACTGCTCGCCGTCGGATCGATCATGTCGAGCGGCCATCCTGCGAGACTGGCCGCCGTCGTGTTCACACCCACCACCGGCGACGCGGCGCTCCACTGGCAGGAGGAGTCGACGGCCACGACGTAGTAGTCGTAGTGCGAATTGGCGGCCACGCCCGTGTCGTAGAAATCGGCGTGATGAATGACGTCGGGCGTCAACTGGTCGAATGTCGCCGCGGCGGGCGTGGCCGGCGCGGCGCTCGAACGGAACACGTGGTAGCCGAGCCGGTCGCTGGCCGTCGACGGTGTCCAAGTCAGGCGCACGGTACCGGGCGCCCACGCCAGATCCGCAACCGGCGCGGCCGGGGCCGCCGGCGGTTTGAGGTCGCAGTGCAAATCCACCGTGCGCCCATAGGCGTCGGCGAATGTCAGTTCAACCGGTGGCACGCCGGGGGTCGGTGTTTGCAGTTCGAACCGCGGCGCTGCATCCCCACCGCCGAGAGCTGCGAGCGGGCCGGCGAGCGCCGATCCCGACACGATGGTCACGCTTGGATCCGAACAGGTCAGAGTGCCGGCGAGCGCCGGTTGCTGCCCCGAGCCATAATTCTTCAAGCTCACGTTCACGAAGACGTGCAACGGGTCGATGTCGTGCACTGCTTCGACGCGGACGATTTCCGTCCGCGGCGCGCCGACCAACAGATGGACACGATCGTCCCAAGTCGCACCGGTCCGATCGGTGTAGTGGACCGGCAGGTCGAACGTCGTCCCGTCGGGAATGCTCCCGGCCAACTGTACGACGCAAGCCGGCGCCGCGAGTGCCGTCGCACCCGGCCCCACCGCACCCGCGAAAGCATCGGGCTGCAAGACGGTGACCCGCGGGTCGCCCGATGAAAGCGCCGCGGAGACGCTGTCTGCAAGAGCGCCACCGTGATTGACGACGGCCAGGGTGAGTTCGATTGTCTCGCCGGCATCGATGGCTGCGTCGCCGTTGCCGGCGCTCGGGGCAACGGCGTCGTCATCCACGGAGAAACCGCCGAGTGCAACCGCTGGCCCGGCCGCCGCTACCACTTGCACCGAGTCGACGTGCTGCGCCAGGTTGGCTCCCGAGACGGTCACCGCAATGGCCCCGGGGGTCGCCGGCATCATGGGCAGTTGCACCTGGCCCGCGACATTCGTGATGGCGGTCGAATACACCTCGTTGCCCTTCATCGCGCAAACCGTGGCACCGGTCACGGCGACGCCGCCCACCTGTACGGTCACCGCCAGAGTGCTCGGCCCGACGGGTACCGACGGGGCGTGGGCCACGTCGGCAAAGCGCACCGCGCCCGTGAAGACACTCATTTCGGCATCCGCCAGTGCATTCAACGAAAACTGAATCCAGCGGTCGCCGCCATCCAGTTCGGCGAGCGACGCGCGCTCCAAGCGCAACGCGTTCAGCAAGTCCGCCACGTGCACGTGTCCCTGCTCGAAGAGCTGCCGGAAGAAGGCCCGGTCATACACCGTGACCAGACTCGCCGAGACGCTGCGTGCCGCGCCGATTACGGCTGCGGCACCGCCGCCCGGATTGAGCAGAAAACGCTCCGCCAAACAGTTGTAGTCGAAGGACACGGCGGCGCAATTCGCCATGCACATCACGAACGTGCGGCCGCCGTTCGTGAGCGCATCCGCATCGGCGTTCACCAGGCTGCCGTTGCCGCACGACATGGTGTAGCGGAACCCGTGGCCGAGATGATTGACGATCCCGACGCCACTGTTCATCGCCGCAACCGACGAGGTCCGCAGCAGCTTCTCTGAACCGGGGTACTGCCAATACGTATCGTACAATCGGTCGGAAGTGAATGCCGGCGGCAGGCTCTGGGAGATGATCAGCTCGGTTGTCGGAGCACCGTTGTACGAAATCGACTGGCCGCTGTCCCAGTTCGCCGGCACCAGGACTTCGGTCATGAACGCGGCACGGGTTTGATAGTCGGCGAAGAGCGGGGTTTCGTAGCCGACGACGCGCAGCACGAAATTTACCGTTTGCGTGGCGTCGTTGACCGGGGCGCGCGCCACCGCGAGTTCCGGCAGAATGTCGGCTTCGCTCGGCACCGCCCCGAGGCCGCCCTCGCCCCACTTCGAATCGCCGTCGGCGTTCCACGTGCCGTCAAGGCACGCGAAGTACATGTCCGCCGGCGCTGTACCGCCGCCGAACACATTCGAATAAGCGAACCGCGCCGGCAGCAGATCGGTGTCGCCGCCCAGCAGGACATACTCGACGCCCCACAACTGATAGGCCTCGACGAGAAAATTGCGCAGCGTCTCGGCGCGATCCACGCCATGCCGCGTGCGGGATTCGATCCACTCGATGCTGCGAATCGCGGTCGGCACGCCACGCCGCGTTTTCCAGTCGGCAAGTATTTGAAAGGACGGCACGAGAGCTTCGGTCGTGACGATCAAGTAGCGCACGCCGCTGCCGTCGAGGGACGGGTCACTGGTCGGTTGGAAACCACGTGGCCGGTCGGCCCTGACGGCAGGGTGAATCGAACTCATCTGCAGGGCGCTCGGCGCGAATCGATCGACATCCGCGTCGTTCGCGACCAGGGCCCGTACATCGGCACTCGCACGCTGACTCTGCACCATGTCCGGGCGCAGCCGCACGAGCGGCTGCAGCTCGCGCCGCGCCGGCGCAGTGTCGACTTGGAGCACGACGGGCGCCGGAGGCGAACCAAGCGCGAAAGGCGCGATGCGAACGAGCGCCACGGAATAGCCGCGATAACCGGCCGTGCCGGTGATCTCGGCGCGCACCGGACCACGCCCGGCGATCGTGGCGTGGACTTGCACGGCGCGTTCGCCGGGCGGAATGACGACGAACGCGGGGGTCCAGGCGGCCTCGGATGATTCGGAGGTGGATGCGGGCGCGGATTCGGAGACGGACACGGAGACGTGCGTAGACGCGTACACAGCCGTCGGCGGCATGACGACGGCCTGCATTCCGGCCGCGGCAACCGCGGCCGGGACTAAGCCGTTCGCAAAGATCGTTTTGGCGCGCGAGATGCGCATCGACGGCTGTCTCTCGACGTCAGGAAGACGCTGCGGCAGCGCCGCTCCCATTCCTGCCGGAGAATTCACGATCGCGGCGGCGGCGGAGCGATCAAACCGGACGGGATGAGTGCGCCGAAGAGGATGCGCCCCGCCCAGCGGCGGTGCAAGCCCCCGTCCGTAAATCGACCGGTCACACTTCGCCGTCGTCTTCGAGGAACCCTTCGTCCTCTACGTCGAGATCCGGATCGAAATCCTCGTCGTCCTCGTCGACGAGTTCGTCGGCGCCTTCCAAATCGTCTTCTTCATCGACGTCGTCGTCATCGCCCTTGCTCTTCGCCACCGGGATGAACAGTTTCTCCTCGAGCAGCGACTCCAACGCCAGACGCGGTGCCATTGGGACTCCTTGAAAATGCACGAACCGTTTTCGTGCCCGTTCGGTCGTGTGCGGTCACGAGCGCACATGTTCTTTCGCCCTAACCGGTGCGAGACGGACCTCCCGGCGGGCGGGGCGCATAATAGAACGCGAGTGCATGCAATGCCAACGGGTCGCAAGCGGCCTCTCCCCCTTGGGGTCGGAACCCCCGCCGAGCCAAGGGCCGCTGGCAAGCCCCGGTCGCGGATTTCGCCGCCAATCTCCTGAACGGATGGCTCCCGCCGTGTGGGCCCGTGGCCACAGTCCTCGACCCTCGGGGTGCGGGCGCGTTACTCTTGAGGCCGTTCGCCGGGCCGGGACTCTCCTGCCGAGCCACAGGTCCGCGCCTGCTCCTTGGGGGAGTGCTATGCCCGTTGCACGCAAAGTCACCGAGCAGATCGGCCGCGCCTCGTGGATTCGCCGCATGTTCGAGGAAGGCCGGGCGCTCAAAGCCCGGGTCGGCAACGACGCGGTGTTCGATTTCTCGCTCGGCAATCCCATCGTTGAACCGCCGGATGAATTTTTCGAGGCGCTGGAGTCGGTCGCCAGCGACCGGGCGCCGGGACAGCATCGCTACATGACCAATGCCGGCTTCGAGGACACGCGACTGGCTTTCGCCGACAAGTACTGCCTCGAGAGCGGCCTCCACTACACCGCCGACCACATCCTGATGACCGTGGGCGCTGCCGGCGCTCTCAACGTGGCGCTGAAAACCATCCTCAACCCGGGTGAAGAAGTCATTCTGCTGTCGCCGTTCTTCGCCGAGTACGAGTTCTACGTCGACAATCACGGCGGTGTGCCGAAGATCGTCCCGACGGACGCGGAATTCGATCTCGATACGGTAGCCATCGCCGCCGCCATCACGCCGCAGACCCGCGCCATTCTCGTCAACAGCCCGAACAACCCGACGGGCCGTATTTACCGGCACAGTTCGATCGATTCTTTGGCGCACGTGCTGGAAATGAAACAGCGCGAATTCAAGACCACGATCTACCTTTTGAGCGACGAGCCGTATCGCGCCCTGGTTTACGACGATATCGACTTGCCGGTGGTCGCGACTTACTACAAGAACACGATCGTCTGCACGTCGCATTCGAAGGATCTCGGTCTGCCCGGCGAACGCATCGGCCACATCGCGGTGTCGCCGGAAGCGGCCGACGCCGCCGAGCTGGTCAACGGGATGGCATTTGCCATTCGCACCCTCGGCTTCGTAAATGCGCCGGCACTCATGCAGCGGGTGGTGGCGCAGATCTTGGATTCGACGGTGGACATCGATTTCTATCGCCGCAACCGCGACACGCTCTACACCGAATTGCGCGCCCTTGGGTTCGAAATGCAACGGCCCGAAGGCGCTTTCTTTTTGTTTCCCAAGACGCCGACGCCGGACGACATCGGCTTCGTGCGAGCTTTGCAGAAGCATCACATCTTGACGGTGCCCGGCAGCGGCTTCGGCACACCCGGATACATTCGCATCAGTTATTCGGTTGAACGCGACATGCTGGAACGCTCGCTCCCGGTGTGGGCCCGCGCCGCCAAGGAGCTGGGACTCGAACCGCGCAAAGCCGCGAAGAGTTGAATGCCGGACGATCGCGACGACGATGCTTTGATGGTGGCTGTAGCCGGCGGCAACGCGACGGCGTTTCGGCTCGTCGTCGAACGCTGGTCGCCGCGCATCGAAGCCTTTGCCGCGCGCGCCCTCGGCCGGCGCACCGACGCCGAAGACATCGTCCAGGAAACCTTTGTGCGCGTCTATCGTTCCGCGGCCCGCTACACACCGTCGGGCCGCTTCGGGGCATGGGTCTTTCGCATCGCCGGCAATCTCGTACGGCAAGAGCTGCGCCGCCGCCGCGTCCGTGGTTGGTTGACCGGCAACCCCGCCGTGAGCGACGAAAGCGTCCTCGCGTCCCTGCCCGCGCCCCAACACTTCGACGCCGATGGTCCGCTCCGCGCCGCCGAAACCCGCGCCACGCTTGCCCGCGCGCTGGCGCGCCTTCCCGATCGCCAACGCCTCGCAGTCTTGCTGCGCCATTTCGAAGGATTGCCGCTCCGCGATGTCGCGGCCGCGCTCGACGTCAGCGAGCACGCCGCCGAATCCTTGGTGGCGCGCGGCATGCGCGGCTTGCGGGAAATCCTGGGGTGACCGCTTTTTGCGTTACGCCGGTCCCATGTTTTTTCTGCGACGGAAACTCCGGGGTCGGGGATTGGGCTTTTTGGAAGGCACTGGGAGGCGTGGAACGTGACGGATCGTTGTCTCGAGTTCTGGATGCTGGCGCGGCTGGCCGATGAGGCCGTCGCGGGGCCGGAAACGGCGGCCTGGCGGGTGCATGTCGGGCGCTGCGAGCGGTGCCGGCTGGAACTGGACGGGATTCGGGCCACCGAGTCCGAGCTCGCGGCTTTGGGCGCGGCCGAACACGCTCGCGCCCAGGCCACTTCACTAGGCACTTGGAATCGCATTCAACTTGCAGCGGAACGCCCGGCGCTTGCAACGCGACTGCCGTTGCGGGTTGCGGGATTCGTGCGCGATCTCGCGGCCGCGGCGCATCCGGCCCTCGCCGGCGCCACGGTCGCGATGGTCGCCGGACTTGCCGCCGGAACTTGGCTTGCCGTGACCGTCGATCGCAGCCCGGTCGCGGCCGCGGCGGCGGAGATGTACGACACGTCGAATCTCCTGGATGCGGCGAGCGCCGGTCTCTCAACGTCCTATTTTGATGCCAGCGACGCGACCGCTGCCGACACCCCAATCGCAACGCCGGACGACTCCGCACCGGGGGGCCAGCCATGACACGCTGGCAGCGCCCGTTGCTCGTCTTCTCCATGGCACTCAATGTGGCTTTCTTGAGCCTGGCGGCGACGCACGTGATCCGCAACCGTGACGCGGACGTCGACAACGACGCCGGCAGCGCCGCGCCGGACATGCGGCCCGAAAAGCCGCCGCGCCACAGTCCGATGCTGCAGCGCTGGCACGAGCAGCGGCACCACATGGTGGCGAAGGCGTTGGATCTCGACGCCGCACAGCAAACCGCTTGGGACGCCAACTTCGCGCGCATCGCGCCGGCGCTGCCGGAGTTGCACCAGCGCGCCATGGCGGCACGCGCCGCCTATCGCACCGCGCTCTTGCGCGGTGACGCAGACGCAGTGCGCAGCACCGCGGCGGAAGTTTCGCGGGCGCAGGCCCGAATCGATAGCGTGTGCGCCGAAGCCATGGCGGGCGAAGCCAGCACGTTGGAACCCAAACAACGCGCCCGTTACGTCCGCTGGATGTTCCGCGGCGGGCCGGGCCGTGGCGGTTCACCGTTCGGTCCGGGGCCGTTTGGGCGCGGGCTACGCCACGGCGGCGACAAGCCGCCGCCCGCACATTGAGAGATTGTCCGGCGCGGGCGTGCGCCGGAAGACAGGTTTGCCGGCACCTCGGGTGCCGCGAACGCGCGTGATTTGGTTGCCGCCTGCATCACGCGCGCGAGGTCTCGTTCGAAAGGATGCATCGTGAATTCCAAGACTCTGTTGCGTCGCGCCGCCGTGGCTGCCGCGACGCTCGCGACGTTGACTGCACTCAGCGCATCAGCCTTTGCCCAGCCGGGCCGGCCGGTTGATGCGCCGCCGAATGGCCCCGCCGGCGGCCCGATGGCCCGCATGCACGGCGGCGGCAAGGCGATGGGCGAGATGCGGCACATGCGCCGGGGTGGCGGCATGGGCGGGGGAGCGGTGGAGCATCTGCTCGCCAACGCCTCCGAAGTCGGGCTCAGCGATGCGCAGCAAGAACAGTTGCGCCAGGTGCGCCGGCGCGCGCCCAGCCTCTTGATGCCCAAGAAGCAAGCGGTGGTCGAAGCACAAATGGATCTGCGCGACCTGATGGAGAAGAACAAGGCCGACAGTGCCGAGCTGCGCCGTGCGAACGACAAGGTGTTGAAGTCGCGGAGCGAACTCGCCGCCGCGACGTTCGACCTCCGTTTGCAAGTCCGCGACGTCTTGACGCCCGAGCAACGCGACAAAGTACACAGCACGATGCGTGAACATCTGCGCCACGGCGGCGCTCCCGGAATGAAAATGCCCGGCGGCGGCGGCCACGGCGACAAGGTCGATGCGGGTGACGACGGCGATGGCGACGGCGACGATGGTGACGACGGCGGCGAGTTCTAACCGCGCCTGCCCTTCGAGGGCCCCGCAGTCAAAAGAAGTCCTGAAAAAGAGATGGGCCGCCGGAATGACTTCCGGCGGCCTTTCGACGCAGATTCTGTGGATTCAAGCGGGGGCTACGAGGAACCTGGCGCCGCGAGAACGCGCCAAGCGTGGGGCGAGACGGTAGGACTTCCAGGCGAAACAAACCTCACTTGAGCATCACCAGCCGGTGCGTCTGCGATGCGGCGTCCGTCTGCACGTGCACGAAATACACGCCGCTCGCCAGCACGTTGCCAGCGTCGCCGGTGCCGTTCCACGGCAGCACATGGAACCCGGCGCTGAATTCTCCGTCGGCGAGCCGCCGCACCCGGCGGCCGGCAACATCGAGAACCGTGACGCAGGCGTGCGCACCGCGCGTCAACTCGAGACGGATCTGGGTGGTGGGATTGAAGGGATTCGGCGCCGCCGTAATTCGCACCACGCGCGTCGGCGCGGCGTCCGGTGCGGTGTCCGACACGATGGTCGCACACTTCGACACCAGAATTTCATCCAAGTGCACCGTGGCGTTCTGCACGAATGCTCCGGGCACGCCGGCGGCATACACCCGCCCGCCGCTCGTGACGCCCGTGTCCGTATAGTCGAACTGTTGAACGCCATCCACCCACACACGCACGTGGGCGCCTTGGGCCTCGATACGGCATAGATGCCAGGTGTTCGCGTCGCCAAACATTTCGGCGCCGCCGGCCAGCTTGACACTCGTCGTGCCGTTCATCTTACGCAGCTCCACCACGTCCAGAGTCGAAGAGAACGACAAGTAGTCATAGTGCGTCGCATCGACGGCGCGGAAAGCGATGCCACCCGTACCGCTTCCCTCGACGCGAATCCGGGCTTGCAGCGTGAAGTTCTCCGATAGTTGTGCCATGTAGCGGCTGATCGCGGGTGTCGCTCCGGTTGTGCCTTGGTATTCGCCGGCCACCGTGCTCCAGGTGCCGCCACTCGACGTCCAGCCGGCACTCGGGGTGCCGAAGTCCGCGTGCATGCACGTCGCGGTGGGATCGAACACCGAAAACGACGGGGTTTCGGCGTCGCTCAATTCGCCGTCCGTAACACCCACCGTCGTGCCTTGCCATGGGCCGGCTTGCGCCGGTGTGGGTGTCCAATTGATGCGATGCAGCGCCGCGTCGAACGACGCGCCGGGCGGTAATCCAGTTGCGTTGTAGGTAAGCGGCACAGCGCCATCCGGATCGGTCGCCGCCAACTGCACCAGGAAAGGCGTACCGACATAGGCCGTGCGATCGCCGACCGGCTGCAGGACTGGAGCGCGGTCCGGCAGCCCGCCGCATCCGGCAAGTACCACATTGTCGAAGGCCGCTGTCGCTTGGGAACAGACGACGCCGATGCCGCCCAAAGGGAACGTCGCGTCGACGACATCGAGCTTCTGTACACCGTCCCAGAACACCTTGATGCTCGTGCCGACAGCTTCGATGCGCATGTGATGCCATCCGGCGACGGACCCGACGTGCACGTGGCCGCCCACCGGGGTCGCGGTGCCGGCAACTCGCTTGCGCACTTGCAGGCGGGCGCCATCACTCCACACGTAGTAATTGTTGTCTTGATCCACGTAGCGGAACACGAATCCTGCATAGCCACTGCCGCCATCGTGGCGCACGTCGCCTTCCAGATACATGTCGCCCCACGCGCCCTTGACGACGTCGTAGTACGAACCGCCACTCGAACTCGACGACTGCACGAGCGTGCCGCCGGAGACCGTCCAGAAACCGCCGTATGTCTCCCACAATGCCTGCATGGGCTCGAAGTCGTCGAACACGCAGGCGCTCGGCAGCACTCGCACGCCGAGCCTTCGCGCCGTCGTGCCGTCGGCAGCCGATGCACTGAACTGCAGGTTGGGATACCAGCCGGCTTGTGTCGCCGTGGGCTTCCAACTGAACACCCGGGTTGCCGGGTCGAAGGCGGCACCCGCGGGCAATCCCGATGCCGCATACGTGATTGCATCCCCGTCGTTGTCCGTGGCCGCGATTGTCAGGCGCAGCGTGCGGCCGGGCAGCGCATAGCGGTTGCCGGTCGCGGCGATCTGCGGCGCTTCGGGCGTGAACGCCGGTGGATGGCCGAGAGCGTAAAAACGCGACGCCAGCGAATAGTTCGGCATGACGGTCACGAGACGGTAGCCTTTTTCGAACGTGTCATCGTCATTGGTGCGGTGCACCGCCAATGCCGCCGACGTGCAGTACCAGGCGCCCAGGCGCTGTTCTTCGAAGACACCGTGCCAGTGCCCGGAAAACACCCCCTTCAAGTTGTACGGATCGACCCGCGAATAAAAATCACCGGTGTTCGTCACGACGAGTGGTGCCACCGGACTCAGTGGGTGGTGTCCGAAGACGACGAGCGGATCGGTGGGTGTGATCTCGGTCAGGCGCGCCTGCAATGAGTCGAGCGCCGCGCCGCTGATCGTGATCGAGTTCTGAGTCTGCACGGTGCGCAAGGCGATGAATTGCATGCCGCTGTACTGGAAGCGATACGACGTCGGCCCGAAGAGGGACCGGAATGCCGTGTCGTCGCCGGCGTTCGTGACGTCATGGTTGCCGATAGCCACGTGGTAGGGCACCGCTAGGCGGTTCAGTTCATCGCGCGCCGCCTGCAGTTCCGTCTGCAGCGCCGCCGGGTCCACCGATTGCGCGAGATCGCCGGCAACCAGCACGAACGCGATTTGCGGCGCGAACGAGTTGATTTCATCGACCGCGGCGTGCAGTTGGGCGCGCGACACGCCCAAATCTTCCACCGTGAGGTGCACGTCGTTCAGCACCACGAAGCGGAAGCGGGTGGCGGCCGTCGTCGGATCGGGCCCGAAGGCATGCGCTGGGCGCACGCCGCCTGCGAGGGCGGCGAGGGCGACTGCGGTGGTGCGCAGCCAGCTTGCCTTGGTGTTCGGAGCCCGTTGCATTCGTGCCTCCAGCGAACACGGATCGTCACGACTCGATCCCAGGAAGTCGTGCCGACTCGGGAAGGTCGCTCTGGACAACGCAACCAGCGGGCCACGCAGCGGCGGAGCGCCGCGAAGCGACGCGGCACCGTGAGGCAGGCGCAGCGGTTCCGCGACGCAATAGCGGGTTTTCAGACACAGACGCGCTGGTGCGCTTCACCCACAGGCGCTGGTGCGCGAGCCCGCGCCGTGCTTCAATCAGCGGCGAGTTCGCAGACCCGGACTGGCTGCCTTCGGCCGCGAGTCCGGCGAGGGCCGTTCCGCAAGGAGTTCCCATGAGCCAGCTCATCCGCGAGATCGCGCGCGTCGCGACCTCGCACCGGCAGCAAGAAGGCGGCGGCTTCATCGTGCGCCGCGCCATTCCGACCCAGGGTGTGCCGCTCGTCGACCCGTTCCTGTTGCTCGACGAAATGGGACCGGTCGACTACGCCCCCGGCGCCGCCGTGGGCGCACCGGATCACCCGCACCGCGGTTTCGAAACCGTGACCTACGTGCTGGCCGGTGAAATGGAACACAAGGATTCGGCCGGCCACCGCGGCGCGATCGGACCTGGCGATGTGCAGTGGATGACTGCCGGCGCGGGTGTCGTGCACTCCGAAATGCCATCACGCCGCATCCAAAAGGAAGGCGGCCGCATCCACGGTTTCCAACTGTGGGTCAACCTGCCGGCGCGCGACAAACTCATGGCGCCGCGTTATCAGGAGCTGGCGCGCGATCGCATTCCCGAAGCGCAAAGCGCCGACGGTCTGGCACGCGCCCGGGTTCTGGCTGGGCAGGCGCTCGGCGTTTCGGCGGCGATCGAAACCCGCACGCCCATCGCCTATCACGACTGGACGCTCCGGCCGGGAGCCATCGTCGAAACTGCCCTCACCGCCGACTTCGAAGGCTTCGTTTATGTGTTCGAAGGCGAGTTGCAGGCGGGCTCGAAGGCGACGGCGGTCGGCGATGGCCAGATCGGGGTTTTCGGTCCGGGCGACACGCTCCGTTTGACGTGCGCCGCGGACGCCAAGATGCCGGCGCGAGCGCTCGTCATCGCCGGCGTACCGCTCCGCGAACCCGTCGCGCGCTATGGCCCGTTCGTCATGAACACCCAGGACGAAATCCTGATGGCCGTCCGCGACTACCAAGAAGGCCGCATGGGGGCGATCGATTCGTAGGACTCGGGCGATGAATCCGAGGGCCGCCGACAATACGAACCGGTTACGTCGCGTAGGCTTTGACCCAATCTCGAACCGTGCGTTGGACCGTCGGCCAATCCTCGGGCCAGAGCATCGCCGGCATGGGCTCGCGTTCTGCATCTTCGAAGTAGGTCAGCGCGGCCAGAACATGTGCGATGTCGGTGCCGTGCGCCGGTCCCAGATTGCCCGGCCCGGGGCGCGAAGCCACTCGTCGACGAGGGCGTCGGGAAGATCGATGACGAGTTGCCACAAGCGCAGCTGTGGTGGGCTGAGCCAGCGGCCGCGCGTTCGAACGAGGACTTCGCGCAGGACAGGATCACCGGCCGTACGGCGCACCCAACAGATCGAATCCCAATCCCCGCGCGCCAGAACACGCTGGACGACATAGTCACGGTGCGCTTCCCAGGAGACATCTCCCTCGCCGTGCTCCCAGAAGAGCCGGCGAATGGCATCGGGGAGGATCACGGGCGAGTCGTTCATCTGAACTCCTCGGTCAGCGCTGCGGCGGATCGAGTTCGGCGGGGGTCACCAGGCGCGGCGGCGGCACCAGGTGCGGGCGCGCCACCGTTTCGGCGCGGTCTTCCGCCAGAGAACGATAGCACGCCTCGACGATTTCCAGCGTGCGAACGCCGTCGAACACCGTGATCGGCATCGGTTGGCCGTTGCTCAAGTGCTGGGCGAAGTCGGCGAGCATTTGCGGAATGGTGGGCGTGGATCCCGGCGGCCGGAGCACGGTGCGCTCGCCGCCCTGCAGCAAAGTCACCGAGTCCACCTGATAGTCGACCCACAACTGGCCCTGGGCGCCGACGATCTCCAGGTTCGAGGAGCGCGATCCGGTGCATTTGGCGACTTCGAGCGCCACGAGGGCATCGTGCCCCTGCAACGTTGCCTGCACTTTGAAAAGATCCTCGTGAAAGGGATTCTGCACCCGGCGCGCTTGGCAATACACGCGCTCGAACTCGGCGCCTAAGATCCAGCGCACGAGATCGTAGAGATGCACCCCGGTATTCAGAATCGAGCCGAGCGGGCTCGTGGATTCGGTGTTTTGCCACTGCAAGTCCGCATGCGGCAGGCGTTGTGACGCGGTAATCGAGCGCACCGGGCCGATGCGCCGCAACTCGCGCCGCGCCGCCAAGAGAGCTTCGTTGTAACGCAGCGTCTGCGCCAAAAAGAGCGGCACGCCACTGCGCGCCACCATCGCTTGCATCTCGATCGCTTCGGCGAGTGTCTGCGTCAGCGGCTTTTCGACGAGCACCGGTTTGGCGCGATCGAGCGCCAGGCGCACGACCGGCAAGTGGGCCGGCGGCGGCGTGACGACCAGGACAGCGTGGACTTCCGCGTCGTCGACGAGCGCTTCGACCTCGGTGTAGGGCGTCACCCCGAGTTCGGTTGCGACGCGCTCGAGTTCGTTCCGGTGCCGCTGGCAGACAGCAACGAGCCGCACGCCCTCCACGCCTTCGGCGAGGTGCTTCGCGTAACGCCGGCCATGCATCCCGAGTCCGACCAAGCCCACTTGCAGCATGCCTCATCTTAGAGGTGGCGTCCGCGCGCTGTCGAACTGCAAGTCGCGCCGCCCCATTGCAGCCTCATCCTGCCGCGCTCGACCGCATCGGATCCCGGCGCGGGCCCGTGCGGTGTTGCGTTCCGGCCGCGATCCGATCACGGGTGCGGCGCCGCAAGTCGTTCTCGGTAGTGACCTTGAACGCTCCAGACCGCGATCGCAGCCTGGTCACGGCAATTGCTCAATGGCCGGTACGAGATCAAGGCCAAGTCATGGCCGCGCCGGGTGTCGTTCGATCGACCTCGGCAGGGCCTGAGGAGCGAACGTCCATGCTGCGTCGCATTGTTTCAGCGCCGGTCGCGCGCCACACCGCGTGGGTGGCAGTCGCGATCGTGGCGGCGGGCTGCGGCGCGGCGCGGCGCGATGTCCACGAGTCCCTCGGACCCGCCCACATTGCGATGGGTTCGGCATCGTGGTACGGCGCCGAGTTCGCGGGGCGGGCGACCGCATCCGGCGAGGTCTTCGACCCGTTGAAAATGACGGCGGCGCACCGGACGCTGCCGCTCGGATCGATGGTGCGCGTCACCAACCTCGGCAACGGCCGGTCGGTGCTGGTGCGGATCAACGACCGTGGCCCGTTCGCGGGCGCCCGGATTTTGGACTGCAGCGAGGCGGCGGCCCGCAGCCTCGGTTTCCGCCGCCGTGGCACCGCCGAGGTGGCGATCGACTGGCCCGACGCGCCGCGCGCCGTCGAACCGCACGACGGTGACTACTGGTTGCAGCTCGGCGCCTTCGACAGCGTCAAGAATGCGCGGCGCCTGCGCGCCCGGGTGGCGCCGGTCGACGATTCCGTCGCCGTGCACCGCCATCCAGACTTCGTCCGGGTCCACGCGGGCCCCTTTGAAAAGCGCCGGCAGGCCGAAAAAGCACTCACCCGCCTCCAGGAGGCTGGCTTCCAAGGCACCATCGTGGTCCTGGATGCACGCTCCGTCACGACGGTTCCCTAGCCTGATCCTCATCTTTAAGTCGTTGTAAAATTTATGTTTGCATAACTCGACGCGGGTCCGGACTGCCGGCTGGCGCGCCGCTCGCTGGGGTCCGCATGGGGCCCGTCCGTTGCGCTTCGTTCCGCGTGGGGCGTCCGGAAGGCGCGAGAGGGTGGTTGCGGGCTTTCCAGCCCGGCCCGTAAGATCGGCTGGTCCCACACGCCGGCTGCTACATGAGTTGGCTCGCCCCAGGGGTCGTTGGATATGCGCCGAATTCTAGTCGCCGTCGCGGCATTCGCCATCATTGCTCCAGCCACTGTCGCTGGAGTCGAGACGGCAACAGATGCGACTGTGGCGCCGGTTCCGGCCGACCTAGAACCCCTGACCGAACCTGGCCCCTTCCATCTGAGCCCGACTCTGGATCCTTCTGCGGCGCCGGTCGCGAGTCCCGTTGCGGCGCCGGTGGTCGCGCCCCATCCTGACCCTTCCCAGGCCGCGGCTGACGCCGCGGCGACTTCCGCGGCGACTATCCACTGGGACACCGGCCCAAGCTTTGAGCCCGCGGTTCGCCACCACGACGCCAACGGCTGTCGCACGGACCAAGGCGAAGCCTCCTGGTACGGCGCCGACTTCGCGGGGCTGCCGACCGCTTCGGGTGAGATCTTCGACATGTACGCATTCACGGTCGCGCATCCGTCCTGGCCGCTCGGCTCGGTCATTCGCGTCCACAATCTCGAAAACGACCGCAGCGTCTTGGCGCGCGTCAACGACCGCGGTCCCTATGCGCGCGGCCGTATCGTCGACTGCAGCCTGGCGATCGCGCGGGCGCTCGACTTCACAAGCCAAGGCTTTGCGGCGGTGCAGATCACGCTGCTGGATTCATTGCCCGACGCGTGGACGCGCTTTACCGGGGTGGCAATGCCGACGACGTTTGGAACGCCGCGGTTCAGCGAACTCCTGCAAGCCCGGCGCTCGACGCCGGCCGCTGCAGTTCTGGCCTTGTCGGAGGATACGTCACCGCCCGTGCCACTCGCCGTCAACGCCGTGATCGACACCGCGGTGTCGGAGCACGCCATTTTCCGCACCGCGAGCGTATTGCCGTTCCCGGCGATTCTGCATGCGTGGGAGCACGTGTCGCGCTGGCTCTTGGGACCGGAAGGGGCCCCGAGCCGGTGGCTACGGATCGAGCACCGGCTCGACGGCTTCGGATTGCGTGCAGTGCTGCGTCTGTTCACGCAGCCCTGAGCGAACGGGCTGCGTTTCAGTCCGTGGCGAGAAACACCGCTTCTTCGTACGGCCACTCACCGCTGCATTTGACTTCAAGGCCCGACCGAATCTCGACCCACGGTTGGTTGTCGTCATTGCCGCTCGGATCGATCTCGAAAATCAGCAGGCGCGTAATCTCGCCGAGCAACTCGGCATCCAATTTAGCGCCGCCTTCTACTTTCGGACGCCCCACCATGACGCCCACATTGTCGACCTCGATGGCGCGCAACCGGCTCCAGAGATCCTCGTGCTCGGTGGCTTCACACGCCGCTTTCAATGTGGCGCCGGCGGCGGTGCCCAGATACAAAACTTCGTCGCTCTCGGGATCCGTGAACGCATAGAGACAGTCGGTCGTGTTCCACTCGGGCGATGTTTCGTCCTCGACCCAGGACCAGCCTACTTCGACATGCATGACGGCCTCCTTCAGCGATTCTTCCAGCGCGGCGGACGTTTTTCCAAGAACGCAGCAATTCCCTCGCGTGCATCTTCGGTGCGCATGAGTTCGCGCAGGTACATGCGTTCGAGAACTTCGAGCCCGCGTTCGAGTTCCTCGCGCGCCAGCGTTCGTACGGCCCGCGTCGCGTAGTGCAACGCGGTCGCGCTGTGCGGCAGCAACTGGGTGCGGATCCATTCGCGCGCGGCCATGGCCGGGTCTTCAGCCATGAAGTCGATGAGGCCGCATTCCAGTGCATCCTCTGCCGCGAGGATGTTCCCGGTCAAACACAACATCTCGGCCTGGGCACGGCCGACGCGCCCCGGCAGCAGGAGCGAGCCAAGAGGCGGGAAGACGCCGAGCCGGATTTCAGGCAGCCCGAACCGCGCCTCCAGCGATGCAAAGATCCAGTTACAGCCTAGCGCAAGTTCCAGTCCGCCGCCCAGGCATTGGCCGCGCGTGACCGCCACCAGCGGCCGGCCCAGATCGAAGAGATCGCGAAAGAGGTCGTGAAACCTCGGCAAGGCGCGTTCGATCTCGCCGGCCTGGTGTTCCGGAACACTCGCGCCGTAGGAGAAATGCTCCCCGGCACTTTCGATGAGGACGGCTTTCACCTGCGAGTCCCGAGCGGCACGCGCCAGTGCGGCGCGCAGGGCATCGATGAGTTCGACATCCAACACGTTGCCGGGCGGCGCATCGAGCCCGAGCCGGAACAGCGCGCCGTTTTCTTCGGTTTCGATCTGCACCTTGGGGCTCATCGTGGCGCCTCCCCTTGGGAATCAGAGCGGTGTGCGCCGCAAGCGTAGCGCATTGGCGATGACCGACACCGAACTCAGGCTCATGGCGGCACTTGCCAGCATGGGGCTCAGAAGCCAACCCGTGAATGGGTAGAGCACGCCGGCCGCGACCGGCACACCCAGCACATTATAGAGGAAGGCCCAGAAGAGATTTTGGCGCACGTTGCGCACCGTTGCCCGCGCCAGGTGGCGCGCCCGGACGATGCCGCGCAAGTCACCGCGGACGAGTGTCACAGCGGCGGTGTGCAGCGCGACGTCCGTACCGGTGCCCATGGCGATCCCGACATCGGCGCGCGCCAGGGCCGGTGCATCGTTGACGCCGTCGCCCGCCATCGCCACCCGGTGACCGGCCGCCTGCAAGCGCGCCACGATCTCGGCCTTGTCCTGCGGCAAAGCACGCGCATGAACGGTGTCGATGCCGAGCGCCTTGGCGACGGCGTTCGCGGTGCCTTCATTGTCGCCGGTTGCGAGGACGACGGCGATGCCTTCGCGGCGCAGTTCGGCAAGTGCCTCGGCGGCCGACTCTTTGATGGGGTCGGCGATGCTCAGGAAGCCGGCGGCGACGCCATCGATTGCGACCAGCACGATCGAACGCGCCGCCGACTGTGAATCCGCCAGGCGAGCCGCGAGCGCGTCGATGTCGATGCCGGCGCTTTGCAGAAACTCGGGCGTGCCGGCGAGAACACGATGTCCCTCCACCGTGCCGCGGATGCCGTTTCCTGCCAATGATTCGAAGGCACCGGCGGCGGGGATTTTGAGTTGGCGCGTTTGTGCGGCATCCAGAACGGCGGCCGCGAGCGGATGCTCGCTGGCGCGCTCGAGTGCCGCTGCGAACCGCAGCACTTCTTCGTCGGTGTGGCCCGGGGCCGCGATACACGCCTCGACGCGCGGTTTGCCCTCGGTCAGCGTGCCCGTCTTGTCGATGACGAGCGTGTCGACTTGAGCCAGCATTTCGAGGCCTTCGGCATGCCGCACGAGAACGCCCGCCTGTGCGCCACGCCCGGTGCCGACCATGATCGCCATCGGGGTTGCGAGCCCCAAGGCGCAAGGACAGGCGACGATGAGAACCGCGACCGCGTTCACGAATGCGGTCGCAAGGCGCGGTTCGGGGCCCCAAAGACTCCAGGCTGCGAAGGTGAGAAGTGCGACCACGACGACGGCCGGCACGAACCACGCGGCGACACGATCCGCAACGCGCTGGAGCGGCGCGCGACTGCGCTGTGCTTCACCCACGAGACGGACGATTTGCGACAGCACACTGTCGGCGCCGACGCGGTCGGCGCGCAGGAGAAAACTTCCCGAGCCGTTGAGAGTGCCGCCCAGGACCGCGTCGCGCAACGCCTTCACGACCGGCAGCGATTCACCCGTCAACATCGATTCGTCAACGGCGCTCGTGCCTTCCACGACCACACCGTCGACCGGAATCTTTTCGCCAGGGCGCACCCGCAGCACGTCGCCCACGGCGATCAGTTCGAGCCCGACGTCTTCGTCGCTGCCGTCGGCGCGGACCCGGCGGGCAGTGCGCGGTGCGAGCCCGAGAAGGGCGCGGATAGCCGCACCCGTCCGCCGGCGGGCGCGCAGCTCGAGCACTTGGCCGAGCAAGACGAGCGTTGTGATGACCGCGGCCGATTCGAAATACGTCGGCGGGCGCGCCGCTTGCCCGCGGAATGTGGCCGGCAGAACTTGCGGTGCCACGAGAGCGACAAGACTGAGCCCGTACGCCGAGCCCGTGCCGAGTGCGATGAGCGTGAACATATTGGGAGTGCGCGAGCGCAACGAATCCCAGGCTCGAGCGAAGAATGGCGCGCCACCCCACAAGACGACCGGAGTGGCGAGGGCGAATTCGATCCAGGCACGCGAGCCGCCGGCAGCACCACCGTGCGTCATGGAAACAGCAACGAGCGGAACGGCAAGCACCGTACACACGACGAAGGCGCGCGTCATGCGCACGAGTTCAGGGTTCGGTGGCTCCTCGGCCGAGACAATCACCCGCGGTTCGAGCGCCATCCCGCACTTGGGACACGCCCCCGGCCCGGGCCGCACCACCTCGGGGTGCATGGGGCAGGTGTATTCCGCCGCGGGCGGCGGTGGCGATGCCGGTGGCCGTGGCGCGGCGGCTTGCGCCGGCGCGGGGCGCGCCACAAATTGGAGTGACGCGACTCGCGGCGGTGTGGGCGCGGATGTCGAAGCAGCCTCCCCGTTCAAGTACTGCCGCGGGTTCGCGTCAAACTTGGCCTTGCACGACACGCCGCAGAAAAAATAGCGCGTGCCTTCGAACGCCGATTCCCCGGCGGCCGACGCGGGATCGACCGTCATTCCGCAGATTGGATCGCGCATCTCTCCCCCTTTCGTCTTGGCGCCCAGCGAAGCCGTACCGAATCGAAATCTACAAGAGTGCAGGCCCGGGCGGGAGGGTTTCACAACCATCGCGCACGTGCCATCATGGCGCGGGCGCGGAGCCGTGGAGGTCGTCGTGCAGCGTGCGATCGTGTGGTCCATCGTCGCCGGTCTGCTCTTGGCGGGACGTCCGGCGGCCGCGCTGCCGCCTTATCGCCTCGCATTCGGCGGTGGCCTCGCGGTGCCGACCGGATCGACGGCCATCGCGGACCGCTGGAACCCCGGCTTCACGTTGTCGGCGGGGGTGCTCGTACCGGCCAACTCGCGGCTCGCGGTGACGCTCGACGTCGGCTACGCGCGCTTCGGGTTCGACGCCACAGCATATGAACTGTCGATCGACGATCAGTTCCCCAATGTCAACGTGACGGGTAACGATCTCTATGTGGTGCCGGTGACTGCCGGCGCCGAATTCTTGCTCACGTCTTGGGGCAACACGCGGCCGTACGCGCGCGCCGACTTAGGCTGGACGCACACCGGCGTCAGCAAAGCGAACGCCAGCGGCCCGAACGCCAACGCGCTGACGTTTCCCGATGCACTCGACGACGGCTTCGGGATTGGACTCGGGTTCGGGGTGCGCACCATCCTGACGCCCAACACGTATCTCTTCGCCGATGCCATGTGGCGCATCGCCTGGACCGATCCGGATCCGCTGTCTTTCGTCCCGATTCGGGTCGGCGTCCGTTTCTGAAGGACCGAGGCGCTGCGGTTCGTCCGGCGGACGGCGCTAATCCTCCGTTCGACGGCCTGATTCGCTCGCTCGCCAGCACCCGGCGAACCCGCGCGTGCGGGTCTGACGTAGGATGGGTGGACAAAGGGGGTCACCGTGCAAACCACGCACCCGCAGCGATTCACGCCGCGGCTCGTCTTCGGACTTCTGATCATTGCCGCCGGGACGTTGCTCACGCTCGAGAATATGGACGTCATTCGCATCCGGCACTTGTGGGACTACTGGCCGGTGGCGCTCATCCTCGTGGGGCTCGCCAAAGCCGCCGGTGGCAAGGGCACGGGGCGCGGCGTCGGGCTCGCCATTGCGGTCGTAGGCGCGCTGCTCTTACTCGACAACCTCGACTACATTCGGTTCCATCTTTGGGACCTGTGGCCGGTGGCGCTCATCTTGGTCGGAGCCAGCATGGTCATGGGTGTACTGGCGCGCGGCCGTGCAACCGCTGCTGGCGTTTCCTTGGGACAGCGCGTCGATGGATTTGCCTTCCTGGGCCACGTCGAGCGCGGCTGCAACTCGCCGGACTTCAAGGGCGGTGACTTGACCGCCGTCATGGGCAACTGTGAAGTCGATTTGCGGCCGGCGTCGATCACCTCCGGCGAGGCCGTCATCGACACGTTCGCGTGGTGGGGCAACATCGAACTCAAGGTGCCGGCCGATTGGACCGTGGTTGTGCACGGCACGCCGCTGATGGGAAGCTACGAAGATCACACCGTGCGCCCGGCGGTTCCCACCAAGACGCTCGTCATTCGCGGCATGGTGATCATGGCGAGCGTGGAAATTACCAATTGATCAGCTGCCGCCGGGCAGGTTGCGGAGCACGGCGCGCTTGTCGCTGTACTGGAGACGCACGGCGACAAAGTCGTTGGTCGAGAACCCAAGCTCGGACGCGATCTCGCGAATGTGCTGTTCTTCGACACTCGAAATCGAGTCGTCTGCGGCCGAGACCGCGAACAGACAATGCAGCAACTGCACGCGCTCTTCGAGCTTCGAGAAGTCGCGGAACTGACGGGTCACCAGGAAATCCTCGGTGCCGCCGAACAGCCCCGCCTGCGACTTGGCGATCTGCACCAGCAGCACGGACTGCGCCTGAGTGAGCCCACCAAACTGCGTGACGATCTGTTCCATGCGCTGCGTTTCGTCGTCGCTCACCTGTTCGTCGGCGTACGCGACCCGCGCCAAAATGTAGGCGAAGGCCGCCAGGTAGCGTGCCTGATGCGGCTCCAGGGCCTCCAACTGCACGACGATGCGCCGCACGGTTTCGGTATCAGCATCCGGTGCCGCCGTCTTCGGCGTCACGCCCAGGAACTTGAGAATCGACATCGCATCTCCTTCGTGCTTCGCGCCTGGGTTCACGTGTCGGGGCCACGCGCCAAGTCTACACGTGCTGCGCGACCGAAAGCACGTTCCCGTCGGGGTCTTTGAACCAGGCGATGCGGTCGCCGGTTGGGGCGGTCCAGATGCCGTGTACCTGATCCTGTGCGAAGGGATATTTCTCGAACCCGACGCCGCGTTTCTCGAGCCAGGAGACGATTGCTTCGATGTCGTCGACATCCCAGCCGAGAACCGTGCGTTGTACCGGCGCGAAATCGGTGATCTTCACGATTCGGATCGAGTGCGCGCCGGCCTTCATCGCCAGCCCGTACGGATCGACGCTGACGAACTGAAACCCCAACTTCGTTTCATAAAAAACGCGCGCCTGATCGTAGTCCCGCGTCGTGACGAACCCGCAGATCCTGCCTGAGGCGAGCATTGCGACCTCCATTTTGGATGGGCTCCCAAGAGGAGTAACACTTGCCCCGAGGGACGCGGAGGGAGAGGTCTGGAAAGAAGCGAGGGCGAGAGGCGGGACCTGGGCAGAAGCCTCACCGGGCCCCCCTGGAAGTGCCCCGGAACCGCCTGGAGGCGGTCCTCAGCCTCCCGGACCATGTGAATCGAATATTTTAGGTGAATTTATTCGATAACGAACTATATATTTGGCCATGATCTATTCTCGCATCCTCCAGCTAGCACCACTCCTCCGGCGGAAGTCGTTCTTCCTCCTCGGACCACGGTCCACGGGGAAGAGCTTCCTCATCCGTGAACAGCTCCACGCCGATGCCTTCGTCATCGACTTGTTGAAGTCCGACAACTTCCTGCGTCTCAGCAACCGGCCGAGCGAATTGGCGGACATGATCCAAGCCAGTGCTCGAAGCATCGTGGTCATCGACGAAGTTCAGAAGCTGCCGCCGATACTCGACGAGGTGCACCGGTTGATCGAGGAGACGCCGACGCGCTTCCTGCTCACTGGAAGCAGCGCGAGGAAGCTTCGGCACGGGCACGCGAATTTGTTGGCTGGGCGCGCCTGGCAGGCGAATCTATTTCCCCTCGTGTCGCCTGAAATTCCGGATTTCGATCTCCAGAAATACCTCACCGTCGGCGGCCTCGCTCAGGTCTATGGCGCCGCGGAACCGCACGAAGAACTCGACGCCTATGTCGGGACTTACCTGCGCGAGGAGATTCAGGCTGAGGCAGCGGTGCGCAACGTGCCGCGCTTCGGTCGATTCTTGACCTTGGCGGCCCTCGGAACGGGCGAGGTACTGAACTTTGCCAACGTCGCACGTGACATCGGCATATCGCCATCGACGGTCATCGAGCACTATCGGATTCTCGAGGACACGCTCGTTGGTTTTTTTGTCGAGCCCTGGGGACAATCCAAGAAGCGCAAAGAAGTCACCGCGGCGAAGTTCTATCTATTCGACACTGGAGTGACGAATGCGCTGGCCCGCATCCGGACGCTCGAGCGTCACTCCAATCTGTATGGGCGGGCCTTCGAACAGTTCATCGCCATGGAGCTGCGTGCCGCGATCAGCTATCAGCGATCTCCCGCGCGCCTCGCTTACTGGCGCACCTATGACAAGGACGAGGTCGATTTCGTGATCGACGACATCTGCGCCATCGAGGTCAAGGCGACGCAACGCACGTCCGATCGAGATGCGACATCGCTGCGGCGACTCCAGGACGAGAAGAAGATTGCCGCATTCTTCCTCGTTTCGCAGGACCCGATCGAACGGCTCAACAACGGGATCCGATTCATCCCGTACCGCCGCTTCTTGGAGCTGTTGTGGTCGGGCGATCTACTGAGCGGCAAGGCCGGCTAGGGCTGCGGTCCCCGGCTGGCCGACTCCGCGGCGCGGCGGCCGAGGGCGAGGCCGGTGGCGCGGACCTCCAGTGATCTCACGAGAACAAGCTCGCTCAGTATCGACTAGGGCCGCGCCAGCACCAGTCGCTCCGTCCGCTGGCCGACGCTCGTCTCGAGGCGCACGAAGTAGATGCCGCTCGCGGCACGCGCATCATCCCAGCGCTCGACGTACGACCCCGGACCGTGAACGCCCCACGGGGTTGCCCAGAGCCGGGCGCCGCGCACATCGTAGATCGCGAGGCGGCTGCGTACGTTTTCGAGGCCGATGGAGTAGGCGATTTGCACGGGCCCGCTTCGCATTGCGGGCGGCACCGGGTCGAGCACGATCGTGGCTCCGGCTGCGGGGTTCAGGGTGACGCGCACCGGCCCCAGAATCGTCCGCTCGCCGTTCGATGCGACAAAGGTGACGCGATACCACGCCTCGCGTCCCGGGGGCGCAGGCGAATCGGTGTAAGTGGACGCGTCGCACGTCGCTTCCAGGATCGCGAGCTGGCTCCAGAGGCCATCGCCCGCCGGCGCGCGCTCCACCACCAGCGCTTCAGCAACATCGGGCGTTGACGACCACGACAGGACAACACCGTCGCTGCTCGCCTCTCCCGTCAACTCGGCGACCGGGGTCGTGCGGTCGCTCGCGTTCCAGAGAATCGTGACCGCGGCGAACTGCAAGGCGTAGGTCCCGAGGTAATAGTTCGCCGACACGAGATCCTCGTCGCCCTCCTCGTCAAGGTCGGCGCCCAGGAGCATCAGCGGCGCGTCGTGTACGCCGTACTCCGAGCGGTCGGGAAAACCTCCGCCGCCATCGTTCCAGAGCACGGTGACAATCCGCGCCGTCGACCGGGCGACCGCAAGATCGACATCCCCGTCGCCATCGAAGTCCCCGCCGTGCACCGCGAGGGACAAGCTGCCGGTCGTAACGTTCACCGAGGTTTCAAGGCGACGCCGCTACTTCTTCCGCGGCGTGGGAACATACGGCCCACCTGTGATGACCTGGTCCTGTTTGCCGTCCCCGTCACAATCCACAACAAGGTTGAGGTCCCGAGACAGGAGTCGTCCCCCGGCGATCTCGAAGTCGACGTAGGCAGAAAACCCAAGGGCGATTTCGGATCCCTCGGCCTTGACCCGCTCGAAGCGAATGACGGTGCTGGGTGAGACTTCCGGCGGGAAAGTCACATTGCCGGTTCGATCGACCAGATTCAAGATACCCGTGATCCTGAACTTGTCGTCGTCCTTCAGAACCTTCCTTTGCGTAACAATGCTCGGGGTCCAAAAAAATGGATCTGGCAACAGTACGACTCGAAAGCGCCCATCCGGGATGTAGACCTTGATGTCCCACGCGCCGTCGGAAAAGGACATGTGCACGTCATCGCTCAACTGCATGAGGCTTGTAAGCGACTCTTCCCCCTGTCCCATCGTCAAGACCGAGATCAACCCCACCACCGAGGCGCTCTGAACGCGATACAACTCGGGTGCGACTGGGCACGACCCCACCTCGACCATCGAGGAGTCGGGCTCGACCGAATTCGAATAAATCTGGAAACGCACCCACCAGGCCGTTTCCTCACTCGACCCTTGGGCTGGTCTAGACCACAGAAAGGTGACGATACAGGTCAGCACGAGAGACGCGCGCATCATTGCCCTCACAGGCCTAGGGCTGCGGCCCCCGGCTGGCCGACTCCGCGGCGCGGCGGCCAAAGACGAGGCCGGTGGCGCGGAAGGCGAAGATACAGAAGGCGACGACCGCCAGAAGCACGACTGCTGGGACGACGATCGCGAGGAGCGAGGTCGCGAGGGATCCTACGAGTTCGATCGCTGAGACGAACGGATTCGCGAGGCCGCCGGTGGTTGCTGCCGACTTGAGACGCGTGAGCACGGTCGCGCCCTGCACGATGCCGGCTGCACCGCCGCCGGCAATGAGCGCTACGCCCCATTTTACGACCGGCGGCAGGCTCGTCAGCATCGAGGCACTCGCCACCATGCCGGCAACGACGGCGGCAGGTGTCGCGACGATGTCGAGCAGGTGATCGAGCCACGGCACCGAGTAGGCGCCGATCTCGAGAGCGGTCGCCGTCGCAAGCGCTACGAGTGCCGGCGTACTCGCCAGCCATGAAAAATCCGGCGACAGTGGCAAGTGGCCGGTGCGCGCCGCAACACACGCGACGAGCAGCGGCACGAAGACACGAAACCCGCATGCGGCAGCGAGGCCGATGCCGATGGCGGCTGCGAGCAACGAGTCCAAAGTCACGCTTAGCGCCTCCCGCGGGGTGCGATCGCGCCGCCTACTTTACATCCGCCAGCGAGAAATGCGGGTTCTCGATGACGCCGAAGCAGTTGCCGAACGGGTCCTCGACGGTGCCGACTTTGATGCCGGCATAGAACGGCTCTTCGAAATAGGGCGCGATCCCTAAGACGCTCGAGTAGAAGCGGGTCGCGGCTGCCAAATCGGTCACTTTGTACACCACGGTACGCAGGCCGCGAATGCTGGTGTTGGCATCCGGGCGCTGCGGCGTTTGCATGGATTCGGCCTCCCAGGCGATCGTCTACTCCAAGCTCCGATGATACACGCAAGCCGCAAACCGCTCCGCCGCCGCCGGGTCCCGGTCGAAATAGAAGGCCGGGTCGATCAGCTCGAGTTCCATGACCGACAGAGCGCCTGCTGTTTCGACGCCGTCGACGCGCGCGTAGAGCCACGGCCCGGGGATACACTCGAGGGCTTGTTGGGCTTGCTCCAAGAGGGCGGGCGGCGGAATCGCGGCGCGGATGATGCCGCCGTGCTCTTCTTGGACGCGGAAATCGCCCGGCTGCGGCCGTTTCAGAATTGCGTGGCTGAAGCGGCCATCGAAAAAGGCAAAAGACCATTCGCCCTGCTCGACGACCTCAGCCACGAACGGCTGCAGGAGACAAGCGCCGGTTGCAAGGAGTGCATCGACTTCCGCCTGCGCTCGTCCCGCCGCCACCGCGTCGTGCGCTTCCACGACAACGGTCCGGTACGCCGAAGCCGACACGGCCGGTTTTACGACGGCGCGCGGCCAGCCGCGCTGCTCGAGTTCGCGCTTCACATCCACACGGGCGCCCTCTTCGAACACCACCGTTGGAATGATGCGCACACCGCCGGCCGCGAGATCCAGGAGATAACGTTTGTCGATATTCCAACGCACGAGTGGCGCTGAATTCCAGAGCCGCACACCACGTTCTTCGAGCCGCTGCACCCACTCCAGGAATGCCGCGGCGCGCAGGTGATAGTCCCAAACTGTGCGCAGAATGACGCTGCCGTATTTCTCCCAACGCACCGCGGGATCGTCCCAAATTGCCGGCTCGGCTGTGATGCCGAGCCGCGCCAGTGGCGCGATCGGCAGGCACTCGTCAGGCCGCAGCTCCGGCATGTCGCGACAGGTTGCGAAGGCGATGCGATGGTTCACGAGCGCTCGTCACGCGTCACGAGGGTGGGCGGCGAACCGCCGGGCGTTTCGACAACCTGGTGCCGCGACAGCGGCTCCGCGAGATGCGGCGGCGGCACGAGATCGAGCGCGTGGCAAGCGACGCCATGGCTCGTCTCCCAATCGCGCAGCACCGGTTCTTCGCTTGCGCACCGGTCCATGGCATAGGCACAGCGGGTACGGAAGCGGCACCCGGACGGCGGATCGAGCGGGCTCGGCGGATCGCCTTGCAAGACGATCCGATGGCGGCGCATTTCCGCCTCGGGATCGGGCACCGGCACCGCCGAGAGCAAGGCTTGCGTATACGGATGCAGCGGCCGCCGCACGACATCGCGCGCTGCGCCGACCTCCACCACCTTGCCCAGGTACATGACGGCGATGCGGTCGCTCACATGCTGCACCGCCGCCAAGTCGTGGGCGATGAACAAGTACGTCAGCCCGAGCTGCTGTTGCAAATCCTTGAGCAAATTCAGCACTTGCGCCTGAATCGACACGTCGAGAGCTGAAATGGGTTCATCGGCGACGATGAACTCCGGCTCGAGCGCGATCGCACGCGCGATGCCAACGCGCTGGCGCTGGCCGCCCGAAAACTCGTGCGGGAAACGCCGCACATGGGCGGGATTCAAGCCCACCATTTCGATGAGCTGCAGGACGCGATCTTGGAGCGCCTTGCCGCGGAGCAGGCCGTGCAGGCGAAGCGGCTCGGCAATGATGCCACCCACCGTCATGCGCGGGTCGAGCGACGCATACGGATTCTGAAACACCATTTGCATGTGGCGGCGCATGTTGCGGAGCGCGCGGCTCCGAAGCTGGGTCAGTTCCTCGCCGCGGAAGACGACCGATCCCGAAGTGGGCCGAACGAGTTGCAGGATGGCGCGGCCGGTCGTCGACTTGCCGCAGCCCGACTCGCCAACAAGCCCCAGTGTCTCCCCCTTGGACACCTCCAGGTTGACGCCGTCGACAGCGCGCACGTAGCGCGTCGGACCGGGGCGCAGGCCGCCGCCGCGCACCGGAAAGTGCACGCAAAGGTCGCGGACTTGCAGCAGCACGTCGCTCATCGTCCCCTCCCTACCCACCGGCACCAAACCCCGCGGTCAGCGGCTCGAGAAATCACCCACCTGCGTTTGCAGGCGCTGGAGCGGATAGCGGCCTTCGAGCGCCGACGCGAGCACATTCTTTAGATCGGGGCGGAAGTCCTTGGCAATGAGCCAGCGCACATATTCGAGGTCGATTTGAATCACTTCGCGGAGCGGCACGCCCCGGTGCTTTCCAAAGTTGAAATGCACCTCGTTACTGCGCCAGATGAGCTTGCCCTCGCTGTCGACGAAATCCGCCTGGCGCGGATTCGACATGCGGTGCAATTCGTCGAAGGAGTGCGGCAGCTCCGGATAGCGGCGGAGTTGCTGAACCAACACGCGGTACGTCGCCAGCGTATCGGCCTCGGCCGAATGTGCTGCTTCGAACGACTTGCCGCAGTAGTACAGGTGCGCGGCCGCCAAGTTGCGCGGTTCCATCGCGTGGTAGATGGATTTCGCATCGATGATGCGCCGGCCCTCGACCGGGAAATCGACGCCGGCGCGTTCGAATTCGGCGCGCAGAAGCGGCATGTCGTATTGCACGATGCCGAAGCCACCCAAGTCGCAGCCTTCCAAGAGTTCCGCGAGGGCGGCGGCGATGTACTTGAATTCCGGTTCGTTCGCGACGTCTTGGTCGCTGATGCCGTGCACTTCGGTGGCGTCCGGCGGAATTGGCATGCCGGGATTGACGCGCCGGTGGCGGACGATCTTGCGGCCATCAGGGAACAGTTTCAGAACGCAGACCTCGACGATCCGGTCGCGGTGCGGCGCGGTGCCGGTGGCTTCGAGATCGAGGACCGCGAGCGGGCGATCGAGCGGCACCAGCTCCGAGACCCAGTCCGGCACGTCCGCGGGATCGGGCGCGGCGGCGGCGTTGGGACGCGGCGCGCCGGAAGATCCGGTACCTGCCCCGGCGCCCCCCGGGCGCGAATCAAACAGCGGACCGGAAACGTCATCCTGCGGCATCAGCCTGTTCCTTCCTACGAGATCGAACGGGGCGGCTTGGGGCGACCGGTGCCGGAAGCCGTAACCGCTTGGCAGCATGGTGCATGCCTGGAGACGCGGCGTCCACACGCGCGGCCGGCGCCCCCTCCCTGCATGGTAGCCCGCGCCGCGGGGCTTTCCAAGGATGCTCCAATCGAGGCGTGGGTCCAGGCCGGGGCTCGAAGTTCGACACCGTGTCTCGTGCATTTGTGTGAGGCGCTTGGGATACCCGCGCGCAACTCGCGCGCGGCACATCGCTTGCTGCCGTATTTCCAGTGGTGCTTCGGATGTGAGGTGTGGGGATGCGGCGGCGGCTCGGTTTTCTTTCTGCGTGGATTGTCTTCTGCCGGTGCGCAACCGCGCACGCGGCCATTCCAATTCAGCCCGAGATCGGCACGCGCCTGGGATGCTCGCCGCCGGGATCCGGTTCCTGCGCGGGCCTTCCTGGTGTTTGGTCCGGCACCGCGGGCAACGACAGTGTGCGAGTTTGGATCGGCGCCAACGGCGCCGCCGTCGACAGCGTGCGCATCGTCGTCAACGGCACCAATTGCACCTCACCGCTGCGCTACGTGCTCGAGCGCCGCTGGGCCCCGGGCAAACCGCTCGCCGGCGCCGGCCTGCCCGAGTGCATCGTGCATGACTTCGAAGTCTGCGCACCGCCGTTCCACCGCGGTTTCGACCTCACGATCGCCTTTCGTTCGTCGAGCTGCGCGCTCGTCGAACTCCTGCTCTTCGACCCCGCCGGCCGCAATGTTTGCCCGACGCCTTGCCCGGCACTCGACGACATCAACGTCGCCATCGAGTCGCGTCCTTGGAGCGTCGTCAAGCAGATTTACCGATAGGGCGACCGAGCTGCTTTGTTCGCTCGTCAATTAGACTTCGGTACTGCGTTTTCATTTCGGCCGGCAAGAAACTGCGGTCGACGAGCGCCGTTGCGTCCGTCTTGACTGCCGACTGCCGGTCCAGAACGCGAGATGCCGCCTTGTCGGAAAGCCGGGCGTACTTTGCGAACTCCAGCCACGTGTCGCGATCGAGGTTGTCCTTCTTGCCGCAGACTGGCAGGGCTAGCGGGTCATTCGGAATGACGAGCCGGGTACAAAGCAGATCGTAGGCGGGCGTCAGACGAATGGTCTCCTGCTCATCGGTCAGCAGCGAGAAATTCTTCAGGTGCATGTCGCCATTGCCCGACCACCACGTGAACACCAAGAGCCGGTACAGCGCGAGCGTTGCGATGAGCGGTTCCGAAGCGAATCGCTGGGCCAGCTTCACGCAGCGCTCAGCGGTCGAATCGTATTTCTCCTTCGGCGACAGCTCGGCGAGTTGGCAGAAGTCCTCCTGGCGCAGCTTGCGGCCGTCCGGCAGCCGGTCGAACCGTTGGACGACATAGGCGAGCGAGCCGTCCTTGAGCGGCACGAGTCCGAACGGCGCAACCTGGATCTCCACGAGTTGCGCGAGACGAGTCGTCAGATGCTCGTTCTCCGGCAGCGCGGGATACGGATCGCTTTGCACCTTGAGGATGTAGCGACTCTTGCCGGCCGCGACTTGCAACGTCTCACGGTCCGTCGAAAGATTGAGCGAGATCTTCTTCTGAACGCCGGACAAGGAAGTATGACCAACCATCGCCAGAGCTGCCGTGTGCAGCTTGGCTAGCTCGATGTCGAGCCGGGGGACTTTCGTGGAGCCGAAGAGCCGGCGGACGCAACGCGCGTGATACTCACCCGGCTCCCGCAGATCGCCGAGACAAGCGCGGCAGACCGTTGTCATGGCGGGGCGTCCGTCGTCATTGGAACGACTTCGACGGCGCCGATGCAGTCCGCGCACGTCGCGAGCAGCAAACCGAACGCATCGTCCTTGGCGATCTTGAGCTTGCGGGTTGCAAGCTCCAGAAGCCAGCCTTCGGGCAAGAGGTTTTCGAAGAACGGATGCAAGCCTTCGGAGACATACGGTTCGGCGCGCAGCGGCATCGTCAGCGACACGGGAACGGCGGTGGGATCGGCGCACCAGGCAGGCGTGTATTGAAACACGATCTGCCGGCCCGATTCCGCAAGCGTACCCGCGACCCGGCCGTCCAACCGAACGATGCCTTGGCGGTTCTTCATGCCTTACCGCTTTGTTTGGTTGCGTCGACGACTCCCAGCGCGCGCCCGAAAACTGCGAGCACGCGATTGACTTCGCTCATGCGTGCGGTCGTTTTGCCGCGTTCGAGCTCGGACACGAAGCGAGTTCCAACCTGCGCCAGCTCGGCCAACTCGCGTTGGGTCAATCGCCCGGCCTTGCGGCGCGCGCTTACGAAATCACCGATGGTCGATGCGGTCGTGGCTGGCGTTTCGCGAACCATGTGGAACCCCGATCGGGATCAAATCAAGCGCAGGCGATAGTGTATCGCCCCGATCGAGGCTTTGGAACAATTTTTATCCCGATCGGGAATAGAGCGTTGTCCCCAGGCGTGGATTTCGCCCCAGAGCTGGAGATTAGGTCGATTTATTCCCGATCGGGAATGCGGGCCAGGTGCGCTCGGGAGCAACCGCTACCGGCGCTCGCCGCGCTCAATCACTCGTGTGCCGGCTGTCCGTGGACGGCACGCACCAGTTCCGTGTCGCCGCGCAGGCGCGCCGCGAGACATGAGACGAAGACTTCCAGATCGTTCGCTACACGCAGGTCGGGAGCTTTGTCGAGAATCGCCTTGGCGATGACGGCGTTGCCGCCATTCAAACAGTAGTGCAAGGCGTTGCGATGTCCCTGCGTTTCGGCGCGCGGGTCGGCACCGTGCGCGAGCAAGTAACGCACGACCTTGAGATTGCTCTGACAGGCGGCACGCATGAGAGGCGTCTCGCCATTCCGCGACCGCGAGTTAGGATCCGCTCCCCACTCGAGCAACGCCAGCGCCGCTTTGGTTTGATCCTTGTGTAGGGCGTGTTGAATGGGTGTCCAACCATTCGGCCCGTCGTCGATCAGGTCGAGCTTGGCGCCGCCGTCGACGAGAGCGCGCATCGCATCCACTTGTCCAAAGCGCGCCGCCCAGTCGAGCGGCAGGAAGCTTTCGGCGAACGCGTTCGGGTCGTCGCCGGCCGCGAGCCGGGCGCGCACCGCCGCAACATCGCCCGCGACCGCGGCGACCGCCAGCGGCGAGGTACGTGGCTGTGGTCCATGATGCGTCACGCTTGCGACCAACACGGTCGCGCCGAGGATGGCTGCGATGGAGACCATGATTCCGTCCTTCGTAGGTTTCGCCCGTGCCTAGGGTGCTCCGCCGATTGCCGGGGCGAGGACCGGGCCGGAGCACCAGGCCAGGCGGGCAGGCTCCTCCGAGGGTAGGCGGGGCCCGACACGTCGTCAAGTACTTTTCTACGCAAAGCTCGCGCCGCCCCGAATGGCCCCTGCAGGCCCCGGGCGACGAGGCGCGGATCACTCTGGGACGGCTTGAATCACGCCGCGACTTGGGTTCACGAGGCCATCTCGCCGAACGTCAACCGATAGCCGTTCAGGTCTTCGACTTCGATTTCGCGAATGCCATAGGGCGCCATTTGCGGCCCGTGTTTGATCGCCGCGCCGCGTTGTTGAAGGTCGGCATAGAGAGCATCCAAGCCGTCGACATAGAAGTAGAGATCCCGCTCGATGGACTGCCGCTTGCGCTCCGGCAAATCACCGCGGCGAATTTGAAAATGGATCCAGACTCCAGGGCGTTTGACGATCGCATACACACCGCCCGGCTCGTCCGCCGAGGGTTGGAACACACCATCCACCGGATCGAGGCTGAAACCCAGGACATCCCGGTAGTACTCCGCTGCCTGACGCACATTCCGGACCCCGACGACGGGTGACACCCGCCATGCATTGCTGCTCAAAGGATTCTCCTTCGCACGATTACAGACTGAGGGCGCGCCGGACGTCGGGGACGTGGCTGCGGCTGACTTCGATTTGGAGGTCGGCGCCCAGGGTCAGGATGGCGGTGCCGTTGGGGAAGGTCTTGAATTCGTGCACGTGGTCCAGGTTGACGATGCCGGAGCGATGGACGCGCAGGAAACGCGCCGGATCGAGGCCCTCTTCGAGCTGCCGGAACGTGAGGCCGGTGCGCATTTCAGCGTCGGCAATGCGGACCCGAACGAGGCCTTCGGCGACGCGCACGCAGAGAATCTGGTCGACGGGCACGATGCGCGTCGAGCGCGCGTACTGGAGCGGAATGCGTTTGAACCAGCGGGACTCGCGGGCGGCGAGGGCTTCCAGGACTTGCTCGATTCCAACGTCTGCAGCAATGGCCGGGTCAAGCGTTGCAGCTCTCTCCTGCGCGCGCACCCCGAGACGCACCAAGGCCCGCTGCACGGCTTCTTCCAAACGCGTTGCCTTGACGGGCTTCAGTAAGTAGTCGACGGCATTCACTTCGAACGCCTGCAGCGCGAAGTCATCGTGGCCGGTGACGAAGATGATGTGCGGCAACTGGCCCTCAGGAACGAGCCGCAGCACCTCGAAGCCATCCATGTCGGGCATGCGGAGATCGAGAAAAACGAGTTCGGGCTCGAGCTCAGTGATGCGTTCGAGGGCTTGGGCGCCGTTCGCGGCCTCACCCGTGACATCCACCGGCCCGCCCGGTAGCGCCGCCAGCATGGCGCGCAAGCGCTGGCGCGCGATGTCCTCGTCGTCCACGATGAGGGCGCGTACCGTCATGGCTGCAACATCACACGGGCGACGGCGGTGACGACGGCGGTGGGACCGCACGCCGGCCGCTGCGCTTGCCCAAAAGCGCCGCCATTCCCAAGGTGAAGAGCCCCTGCAGCGCACCGCTCACGGCGATCGTGATCGGGGCGCTGATCGCCATGAACACGACCGGATTCACGCTGCTCGGCATTTTCGACATGCGCTCGGACATCTGGGGATTGTTTTCGACCATCGTGTTGAAGAACATCATCTGCACGAGCGAGGCGACCAGCCCACTCACCGCCCCAAGTGTGAACCCGTTCCGGAAAAACCTCTCATCCGTGTTCCGCGCAAAGACATAGCTCAGCGCCAGGCCCTCGACGATGCCGATCACGATGCCCATCGGGCCTTCCGGCATGACGCCGAACACCGTCAGCAGCGCCGTCAAAAGGCTCACACAGGCCAGAATCCCGATCCATTTCCAGTTCATCTGTCACTCCTTGTCATGCCATGCGCGCCCAGCGCACCAGCGTCGCGAAATTCGGCGGCTTGCCATACATGAGAACGCCGATCCGGAAAACCTTGGCCGCGAACCAAATGGCCACGTAGGCCGACACGATCCCGATGCCGATCGAAAGCAGCGCCTGCCAGAGCGGCGGCGGTGAGGTCGAGGTCAGCCGCAGCATCATCGCAAAACTGTTCATCGGCGGAATCATGCTGAGGGCCACCGCAAATGCCGAGTTCGGGTTGCGGCTCAATGGTGCCCACAGGATCCATGGAATCATGAGCGACATGGTCAGCGGCATCATGAGAGTTTGCGCTTCGCGCAGTTCGTTCACGGCCGAACCGATGGCCGCCATCATGCTCGCCATCACGAAGTACGAGATGAAGAAGAAGACGATCAGGTAGATGAACAAATGCATGTCGACGATGCCGGCCACAGCGAAGGTAAAGAGCGCCCACACGCCGAGGCCCATGTAGAGCGCCAGGATCAACAAGCCGATGGCCATGCCGCCCAACACCTTGCCCACCATGAGTTCCTTGGGCGAAACGGCCGAGAGCAGCACTTCGACGACGCGGTTCGATTTTTCTTCGATGGTGCTCGTCATCAGGTACTGGCCGCTCATCAAGACCGAGACGAGCAGGAGCCCCATGAAGCCCATCGGCAAGAGCGCATTGACGATTTCGTTGGTCTGCCGCTCGCCGCCCGTCGTGACACTCGTCGACGGCACGCGCTTGACTTGTGTCAGGGCTTCGATCTGCGCCCGGTTCATGCCTTGGCCTTTGACGCGCGCATCGACGATCGAGTGCTTGAGCCCCTCGCGGATATCGTCCTCGATCCGGTCGTCGAGCTTGCCGCGCACGAACAGGTCGTAGCTGCCGAACGTCGAACTGCCAGCCGCGGGCACGACGGCGTCCGGATGCACGACGACGACCGCCAAGCGGTTCTTGGGGTCGCCGATCAGTTTGAGCGGTTCCTTCTCGTGGTCGAGGTTGGTTCCCGCCGGCAGGATCACGACTTCGAACTTCGGCACCTCGCCTAACTGGGCCTCGATCATGTCCGTGCCGAGCTTGGCCTGCGGCATTTTCGCTGCTGGCCCTAGCTTGGCATCCGCCATCGCCTTGAACGCCTTTTGGTCCGCGGCGCGGCGCTCGGCCATCGCCTCCGGCGCCAGGAAGGTTTTGACGCCGTCCGCGACTTCGCCCGTCGAATCCAGAATCGCGATCTCGCCTTCAACGCGCGGTGTCTTCTCGTTCATCAAGCGCGGAAAAAGAAGGATCATCATGGCGATCATCGCCGGGGTCAGGAGCACGCCAACGATGAATCCCTTGGTCGTGACCGTCGCCAGAAATTCGCGCCGCGCCACCCACCAGATCTTTTTCATGCCCGCACCTCCCCCGCCGAGCCGGCACGCAATTGATCGCGTAACTGGGCCGCATCCTGCGACGCACCATCCGTAGAGCCGCTCACAATGCTCACGAAGACATCCTCCAGAGTGGGCCGGCGCAATTCGACGCGCGCACAGGGAACTGAAGTCGCGACCGCGCGCAGCGCGGTTGCCGGATCGACTCCGCTCGCGAGAGTCACTTCCCAAGCCCCGCCATTCCGCTCGACGCGTAGCACCCCCGGCACTTGCCGCACGTCATCCACCGGCGCATTCGGTTCAAGCGGTTCAAACCACAAACCGCGCACGGCTTGCGAATTGCGGATCTGCCGGATGTTCGAGTCGAGCACTTTGCGCCCACCGTGAATCATGACGATGTGGTCGCAGAGTTGTTCGGCGTGTTCCATGACGTGGGTCGAGAAAATGACCGTCGCGCCGCGCGCGTGTTCCTCCAGCACGAGTTCACGCAACTGCCGCGAACTCACCGGATCGAGACCACTGAACGGTTCGTCCAAGATGACGAGCGCCGGTTCATGAATGACCGCCGCTACGAATTGCACCTTCTGCTGCATACCCTTCGAGAGTTCGTCGCAGCGCTTTTGCGCCGTGCCACCCAGCCCCACGCGCTCCAGCCAGCGGTTGATGCGCGCCGGCAGGTCGGAGCCGCTCAAGCCCTTCAGGTGCGCCATGTAAGTGAGGAAGTCGCCCACCTTCATCTTGCGATAGACGCCGCGTTCTTCGGGCAGGTACCCAATGCGGTCCTTGGCCTCGAGCGCCGACTTGTGTCCCAGCACGTGGACGTCACCGCGATCCGGAAACAGGATCGACAGGATGATCCGGATGCTGGTCGTCTTTCCGGCGCCGTTCGGTCCGATAACGCCGTAGAGCGCACCGGTCGGTACGACCAGGTCCAGTTCGCTCACCGCGACCTTCGAGCCGAACGTTTTCGTGACGTTGTGCAGGACGATGGCGTCCGCCACGCGAGACCTCCGTGGGTGTGGCATCTGATAGAAGCCGCATGATGGCATGCGGCGCGAACGGCGTCCAGGCAGGCCTCCGAAGACGGCAGGAGGAGTGCCGCCGCAGCGGCGCCCAGAACCCTATGCGATCGTGTGCGAGTTGGCGAGACCATGGGCACCTCCCGTGCGTGACAGGAGGACGGAACGGAGTGTGATGCGACCGGGGTGCGCCCAGACGCGCGACCGGGTGAAAGGATCGGTCGAGTGAAAAAAGAGCCGGGGGCCGTGGGAAGCCCCAGGGACCCGGCCGTGCAACGCGACCCCGGATCCGGTACGATGACAAAACTCGCGGCCATCGGGGGAAACCAAGTCATGCGGCTGTCGCACTGCGCCGGTGTTCTCATCTTGCTCGTCGCCTGGGACTGCGAAGCGCAGCGCCCTCCCGTCGCGGCGTTGGATCCGCGCTATTTCAGGGTCGACTTCATTGTCCCCGGCGCGCGACCGAGCGGACTGGCTGGCGCGTTCATCGCGGCGGCCCAAGACGAGATCTCGTCCAGCGTCAATCCGGCTGGGATGACGCGCCTCGACAAACCCGGAGCGTCCACGCACCAACGCTGGTCACAACTCAACTATGACGAGCCTGAAGGCTCCCCGGACAACCCAACGGGCACGAAGCGTTTCCGCTCATCCAACTTCGAACAAAGCCTGGTCAGCCTCGTCTATCCGATGAAGAAGTTCGCTTTTTCGATGTTTCGCCAGGTCCAGATGGATTCGCGCTTCGAGTTCGAGACCCAGCAATTCCTCACGACCCGGTCGCCCCTCAACGCTCGTCAGGTGCTCGGGGGCCTGGGCAACTTTCCCGGACGCCGAGTCACTCTGAACCTGACGCTCGTCGACGAATGCGTTGCGATGGCTTATGCGCCGTCGAATCGCATCAGCTTCGGCGCGTGTACCCGGTTGTCCTTCCTCAGGATCAGCGCGAGCGAGCACCTTTTCTTGGATCCGGAGGTTGCCAATGGCAGTGCGCCAAGGCGGAACTCCGTAGAAACCATGTACTCCGTCACGACGCTGGACCAGACTGACGTCGCCCCGACCTATGATCTCGGGATGCTGGCCACCCTTTTCCGGAATAAACTGTTCCTTGGCGCTGTGGCGCACGTCCGTCCCAAGTACACGTTCCACAGCGATGTTTTCCTTCCCGAGTACACGGTCGGCGCGGAGGTGCTTCCCGCCAGCTTGTTGCGGAATGTGCCGTTCGATTTCCACATTCCCGATTCCCAAGGCCTGGGCTTCTACTATGTGATGATGGATCGACTGCGGTTCGCCTTCGACGTGGCGCGGATCGAGTACTCCGACCTCTTGGATGGCAACAGCCGCAATGCGATCGCCGACGACACGCCGGACGCCGGCGGAACCTACCGGGACCCCGACGGACAGCCGGACTTGGTGGCCACTGACGCCTACGAGTTTCACGTCGGGGTGGAGTTCATCGCCGACCTGCCTTGGTTGGGCATCGTGCCGGTGCGAGCTGGCGCCTTCACCAACCCCGGCCATCGCATTCATGCTAGTGAAGGCAATGTGAATCTGCAGGGCTTCTATCCCGAGGCCAAGGATCGGACCTACTTCGCTGGAGGAATCGGCATCGTACCGATCGGTAACTTCAAGTTGGACTTGGGCCTGTTGGCGTCGCGAGAGGTCAATTCGGTCACCGGCTCCGCTCATATCGAGTTCTAACCATGCGGTTGATCAAAATGTCGGGTCTCGCGCCTGAACACCGATGGCACATCTCGACCTGTGTTGTATTCCTTGCCATCTGCCTCTCGGGATCCGCGCTGCACGCCGAGGTTTGGAACGAGGCTTACGAGAACGGCAAGAGCGCGCTCGACCACGGCGACTGGAACAAGGCCGTTGCGAGCTTTCAAGCCGCTGTCGCAGATCGCTCGCACCCCGACCGTCAAGCAATGACCGCCGGCCTCAAACTCGTCGAGTACTTGCCGTATTACTATCTTGGACAGGCGTATCTCTACTCCGGTGACTCGCGATTGGCGTTGGAGAATTTTCGCAAGGAAGAACAGGCGGGCGAGGTTGCGAAAACTACCCACCAGCATCATCTCGAACGTTTGAAGAAGATCGCCGAGCAGCTCGTTCTTCCTGCCGAGCCGCGCCCAGCGGCGCCGGACTCTCGCGACTCGACGCTCTCGACGCTGTCGGCGACACTCGATTTGATCGACGCGGAGGACTTTATCCAGGCGCAAGCCAAGATCGACGAGCTGAAGACTCGCCGTCCTGGTGACCGGCGCTGGAACAGTCTCGAACAATACATCCGCTTGATGAGGCAGGAACCCGACATCCCTAGGCCATTACTACCGCCACCGGTGGCGCCGATGGGTCGGGAGAGGTTCGAAGCTGGGCTCAATCACTACCTGCTGGGTGAGTACCAGCTGGCGCTCAAAGAGTTCACGGCGGCCCTGCAGCAGGATCCCAATCTCGGCGTTGCCGCGGCATGGGTGCGCAAGACCCAGGCCGATCTGGCGGGATTGAAACAAAAGACCGACGAGAAGATCGTCGAGCCGCCCGATCCGGCGATGCCGCAGAGCATTGCCCCACTCTTCGCGATCTCCACCCCCGCGGGTTCAGTGACGCAGGTGCGATCCGGCAACGCGCGGCTGGCCGGCCAGGTCGGGGACGACCAAGGCATCGATCACATCGAGTTCACTCTGAACGGCGCGCCGTTGCTCGATGCATCGGGCGTGCGAGTCATGATTCGACCAGGTCCAACCGACGACCCGAAGCGCATCGCCTTCGCCACCGACATTCCACTCCAGAAGGGCGAGAACCAGATCGTCGTCACGGCGTACGACGTGGACTCGCCGCAACACTGGACTCCCGAGCCGTTCAGAATCTTCCGGAAGCCCGCGGTGTACGAAACGGCGGTTTTTCGGATTTCCCTGGCCGCGATTGCCCTGCTCGGACTTGGCGCCGTGCTGCTGCAGAAGGCGATCAAGTACCGCATCGCCATCATCAACAAGTACAACCCGTATATCGCAGGATCGCCGATCCGTAACGAAAAGATGCTCTTCGGGCGCGAACAACTCCTGACCCGCATCCTGAACACATTGCACAACAACAGCCTCATGCTCTACGGACCGCGCCGGATCGGCAAGACGTCGCTGCAGCATGAACTCAAGCGCCGGCTCGAAACCCTCAAGGACCCCGACTACCTCTACATCCCGGTGATGATCGACCTGCAAGGGACGTCGGAGGATCGCTTCTTCAACACGCTCATAGAAGACATCTTGGAGGCGTGCAGGCCCAGACTGAAAGACGTGCTGTCCTTCGAGCTTCAGAGGAACAAGAACGATTATTCCGGGCGGGAGTTCTCGCGCGATCTCAAGACCTTGATCGACGCGCTGAAGAAGACGACCGAGAAGCAGCTCAAGCTCGTGCTCCTGATCGATGAGGTCGACGAACTGAACAAGTACTCCGAGCAAGTCAATCAACGGCTCCGGAGTGTGTTCATGAAGTCCTTTGCCGACAACCTCGTCGCGGTGATGTCAGGTGCCTATATCCGGAAGAACTGGGAGAGCGAAGGCAGCCCTTGGTACAACTTTTTCCAGGAGATGGAGATTCCGCCGCTGCAAGCCGATGACGCGACGAACCTGATCTGCGAGCCCGTGAAGGGGATCTTCAGCTACGACGCCCGCGCCATCGATAGCATCCTCGAGTACAGCGAGCGCAAGCCTTACCTCATCCAGAGATTCTGCATCAACGTCATCAACCGGATCATCGAAGAGAAGCGCCGCCGAGTCACGGTGGGCGACGTGGAAGCCGTGCGGGAGGTCGTTCTGAGCGTGGTCGAGGGAGGTGACACGACATGAAGAATCCCTTCACGGCGGGAAAATGGGTGCGTGGTGAGAAGTTCATCGGCCGCCAGGATCTGCTCGAGAAAGTGCTGCACGGAAGCCGGAACTACGTTTGGGTCGCCGGCACGCGCCGCTTGGGCAAGACGTCGTTACTCAAGCAGCTCGAGCATCTGAGCCAGTCCCCGCCTTACGCCGGCGAATACATCGTTCTCTTGTGGGATCTGCAGGGCAGCCGAGATCTGGCCGGCCTCAAGGAGAGTTTGATCGAGAGCGTCGAGGCCGCTGACGAGCGCTTCGAGGCGATCGGGGTCGGCTGCGACGAGCTTGCCGGGATGACCGTGTTCGAGATCCTGCGTCACCTGGAGCGCAAGGCGCGGGACAAGAACCTCAGCCTGATGCTGCTCTGTGACGAATGCGAGGAACTCCTCAACATCGAGAAGGCGGCGCCCGAGACTCTGCCTCGACTCCGGCGGGTGCTGCAGCAGGGCGAGGCGTTGCGCACGGTGCTCACGGCCACCCGGCGTTTGGGCCAGCTCGAGCGCAGCGCACTCACCGACACGTCGCCGTTCCTGAACGGGTTCGTTCCGCCGTTGTATCTCTCGAGGTTGAGCGATGAGGAAGCGAGGACACTGATCCAACCGGGCGGCTTCAGGCCCGAGGACGTTCAGGCGGTCATGGAGAAGACCAACAATCACCCGTACCTCGTTCAACTGTTGTGCGAGCGCCTTTTCGATGGCCGAACTCTGGGTGAAGTGATCGAGGAAGCGAGCGCCGATGACATGGTCTCACACTTCTTTGCGGTGGATTACGAGTCACTCGATCCAGCCGAAAAGAAGATCCTCCTGCTCCTCGTACAGGGCGAGAATCTGGACACGGTGGCTCTGGAAACGCGCGTCGGCGTCGGCGGTGATCGCGTCAGCGCACTCCTCTACGAACTGAGACAGTTGGGTTGCGTCAAGCAGGTGGGTACGGGTTACAGCATCTCCAACTTCTTCTTCGAGAGATGGCTGCGGCGGGAGTCGGACGGCTTGTCGAAGGTCTTGGATTTCGATCCCGCACCTTCGGGGACCCATAGCAGCGGCGGAACCGTCGCGCTCAAAGGCCTGCCGGAACCTGGCGAAACGCTCGGCCATCATGAAATTCTCGGCAAGATCGGCGCCGGCGGAATGGGCGTGGTCTATAAGGCGCGCGACGTCAAGCTCAAGCGGATCGTGGCACTGAAGGTTCTACTGCCAAAGATGCTGTCGGCCGACGAGCGGTACGTGGAGCGATTCATGCGCGAGGCCCAGGCCGCATCGAGTTTGAGCCACCCCGGAATCGCGACGGTGTACGAGGTCGGAGAAGATCACGGCCGGTATTACATCTCCATGGAATTCGTGCAAGGGCGCACCCTGAAGGTCTGGCGGCACGACGATCCTAAGAATTTCAATGCGCAGGTTGGCGCTGCGATCCAGGCCGGAAGGGCGTTCGCAGCCGCTCACGCCAATTCGATTGTCCATCGCGACATCAAGCCGGACAACATCATGATCACCGACGAAGGCGTCGTGAAAGTCATGGATTTCGGCCTGGCGCAACTGCAGCTCGAAAGCGAAGAGAAACTCACCCGGACAGGGATCGCCCTCGGCACCCCCGCGTACATGTCCCCGGAGCAGGCGAAGGGCGGAACCATCGACCACCGCACCGACATTTTCTCCTTCGGGATCGTTCTGTACGAGCTGTTCTCGGGCCGGCGGCCCTTCGAGGGCGACACCCAGATGTCAGTGCTGTACGCCATCGTGAACAAAGAGCCACCGCCGATCCGCAAGGCGAACCCCGATCTGCCCGAAGCACTCGCGGCAATCGTCACGAAGACCCTGCAGAAGGACAAGGCGGAGCGCTACCAGACGATGCAGGACCTAGCGACCGCCCTCGAGGAGCTGGAACCCGCCGGGCCTACCCCGGGACGCTGGTCGCGGTGGAAGATCAAGCGGTAGAGGCCGGCCCTATGAGTCCCGCGGTCGCACCAGTGTCGTTCCCCGCTCGATAGCCACGGTTGGCGACGCGGCTGCGGCGGCAGCAAACCGAAGACACCTTGCCTCGCGCCTCCCCACTTCCTAGCATCCACTCCGGTAGCCGGGGTGGCGGAATGGCAGACGCCGAGGACTTAAAATCCTCTATCCGAAAGGGTGTCCGGGTTCGAGTCCCGGCCCCGGCACCACCAACGCAGTGGCTCAGCTACCGGCCACGCCGTGCTGGGTCCAAGATCTGCGCCATCGTTCTGGCGTATGGCGCTGCGCTAGGTGGATGTAATTCAGCAGACGCTAGCCGCGTCTAACGGAGTACGCTCCGGACCTCCGCGAAAAAAACCGGACTCGCGTCGGCTCTTCTATCCCAAGTCCGGACCGGGAGCTAGGCTCCGACTATAGACCGCTTACGGACAATAGGAGCGTCCTCTCAAGGATTGGAGTCTCCGGCGATCCCGGGGCGATTCAATATCCAGATCATCGAGCGATTCATGATCTGCTCAAGGTCCCTACGGGGCCCGATTGAGATCCACGTCGCATCGAGTCATTTGTACGCCAGTCCTTGGCGAGGCCGATTGGGCGGTGGTAGAATCGCCGCCGCTGCGACAGCGCTCGACATCAGTGATGTCGGGAGGCATCGTACCCGAGGCTCCAGAGAACGATCGCCCCTCGTTCGCAGCGGCGAGTCCCCGGCAGTGCTTCCTTGCCGCCGGGGATTTCGTCCCTACTGCAGGGACTGCTCGGGCCATTTCGTCGTCAGCTGCGTCTCGACACCCGTTCGGAGATCGACCGTCCACAGAACGCCATTTCCCGGGATGTCGCAAATGGCATTCTCTCGAGTGTAGACAATCATCAAGCCGTTCGAGGACCAGGAAGGATGATAGCCGCCGTGAGCGGTAAGTTGCCGGACGCCGCCACCATCAGCACTCACTACCCAGATCTGCGGAAGCAGATAGTCGGGGATGGTGCCATCAAGAAACTGGCCGCTGTATGCAATACTTCGCCCATCTGGTGAGAACACCGGGAACGTGTCATCGGTCTCGTTGGTGGTTATCCGCACCGCGTTGGTGCCCGACGCATCCATCACGAAAACCTCCGCGCGCGACGTAGGGAACGTTGCGTCGACATACCCGATGTAAACGATCTTCGTCCCGTTGGGATTCCAACTCGGCATTCGCGAACCTTGCGGCTGTTCCACCAGTCCAATATTCTGTGGGTTCGTGCCGTCCCCGCGCATGATCCACAGATGCTGTGCGTCGTCGTACGCGATCAAGTCCCCAGAAGGACTCCACGAAGGAAAGTGGTGAGCACCAAGAAAGGTGAGTTGCCGAAGCGCGGTCCCATCGGGATTCACCGTGAAAATCTGCCCGACGGAAAACGCGATCTTCGTCCCATCCGGCGACCACGTCGGTGCGCGTCCATAGGGAGTAATGCGTCGCCGTACTCCGGTGGTCGGATTGAGCACCCACAGTCCGGCCAACGACGAGTCGGTGTCATAGACGCCAGACGAGTCAACCATGACGATACCCGCATCTTGGAACGCAACGAGCCCCTGCCGAGACCACGCAGGGTGTTGGTGATGCATCGGGAAGTCGAACTCGTTGTGCCCCGGCACGCATTCCGAAGAGTCACCGGGTGGCGGCGGGCGGGTATTGTCGTCACAGGAAAGGACGACGCCTGCCGCGAGGAGCAGGAACAATCGGTGCTCTCGGCGCCGACCTGATCGCATGAACCCCTTCAAATATGTCGGCTGGAAAGGGCGAAGCACTCGCCCTCTCCAGCCATCCAGTGCTCGCTACTGGAGAACCAGCAGCTTTCGCATGATCGTTCTCAGTGGCGTCTCTAGCTTCGCAAGGTAGATCCCGGAGGGCAGCGGGGCCCCGTTGCTACTGTGTCCGCTCCAGCGAATCTCGTGCCGCCCGGCACGAAGTTCGCCTTGCTGCAATGTGGCGACATGAGCGCCGACGACGTTGTAGACCCGCAGTGCGGTCACCATATTGTTCGGTACCGATACGAATAGAACGCCATCGCTACGCAGTGGGTTCCCAACGGAGAACTGCACTGCGGACGATGCAACATCGTCTTGGTCACCAGCATCCGTCGGACGGAGCTGCCCCAGCGCCGTGTACGCGAACTGTACGCTGCCTGGATTCACCGGGAACCAGGCGATATGACCACCTCCGGCGGTCACATACCGGTAGACGTACGTTCGAAGCGTCGCCCCCGTTGATGTAGTCGTACCGGGCACAGCCTCACAGAAGCCCAGAGCATACTGAGCCGCGTCCTGATTGTACCCGACTGTCGCTTCCCCGCGGCCCCAGACGTACGGGGTGCTCTGGAACGGAATCGGAAATGTGACGGTCCGTCGCACTTCGATTTTCTCGGTGTAGTAGGTATCGCAAAACGGGTCGCGGGCAGACTGAGCAAAATCCGCGACGGCGTCGCGGAATTGCCGGCCAGCGATTTCCGCGACATTGGCGCGGAAATCGAGGGGGCCGAGTATGCCAGGTAGAAAAGACGGGCGGTCTCGAGCCGGTCCACGGAGAAGCCCCGCCCGAAACGGTTCGTGAGGTCGACGGAGAGCCGTGCAAGTAGCGCCGCACCGTACGCGGCGCGCTTGGAGCCGCCCTGCTCGTGTTCAATGATGCGACGCCCGATTTCCCAATACACGGCCGTCATGACGCTGTTGACTGACCGTGCAGCGACACGACGAGCGTCCTGACCGAGACGAACCACGTCCGCGAGCACGGCGTCATAGCCCAGTTCAGTTCGCATTGCGGTGGTCTTCTTGCGCTTCACGGTCGACACAATGCACCCAAGTAGCCCCCGACAACAAGGCCGGTCTCCTGGACCGATAGCGATCGAAGCCGTCCCGAATTCCCTGCTTGTCCTTTGCTTGTCCACTCCGCTGGGCGGGCAGAGACACGTGGCTGAAGCGCGTTCCGCATGGCGCGTAACTCGCGGTCGCGGTTCCCGCCATCAGTGGTCCCGCCGGCCGCTAGGATTGGCCCGCGCGGCGGTGGTTTGGGCGACGAAGATGACGGCGCTGAATCGACGCGCCAGTGATTGATCGTGTGTGGCGAATTCCTCGCCGGCGAACCCCGCCCCCAGCTCACGCATCGGATGCGCGGCTTCGAACCAGCGAGCGACCGGACCGGGGGGGACATGGCGCAGGTCGACGATGCAGAGCGCTTCGCCGGCGCGCGTGAAGGCGGCGCTGACGTCGGTCACCGGCGCCGGACCCAGGTCGAAGACTTGCAACGCTGGCGACGCGTCCCCGCCGTTAGCTTGGAAACTTCCCGCGGCGAAAACGAAGCCCATGGTCAGGTAATCAGTATGGTATTTCGCCTGCAGCTGCGAACCCATGTTGATGAACTCCGGCATTTCGAACGCGATATGGCTGTTATGCGCCCACAACACGATCTTGCTCTTCGGGCCAGCCTGTTCGAGCATCCAGGCAACATTTTCGGCCATTGCAGCGTCACGAATATTGAATCCGCTCGTGAAACCTTGGTCATTTTGTGCGTCCCACTTCGCCGCGGCTTGCGCAATGACGCGCGCGTCTTCCCGCGCGGCGCGCCACGCTGCGGCACCCGCCATTTTCGAGTAGCGCGTGCGTTCCGTATCGAGCCGCGCGACGATAGCGCCGGCCGTCGTGCGCAGCTTGGATCGCTTCGCCGGGTCGAGGTTCTTCCACCCCTCGGCTCCGTCGAAGGCGAAGGGTGTGAGGCGTGCCGGCAAGGTGTCGATGAATGCAGAATCGTACTCGGCGAAAAAGGTACGCACGTTCGTCAGGGCGACGCGGGCGATCTGCATGTCGAACCCCATGAACTGCACCGGGGCGTCGTGCGCGGGGTCCATGTTGTAGGCGCGCATCCATTCGATGAGCGCCAGCACTTCTTCGGTGTCCCAGGTCCAGAAGTACATCCCCGACAGTGCGGCCGTGGCGCTGCCCGTACCGTGCAACACGTACTCGTTCACGCGCCGCGCCTCGGGCAAGTTGGCTTCGATGGCGAAGATGCGAAATCCCTTCTTCTCGACCAAGTACTCGAGCATCCGGTGTTTCATTTGGAAGAACTCGCGCGTGCCGTGTGTCGCCTCGCCGAGCGCCACGATGCGCGCACCCCCGACGAGCTTGTCGAGGGGTCGCATATCGTCGAAGCCGTGTCCCGCCTCCACGGTAGTGAGTGGAATCGCGGTTCTTGCGACCCAGCGCACGACGTCCTCGGGCGGCGGACCCGGTACGGCGACCTCGATGTCGAGCACTTGGTCGGCTATCTTAGCGAGCGGCATCCGCGGACTAGACACCCCGGACCCCAGAGCCTCGAGTGTGTAGCCGAGAGCCACCGGCAATCGAAGACGGTAGCGGCCGCGCGCATCTGGGTAGGTCACGAAGATATCGCCCTCGTCCTTACTCAGGCGCGTCGCATACACTGCCATGTCCGGTGGCAACGCAACATCCGTCACCAGCCGCCCGGTAATGGTGAATCCCTTCGCTCCGAGCACCAACTCGACCGCCGTTCCAGTCGCGATCGGCCCCGCTGCCTGGTAGGTTGCGATTCCAGCGTCGCTTGTGGCGGTGAAGGCCCAGGGATCGGCTGTCAGTTGCGCTGCGAACGCTCCGTCGGATCCAGTCCGAACGACCTTTGCGGGCCGCGGCTCGCTGCCGTGAATGGCGGCGACCCAGGCTCCAGCGACTGGCTTGCCGGCCGCGTCACGCACGACGCCGTGCACGTCGACAACAGGGCGCGGGTCGGTATCCGACACGGCGACGCTCAACCCGTCGGCCCACATCATGCCGCCGCCGTTTAGGATGGCCCCAATGACGATCCCGCGCGCGTCGACCGTGACGAGCATCGGTTCCACTTCGTAGTGCGCCCACTCGGTCGTCCCCTTCGGCCCTCGCTCGTGCATGTTGTCGAACGCGAGTGTTCCGGTGCGAGGCGTCCCGTCAACGCGCATCCACAGACCACCAAAGCCCGTCACGTCCCGCGTCCGAATCCAACCGGAGAGCCGCACCCACTTGCCACGGACCGCCGCGAGCGGCAACACCGTCGAGGCCGCCGCAGATTTCCCAGAGCCCGAGAGCCGCAGGCTCCGCGCTCCGTCGTGGGCTACTTGCGCGTCCGCGGTGATCTCGTAGCCGTTCGTGGTGTTGAGCGGTCCGTGTCCGGTGACCCCAGCCGACCAACGGTCCGGTGGGTCCGCTTTCTCGAACGACAGATTGAGCGAGTCGACGAGGGCGGGGGTCAACTCGTCGGCCACGGCGGACAGAGGCACGAGCACGGCGAGAATGGCTGCGCCGGCGAAGGCGATCGCTGCGCGCCGCAGTCTGAGCGAAATGGATGCGAGCATGTCGCCCCCGTGTCACATCAGCGAACCGCGAACCCCGAACAGCGAGAAGGCCGCTTCGAGGTGAGCTGGCGCTGTTCGCCTGTCCCTACATCGACGATCCACAAGACCCAGCGCCCAGCGCGTGCGACGCGCTGTTAGACACAAGACGCCTGTGATCCCGCGCTGCCTTTCGTCGGGAATACACTCATTGCCCGCAAGGGCTTCTGTGTGGCGGTGTGCCCCAACTTGGCAAAGCACTGGCGGCGCGATCCCGCCGGTGCAGAAGAATCACCTTGCTCCAGTTACAACAGCCTCGGCTGGAAATCTCTGCGGCCACACTGTCGGGAGTCATAAGTCGCATCCCATACCCGGGCGCCGAGACGCGGGAACGCTGGCCTTCCAGCTAGCGCACCTGTGGCAAACAGCAGACTCAGGCCGACAAAGCGTCGATGCATCGGCGACTTTTCTGGCTAACAGACATTCGCCCCGGCAAGATTAGGTTATTGTCGGCGACTCGGGACCTTGTGGCATTGAGCCTACTCGTCGTCGTGCGGCGATGCAAGCGGCGGGCGTTTGCGGACTTTGCACACGTCAGCGGACGTGCGCCAGCGGTTGTTGGCCTGCGCGGCGCGGCGTGGTAGTGCGTGTGACAGACAGAAAAAAAGTGGATCGGCGCGCAGCGAGTCGCGGCGCGGCGGGTCTTGCTTGTCTCTTGCTTGTCCACCTTGAGGGACGGGCCGAGATCGGCCGGGACATGGCGGGAGGACGATTCTCGCAAGCGCCTACAGGACAAGACTGCATGAGAGGGGCAGGGATAGGTCGGGACATCGGCCACACGACTTAAAATCCTCTGTCCGAAAGGGCGTCCTCCGCGGACCGCACCGCAGCATGAAGCCAAGGCAATGATTTCCGGTTTGCCCTTCGAAGCTCATGTTGTGCGCTGGCCACGCAGGGACGGAAGATTTTTTATTCGGCCTAAGGTCCCGGCGGCCCTTGAGGAGCTCCGGCAAGAACGCATCCGTCTTCGAATCGAACGATACCCTTGCCGATGCGGGAAGTATCTGGATATCGACGCAGCGAGAGTGCGAAGCGATGGAACAGCCTACACCCGATCACATCTACCTGGTTGAGACCGACACAGATTGCTGGATAGTCTGGGTCATCAAGGAAGAGGACCGATGGTTAGACGATGTCTCTGACAGCGGTCCTCACGAGATTGAGGTTTCGACCCTGGGCCGATTGTTCATGGCCGATTACCATGATGCATCAAATCCCGGTCACGTGGATCGCGGGTGAACGGCTCTCGCACGGCTAGCTCGTGGAGCAGCAGGAGACTGCAATCGACCGTCATCGCGTGGCCGCAGCCGCGGAGGTCACCCGTCGCGCCGAAAGGACCGCGGTGAAGTGACCGCCGAGGGGCACTGTCGCTGCCAGCAGCCTTGACACGCTGCGTTGTCCACGGGATCCTCTGTGGGCGCGAACTCGGGGAGGTACTGGCCATGGCTCGAAACCCACGCTTTCACGGCATCGCCGTCGGCGCGACAGCGCTGCTGCTGGGTACCCACGTCTCAGCGGCTGTTGGCGGCACACCGCCCGGGGAACCCCTCGTGCCGGGCGATCTGCGCTCGGCGGGGGTGGTGGACTTTCCGACCTCCTGCGACCCCGCGATGCAACCGGAATTCGTGCGCGGTGTTGCGCTGCTCCACTCGTTCTTCTACGAGGAGGCGCGACGCATCTTTACCGCGATTGCGGAGCGGGATTCCACCTGCGCGATGGCGCAGTGGGGTATCGCCCAGACCTGGTGGCATCCCATCTGGACGCCGCCGTCGTCCGAAGAGATGGAAGCAGGGCGCGCAGCCGCCAAGCGCGCCGCAGCGCTCGATGCCACACCGCGCGAGCGCGGCTTCATCGCCGCGATCAACGCTTACTACGACTCACCGGAAGCGGCCGCCGCGGGTCCTGTCGGCCAGTCCTGCCATGGCCCGGTCGGGCCGAAGGATCGGGTCGTGGCGTACGAACGGGCCATGCGCAAAGTCTACGATCAGTTCCCGCGAGATTTCGAGACGCAGATCTTCTATGCGTTGGCCGTGCTGGCCGTGGGGTATGCGACACCCACCGACACGTCGCTCTCGAACCAGAGAGCCGCGGGCGCGATGCTGGAGAAGCTGTGGGAGCAGAACCCGCAGCATCCGGGCGTCGCGCATTATCTGATTCACAGCTATGACTACCCGGCGCTGGCCCGACGCGCCCTGCCGGCGGCGCAAGGCTACGCCGCGATCGCGCCGTGGGTGCCTCATGCCCTGCACATGCCATCTCACATCTTTACTCGCCTGGGCATGTGGGACGAGGCGGTGGCGACCAACCAGGCCTCGGCGGAGGCGTCGCGCGCTTACGCCGCGCAGCGTCATCGCTCCGCGACGGAGGTCGAGGAGCTGCATGCCCTCGATTACATGATGTACTCCTACCTACAAGAAGCGCGCGATGTCGCAGCCAAGCAACTTCTGGATACCGTCGCGAGCGTCCGCACGACCTATCCGGAGTTCGAGTTCGTCGGCGCCTACGCGTTGGGCGCGATGCCGGCGCGCTTTGCGCTGGAGCGCAACGCCTGGGCCGAGGCGGCGGCGCTGCCGATTCCGCCGCGGCCGCAATGGACGCACTATCCGTTCGTGGAGGCGTTGTTCGAATATGCGCACGCCCTCGGCCGTGCGCGTACCGCCGACATCAAAGGTGCGCACGAGGCTCTCGACCGGATGCGCGAGCTGCGCGATGCCACCACGGATCCGAAGTTCGACTACTTCAAGAAACACCTCGAGCTGCAGATGCAGGTCGCTTCCGCCTGGTTGGCCCACGCCGAGGGTCGCAGCGACGAAGCCGTCGCCCTGATGCGCGCCGCGGCTGACGCGGAAGATGCTCTCGGCAAGCACCCCGTCACTCCGGGGGCGCTGGTGCCGGCGCGGGAACAGCTCGGTGAGCTGCTGCTGGCGGTCAAGCGGCCCAAGGAAGCCCTGGCGGCCTACGATGCGGCGCTCAAGATCTACCCGGCGCGATTCAGGGGGTTGTACGGAGCGGCGCTTTCGGCGGAGCAACTGGGCGACCACAAGCTCGCCCGCCGGAGCTACGAGCGACTCACGAGGCAGACCGCCGGCGCGGATGGCCTGCGCGTCGAGTTGTCTCACGCCCGCAAGTACCTGGCCGCTACGACATCCGCCGCGCGAACGACCGCTGCGGGCTCCCACTGACGCGGGCATTCACCGGACGCAAGCCGGCCGCAACACCGTATCGCGGTCCGTTGATTCACGTCTGCGGCTAGGCCTCTTCATAGGATCTGCGCTCACGAGGTGTCGCCTGTACAGCAGAGATCAGGCGTGTCTGCGGTGGGCGCTCCCGCGAACGCTACAACAAGCGGTCTACCTCGATCCGACCTGCCGAGTAACAAGTCTTCGTTGCAGGCGCCACAACGACGCCGACACACTACAACGTCCTTGCCACAGCCCCGTCGCCGCGGAAATTCGCGGCATCGCCGCGGCGGACTTGGGCGGGCCCTACCCGGCGACGATCTCGGTGATCGTCAAGAGTACGGACTTCGGACACACTGTGGTCGTCGGGACACGGATCGGTACCTCCTCCGACTATGCGTTTACGTTCATCCCACCGGATGGGGCGTGCAACACGACGATCGTGGCATACGTCACGAAAGGCCAGAATACCAACAACGACCTCATCGATGACGGGCTCCAAAACGGTAGTTCCAACGCCGCCTGCGGCCTGCGCCTCGTGGATGACACCGGGGCCGAAGTGCCTTGCACGGTATTGGGCGTCGAAAACCGCCCGTGGGGCGAGATCAAGTCCTTGTTCCGTTGATCCCGACCGGCCACGCCAAGGCCTCCTGTCACGCCCGAGTGGCAGGAGGCCCATCTTAACCGCATGCCAGGGTCCGTAATTCGAACCACTTCGCCGACGCACGCCGCTGCATTTCTGCCCAACCTCATCGACGGCGAATAACAAGTTCGTAGGGAACGGGCTGGAAAGGGGCTACGCTCAAGGCTCTCCAGTGGAGGCCGCCATGACGCCTTTGAAGACTGCCGTCGCGCTGCTTGCAATCGTCTCGCTGCCCACTATCCTCTTTGCCGAGCCGCCACCACCGCCGCCGATCCTGATGGTGCATTACATGCCCATGTACCAATCCAAGGCTCTCGGGGGGTCATGGGGATGGCACTGGACGATGAATCACTACAACCCCGAAACCTTCGACGAGCAAGGACGTCGCAGGATCGCGTCGCACTATTATCCGCTCATCGGGCCGTACGATTCGCGCGACGCCGACTTGGTCGAGTACCACGTGCTGCTGATGAAGGTGGCCGGGATCGACGGCGCCATCGCGGATTGGGATGGATCCTCGAGCCTCTACGATTATCCGCTGATCAATTCGGGTACGATCAAACTCTTCAACGCGCTCTCCGCGGCTGGCCTCCGCTTCGCTGTTTGTTACGAAGACCAGACCATCACCCAGCTGATCAACAACGGTCGGATCACCGCCGACCAAGCCGTTGAGCAGGGCCAGCGCGATATGACCTACGTCCTCAACCATTGGGCGAACCAGCCCGCCTACCTCACGCTGGATGGGAAACCGGTCGTGTTGAATTTCGGCCCACAGTATTTTTACAGCGAGCCGGCCTGGGCAGCGATCCTCAGCGTGTTCAGCGCCGGTGCTCAGTTCTTCCCGCTCAACAATCGCCTTGGAACGGTCGCCGCCGGTGCTTTCCCTTGGCCGCCCATGTGGTTGTCGGTCGGGGGCGTCTTGGCACCCGAGGTCCTCCACCAGTACCTCGACGATTTCTATTCGAGCGCCACGACGTGGCCCATCGTGGTGGGCGGCGCGGTTCCCGGCTTCCACGACATTTACCAGGAGGCCGGCGTCCAGCCCTCGTACGGCTACCTCGACGCCCGCAATGGGCTGACCTTTTCGGAGACCCTGGATCGTGCGTTGCTGGCCCACCCGCAGGTCATTCAAATCGTGACCTGGAACGACTTCAATGAGGGGACCAATATCGAGCCCACGCAAGAATACGGCTATCAGTACCTCGAATATGTGCAGAATGTTGCACGTGGGTTCCACGCGCTTCCCTACACTTCTGAAGACTTGGCGCTGCCGTATACCCTCTACGGGCTGCGAAAAGCACACCATGGCGATGCGCCGGTGATGGCGCTGTTGAGCCAAGCTGCCGCGTTCATCGTCTCCGGAGAGCCGGCGCGGGCCCGTGCAATCTTCGCCGCCCTGCAGACCTCAGTCGCGATCTTGTCGTTCGACGCCGTGTTGGCGAATCGGGTCGTTACGCTGCAAAGCACGTTCCGCCCCGACCTCGGGGTCGAGGCCGTGAATGTATATCGAGGCCTCGGCACCGACGGCGATCCGCTGACGATCATCGGACGCGCGGATGATGTCCGGAGCGACGGCTTCGAATATGTGGATCGTGAAGTCGTTCCGGGTCAGACGTACCGCTACCAGATCGGCGTCGTAGACACGGACGGAGAGTTCTTCTCCCCGATCGTGACGGTCGCCGTCGGAATGATCGCCCGTAGACTGGAGCAGAACCGACCGAACCCGTTCAACCCCACGACGACGATCGGTTTCGTGCTCCCGGGGCGCGAGGATGTGACGCTTGCGATCTACGACGCAGAGGGGCGGCTGGTGCGGACACTGGTGAACGAGGTTCTCGGCTACGGTCCGCACGAGGTCACGTGGAATGGACGCGACGACGAGGGCGCCGCGGCCAAATCAGGCGTGTACTTCTATCGGCTGCGGGCAGGAACGCTCGCGGAGTCGAAGAAGATGGTTCTCTCGAAATGAAACGGGACGGGGCCGGGAGGACGAGCCCGAGCCCGAGCCCAAGCCCAAGCGCCGTGGCCGGCAGGAACAGCGCTCCGGGCTATTCCGCTCATTTCTGATCCGGCGGATCAGTGGGCGGTTCCTGGCATTTCAGTTCCAGCATCGACGTCATCGCGGCGGCGAGGACGAGTCGCAATCGTGCGTCTGCGCGCTTGTCCATCCAGACCGTGTTCTTGTACAAGCCTGACACCCCCGAGCTGTAGTACTCCACCGCAGAGAGCGAATGGCCCGATTCGACGAACTCGTATCCCATGGCAGGAGGACGGAACTGCTGGGTAAACTTCGAAGCGAACGACTGCTTTTGGTCGAGCTTCTCGGAGAACACAGGGACCAGCGCGATGCGTCTGTCCCCGTGGATCAAAACGGCCGTGTGGCGGGCCAGGTCGTCACGGTCGCCGCCGGAATCGGTAACTTCGGTGTCGCCGACGAATAGGTCCCACATCTCCGTCGAATCGCGACCGATGGAAATGGACGCGATGAAATGATCGGTCTCCACCGTTTGATCATCGCCACCGAGGCGCACGCCCTCCGCCACCTTCAATCCCGGGTTCGATCGCGCGATGACCTGATGCGTGGCATCCACGAATGCAGAATCCGCCGTCTTGTTGCTCATGACGAACGAAAACTTGTTGTCGGAGTGGCTTTCGGTCTTGGTCTTGAAGAGGTTCGTGTGCGTCCCTCCGGTGGTCCATCCCGTCTTGCTGGCCACGACGGCATAATCACCAAACTGCCATTTATTCATCCCCACCCAATGGTCGTTTCGTTTCACGTCCCACTGGTCGGCATTGGCGAGCAGGCTGTCGCTGAGGATGATGTGCTTGGGCGCAGCGGATGCGGGCAGGGGGGCCAGCAGGCTGGTGATGAACAGGGCGGAACGGAATGCCTTCATCGGGCACGCCCTTTGGTTGGGGATGACGGCCGCAGAGCTGCGCCAAGCCCGAGAGCGTGGGCACCTCCGACGCGAGGACAATACTCCGATGCCGTGCAGCGACACGACGGGCGTCCCGAACGAGACGAACCACGTTCACGACCACGTTGTCGCCCAGTTCAGTTCGCACTGCATTGCGGTCGCCTTGTCGCGCTTTACGGTCGACACAATGCACCCAAATAGCCCCGACAACAAGGCCGGTCTCGTGGACCGATAGCGATCGAAGCCGTCCTGAAGCGGGATGACCGGGGATGCGTCCGGATCGAGCGACTCGAGGAGTTGGGCCATGAGCTCCGGCGCCCTGCGAGCGAAGCATCAGCGGGTGAACTATCGAATGCTCTATTTCTTCCACGGGCAGCACGCCGCCGTTGTCTCGCACGGCATCACGAAGCAGCAAGCTGAGGTTCCACGCCCGGAAATTGACCGAGCGATCGAGCGCAGGAAGAGATTCACCGTGAACCCCGCGAGGCATACGTACGAGGAGGCGACCTGATGGCTACGAAGACAGCGCCCAAGTCGGGCGCCATCGAGATCCTGCACCGGCGATACTACGAGGGGAAGCCGGAGCGCCTCGCCTCGCTCGAAGAAGAGCGCTTAAACGCCAAGATCGCGCGCAAGATCTACGAACTCCGTACGGCTTCCGGACTCAGCCAGCGACAGCTTGCCGTGCTCGTTGGAACGACGGCCTCGGTCATTTGCCGTCTCGAGGATGCTGACTATGAGGGCCATTCCCTCTCGGTGCTGCAACGCATCGCCGCGGCGCTCAAGAACAAAATCCAAGTCCAGTTCATCCCTCTGCCCGCGGCCTCCAACCACCATCGAGTTAGAAAACCGCACATCCGCTCTAGAACCGTATCCCGGAGATCGCGCGCAAGAGATCCCAAGAAGAACAGCCGCGCGACTTAGTTTGCGGCCCGCCTGTCACGACAGGCACGTCCGCGTCCCTCCCGTCAGTGAGCGGAGTTCCAAACAAACGCTGCCTGTTGCTCCACGGTCAATGTGTCGACCGCATCGGCAACAAACCATGCGCTGAAATGCAGGTCGACGCGATAGGACCCTGGTGCAGCTGGCCTCATGACGGTAACTCGATCCTCGAGATAGCCGCGAAACGGCACGTTGAATACGAGCTGCGCGCCAGGCTGCAGATCCGCTTGGCGCCGGGCCGGAGTACAGCCCGGTAGAGTTCTCCAGCCCAACGGGAAAACCGTCTCACCCTGTGGTCCGATCGCCCGAAGCGGCGGTCCGGAGCAGTCTGCCCAGTAACGCAGTGGCGATCCACCCGCATTTCGGACCAAGGCATGAACCTCGATGATTGTGGCGGGATCGCCGACCGGGGACGACAGCGTCAATGATCCTTCGAGTCTCCCCGGCGTCACTGGCACAGGATGCAGTGAACCTGTGTCACCGCATCCCGCCGCCACCAAGGAGGCCGCTACGGTGATTCTCTGAACCAATCGCATCCCGACTCGCATCTCACCGACCTTGTCGATAGAGCGACTTGACCCGGCCCCAAGCGTTCAGTTGTGTTGCTGTCAACCGGCACGGTGCGCAAAACTGCAGTTGTGTACTGGACCAGCCATTTCCGCAGGGCGGTCCACTCGGGTCTGTCGAAAATATTGCGACCCGGAGATCCGGTGTCAACGGCGCGCCGAGGGCGCCTAAGCGGAACCTCACCGTACAAGAGTCAGCTTGTCGGTTTGTACGCGTCCCTGGGTGCGCGTCCGTACGAAGTAGATGCCGCTTTCGACCTCCCGTCCGGACTCGTCCCGCCGGTCCCATGTCGCGGTGAAGGTGCCGCCCGGCACTGCACCGTCGTGCAGCGTCCGCACGAGCTGCCCGCGCACATCGAAGATCCGCACGGAAACGTCGGCCGACGCGGGCAAGCGCAGGGCATATCCCACACTGCCTCGCGCCGGATTCGGGCGCAGCTCGACGCGCCACAAGGCGCGCACGGCCAGGTCGTCGGGCTTTGCTGCCGGCGCCGGCCGCACATCGATGTAGCACACCTTGGTCTTCTTCGACGTGCCGGCGATACCGCCGATCTGCATGTGCAACCTGCCGTCGATCACCGTGACGGGGACATCGGTCAGGGTGATGAATTGGTTGTCGGCCGTCGACGCATCCGCCACGACCACTGCGCCCTGCAGCAGGAGCCGATGGCGCCCGGTACCGGCTGGATCGCCGAGCGCGAGCGTCACGAGATAACTGCCGTTGGGCAACACCGCGTCCCAAATGCGGAATGCCGGATTCGTCGCATAGGCGAACGTGTCGAGCCGCAGGTCGGCATTCCGGTTGCGCACGTCTGTCGACACGGACTTGTCCCAGCCGAACTTACGTACGGCGTCGAATTTGGCGCCAGTGTCGGCCGTATAGCCGACGGCAAGCGCGGCAGCCGTGGGTTTGAAGTCGATCTTGAGCGCGGTCGTGGAGGGCGGCGGTGGCGGCAGCGGCGCCGAAACCGTGACGGTCAAGCTTTCCGAGTCCGCGGCACCCGCCGGGTCCGTCGCGCGAACGGCGGCCCAGTATGTGCCCGCCTGCGCGTACGTGTGCTGCGCCTGGGCGGTCGACGCCGTACCGCCGTCGCCAAAGCGCCATTTGTACGTGATGGCCTGATTCTCGGGATCCGTCGCGGTTGCACTCACATTCACTGCGAGCGGCGCCGTCCCCGTGCGCGGGGTTACGGTGAGCGCGACGGTGGGCGGTTGATTCTGAGGTGGCGTTGGCGGGGACACCGTCACTGTCAGGCTTTCGGCGTCCGACGCACCGGCAGGATCCGTCGCACGAACGACGGCCCAGAAAGTGCCCGTCTGCGAATAGGTGTGTTGTGCCTGCGCGCCAGATGCCGTACCGCCGTCGCCGAATCGCCAGTCATACGTGATGGTCTGGTTTTCGGGGTCGGTTGCGCTCGCACTCGTCCCGACGGCGAGCGGCGCGGTGCCGGTCCGCGGCGCGACGTTGATCGCGACCACCGGCGGCTGATTCACGGGTGGCGGCGGCGGCGGGTTGGTGCCCGCGGGGTCGAGATCGAGATAACAGATCTTGGACTTCTTCGTGTTGCCCGTGATCCCGCCCAGACGGATCGTCAAGAATCCGTCCGCCACGTCCACCGGCCAGTTGCTGACCGTGTAGAAGCTGCCGGTCGTCGCGACGTCGTTCACCGCGCGCACCCCTTCGACATCCACGCGATGCACGCCGCTGAAGCTGGGATCGCCCACGACGAACGTCAGCCGGTAGCTGCCGTTCGTTACCGCCATCTGCCAGGTGGCGGCCGCGGGGTTGGTGACGTACGCGTACGTATCGAGCCGCACCTCCACGCTGCTGTTGCGCGCTTCCACGGTGACGCGCGGCGTCCATCCGAATCCACGCACGGTGTCGAAGGCGTCGCCGGCGTCGATCGTGTAACCGACGGGCGCTGTCGTCGTACGCGGCTGGAAGTTGATGCGCGCGGTCGCCGTGACCGGCGGCAGATTCGGATCCGGCGGCGGTGGTGGAGGGGGAGGAGGCGGAGGCGGAGGCGGGGGTGGCGGGCCGTCGAGAATCGCGAACGCCGCGTCCATTATATCGACCGCAGGACTGCCGTCGGCTGCCGAAATCCGCATCCAGGCCTCGGATGCCGTTGGCCCCACGAGTGTCACTTGTTCGGCGCCGTCGTTCGGCGTCTGCGCGGCGAGCGTCTCCCAAGGTCCAGTGGGGCCCGTCCGCGAGAGTTCGAGCCGCACGTCGCCCATACCGCGGCTCGCGGCCCAGCGCACGTTCACGCTCGCCCCGATGGTGAAGCTCTCGCCGCCGCGTGGCGCGAAGAGATCGAGCGCACCGTCGGTCGGCGTCGTGCTCTTGTACAAAGTCATCCGGTCCCGGATCACGCCTGAAGCATCGAGGCACTCGAGCGACAGGAGATCGCCGTCCACCTCAAAGCGCACGGCATGCGAGATCGCAAGCGCCGCTGCCGAAAAGAAACACGGCGGCGTGAGCAGTGGCCGCGGGTCTGCACCGCCGCCCGACACCATGTAGATCGGCGCGCCCGGGTTCACGAAGTCGGGATTCGACGCTGTCGAGGTCGCTACGCTGTCCGCCATCGGCCACGTGCGTTCGTAATCGTGGTCGTGGCCGTACAAGACCATGTCGACGCCGCGGGCTTCGGCGATCGGCGCGATCCACCCCTGCAACGTCGAGCTGTTGCCATGGGCCGATCCGCACGACCAAATCGTGTGGTGCAGCGCGATGAACTTCCAGCGCCGCGTGGTCGAGGCGAGATCGGCGTCCAGCCACGCCAGCACGGTTGGAGTGATGGCGTTCGAATCCAATACGCTGAAATGCAGATCGCCGTAGTCGAAGGAATAAAACAGCTCGCTGCCGTCGACCGGATTGACCGGCAGGTGCCAGACGTCCGTGTACGTCGCGATGTCGGTATCGTGGTTGCCGCGCACCGCCCACACCGGTGCATGGCGGATGAGCCCCGCGTACGGCACGAAGTACGAATCGTCGTAGTGCAGGAGCGCGTCCGAATACATGATGTCGCCTACGATCAGGCCGAAGTCGGCTTGCTGCGCGTTCAGGACCGCGGCGACCGCCGTCTGGCTCGCGCTGCCCTTGCCGGAGTCGCCCCATAAGACGAACTCGGTGCCGCGGCCGGAATTGGGCTCCGGCGCGGTCGTGAAGCGGAAGCTGGACCCGCCCGCCAAGACCTGGCCGTCGGCGACAATGCGATACCAATACTGAGTTGCGGGTGCGAGGCCTGTGAGTTCGGGTTCGTACTGCGCGCTGCCGGGCGTCAGGTTGATCTGGGTGCCGAGCGCCGGCGTGGGCCCATACTCCAGCACGACGCTTGCCGTCGACGTGCACCGCCACATGACGACGGCGCTCGTCGAGTTGACCGACTGCAGGTAAGGCCCTCGAGTGAGCAGAGCGCCGTGCGCGGCGCTCGCGGCAAACAACAGGAATGCCACAACGGCCGGCGCGGCGCGCGGGAAACGAGAGCGCATGAAAGGCTCCTCGAGAGGTGAAACGAATCACCTCGGGCGTCTGAAAGGCGTGGGGGCGCGGACGCCAGTTGGGGAACGCCTGAGCCTAGCATGTCCGCGTGCCAAATGCTCAATCTTCCTTTGAAATGCGCCGCCTGTTCGGTTCGGCAAGCATTCAAACCAAGGATTCAATTGTGACAACAATGTCACCTTGGTCGAGTCCGATCCTCGGGCTCGGGGATGCTCGCAGAGTCGAAGAAGATGGTCCTCTCGGATGAACGGGCCATCGACGACTCCCTTCCCAAATGGGCCGTGAAGCGATTTCCTGTTCATGCTTCATTCCTTCGAATGATGGAGCCCATTGCCCCTTTGGAGAAACCGTGATGAAACCTGTTCTCGTGCTGGTCGCCCTCGTTCTCGCCGCCGCTGGCCCCACCGCCCAGGCCGCGCCCTCTCCTCAGGCGATAACGGTGAAGGGTGAAGTGCTTGAAACCCGCGACGTCGACAGCTACACCTACCTGCGCCTCAAGACGGCGGAGGGCGAAATCTGGGCCGCCGTCCCGACCACCGCCGTCAAGAAGGGCGCCGTGGTCACGATCGGCGACGCGATGATGATGGAAAACTTCGAGAGTAAGACGCTCAAGAAGAAGTTCGACAAGATCGTCTTCGGCCAGATCGTCGACCCGAACGTTAAGCCTGCCCCGCCGCACGGCGCCGCGGCGCCTACCGCTGCGGTGGCGAAGGTCGCCAAGGCAATCGGCCCGGATGCCAGGACCATCGCCGAAGTTGTGAAAGGCCGAACCGCCTTCAAGGACAAGTCGGTGCTGGTACGCGGCCAAGTGGTCAAGGTCAACCTCGGTATCCTCGGCAAGAACTGGCTCCACCTGCAGGACGGCACCGGCACAGTGGCCGACGGCACGAACGACATCCTCGTTACGACCAAGGATGTGGCGGCGCGCGGTGACATCGTGACCGTCAAGGGCATCGTGCACACCGACGTGAACTTGGGCTCGGGCTACGCCTATGCCGTGCTCATCGAGGACGCCGCGATTCTCAGGTAGCGGCTCACCTGCCACGGTACGCGGAGCGGCGCGTTTCACCGTTTGTCAGGCGGACTTGCGGCGGCGCTTGGGGCGTCTCTTGCGCAGGAAGGGCGCCAGGGCGCGCAAGGCCTCGTTCACGGATTCGCTGTCCGGGAAAACATCCATAAGTTCTGGGTCGATCATCACGACATTGGCGCCGGAAGCATACCGCTTGGCCGTCGCTCCTCGGATGCCATTTGAGAAATCGTACTCAGGCCGCATGGTATCGCGGTCCGTTGTTTCACGCGGACGGCTAGGCTTCTTCATAGGATCTGCGCTCACGGGGTGTCGCCTGTCTAGCAGAGATCAGGCGTGTCCGCGGTGGGCGCTCCGCGAACGCTACGACAAGGATTCTACCTCGATCCCAGCCCTACGCCCCCGCCCCCTCCGGATACAACCGCTCGAAGTCCGGATCCCCATGCAACCGCGCCAGGTCCGGATCGCGTCGTACCCAAGTCACGTCCCGCCAGCCCGTTTCCCAGGCCTTCTTTAGCGCGTCGATGGCTTCGGCCTTCCGCCCCAGCATGCAGAAGGTGCACGCCGCGTTGTAGAGCACCGAAGGCTCGTTCGGCCGGAGCGCCATCGCGAGGTTCAGCTCGCGAACGGCGTCGTCGATTCGTTCCCATTCAGCATAGCAGCACGCCACGAGCACGCGGGCGCGCGCGTCCTCCGGAAATACCTTGAGGTGGCCTTCCAGAACCTGAATCTGCTGCAGCGTGTGGTTGCGCGCCGCTTCTTCTTTGCCAAGGGCGCGAAGCGCATTGGTGATCGGCACGTAGACATCGTAGTCGCCACCGGCAGCACCCACTGCCGCTTCGGCCATGTCGGCAATCTCCTGGTATCTGCCGGCTGCGAACAACGACCGGCCCAGCAAGTAGTACCCGCCCTCGACGTCGGGCTTGCGATCGATCGACTGCCGGGCGCGCGTGACCGCCTCGTCGAACTTCTCCTCGGCGTAGAGAATCCACCCTTCCGCCAACCGGACCTCCGGCGCGTCGGTTCCCAGAGCGCTCGCTCGTTGGCTCGCGGCCTTGGCCCGCTCGATCCATGCTGGGGTCCGCGCCGAGCGGTAGTACGTTTCGGCGCACGTGTTGGCGATGGCCGCATGCGAGATCGCGAACCCGGGGTCCATCGCGACCGCGCTCTCGAACATTTGCAGCGCGAACTCTGCATCCTGGCGCGTCATCCGGCGCGCATAGCTCTTGCCGCGCAGGTACAAATCGTACGCTTGCGCATTGTCGGTCGGTTTGGCGGCGATGGCCGCTTGCTCTTGCGGCGAGAGCGTGATCCGCAGCGCCTCCGCGATCTTGCGCGCGATCTCGTCCTGCACCTCGAACACGTCCGCCATCTCGCGGTCGTAGCGCTCGGACCAGACGAGCGAGTCGGTCTGCGCGTCCACGAGCTGAGCGGTGATCCGCAGTCGGTTCCCGGCGCGCCGGATGCTGCCGGTCAGCACGACGGTCGCCTTGAGTTGCTGCCCGACTTCGGCCGCAGTGACGGATTTGTCCCGGTACGGGAGCACCGTCGGGCGCGACAGGATCCTCAAGCCCTTGATCTTCGAGAGCTCTGTGATGATGTCCTCAGTCACGCCATCACGCAGGTACTCGTCTTCCTTGACCCCGGAAAGGTTCTCGAAATAGAGGACGGCGATCGATTTCTCGGCCGCCTTCGCTGGCGCACCGGGCCGCGAGTCGCTGAGCTCCGCCGTTCGCCGGCTGCCGGAATCGGTGTCGCGCTTCAAACGCATGAGGTCGGTCTTGAAATCCGTGGCAGTCTGATAGCGCATCCCGCGGTCTTTTTCGAGCGCCTTGCCCAGGATGCGGTTCAGTTCCGCGGGCAGCACCGGGTTCACCTGGCTGAGTGGCGCGGGGTCGCGGTTCAAGATCGCCTCGAAGACGACCGCCGACGATTCCCCCTGGAAGGGCAGCACCCCGGTGGCGGCTTGATAGAGAACCGTGCCCAGCGAGAAGAGGTCGGTGCGTGGGTCGGTAACCTGGCCACGCGCTTGCTCGGGCGACATATAGGACACCGTGCCGAGCGGGCTGCCGGCGACGGTGAGATCGTTGATATGCACCGACGTCACCGCCTGCGACACGCCGTCCGCCCCCGACAAACGTGACCGCTCGATCTTCGCGAGGCCAAAGTCCAGGATCTTCGACCGGCCGCGCGAGCTGACGAAGATGTTGGCCGGCTTCAAATCCCGGTGCACGACCCCCTTCGCGTGCGCCGACTCGAGCGCGTCCGCGATCTGGATCCCCAACTCTAGAAGCGGCCCCAGGTTCAAAGGGCCGCGACGGATCGGCTCGGCGAGCGTCTCGCCTTCCAGCAACTCCATCGCGATGAAGTGCTGGCCCTCGTGCTGGTCGATCTCGTAGACGGTGCAAATGCCGGGGTGGTTGAGCGCCGAGGCGGCGCGCGCTTCGCGCTGGAAGCGCTCGAGCGAGCCCGAGTCCTGCGCCATCTCCGGCGGAAGGAACTTGAGTGCGACGCGGCGCTCGAGCTTCGTGTCCTCGGCTTCGTACACGATGCCCATCCCGCCGCTCCCGAGCTTGCGGGTCACCGTGTAATGCGAGACACTTTTGCCAATCAGAGATTCCGTCATCCGGAGCACTTCTCCTCGCCGGTCACCGACCGGGACCAAAAACCCAAGGGGTTCCATGTTCAGATTGGCGAAGGCTCCAACCCGTATCCCTACCTAAGAATAGCCGAAGAGGCGGGGGTATGGTCATAGCTTGGCGGGCCCGGTGGACGCCGGGCGTGCGGCAGGTGCGCCTTGCGGGTCGTGATTCTGTCAGGCGGACTTGCGGCGGCGCTTGCGGAACGGCTCCATCCAAGCCCCAAGGACGGAGCCGTCCCCCCGATCGATCTCTGTTCGGATTTGTTACCGCACGAGCACCATGCGGCGAGTGCGCGGCTCCCCGCCGGCATCCAGCCGGTAGAAATACACCCCGGATCCGACCTTTTGTCCGTGTTGATCGTCTCCGAACCACACCGCCTCGTGCGCACCGGCGGCCTCGTCGCGGTCGACCAACGTCCGCACGAGCCGGCCGCGGACATCGAAGATCCGCAACCGGACCCGGCCTTTTTGCGGGCTCGAATAGCGAATCGTGGTCGTGGGATTGAATGGATTCGGATGATTTTGCTGCAATGCAAGCACGGCAACCGGAAGGCTGGCATCGGTTACGATGCCTTCGACGATGATGAACGGCGACAAGTGCGGTGCCCTGCCGCAAATCCGATGCTCCACGACGTCGACGCTGGTTGTGATGTTGACCCACGCCGGCGCGCCTTCCTCGCCCTCGTAGTGCAAGAGTGAGAGAGCCGCTTCGCTTCCAATCACGTCATCGGGGTTGTAGTCGATACAGACATCGACCCCGCCGGTGTAGGACGCCGTCGTGTCGAGCTCATAGGTGGCTGGGGCTGCTACCGGCACGGTCTGCTGGCCGGCCGGTGGCAGCGGACCGGTAGTGAGGTCGAGCGATAGCTCGCCCGCCGCGGTGACATTGTCGAACACGACGCTCATGTTACCAACGGATGCGCTGGACGGACTGCCGGCGATGACCGGCGCAATCATCCCCGCAGGAGGCACCGACCCGAGCCGCATCACGTGTACGCTTCCGCCCCATCCTGTCGCCGCAGTGCGCCTGTACCACGAACCGAACGCGCCGCCCGCTCCGTCCGCCACCAATGACACCGCACCGCCCACGTAGCGGATATTCGGACAAACCTCGATGCCTCCCGCTGGCCAATCAGCAGATACTTGTCCACCCGGACAGACACGCGTTGCCCAATACGAGACTGGGCCTGAGCCTGTCCGCCCTTGCCAAACCAAGTACGCGCCGCCCGAACCGTCGGGCGCAACTGCTGCCGTCGTCGGCTGCGGTGGAACGAACGTACCGATCCGGAAGCCCGTCGCGGGCCAGCCCGGCGCGACCTCGGCGCACGCGGTCAAGCGTTGCACAACGAACTTCTGCGCCGGCGCCGTCTCCGTCCAGCAAACGAGCACGCCGCCTTGCCCGTCCGGTTTCACGTCGCGTAGCGTCCCCACCGACGTGAGAAGCATTCCAGCCGCGGGCCAGCCGAGCACCGGCGCGCCCGAACTCTGCAAGTGATGCACGCGAATACCGGACGAAAGCTGCACGACGAAGAGTCCGCCCGTAGCGTCAGCGCACAGGCGTGCGGCCCCTGCCAAGTTGGCTTCCCAAGAAACGGCGGCGGTGGCCGAAACACGCCTCACCTTGTAATCATCGGCTCCAAAAAACCCGCCGGTACCGTCCGCCACGGCGTCGTACTGCTCGGGCGGCAGTCCCAATGGAGGCCAACCGCTGGCAATCGATCCCGTGGAGTCTAGATGCTGAGTTCGGTCGCCGAAGAAGAAGGCTCCGCCGTTCCCATCGGCGACCATTTGCCCCGGGTATTGCAGACCCGGAATCGTGATGCCGTTTGCCGGCCAGCCTGGGGCAACGCCGGCCGACCCGTTGTAGCGTTGGCAGTGCACCGTCGGGCCTGCCGCGCCGTAGCGCGTCCATCCGACGAAAACGCCGCCGGCACCGTCCGGTGCGACCAAGGCTGAACCGGCCGAGTCGCTGGACACCGGCATGTTCGGCGGCCATCCGGATGCGAGCGATCCGTCGGCATTGAGCCGGCTCAAGTACGTGGTGCGCTGAACCGGTTCATTCCAACCAATGAAGGCGCCCCCGGCTCCATCCGGAATCGTCGCCGGATACGCGAGCTGGCCCGTCGTTCCAATTGTCGTTCCACAGGTTCCCCAGCTGGCGCTCGGAATCACCGCGTTGCAGCTCGGGATTGCGTCGTCGCACGGCGGGGCGAACGGCACCGTGATCGCCGCAAGGCGCGGTCGCGACGCCCCCCAAATCGACAAGAAGTCCCCGCCGATGTACACCGTGGATCCCGACGGCAAGATCGATCGCACTGCATCGTCGGCGCCGAACCACGGATTTCCGCTATAATCGGTGGCGGAGATGCTGCCCGTCACAGTACTGATCTCTGCAATATGGCTCGAAAAATCGCCGCCTGCATAAACCAACAAACCGTTCGCGGCCACCGCGTACGCTGTGCCGCTCAAGTTAGGGCTCCATCCGGTGGGCACGCCGCTCACAGCGTCGAGCGCCGCGATGTAGTTGCGCGCTTGGCCGAATACCGAAGTGAAGCCGCCTGCGGCATAGACGACTGATCCCTGGGCGTCGAGGCCATACACCGGCCCGTTTGCGCCACCGGCGACCGTGGCCGCTCCGGTCGCTGAATTCAACGCGGCGATATACGAGTGTGCCTGGCCGGCGACATCCAAGAAATCTCCGCCGAGCCACACGGTGGACCCGGTCGCTGCGATCGCGCGCACGATACCGTTGGCACCCGGGTTCCAAGCGGTCGCATTCCCGGTCGCGGCGTCGAGAGCCACCACATTGGTGCGCGCCTGCCCGCCGATGAATGTGAACTCCCCGCCCGCGTACAGCGTCGGCCCGGCGAGCGCCAACGCGTGGATGCAGTTACCGTTCGCGGTGGGATTCCATGCGGTGGCGGAACCTGTGATGGCGTCCAGTGCGGCAAGATGGTTGCGTGTTTGGCCGCCGACAGCGCTGAAGCAACCGCCCACGTACAGCGTCGAGCCCTCGATCGCCAGGGCCAAGACATTGGAATTCGGGCTTGGGTTCCATGCCGTCGCGATCCCAGTCACGGCATCGAGCGCCGCCAACGATGGCCGGCGAACCCGGCAAATACTGACGAAGCTGCCGCCGGTATACAGCGTCGAGTTCGTGAGCGCAAACGTTCGGACGGTGGAACTCGCATTGGGATCCCAACTCGTCGCCGTGCCCATTCGGATCGGCCCTAAACAAGGTTTCGCGCGTGGCGCTGCTATCCGGAGGCAGGGCGCAAAACTGCTCGAACGGTGACGACGGTGGCACCGGCCGGCCGGCAGTGACGCTTGCCGGCGAAAAGAAGATCAACCCAAGGAGTCCCACGCGCGGCACCAAACGCCGAACCGCGCCGAGGAACAAAGTCGAAGTCCAGTTCATCCCTCTACCCGCGGTCTCCAACCACCATCCCGTTGGAGGAAAACGCATCCGTTCGAACGCCCAGCGATCGTTCGTGTTCCGGCCCGGATTGAACGCCTTCACCGCAGCAACACGACCTTGGCGCTACGCTCGAGCCCGGCGCTCCGCATTTTCACGAAGTACACGCCGGACGACGCGAAAACGCCTTGGTCGTCCCTACCGTCCCACGTAAGCGCATCATTTCCGGCGGCGTGATCGCCCTGAAACAGGCTGCGGGTCAGCCGCCCGTCGACGCTGTAGATCTCGAGCACCAGGCGCCCGCCACCATGAGCGAAGGCGATGCGTGTCGTGGGGTTGAAGGGATTCGGATGCGGTATGTCGAGTCGGACGGCGGGTGGCGCCGCGGTGTGATCCTCGACTCCCGAAGTCACCGGGAAGCCGGCTCGAGTTGTGACCGCGACACCTTCGATCCCCGCGAGACCCGGACCCAGAATCACGGTTTCGATCCCCGACCCGTCGAGATTCGCCCGCTGGACGCGATGCGCCGCAACATCGGTCCAGTACACCTTGCGGGCGCCGAGGTCGAGTTTGATGTACCTCGGGTCGAGCAGAGGAGCAGGCGTGCCCGAGACCACGATGTCCTGCACGCCGGTCCCGTTGAGGTTGGCGCGTTGAATCTTGTGCGTGCCCGAATCGATCCAATACATCTTTCCGCCCGCTGGGTCGAGGGCGATTCCCACCGGAAATCCGAGGCCTTGAACGAGTGGCACCCGCGTGCCACCGTTCATGCTGCCCCGGTACACTCCATCTCCGCCGGTCTCGGATTCAGTCCAGTACATCAAGCCTGCTGCTCGATCCAGTGCGATGCCACGCACTCCGAAGATGCCGGATCCGAGGAGCGTTTCAATACTGGTGCCGTCGAGGTTGGCGCGACGGATGCGATTCGGAGACCCGGAGTCCGCCCAGTACATTTTGCCACCGGGAATGTCGAGCGCCAGATCTTCCAACAGGAAGTTGCCCGTCGTGACGAGACCCTGCAGACTCGTGCCGTCAAGATTGGCACGCTGAATCTTCTTCGTCCCTTGATCGACCCAATAGAGTTTGCCGCCGCTTGGGTCGATGTCCAAGCCAAGCGGGTTGACGAGGCCGCTTACGAGGAGCGTGAAGCGACTGCTGCCATCCTTGTAGGCGCTCTCAATCGAAAAGTTCGTATGATCTGTCCAATAGATCCGCTCGGACTGCGGTGCTATGGGCAGAATGAATGTGAGGCCAGTCGGGCCGGTCAATCCAGTGACAATTTCTTGGTGATTGAGCCCTCCCAGGTCGACACGATGCACCGAGTTCGTTCCTGCGTCCGACCAGTACAACCGGCCCGCACCGGCATCGACCCCCAGCGCCCCCGGTGACACGATCCCCGGGGTCATGAGCGTCTGCGCATTTGTGCCGTCGACATCAATTCTCCGAATCCGCGCCATCGCGGTTTCGCTCCAATACACGCGCCCCGAAACGGCGTCCAACGCGAGGTGCGCATCCGTGACCGCCGGAAGGCTCGCCAAGGCGACCGGATTGCTGCCGTCGAGGTTGGCGCGCCTGAGCGTTTGCGAGGTCCTGTCGGGCTGGAACCAGTACAACAGTTGAGCCTGTGGATCGATCGCAAGATCGGTCACGCCACCGGAAATCGGCACTGGCAAATCCTGGGCTCCAGAGCCATCGGTGTTCGAGCGCCGAATCCGGCCGTCACTGACCCAGTACAACCGGTTCGTGGACGGATCGACATCGACGCACCTGGCGTACTTCACTGCGATCAACTGCGTAAAAAATCCATCGACGCTGGACCCGTAGATTCCGTCGGAAGGACCGCCGGCGCCATTGCTTTGGGCCTGATAGACGCGCCCATGCGGCACATCGACCGCGAAGTCCTGGTACGCCGCGCCGGATCCGATCACCTTGTCCGCAGCGCCGTCGAGCCGCACGCGCCGGACGTTGCTCGCGCTCCCGATCACCAGGCGCGGGCCGAGCCCCGTACCAAGCAGCAGCGATCCCATACACGTTGGCCGCAGAGCTCCGGCAACCTCATCGTCGATCGTCGGCGTGTACTGGACGTTGATCGTGGTCGACCCGCCCGGCGCAATGCTAACGATGGGGTTCAGGATCGTAAACTCCGGGCACATGCTGAAAACCGTCGTAGAGAGCGCTTGCGTCCCCGTATTCCGGAGATGCACCGATTTCTGCATCGATTGCCCGAGGATGAGGCTTGGCTCGAACCGGATGATTTGTTCGCCGACGGCGAAAGCATCATCCCAGACGCACGAACCAATCGGCGCCGCGGGACCGGCTGCGCATCCATTCTCGAAAATTTGGTAACGATCTGTGTCGGCGATGGGGCCATTGCGGGAATAGATGCAAGAATATGACTGGCCGGCCGTGAGACCTCGGTACGTGGTGACCGTCCAGAACGAAAAGAAGCTGTACGAGAACTGCTCCAATTGGGGGGGGGTCGGGCTCAGCGTGATCGACGGGAAGACGAATGGGAATATGTCCTCGTAGATCACGATGACGTCCGCACCAGTAGAAACGAAGGTGGCAAGAGTCAGGGTCGTAGATGTATTGCCACCCGGATGAGTGACGGTTCCTTTCGAGATATCCGCAGCGCGTGCCGGTGAGATCGGCGCCGAGAGGGCAATCGCCGACCAAGCGGCCGCTCGAATGCCGGCCGCGATGCGATCTCTTTTGCCGAATCGAATCAGAACGCGCATGAGCAAGGCCTTTGTGTTGTCCCGTCCATGGGAATGCCTTCGCCGGATGCATTCACCGCAGCAACACGACTTTGACGTTGCGGTCGACTCCGGCACTTCGCATTTTCACGAAGTACACGCCGGACGATGAGAGCACGCCATCGTCATCCCTGCCATCCCATACCAGCGCATCATGTCCAGCCGCGTGATCGCCGGAGAACAGCCTGCGGGTCAAGCGCCCGTCGACGCTGTAGATCTCGAGTACCAACGGGCCCCCGCCGTGATCGAAGGCGATCCGCGTCGTAGGGTTGAAGGGGTTGGGGCGCGGAATCGCGAGATGGACAGCGGGCGGCGGCGCAGTGTGATCTTCGACTCCCGATGGCACCGGGAAACCGGTTCGAGTTGTGACTGCGACGCCTTGAATCCCCGGCGCACCCGTACCCAGGATCACCGTTTCGACTCCCGATCCGTCGAGGTTGGCCCGCTGGACGCGATTGGCTCCCACATCCGTCCAGTACACCTTGCGCGCCCCAAGGTCGAGTTTGATGTACCTCGGGTCGAGCAGTGGAGCAGCAGTACCCGACACCACGATGCTTTGCACGCCCGTCCCATTGAGGTTCGCGCGTTGAATCCTGCTGTTGCCCGCATCGATCCAATAGATCTTGCCACCTGCAGGGTCGATGGCGACTCCAACGGGAAACCCACCTTGAACGACTGCCGTCCGTGTTATGCCACTGAAGCTGCGTCGGTAGATTCCAGCGGTGCCAGTGTCGGTTTCTGTCCAGTAGATCAATTGCGCGGCTAGATCCAATGCGATGCCTCGCGCCCCCAAGATCCCTGTGCCGATGAGCGTTTCAACACCGGTGCCGCTCAGGTTGGCACGCCGGATTCGACTCGGGGGACCGGAGTCCACCCAGTACATCTTGCCGCCGGGAACGTCGAGGGCCAGGTCCTCCAAGGCGATATTCCCGGCCGTTACGAGGTCCTGTACACTCCCCCCGTCGAAGCGCTGAATCTTGCTCGTGCCTTGATCGACCCAATAGAGTTTCCCGCCGCTGGCGTCGACGTCCATGCCGAGCGGGTTGTTCAGTCCACCCACGGGGAGCGTCATGACGCTGCTGCCGTCCTTGTACGCGCTTTGAATCGAGTGATTCGCATGATCGGTCCAATAGATCCGGTCAGATTGCGGTGCAACGGGTAGAATGAACGCGAGGCCGGTCGGGCCGGTCAGCCCAGTGACAATTTGTTGGTGATTGAGGCCGCCCAGGTCGACTCGATGCACCGAGTTCGTTCCCGCGTCCGACCAGTACAAACGGCCCGCGCTTCCATCGACCATCAGTCCCGCCGGCGCGACGATCCCCGGGGTCATGAGTGTCTGCACGTTCGTGCCGTCGACGTTCATTCGACGAATCCGCGCCGTGGTGTCTTCGCTCCAGTACAGGTGTCCAGAAGCAGCGTCCAACGCGAGGCGCGGATTCCCGCCCGCCGGTAGAGTTGCCAAAAGCACCGGACTGCTACCGTCGAGGTTCGCACGCTTGAGGTACGTCGGACTGCCAACGTGGGTCCAGTACAGCAGCTGAGCGGTGGGATCGATCACGAGATCAATGGCACCGCCCGGGTACGTGATCGGAACCGGCAGATCCTGCACTCCTGTTCCATCGGTGTTCGAGCGGCGAATCCGGCTCCCGTCGGCCCAGTAGAGGCGGTTGGCGGCTGGATCGACATCCACACACCAAGCCCCCGGCACGCTCGCCAGCAGCGCAAAATTCCCGTCGACACTGCCCCCGTAAATCCCGTCGGCCTCAGCAGCGAGCGATCCGCGTTGAGCCCGATAAATGCGCGCATGCGGCACGTCGACCGCGAAGTCCTGGTGAACGGCGGGGTTGCCGATCGTCCGGTCTGCAGCGCCGTCCAGCCGGACGCGCCGCACATCATACCTGCTGCCGATCACCAGCCGCGGGCCGAGCCCCGTCCCAAGGAGCAGCGATCCGACACATTGCGGCGCCAGGGCCCCGGCAACTAGATCGTCGATCGTCGGTGTGTACTGGATACTGATCGTAGTGGAACCGCCCGGCGCAATATTGACCAAGGGAGGGGTGAAGATTGCAAACTGCGTGCACATGCTGAAGATCGTGGTCGAGAGCGTTTGGCTTCCCGTATTCCGGAGACGCACGGCTTTGTACATCGATTGGCCAAGGATGACGCTCGGCTCGAAGCGGATGATCGGCTCGCCGACGATCGATGCATCCTCCCAGGTGCATGAAAAAGGTCCAAACGAGGGGCTGGCTCCACAACCGTTTTCGAGAATCTGGTACCGGTCCACGTCGAAGACACTGCCGCAGCGAGAATAGTTACAAGAATAGGACTGGCCGGCAGTCAGGCCCCGGTACGTCGTGACCGTCCATTCGGATCCACGCACGTACGAAAACGTTTCCGACTGCGGTGGGGCCGGACTCAAAGTGATCGAAGGAGCAAAGAGCGGAGGCACGTCCTCATAGATCAGGATCACTGGCGCACCCGTAGAGACGAATGTGACAATGGTGTAGATCGTGCAGGTATTGCCGCCCGGGTGAACGACGGTTCCTTTCGCGATATCGGCGGCGCGTGCCGGTGACATCAGCGCCGCAAGGAGGATTGCCGGCCAAGCGGCCGTTCGAATACGGTTCGTGATGCGATCTCCGGCAGCGAATCGAACTGGAACTCGCATGAGCAAGCCCTTTGCGTTATCCCGTGCAGCCGTGCAACGGCCGTGGGACCCGCGTGAGTTCTGCCTCGAAGCAATGAGGCTAGCGGAGCCGGCGGGGCCCGTCAAGAACCGCCGGGAGGGCCTTTCGTGCACCCTTGCCCTCATACGGTAGAATGCAACGCTCCAGGAGAACGCACACACAAATCAGAGGACGGGCGTGGTTCCAAGAACTGTTCGCTTGCGGCGGCTCCGCTCTTGGGCCGTGGTTTGCCTCGTCGCGACGGGGCTGGTGGCGGACCGTGCCGCCGCCGGCCGCGCGCATTCCGGCGGAACGCAGGCTGCCGTTGCGGCGAAACGGGCCGCGGCGGAACGCGGCACCATGCTCGAGTGCATCAGGCGTGGGGAGGGCCGCCAGGCACTCGTTGCGGCCGGACGAGCGGTTGATTCGAAACGGCTGGCCGAGCCGGATTCGCTTGAAGTGGCTCGATTCACGGCAGATCTGGGGACCGAGTTCGTGGTCGCCGCCACGGATTCGCTGCGTCCTCTTGGACTGCCGTTGTTGATGCAAGCCCTCGAAATACGCCGGCATGCGGCCGGCGATCACAGCCGCGCGGTTGCCAGCGCGACCAACGTGATTTCGACGTACTACTACCTATTGGGACGGTACGAGGAGGCTGCGGAATGGGAACGCCGGTCTTTGGACGTTCTCGAAGCCATCCCCGGAGTGCCCGACAGTTTGCTGGCATTTACCCGCAAGGACCTCGGACTCGTTTACTACCAGTTGGGCCGATACACTGAAGCGAAGGACTTGTTTCAGAGTGGTCTGCAGGTCTTCGAAACCGGTCCAAACAAGGAGCCTTTTCTCGCTGCCGATCTGAACAACTGCCTCGGCGAAATCATGCGACTCGAAGTGCGGTACGAGGATTCGCGGCGGTGCTTCGAGCGTGCGACTCTGTTGACGGACTCCTTGATCGCGCACGCTCCCGACGCCGACCTCAAACTCAAATACGAACGCTTTCTGGGGGTCGTGTGGCTGAACCGCGCTAATCTTCTGTACGAACAGTCGCGGTACAACGACGCCGAAGCGCGATACCGCTGGGTCGTTGCCCTCTGGGAAGCCAAAGGCTGTGATCAGCCGATGGCGCTGCCCCATGCGTACCTGAACGTGGCGGAAATCTGCCGATTTCAGGGCCGCTATTCCGAAGCGGAAACTCTCTACAAGCGCGCCCTGACGCTCGGCCGCCAAGAAGCCGGCGCTGACAACCCCGACACCTTTTGGTTTTTGCATGCGCTCGCCGAGTTGTTCGTCGAGCAGGGCCGGTACGCCGAGGCCGAGGATGCCTACCGCGAGTGCATCGACCTTCTCGAGCGCGCCGGCACAGCCGGGGCGGTTCGAATTGGGTTGCCGTTGCGGAGCTTGGCGGACTTGATGCGGCTGCGTGGGCGTTACGACGAGGCCGAGGTTCTCTATCGCCGTTCCGCTGATGCTTATCGTGACGCCGTCGGTATGCAGGCTCCCGAGTTGGCGCGCACGACAGTCGGACTCGCGCGCTGTCTCTTCGCGCGCCTCAACCCCGACTTGGAAACAGCACGCCGGCTCTCGGGAGACGCATTGAAAATTCTGGACGCGACGCACGTCTTCCCGGAGGCCAGGCTCGATGCTCTGCTGCTCACGGCCGAGATTTCGCACCAAGAGGGTGACACCCGGCGTGCGCAGGCGATTCTTGCCGCTGCGTTGGAGGGTGCCGAGGAGCTGCGGCGCGGCTCGAGCGTCGACGACCGTGGACGTGCGGCATTCTTCGCCGACTACTCCCCCGCATTCGAGAAGATGGTGGCGTGGAGCCTCGAGCACGGCGATGTCGCAACCGCGATCCAAAGCAGCGAACGATTTCGAGCCCGGGTACTGCTGGAACAAATGCGCCTGGCGGGTGTCGATCTCATGGCCGGACTGCCGGATAGCGTGCGCACACCATTGGCGCGCCGCGAACAACAGGCGAACCTGGACCTTGCACAGACCGAGCGACGGTTGGCGGTCCTGCGACAGACCCCGGGCCCCGATTCTCGTGACGACTCACCACGCGTGCAAGAAATTGTTCGCGCCCGCGACGAAAGCCTGGAGAAGCTGCGCGTCGTGCAGAGCGACGTGCGGCGCGTGAGTCCCCTTTGGACTCAGTCTGTTGCGTCGGGCGACGCGACCATCACGGTGCAACAGATCCAGGACGAGCTGGTACGCAAGGACGAAGGACTGCTGTTGTATTGCGTCGGCGCGGATGCGTCGTACGCAATTCTGGTCCGCAAAGGCACGGCGCCACTGGCATTCGCGCTCGAGATCGGCACTGCGGACGCGGCGGCGCTGCGTGTTGCGAGCGGCGCCGCGACGCGCAACCGGCTCGGGCGCGCCCTGTCGGCAGTCGAGCCCGCGGTCGAGCCGGCAGCCGACCGCCCATCACGGGGCGTCACGACGACCAGCGGGGCGCACGCCAACGTGCCGGCCGGCGGCGAGCGCACCGTGTTGGATCTACTCGAAACCCCCGGCGATCATTTTCCAGAAACGGATCAACGGCGCTTGCATGCACTTTGGAATGTGCTGATCCCGGCGGCGCTGCAGCCCATGATCCGCGCCATGGACCGGCTCGTCATCGTGCCCGATGGAATCCTCCACCGGCTCCCCTTCGAGGCACTCGTGATGGATGCGCCGTATGGCGACAACGCTCCGGTTTTTTGGCTCGAGCGCGGACCGATCGTCCGTTATGCGCCGTCCGCGACGGTGTTGTGGACGCAGATGGGAGCCCTCCGCCAACGGGCCGCTCCGCCTCGAACGGGCGGCATTCTGAGTGTCAGCGATGCCACTTTTCAGGACTCGGCGGCCGCGGCCGGATCCTCAATGGAGAATGTGGTACCGCAGCAGGCACGCGGCGAACGCTTTGGCGCGCTGAGCCGCCTCCCCGGCACGGCGGCCGAATCGGAGCGCATCGTTGCTGCATTCGGAGCCTCCGCCGTGGACTTATTGCAGCGGCACGCGGCGACCGAAGCGCGCGTTCGTGTGGAGTTGGCCGGCAAACGTTACATTCACTTGGCGACCCACGGAATCGTCGAGAATCGACGCGACGACACATACGCCGCGCTCGCGCTGACACCCGGTGGTTCGGCGCGAATCGACCGCGACAACGACGGCTTTCTGGAGCTCGGCGAGATCTATGGATTGCATCTGGATGCCGACCTAGTCGTGCTGTCCGCATGCTCGACGCATCAGGGAACCTGGGTCGACGGGGATGGTGTCTTCGCCCTCAGCCGGGGTTTCCTCGCAGCCGGCTGTCCGCGCGTGATCGGCAGCTTGTGGCGCGTCGACGATGCCTCCACGGCACAAATGATCGGTGATCTCTTCGCGGAGTTGGCGCGAGCGGAACATCGGAAACGCACTCCGGACTTCGCAGGCGCGCTACGTGATGCGCGCCTGCGCCTCCGCCGGTCGCGCGCCTGGGCCCATCCCTACTATTGGGCGCCGTTCGTGATGCTGGGACAGCGCTAGAAGCGCACCGCCGCCCGGTTTCTCATTGACTGGTGTTCCAAACAAACGAACCCTGCCGGTCGAGATTCAATGTGTCCGACGGGTCCGCACCAGACCGGGCGCTGAAATGAAGATCAACGCGGTAGGAACCCGGCAATTTCCACCCACTTCACTCGTACAACCGCTTGACGCTGCCCCAGGTTCGCGACTCGATCGCCACGAGCCCGCAGGCGTTGCCGGAGCTTGGATTGATGAATGCGGTCGGACCGCGCTCCACGCAGGCGATCGTATATTGCGGGTTGTCGCACAGCGTGATGAGCGGGCATTGAAAGTTACCGTTGGTCGGAGGATTGCGCTTCAGCACGTCGATCGGATGATTCACGACGGTGGTCGTGGGGAACAGTGAAATCGTGTACAGCAGGACGCTGCCCCCGCCCTGGCAGGTCGTGAATGCCATGACGCCGCCGACCGGTCCCAGTGGATCCCCGATCGAAATCGCATTCGGCGGGATCGAAGCGCCACCGAGCCATCCGGACGGAATCGTGGCGATCCGCAGTTCAGCGCCGGTGATGCCGCACGCCGTGGCACCCGCGAGCATCGCGATGACATACATCGTGATCGGTACACCGATCGACGATATCCCGCAGACATCCGCAGCTTGGGTGTCGAAGTACACACCAATGGAGCCCGTGGGCTCGGCGAGCAGGGTGGGATCGCGGCGGTCGAGGCCGGCGTTCTGCGATGCGGTCTCGTCCGTAATCGACTTTCCTCTCGCGACGAGCTCGTAGGGTGATGGCAGGTCGAGCACGGGCGCGACTGCCTTGCCGGGGCCACAAACCATGTCCTCGGGCGACGGATTCGCACCCTCGACACCATTCTCATCCACGAGCACGAACTCGTGTGCCGGTTCCGGATGACTCGTGCCGACTCCGACCGTCGCACCGGCACCATTTGCACTCCCGCGCACTTGGATGGGAGACGGCGGTGAACACCACGAGAGGTGCCACCTGGTGATCGGGCCGCCCGTGAGTCGAGACCCCGCCGAACTCAACTGAACATCCAAGAACACCCGGACTTCCGTGCCGACCGGCGGATAGGGCCCCGTCCACGGGAGGGCGACGTCGGTCAATAGATCGTTGCCGCCGGGACTCCGCTCCTGAATCGAAAAGCGCACCCCTTGCGCAATGTCCGTGCTGGTGGCGCGGCCCAGCAAATACAGACTGCCGCCGGAACATCCGAGACCCCACTGAACGGCTTCGATATTTGTCATGGCGATTGCGGCGCGCGGAGTCGCAAGGGCGACAACACAGCAGGCAGCCAGTAGCCGGCGTCGATCGGAGTGCATCATCGCGGCATCCCCCTTGGTGAGTCGAGAAGAGTGAGAGAGTCCCCGCCACCGTGCTCACGGCCGAAAGCGAATGCCGCCGAGCCAAGCCAGGTGGCTAAGGTTGGATGCCGGGCTGAACCGCTCGGCGGTGTGCCCCGAGAACAAATACAGGGCGCCCAACTCCCACTCGAAGGAATGGCCAATTTTCCCGGGTACGAACAGCCCCGCCTCGAAACCCCGCTCGAGACTTTGGAATGATTCGGAATTCGCGAAGGCGCCACGGCCGAAGCCGTAGCCGGCAAAGCGCTTCGATTCGCGGTAGAGGAACAGCGCGGGGGCGACTTCGAGATACGGGGTCACCGGACCCCGGCGATCCAGGAAACCGACCCGCACTCCGAGAGCGAGTGGCGTGAGCGACGCGTGTGCGGAAGCCTCGGTGACGGTGACTTCCGGAATACGGACTAAGGAATTCATCGCTTCCGGGCGGACATACCCAGCCGATGCGACGAACGACACGTGGCGGCTCATTCGATGACTCACGGCGAAGATCCCGATCGGCTCGAATTGCAGCCGTGCGCTGGCCGGTACCGTCATCGCGCCGAGAACGCCGGCGCGCACATCGATCGACCATGTGGGTTGAACGGACTGGGCCTCCGCGCTGAGTGGAGCGAACAGCAGCATCAAGCCCGTGATGGCGATGGCCGCTCGCATCTTGGCCTGTGAATGGACCGCAGTGACTGAATCGAGAGTAGGGCGCATGTGCACCTCCACAAACCACACAATTGCCCCAATCCAGCGTTCGAGTGCCGCTACGCGTGACTGGGTCCGGGCAGTCCGGGAATGATAGGCCCAAAGTGCGGCGCTCGCAAGCGGCAACCCAGGCTTTCCGGCGATTACAGCCGTGGCTTCGTGCGAGTGAGCAGCGCAGGGCCCTTTCTCCTGGCGTTAGGGCGCCACGCGGCGGGCGAGTGCGGAGACCGCAAGCGCTGCCTTGCCGGCGAATGTGCGCACGTCTTCGTGCAGATCGTGGTTCGTCTGCAGTTCGCGCCAGTAGCGCCCGGCCCACACCGCCGCGTCACTCCACACGTCGAGATTGTCGCCGCTGGGCGGTGCCGGTTGGAATTCTCGCGTCACCAGGGTGTCGTTCACTGGTGCAAGAACCATGGGCAGCATGTCGTAGGCAGGCGCAAGACGTAACACCCTGCCGGATTCGGCGAAGAACGCGATGTTGCCGAAGTGTCGGTCGGTGTTGCCCGCGAGTTGACCGAAGGCGTCGAGCCAGCGCAAATGCGTCGCGTCATCAATTGGGAGCGAGAACGGAGCGGATGCCAGGCGCCCGGCGGCGGAGGTCCAGTTGTCCCGTTTGCCAAAGTGCTCGTCGTCGATGGCGGCGAGAGTGACAACGGCACGCCGCCCACGCTCCCCGACGCGATCAAAGCGCTCGACTTCGAGACAGCGCCAACCATCGACATCGATACACTGCGCGCGCGCGGCACGTATACCCGCCGCGTCGACGGTCTTCAACGCCTTCCACTCACACCACAGGAGATCCCGCCAACGGCGTGCCGCCGGAGTGTCGACTGGCGTGGCAAACTTGACCAACACGTGCCTGCCGGCGGCGAAGGCGCCGAACTTCGGTTGCTCTCCGCCGGCAGAGGATCCCGCGATATTCTTGGTGGCGAGCGTCGCCAAATTCGGATAGTTCGCATGCTGGACCGCGGTGGGAGAACTCGCAACCAGGCGGGCGAGCGATTCGTTCCCGATCACCAGATCACCCACGCAGTCCTCACCGCGTTTCGCGAGCGCGATGAGCCGTTGGTCGTCCGACCAGTCCACGATACGCTCTGGAAGTTGAAGCTCCGGGAAGCGCAGCGGGAATCCCCGTCCGATGTAACCCTGCGGCGCCATGTCGACGAGCGGGGGCGGCAAGCCTCGAAACAGGGCGCCCTCGCTTGACGAACGTGCCCACCAATGCTGCCCATCGCCGAGCAGGTGCAAGACGCCAGCGTCCGTCACGGCTCCCGCATCGCTCACACGGAAGATCGGCAAAGGCGATTCGAGCCCTTGGACCATTCGCGTGCGCGCGTACTGAGTCGCGCGGCCGCGCCCCATGCGGAACACCTGTGCGCCAGCGCGCTCGATGAGGCGTGACAAGGTTGGTTGGGAGATTCCAAGCGCGGCCTGCAGTTCGGGCGGGCGCGCCACGCGGACTCGCGCCAGCACGCGGAGAAGATCGGCGGGGTCGCTCATACTCTCCACACCTCGAGTGAACCGCACGTGTGAATTGAATAACGAATAGATAATATTACAATATCATATTTAATGTCAATAAAATACAGATAGTAGCGGTGTTATAAACGCATGAATAAATACACGTCGTCTGGAGCCGGGCCCGATCGCGACGCGCACGATCGTAGCATCCGGAAACCGCGAAGAGTTCTATGATCCCCTGGGGCAGCGTCGGCATCCGGCGCCGTGGCCCTGCATGGTTTGAATGAAGGTGCCCTTTGCTGAAATCGAGATCTCTAGCGCTCCTGGCAGCTCTACTCGGTGGCTGTGCAACGTCGAACCGGAGCTCTGTGCCCCCGGCGCCCGGCGCGGCACCGGCAATAGAACTGACCGCGGCACCCGGCACTCAAGTGGACCAGGAAGCGACTTGGGATCCGAAAGTCGCCGATACGGGCCCCGAACTTCTTACCATGGACGAACCAGTCTACCCGGAGGAGTCGCGCGCTGCCCGCGAACAAGGATTCGTTCTCTTCGACTTATTGGTCGACGCCACGGGGCAAGTGACCGAAGCGCGCCTTACGAAGGGCGTCTCCGCATCAATTGATCAGTCCGCGATCGCCATCGTGCGAACGGCAAAATTCAACCCTGGGCTCAAGGGGAAGACGCCCGTTGCCGTTTGGCTTCGAGGTTTTCCGATCGGCTACTTCATCGACGACTGATCGGTGCGGCTCGCCACGCCCCACGCAAGCAAGACGGGCCGGCAAAACCGGCCCGCCACTCGACTGACCATGCGAGTGTGCCCTAGAACGTTCCAACGGCTGCGTGGTTGCCATTGACGGTGACGCTGGCCACGTCGCCCTTTACGAGCTGCTCTTTCGTGACGCCCTTGTCCGCACCCGCAAAGACGACGCCGTCCATTTCCATGTGCGAGAACACGAGCTGCAACCCCATGGCCTTCTTGCCGACGGTCAGCAGCACGACCTCGTCATTGAACCCGTTGCTGGGATCGATCCCAAGCTTCTTGAAGTCCTTGGCCGAAACCACCAGCTGCGCCTCGAAGGAGTACGAATCGATACTCGGGAACCCGATGAATCGCGC
>JANLSU010000005.1:0-57425 GCA_031362565.1 bacterium | reverse complement strand
CCTTTTGTGGGCCGCCGGCGTCGCTGCGGTTCTGGGTCTCATGATCGGACGCCGTTCGCGTCGGTAGTCCTTCGGCGCCGGTTTCATCGATCGCCGCGCAGGAGCGCGCTGACCCGCAGCTCCTGTGCGTCCCTGTCGTTCAGCGCCGCTGGATCGGTTGGCTTGCGTTGCTGATTCAAGCCGGGGTCGTGAGCGGCTCGACAGCCGGCGGCTCGATGGCGGCCGGCGCAACGACGGACGCGGGCAGGCGGATGTTTCTGACCAAACCTTGTGCGCCGGCGGCACTTGTCGCCGCCGTCGCCGCCGCCGCGGCGCAGCACCGGCTCCTGACGGTCGAGCGCGTACTTCTCGAGGAGACGCTCCACGGGAGCATCAAGACTCTCACCGAGATTCTGTCCCTGACCAACCCGATCTCGTTCGGGCGTGCGACGCGCGTCAAACAGATTGTCTCGGAAGTGGCGGCGGAACTCGGCGTGCGCGAACGATGGCAGGTGGAAGTCGCCGCCATGTTGTCGCAACTCGGGTGTATTACGCTGCCGGCCGAGATCGTTGAAAAGGTGTACTACGGCCAGGCCCTTTCGGCCCCGGAGCAGCAAATGGTGGCGCGGGTGCCGGTCGTAACGGAGCAACTTCTCAGCAATATTCCTCGGCTCGAGGTCGTGCGCGAGATCTTGGCGAAGTATTCGCTACCGCGCGGGCCCGCCGAAAGCGCTGCGGCGCCGACGGTCGTCGAACTGGGCACCCAGATCCTGAAGGCCGTCCTCGACTTCGATGCCCTCGAAGCGCAGGGGACAACCACTTCACTTGCGATCGACGCCATGCGCGGCCGTAAGGGCCGTTACGACGCCCAGGTTCTCGAGGCGCTCGGCAAGGTGCGAGGTTTCGCGAGTACTGCCGAAGATGTGCGGGAACTGCCGCTGGTGGCGCTCCGCGTCGGGATGGTACTCGCTCAGGACGTCAAGATGCAGTCGGGCGCCTTGCTCGTGGCGCGCGGCTTCGAAGTGACGGCAGGGCTGGTCGAGCGGATGCGAAACTTCGGCCCCGGCAGCGTGCGCGAACCCGTTCGCGTTATCGTGCCGCGCAAACCGATCGAGTAAGGCGGAGTGCCGGCGTTCACCGGCGCGTCCCGCTCGGGCGTGGCCGTTTTTGCGGGCGCTGCTTGGCGATGGATAGGGTCTAGCGCAGCAGGACGAGCTTGCTCGTACTGCGCTGCGGCCCGAGTCGCAGATCGACAACGTAGACGCCCGACGCGATGCGTCCGCCGGCATTCGAGCGCCCGTCCCAGCGCAGCTCGTGGGTCCCTACACCGCCCGACATTGGCCCCCAATTCCGCACCAGACGGCCGCGCACGTCATAGACACGCAGGTCCGCGAGCCCCGGTTCGAGCGCTTGGTAGGCGAGCCGGATCCCACCGATCCGCTGCACTCCGTGCAGCGGCAGCAGGCCACTGTCGCCGCTTCGAACGACCGGTCCCGACCAGGTCGCGCGCGTTACCAGCACTTCGAAGGTCGCAACGCCGTTCGCGACCGGTGTTTCAAAGTTGGTGCCGTGTTCCATCGGGACGGCCGCGCCGACCGGAAGCACGAGATACGCGCTCCACCCGGGTGGCAGCGAACTCACATCCGGCCAGGCGATTCGCACCCGGTCGGCGGCGCCACGGACCCGTAGCGCCCAGCGGTGGTCGCCGTCGCCAGGGCCGTCGATGGATTGCGCGTACGGCACCGGAATTCGATTCCAGGCCGGGTGATCGATCGCGACGGTGAGACCTTCGTCCGGCGCCGGAGGTTTCGGGTGATCGAGGCGGTCCCAGCCGGACGACGCTCCCGGTGCCGTGCCGATGCGCACCGCATCGTCGTCGCGACCGACACTCGACGCGATGACATCGAATTGCCAGTCGGGAACCTCGTCGCGCGCCGGCTTGGGCGAACTTTGTTCGTTGGGGAGCAGGCCGCAGTAATAGCACAGCTCGCAGGTCTGATAGGCATACAACAACCGTCCTCGCCAGGCGCGTAACACGGCGCCATCGACCGGCTCCGGCGTATAGGCGCCGGGCGAGTTCTGCATGCTGGGACCGCGTTCGTTGAAGCGGTAGAACACACCGTCGATGATGCGCGCGTCACGGGCTTCTGCGAGTGTCAGCGACCGGCCGCTTGCCGGGAGCACGATCCGCACATCCTCGCCGCGCACCACCGCGGAGTCGGCGCCCAGCCGTCCCGGTGGTGCCACGAGCGGCGCACCGACGATGTTCCATCCCTCCTCGAGCTGCAAGCGCGGCGCACTGGAGCGCCGGCCGATTTGCTTTTGCCCGGCGGCAGTCTCCAGATATTGCGAGACCAGCGATTTACGCGCGATGAGCCAGTAGCCCCTGCCGCTTCGAAACACCGGGTTCTCAGTCTGAATGACTTGGCCCGTGGAGTCGATTCCCGTCCAGGAGAAACCACGCCAGTCACGTCCCGGCTCGCCCAATCGGCCGAAGATGTCCGGGAGGTGCAGGCTGGCGGACGTCTCGGCCTCGACGTCATACGGGACCGAAACCAGCTGGTACAAGCCCGGCCTGGGAAACTCTTTGCCGTTGCGCGCGATCGCCAGCGGAATGGAATCCGTCTGGGTTGCGGGCGTGGCTGACTGGAACTGCGGCGGTGAATAGTTGGGCTGCGGGTTGGTGTCGAAAGCGAACGCGCTGTAGAAATAGCGCACGCCGGGGACCAGCGACGGGTGCGTTACGGCGTGAATCTGCGGTGTGAAACGTCCGTCGTTGCCGTTCGGGAACGGCAGACCGCCGGACGGCGTCTGCGGCGGCTCGGTACTGGAGAAGCGAATGAGAACTCCCGCCAGGTCGTCCGCCGGGCCGTTCCCGGCCGGCGGTGGTGTCCATTGCAGTTCGATATCGACCGCGTCGTCGAGCAGATCGTGTGGCTGCCCGGGGCGGGTCACGGCCCGGGCTTGGAACGCCGTCACTACCGCCGGGGGCACGCCGTCCAGCACGCGGGCCGAAACGGTCGCGGCAGCGGACCCATTCGGGTGCGCGCCGTTCACGACATACGTGTCGAAGGTGAAGGCACTATAGAAATAGGACGTCCCCGGTGCCACGCCCCGGTGTACGAAGGTCACGGTCGAGTCCGGCTGCCCCGTGAAAACCCCATCGTTCGCCGCGTTGGGGACGGGATTCGCGGTCGAATCGTCGGGCGTCGAAACGAAATGATCGTTCGTGAACACGATCTTCGTGAACGCGAAGTCCGCATCGGGCGGATTGATCCAGGTGAGTGTGATCGTGTCCGGCGCCGGCTCGGCGACGAAACTCGGCAACGAGTCCGGCGGCACGTGATCGCCGGCCACCGCCAGCGCGCAGGCTGGTGCCGCGAGATTCGGCCCGGCCTCGTCGTCGAAGGCCGTAACGCTGTAGAAGTAACGCGTCTCGTTCTGCAACGGACGATGCACGAAACTGCTGGCGGTGCCGGGCTCGGCAAGCACGCGCGCGACGAGCGAGCCCCGCCGCGCGCCCGGGCAACCGACGGCAGTACTGTCGGTGAACCGGATCAGTACGCCGCGGAAATCCGTGTCGATGGGGTTCGTCCATGTGAGCCGGACGCTGGCGAAATCCGGCGCGGCGCTCAGGCCGGCAACCGCCGCGGTTGGAATCGTGTCGGCAGGAACTGCGGTCGCTTGCAATGGCGATGCGAAATTGGAGTCCGCATCCACTGCGAACGCACTATAGAAAACACGGCCGCCGTTCGTGAGGCCGGGATGCGGAAATGCGGTCACACCGGCAGGGAAGAAGCCGCCCGCCGTGTTGGGGACCGGCGCGCCGTCGCGCTGCGTCGCGGGCGGCGCGACGGTGGAGAAGCGCAGGTGGGTTCGCGCGAAATCGCCGCGCGGCGTCGGCAGGACCCACCGCAGCAGGACACTGCCGTCGCTACGCTGCGCGAAGAAGCCATCGAGTCGCGGCGGCGGCACGATATCGCGCGGCGTCGCGGTTGCGTACGACGGCTGCGAGAGATTCCCGGCTTCATCGCGGCCCCAGATGGCATAGAAGAGGGGTATGCCATTGGCGCGGCCCGAATCCAGCGCCGCCGTCACTTGGCGGCCAAAGTCGCCGATGCGAGTGCCGTCGGTGGGGTCGACCGGATTGCCGCGTGTCGAAACGTTGATCACCGCGAAGAAAGAATCCGCCGCCGCATTCGCGGGTACCGTCCACGCCAAAGCCACCTTCTTTCCTTCGGCAAGCGGCGTTGCCGTGAACGCGCGCATCGGGTCGGGCGGCGTCGTATCGCGCGGGATCGCCGCAGCCGTGTCCGGCGGTGCGGAGTCGTGGCTGTCGTCGTCGACTGCGACGGCGCGATAGCGGTAGAGGCCGCCATTGAGCAGACTGCGGTGCAGAAAGGACCGCACCGCGCCCGGCGGCGCCTGGAACACCCCGTTCGAATCGTTGGGGACCGGCTGGAATCCCGGACTTCGCGCCGTCTCGAATTCGATGCGTGTGTGGTTGAAGTCGGCATCCGGCGGATTGGTCCACACGATGCGCACGGATTCGTCGCCGCGTTCCGCGTCGAAGAACGTCAGCGGCTGTGGGGGGCCGGCGTCGGCTGCGGTCGCACTCGCCTGGGCGGCGGGTCGCGAGTAGTTCGGGACCTCGTCGAAGCTGAACGCACTGTAGAAATACGTGGTGCCGTTTTGGAGCCCGGAATGCAGCACCTCGTGTGTCTCGCCCGGTCCGGCGTCGAGCCGTGCGACGATCGTTCCGCCGCGTTCGTCGGCCGGGAAGCCGGTGGTCGAGACGACGACGGTGATGCCTCGCAAGTCGTTGGCCGCGGTTCCGCTCGGCGTCACAAGGGTCAGAGTCACGGCGCGGTCCCCAGCCCTGGTACGCAGAATCGCCGCCGGCGGCGGCGCATCGACGTCCGCCGGAATTGCGCTTGCCTGCCGCGGTTGAGAAAAGTTGCGTGCCGTATCGAAACTGAAGGCCGCGTAATAGACGCGCACTCCGTTCACCAGGCCCGGATGCGAAAACGCATACGTGTTGGCCGCGTTGCGCGGGAAGTCCCCATTGCTGCCGTTCGGGACGGGCAGACCCTGGACCGGACTCGTGGGTGGCGCGTCGGTCGAAGAGCGGACGTGCGTGCCCTTGAAATCGCTCGACGGAACACCGGTCCATGCCAAATCCACGCCCGTATCGCGGCTCGTGGCCACGAAGCTCCCGGGCGCGAGCGGGTCGGGTGGTTGCACATCGGCGGGGATTCCAGTGGCGTGGGTCGGCTCCGAGAAGTTGCCCGGCACCTCGTCGCGCGCCCAGATGCTGTAGAAGACCCGCCCACCGTTCGCGAGCCCGCTGTCGACGACGCTCGTCACCGCCGGCAAGAATTCTCCCGTACCGACCGCTTCGCCCGCCGTTGGATCGGCGGGGAAGCCGAGTGTCGAGCGGCGCAGAACGACGCGATTCAAATCGGCGTCGCGCGGCAGCGTCCAAACGATCTGTAGGGCCGCACCCGCCGCAAGTGGGGTCGCGGTCAAGCTGGGGACGGGCCCGGGCGGAGTCACGTCGCGTGGCGTCGCATCGAGGGACGCGGCGGCTGACTGCAGGTCATCGTCATCGAGTGCGATCCAACGATATCGATACGTGGTTTCGTTGACGAGATTCAATTGCCGGAACGACCCGGTGCTGCCCGGCGCAGCCGGGAAATCACCTGGCGAGTTGACCGGGGCCCAACTCGTCGAATCGCTCGGAGTGGCAGTGAACTCGAGGCGCGTGCGTTCGAAATCCGGGTCCGGCGGGTTGACCCAGGCGAGCTGCACGAATCCATCGCCGGCTTGCGCGAGCGGGCTCGTGACCGGGCCGGGATGCAGCGTGTCGGCGGGTGTTGCGGCGAGTTGCAACACCGTCGACGGTCGCGCGGTGCGATCGACCGTGAAGATGTTGTAGAACTGCGCGGTGCCGTTGGCGCTCGGATGATGCACGAACACCGAATCTCGGAAATCGAGGCGCGTCAGGAACTGCCCTTCAGTGGGGCTCGCACCCAGTGGCGTTCCGGCCGCAAATCGAATGACGACGTTCTGCACGTCGGGATCGACGGGATTGATCCATCGCAGTGTCACTTGCCGGTCGCCGGGAGTCGCACTTCCGGTCGCGAGCGCCGTAACCGGGGCCGGGCCCACCGCGAGCGTGTACGCCCGCTCGCCGGTGCAGCCGTTGGCGTCTTCGGCGCGCACCGTGAATGCAAAGTCGCCAACGACTGTCGCGGCGCCGCTCCATGCACCCTGCGCGCCGAGATTGAGGCCCGGCGGCAGGGCACCGGACGCGACGGTAAAAACGTAACCTGCGGCGCCACCCGCCGCCGTAATCGGGTCGCCGGCGTACGTCTGGCCTTTCGCCGCGCCTGGAAGCGACACCGGCGTGAGTGTGATCACCGGGCACGTCGCGCCCACGAAGAAATCGCCGAACGCGCGGATGCCCGTCGCTTTTGTTTGATCGGTCCCGGTCGCCGCATCGGGCGGCAACAGGAGCCAGCCGCTCGCGTCATGACGGGCCACGACGAAACCCGCCGGGTCGGCCGCTGGGTCCCGCAAATCGCTGGGGTTCGCAAAGGGTAGCGTCAGTTCGGCGCTCGTGAAACGCACCCCCGAACTCGAGATTGTCCAGCGCCGCTGGACCGCAGACGCGTCCTCGAGGCCCGATCCGGCGAGATCCTGAATCCCACTCACCGTTTGCACCGTGACCGTGCCGCCCGGCGCCGCACCGATCGTTCGAAGCGCGAGTGGCCGTGCGGCATCCGGGCCGACCTCGAAGGCACGATTACTCGTTCCTGTGGGCACGGTTTTTTGGAGCCGCCCGACGACAAACCCGCCCGTCCCGGTGACCGTGCCCGGGACGAACAGGACATCCGCACCGGTGTCGAAATTGCCGGCATCAAATCGCAATGTGCCCAGGATCGAAACGGTCTTCGGCCCGGCGCCCGCCAGTTCGACGCCGCTTGCATTGTCGAGCGCCAGCGTCGAACCGTTGAAGATCGAGGCGCCGGTATCGAAATGCAGCGATTGGCGTGCTGCGCCCTGCATCACCAGACGATTCGTTCCCGTGGCATCGAAGATTGCTTGAATCGGATTCGTGCTGTGCGAAACGAGGTCGCCGAGCACCGTGATGCGGCTGGTCTTGCCGGTGGCGCCGCCGAAGCCGCCGCCGCTACTCGAAACCGCTTCCGGAGCGATCAGAACGCTGTCCGTGACGGTGACGTTGGTGGCGCCGAGGTCGGGGGCTTGGCTCAGCCGCAACGTCCCGCCGGCGGTGCCGAGGAATCGTACGGTGCGAAACTGAACGGCGATGTCGCTCGCGCCGCCCGCATACAGGCGCACGGCATTGGATGCGGCGTTGAAGCGCAGTTCGAGATCACCGAATCGCGTGCCGTTCGCCGCCCGGAGTCCGGAGCCAACCGCGCCCGGACCGTAGACGATCGCACCGCCGGGGGAGGATTCGAACGTTCCTCCCGGGTCCACCACAACGTTCGCGAAGCCGGCGGTCGTGAACGCGAGCCGATGTCCGTCGTCCGCGAACGTCGAGGTTCCGGCAACCCGCAGCGCGCCCTTGACGAGCGCCGATCCCGAGTTGCCGGTCAGCTCCAGGTCGCCGTCGAGTGTCTTCGTTCCCGAACCACTGGTGTAGATCATCGCGGCGCCCGGATGGGCCGCGGCATGCACGGTTTGGGAGCCGGCGGCTTCGTAGTCCACGATCGCGTCGACGAAGGTGTTCGTTCCGGCATTCACGAGCGTCGCCCCGAGCCCTGCCGGATCGAGCGTCTTGGTGCCGAGCCGCCCCGTGCTTGTGACGGTGACATCGCCGTCGCCGCCGATGCTGAATGTTTCGCAATGGAGGCTGCCCTTGACCGTCACCGCCCGGCCGGCAACGATGTCGACATTGCTTGCCAACTCATACGCGGCGCCGGTTACGACCTCGACATTCAGGTCCAGGTCCACGGCCGGGCCACGGCGCAACACCGGGATAGAGGGATTGCGGACGAGGGTGCGATCATCGAGGTCCAGAACGAGCCGGGCGTGGCGATCGCTGCCGGCGAAGAGCCGGTCGACGTCGCGGCGGCGCCGCTCGAAGGTGTTTTCGAGAACGATCGGAACTTTACCGTCGGCGCCGGCGGGGCCGGCGGGCCGGGCGCGCGACGGGTCGGTGCGCCAATGAACGCGGGCGGTCGCAAACGACTCGACCACGGCCGGGTGTGCGGCGTTTCCCGCCACAAGATTGTCCGGCAGTATCAGACCCGACGGGTTCGTGAGTTTCACCGTCACGAGGTCGAGATGCGCGCCGCCCGGAACGCCGGCGTAGAGCAGGTTGCCTCCGACGACGATTGTGGTGGCGATCGCCGCGTCAAGGCCGAGCTGGGACGTCACGCTCAAATCACCGGTTGTGGCGATTGCATGGCTCGTCACGATCAGCGTACTGCCGGTTCCCGCCACCTCGAGTGCTCCGAACAGCACACCAGTCGTTCCACCATCGAGCCGCTGCTCTTGGTTCGTGACGAGTCGCGTCGTGCCGTTCGTGGCGTCGAAGGTACCGGCGTTGTGTACGAAGTCGCCTTCGACTTCGAGCCCTCCGGTCCCGAGGTGCAGAGCACCGCTCTGCTGGAGAAAGGTCCCTTGCACGGTCAGGGTCGGCGCCGTTCCCCCCGACGCTAGAAACACGAGCGAACCACGGATCTCGAGGCGCGCACAAATTGTGCTGGCACTCAACGTCACGGTGTGCAGCGCGGCAACAATGACGGAGTCGGTGGTGGCCGGGACTTGGCCTCCGCTCCATGTCGTTTGATCCTCGTACGCACCCGAGGCCAACGTCGTGCGCACCGTGGCTGCTGCCTCGTGGTTCCACACGATCAAGACGGCTGTAAGGATTGCGGCGCGGATCGACACGCTCGAATCTCCATTGGGCGATCGTCGCGATCCGTCACGACTTCGCTCGCGCGCATGCTGGCGCAAACGCGCGCCTGCACCCGGCGAGTGTCCCATCCACCCTTGTTCTGATCGCTTGGCGGGCAATCATACGGCATCGTGGGCCGAAAGGGACAAGAAACACATCGGGTCGCAGCGTGCAGGGGCGCGCCTGGACTGGGTTTCCGGCGCGTCTGGACGGGAGCGACACGGCGATTGGGCGGTGACCGGGCTTGCGCCGGCTCCGGAAGACCAATCGCTCTTGTGCTACACTGCCTCGCTCCTTTGGGAAATGGGATGTGCGGCGACGCGCGGCAACGACGCCGTGCGGTTCCTCGTTCTGAGGGAACGGACGTTTCGCCATGGCTTGTTCAGAACTTGCTTCGAAGCACCACGCGATCCTTGGCGTCGCGATGATTGCCGCCGTCGTTGGCTGTGCGACGATCGGCCCGCGCCCGAGCGCGCCGGGGCCGGAGCGCCAGTATTCCGCCGGATCCCTGCCATTGCTCCGTCAGGCGGTGCGCGCGGCGCCGCAGGATGCGCGTCGCAGCACCGACCTCGGCATTGCGTACTACGAAGCCGCGACACTCGATACCGCCGCCACGAATTCCACCGCGGCCGCGGAATCGGCGATCGCGTTTTTGGATCGAGCCCGCATTCTGGGTTCGACCGAACCGCGCAGCCTCGAATACCTCGGCAAGGCGTATCAATTGCGCGGGCGCGATCTCGAAGCGATCACCGTGTTTCTACGGTACGACACGTTGCAGGTACAGCGCGCAAACCAGGACCCGTCCCAACGTGTCGCGATGTGGCGGGACAGGGATCGCGTCTTGTTCGCGCGTCTGAAGAGCGAATCCCGGGTCGCTTTGCAACGCGAGAGGAGCCTGCAGGCTCGGCCCCCGGTGCCGAACAGCCTCGCGGTTCCACCGTTCTCGACGCAAGGCTTTCCGCCGGGGATGGAAGTGTTCGGCCGCGGCATGGCGAGCCTCATTCTGTATGACCTCAAAAAGGTCATGGCGATCCCGTTGCTCGAGCGCGAACGGCTCGACGTGCTTTTGCAGGAACTGCGCCTGGGAACCGGCCGCGGTTCCGGGGCGGTCACCGCGGGCTTCGATTCAACGAGCGGCCCGATCACCGACATTCACGGCGTGAAGGCGGCGCTGCGCGCGTTGGTGCGCCCGAGCACCGGGCGGTCGTACTATTCGGGCCCGGCCGACGAGACTCGGGGCGCCGACTTCGCCGCCGCGGTGTTGGCGTTTCAAACCGATCGTGCGGCAACGGCGATCGAACCGGATGGAGTCCCGGGCCCGGACACCCAACAGGAGATCCTGCGCGTCATCGCCGAGATGCGCCAAGCCGCGAAGGCGATGCAGCGCGGGTACCGAGTTCCGGTCGATTCGACGACGGCCCCGTACTTCGGACGGCTTCTCAAAGCCGATCGAGTTGTGACCGGATTGCTGCGCCTGCAGGGGAACGATCTCGAATCACAGCTGCTCATTGTTCCGACCGAGAGCGAAGCCGTGGTTCCCGCCACGGCGAGTGGCCGGTTGGATCGCTTCGTCATGCTCGAGAAGGCGATTGTGCTCAAGATCGTCGCCGGCATCGGGATCAAGCTCACGCCGAGTCAGCAGGCGGAAATCGTCGGCGATCAGCAGACCAACTCTCTTGCCGCGATGCTCGCGTACTCGCGGGGCCTCGAATACCGTTCCACGGGAGAATTCGACGCGTCCTACGCGAACTTCGCGCGTGCAGCGAGCATCGACCCGGGCTTCGGCGACGCGGCCCGGTTGGCCAGGCTGACGCAGCCCGCGAATTCACAGGCGCGCGACGCGAATCGAGTTGCGAACCGGCTTCTCTCGACGACGCAGCGCGTGGTGCCCAATCCCGTTACTCCGAGCCCGGATGTGAGCCGCGGCGACGCGTCCTTGCCGGAACCGCCGCGCCCGCCCGGCGGCGGTCCGAGGTGAACGCATGCGAAGTCTGACGCAACGCCCCGGCATCAACGTGCGCCTCGCAGGCGCGGCTTTGGCGACGGCGGCGCTTTGCACCGGACCGGCGCGCGCCGACGAACTCGGTGGGCGCGCCGACTGGGGGCTCCGCTTTCGCTCCGTGTATCACCTGGAAAGCTGGCGCCAGGATGTGCCGGGGCCGGGCGGCGCACGACTCACGCAGGGCGGACCCTACGTCGAGGGCACTGCGCCTGTGTTGTCGTGGCTGCGGTTGGAAGTGGCCTCGGGATATGTCGCGACAGAACAGCGGCAGAGCCGCGTGGTCGGACTCGAGGACACGCGCCTGGCCGTTTCGGCGCGGCCGTTCACCAACTTGCTGCTGCGTGCCGGCACGTCGTTCCCGACCGGTGAGGCGAAACTCGATACACTCGACCTGTTTCTGGCGCGCGGTGTCTCGGATCGTCTGCAGAGCTTTCGCACGAGTCCGCTCGGCGAGGGGTACAACTATGACTTCGCGATGGTCGGAGCAGTCGATTGCGGTCCCGTTGTCGTGGGTTTGGGCATCGGCTATTTGATGAAACGCGAGTACCGTTTTTTCGACGCCTCGCCGGCGTTCGATCCGGCCGACCAACTGAGCGTGTCCGGCGGGATCGATTTCACGCTGGGCCGCAACTTTTGGCGTCTCGACGCGGCGTACTACCGGTACTCGAAGGACCGGTTGGAGGGCGAGGGTGTCTATCAGTTGGGCCGGCGGCTGGTTTTCGTGAGCACGTTCCGCCGTCCGGTCGCGGGGGCCGAGCTGCAACTGCGGGGCGCGGTGACCCGCCAGGCCAAGAGCGAGTTGCTGGGACAATCCACCGACAGCACGACCGTCACCCGCGCCGAGCGCGCGAGTGAGTTCTACGCCAACTCCAGAGTGAGCGGCAAACCCCGCGAGCGGCTCGAACTCGCGGGCTCGATTGGTGCGCGCTGGATCGGCGCGAATCTGCGCGGTGTCGGGGACGGTTGGCGGGTCGATTTGAGCCCCGACGTCGCATATACGCTGTCGGACCACCTGCACCTCGCGGCGGTCACGATGCTCCGGTACAGCTGGGGCCGGATTGACGCCCGTGCGAGCGAGCAAATCCTCGGACCCGAACGAACCGATCTCCGTGGGTTTGCGGTCGAGGCCGGGTTGCAGATCGGTGGCCGCCGATGAAACACCAACGCGGCATTCGGGCGCCAGTGTCCACCGGTGCCAATCGAATGCATTCACTGCTGGTTCTCGCAGGTGGTCTCGGGATCGTGGCGCCACCGGCCGGCGCTCAACCGCTGTTCGACGCCCCGTTTATGAGTTTCGTCGCCGGCAGTCATCCGTCCGCCGTCGCCGTGGCAGATTTGGATGCAGATGCAGCCCCTGATCTCGTTGTCGCCAACCGCGAGTCGGGCGATGTGACGGTGCTCTTGAATCGCGCCGGTGCGGACTTCGCAGCGGGCACGACGATCCGTGCCGGTGAGGGGCCGGCGGCGGTCGTCGCCGCAGATCTGAACCGGGACGGAAAACTCGACTTGGTGATCGCCAACGAACGATCTGGAACCGTCACCGTCGCGTTGCAGACGGGCGGGTCGCAGCCGGCGACTTTGGAGTTCGGCACCACACGCTATGCCGCCGGCCACTCGCCGCACGCTCTCGCGGTTGCCGACTGGGATCGCAACGGATCGCTCGATCTGTTCGTGGCTGGAGCGAGCGGCGACTCGATCGGCTTGCTCGAGAACAACGGGGACGGGACGCTGCGCCCGGACTCGGTGATCATCACCTTGTCGGAGGCGTTGCATTCCGAGGCGAAGAGATTCCGGGCGATTGCGGCCACTGATATGGATGGCAACGGCTGGGTCGATGTGGTCGCCACATACGGCTGCAGTGGATCGTGCCTTTCGCCGTCCGATACCCTGCGCGTCGCCGTGGCGCTTGGAAGTGCCAGCGGCTTCGCGTCGCCGGCATCGTATTCGATCGGCGGATCCGATGCGTTCCTGCCGCGTGGCCCAGCCGAATCAATCGTCATCGCCGATTTCAACGGCGACGCCGCGCCGGATCTCGCCGTCGTCAACAGCTCACCCCGCGCCGTGGCGGTCTTGCTCAACCGCGGTGTCACACGCGTCGGGGGTGCGCGCCTCTTGTCGCTCGCACTCGCGGGCCGTTTCGCGGTCGGACCGGGTCCGGCCGCGATCGTGGCTGCTGACTTGGACGCGACACCGGACGGCAAGCTCGACCTTGCCGTGCTCAATTCCGGCGGCTCGACGGTTTCCGTACTGCGCGGCCGTGGCAATGGCACCTTCGAACCGCAGGTCGAGCAACGTTCGCTGGGCGAGTCGCGCGGCCTCGCGGTCGGCGATGTGGACCTCGACGGCCGCCCCGATCTGGTCGTTGCCGGTGGGCTGCGCGACGTCGCGGTACTGCAAAGAAGCGTCGCCGGGGAGTTTGGCCGCGTCCACGAAACGCGTCTCGCAGCACGGCCCGCGACGGTCGTATTGGGCCGCTTCGATGGCGATGCGTTCTTGGACGCGGTGACCGCCGGCGCCGAGGCCGGCCGCGTACGCACGCTCGCTGGCAACGGCAATGGTGCATTCCCGCGCGCCCTGGGTTCAGCGGCGGCGGCCGGCGTCGCGTCGATCGCACTGGGTGATGTTGACCGCGATGGCAGAACCGACGTGGTCGTTGTCGGTCCCGAATCGGACTCCGTGCTCGTCCTACGAGGCGGCGCAAACTCGAGCCTCGAGCGCGGGGAGGGCGTGGCATTGGGCGCACGTTCGGCGCCGATGGCTGTCGCGATCGGCGACTTGGGGCGCCAAGGCGTGCTGGATCTCGTGGTCGCGACCCGGGACTCGCTCGCAGTCCTGTTCGGCGCGGCTGCGAACAACTCGGGCGGACCGCTGCGGTTCCGGGTCGCGCGGCGCGTTTTCGTCGGCCACACCCCAGGTACAATTGTGCTCGACGACTTGGACCGCAACGGCGCACTCGATGTGGTGATGGCCATGACCGGGAGCGACAACGTATGCGTGCTCCTGAATCCCGACAGCACGATGCTGTCGGGAGCGAATCCCGCACCACCGCTCATTGCCGTGGCGACCGGCGTCGATCCCCGCGCCATCGCCGTCGCGGATCTGGATCGCGATGGGATCCTCGATCTCGCGGTGGCGTGTCGTGGTGGAGGGGGCTCGGCAACGGTGCTCTTCGGCGATGGAACCGGCCATTTCCCGAACCGAATGGATCTTCGCACTGGGGCCCGGCCCGGCGCGCTGGTCGCCGCCGATCTGGACCACGACGGCAGGCTGGATCTGGCAGTCGCCAACGAGGGCTCGAACACCGTGTCGGTCTTTCGCGCCGTACCGAGCACCGCTCCGGCACTGCCGCGTTTCGTACGCTCGGACTTTGGGACGGGTGATGCCCCGGTTGCGATCGCGGCCGGGGACGTGAATCTCGATGGCGCACTCGACCTCGTGGTCGCGAATCAGAGGTCCGCGAGCATTTCGGTCTTGCTCGGGCGCCGAGTGCGATCGCCGGCCGACGAAATACAGTTCAACACCGCCGCCGGATCCGAACAAGTGCGTCTCGACTGGACGCTCTCGACAGCGGCCGTCGCCCGCGTATCGGGCATCATGGTCGAGCGCACCGAGGACCCGGCCGGCGAGTTCGTGACCCGTACGGTGTCCCCACTCGTTCCCACGCCGGCCATGGATTTCATGGATACCGAGGTCACGGGAGGCCGCGAGTACTGGTACCGCCTGCTCTTGCGAGAGCATGGCGGGATGCTCACGATCGCCGGCCCGGTCCGGGTCCGGGTGCCCGCCGGCGCCGCGCACACATTTCTCGCGGTGCCGTTCGAGCCACCCTCTGGAGCCCCAGTGCGCATACGCATCGGAATCGAGGCCGCCGGCATTGCCGCCCGGCTGGCCATCTATGATGTGGCCGGCCGCCGCATTTGGAACACGACGCCCGAGTGGCACGATCCGGGCGAACACACGGTGCTGTGGGACCGCCGTGCCGGCAACGGGGCGCGCGCGCCGCACGGCGTCTATTTCGTCCGGTTGGATGCGGGTGGTGTCATCGCGACTCGCAAGTTCGTACTCCTGCATCGATGAAAGCAGGCGGGGAGTGTCTCGATGAGCGCGACCGGCAAGCACGGGCAACGCGACACCGCCGCCGGCGCACCCGCGGCGGTCCGGCGCCGCGGGTGGAGGGTCTGCCGGGACCTTTGGCTCGCAGGGTGCATCGCCGCCGTCGCGCCGCCAAGCCGGATCGCGGCGGAGTCTGTGCGCCTCGCGAATGGTGCCCAGCCGGAGTGTATCGGCCTTGGCGATCTGAACGGCGACGGAAGGGCCGACCTCGTGACCGCGAACCGTGGCGCGAATTCGATTTCCGTCCTCATCGGTGCGGGTGATGGGACTTTCGCTCCACCGGTCGACTATCGAGCCGGCACCATGCCGCGCGCCCTTGTCGTGGTCGACCTCAACCGCGACCGCCGGCTGGACGTCGCGGTCGCGAATTCCTACGACGATTCGCTGTCGATCCTGCGCGGCCGGGGCGATGGAACCTTGTTGCCGCAGATCAGCGTCGCCGCTCCCGGCTACCCGCTCGTGGTCACCGCGGGTGACATGAACCGCGACGGGATCATGGACCTTGTGGTCAGCAACAGTTTCGCGAGCGGCGTTTCGGTGTTGCTTGGCAGCGGTGATGGGCACTTCCCGCAGCGGCGCGAATTCACCGTGGCCGTCGGATCGAGTCCCTGGGGTGCTGCGGTGGCGGACCTCGACTTGGATTCCAACCTCGACGTCGTGGTCGTCAATCAGTCGCTGCGCACGCTTTCGATCCTGCGCGGACTCGGGAATGGGGCGCTCGCGACGCCGGTGCCGTATGCCACTTGCAGGCGGCCGCGCCACGTCGCAGTCGGTCGCTTGAACGCGGATCGCTGGCCGGATGTCGTGGTTGCAAGCTCGGACGCCGACTCGATCTCCGTACTGCTCGGCACCGGGGCGGCTCGGTTCGCGCCACGCCGCGACTATGCAACCGGCAGGACGCCGCGCGCCATCGCGATCGGGGATCTCGATGCGGATGCGGACCTCGACGTCGTTGTCGCGAGCGCCGGGAGCGATGTTGTATCCGTATTCTTGAATGACGGAACGGGCGCGCTCGCCGCGCGGCGCGATTTCAGCGCCGGCCGGTCACCGCGGTCCGTCGTCATCGGCGATCTGAACGGCGATGCGAAGCTCGACTTGGCGCTCGCGAACTTCTCCGGCAACTCGGTGACGATCTTGCTCGGCGACGGCACCGGAAACTTCACGCCTTCCACAACAGGCGCGACGCACTGACGGCGCGCCGGCCGGCTTTCGCTCACTCGCGTGGCACGCGCCGCACGGCGGCATCCGCATAGTCGGGGAATGCGAGCAACGCCGCACGCACCGACTGTGCGTCGCCGGCGGTCGAATAGGGTCCGACGTAAACCCGCAGCCACACACCCTTGGCGCCGAGATCGACGGGCACCGCGCGTGCAACGTAGCCACGCTTGCGGAGCGTGGCGATCTCGATCGCTGCTTGCCGCTCGCTTTGGTAGGAGGCGACGTGCACGGCATAGGCATCCGCGCCCGCCTTTGGAGCCGGGAGGTCGGCATCGGATGGCGGCGGCGGTGCGATCGCGGGCTGGGCGGCGGGCGGATCGGCCGGTACGGCGGGAACAGGATCTGTCGTGCCGGCGCCCGGTGCGGCGTCGGACGTGGCTGGGTCGGCAGCGGCTTCCGAGGTCTGCGACGGAGCGCCCGCTTCGGACGGTGACGTCGCGGCAACCTCGGCCGGCGGGGGCGTGTCCTGGGCCGGCGCCGGTGCGGGTTCGGAAGCGGCGGGACTCTCGGCCACTTCGCCACTGACGCGATCGTTCGCTGTGAGTTCTTGCGAACGTGGCGCGGTGGCCTGCTGTTTCGACTGGAACCGCACCCCGAATTCATTCCAGAGCCGCGGCACGGCGAACGCGAGCAGCGCGACAAGGACGATCGCGCTCCCGCCGATCAACACGGCGGGCCGCACCGAGCGGCGCATCTTGACCTTGCGGCGGTTGTCGGCTGCCAGTTGGCGTTGGCGCTCGGCTTCGCGCTGCCGTTGCGGCGACAAGTGGGTTTTGCCGTCGTCGCGCCGCGGTTCGGGCTCGTAGGCCGGCGTTGGATCACGGCGCGCGCGCGCCGCCGAAGTCGTTTCGGGTGACGGCAGTGGCATCGGCATCGCCGGTGGCAGCGTACCCGCCCAGTCGAACGCCGGTGCCGGCTCCGGCGCCACCCACGCGGGCGGTACGTCGAGGCGCTGCGTCGCGCCGGAGTCGAAGGTTCGGACGGGCTCCGGTTCCGCCGGTGGAATCGTGCGATCCGGGTCGTCGACCGCTGCCGGCGCACTCGGCGCGAAGAAACGCTCCGGCGCGCGCGGCCGCAACGTGCTCGAGGCATCCACCGGCGCGGTCTCCGGGCGCGAGACGCTGGACATGTAGAGCACGACCCCCGCGACATGAATGTCCTGCGCGAGCAGGAGGCGGACGGATTCGGCGCATCCGTCGCCTTGATCCGCTGGATCGAGGGCGGCGGCGTACACGATGTGGTCGCACCACGAAGCGAGCGAGCGCTTTTCACCACGGTCCAGGAGCGGCGTCACGTACAGCGCGAGATCGCACATCTGGGACAGCTGTTGGATGATGTGCAGGACGGTTGTGGGTGGGAGCGTCGCCAGATCGTCCGGCGACGATCCGGCGGGCAGCAAATTCGGGCCGCCCGCGACCGGATGCAGCAGCAGCGTTTCGAGCCGCTGGCGCGATCGCACGTAGTCCGATACGCCGGGAGACATCGGGTCGGGTACGAGTCCGCCGAGTCCCGGGCGTAGGAAGTCGTAATCCACCAGCACGACGTTGCGATGTGTCGGCGCGAGCCCGAGGGCGACTTGCAGCGCGACATGTTGGCGCGCCCAAGGATCGATTCGGTGTCCGGTGATGCAGATCGATTGGCAGGGCATACCGCGCAGCACGCCGCGCAATCGCTGCAGAAGCGACGCGAACTCGGGGCGCGTGGCCGCCTGCACGTCGGTACTCGTCCAGCGCGTCGAAGTCGGCGGATCTACGAACAGGATTTGATCGTCCGCAAGCCCCATTTCGAGCAATTGCTGGCGAATCAAAGGCCTCTCTTGCGCGCCAGGTGCGCCGAAGTTGCCGATGGCCACGCTGCCTCCAGTCGCGTCAGTGGACGATCACGATGCGGGCGGTTGACGTCGCGCTCCCGAGGGCGAGGCGCGCAAAATACACTCCGGCTGCGAGACGGCCGCCATGACTCGTCCGGTCGTCCCAAGACACGCGGTGAGTGCCGGGCGCGCCGGGAACCGCGCCGAAATCCCTCACGATTCGTCCCTTCGCGTCGAAGATCCGCAGTGAAGCAGGCTGCGAATCGACGATTTGATACGCGAGCACATGCCCAACAGTGTCGCGCGCCGAACGCGCTGCGGTCAGGATGCCATTGAACCCGCTCCGGACCAGCGGTCCTGTCCACGGCTGCCGCGTCACGACAAGGTCTACATTGTACCTGCCCGCTTGGCCCGGTGTCGTGAAAGTCGATTGGGAATCCAGCCGCACTGCGGCGCCGCCCGGCAGGACCAAGAACACTTGCCAGCCCGGTGGGAGGGACTCGAATCCGGATGCGGACAACTCGAGCTGCGGACCGGCGCCGGAAACCACGATCGGCCAGCGATACGTATCTTGTTGTGTAGATTGCACATCCCGCAAATAGGCGGCGGCGAAACGGCCCCAATCGCGGTGTTCGACGGCGACCACCAGAGCGGACCCGGGCTGTGGCGGCCGCGGCCAATCGAGCCGATCGCGCGTTGCCAAAGCGCCGGGCGCGACTCCGACTTGGACACCGCGATCCCATTTACCGCCGGAACGAGCGCTCAGGTTCAGGGACCAGTCGAGCGGGCTGTCGCTCGTGGCCCGGCCAGTGGCGATCGGCCCCGTGGGCGCGGCGGTGTTGCAATCGAATTGGAATTCAATCGGTTCGAACGCCAGGAGCAATGTTCCATGGTCCGGGCGAAACACCAAGGCGGCTTGCAGGAGATCGGTCGGCAGGAACTCGCCGTTGTTGACGAGATCACTCGACGTGTCCACGTAGTCGAACACGACGGGGGCGACCAACGCCGAATCGACGGCCTCCGGGACCGAAAAGAAGCGGTCGTGCGCCCGGATGCACACCCGGGCCCCGAGCGGACTCGTGGATGGCGCACCGAGAATGTTCCAGCCGGCCGCGAGCGTCACGGCGGGAATACTGGCAATGTCGCCCGCCAGTTCGAACCCCTTCGGGAGAGACGTGAGCGTGTTGATCCAATAGCCGCGGCCGGTATCGAACACTGGATCGAGTCGCAGATTCGAACCCTCGAGGCTGAATCCCTTCCACGTGAACTCGCCCATCGGCCCGAGCACGCGGCCGAAGAGATCGCTCAGGTGCGGCTGTTGAATTCCGGGCACGGCCAGCGCGTACGGCGACGACCAAAGCTGGAAGGCGCCGAGCGGCTCGAAACGCAGCGGTGCGGCGGACGCGAAATAGAGCGTCAGGGAGAAGCCGTTAGAGTACGACAAGCACGGTTCGCCGTGTGCATCGAGCGCGATGCTCGGCCATCGCCCGACGCCGGACGACGGATCAACCGGCGCAAACACCCAGCCGGCGCCGGTGCGCGACGCGTCGACGAGGCCACCCAACTCCGGCGCCGGCGCCACGGTGCGGCTGAAGCCAATCCGCGGCGTGCCCGTTGCATCGATGATGAGCGCGTGCTCGCCGTCGTATTTCGCGGTGACCTGTTCCGAGTTCCAGCCGTTTCCGCCCCGCACCGCGTATGCAAGATCGATGGCCTGATTGGGTCGTGAGATGGCGTACGCGACATGCGGAACATCCTGTGCATCGAGCGCCAGCGATGGAGCAAACGGCGATCCGCCGGTTCCCGTGTTCTCGATGGATTCACTGCGCCATGCCCCCCCGCTCCGTGTCGCATACCGGAGTCCCGTTGGTTCGACGTAGGACACGACGGGGGAACCGCTGGTGTCGAGTCCGAGCGACGGGCTGGATCCGGTCCGGGTGACGGTTTCGATGCGCCAGCCCCCGGCCTCACGAACCGCGTAGGAAATGCCGGCGCCGCCCCAGGAATACGCCGCATGCAAATTGTCGCCGGCGTCGATTCGCAAGGACGTGTTGCCGCCCACGGGCGCCGAAAATGCTTCGACGGTTTCGAACTTCCAAGCATCGCCGGGCTTCCAAGCATGACGAACGAGCCCGGCGGTTTCGGCGAAGTACAGAATATGCGGTGTGCCGTCTGCCGCGAGCACCAACGCATTCTGCGTGCCGGTCGTGGCGGTCGAATCGACAAGCTCGATGATCCAGCCCGTGGTGTTCCGTGCGGCGAATTCCAGGTCGGCGCGACCGGGGTCGAAGAAGCTGATCCGCGCCAAGTTTCCAGCCATCGCCAGCGACGCGAAGAATCGCGGATCGGTCCGGGTCTTCGGTGCCAGGACGGTTTCGTGCACGAATGGCGTGACGCTGAACGCGCGCGAAGCGGCGGCCAGAACCAAGAGAGCGAAAACGCCGCCCGGTGCCGCGCGCTTGCTTGTCACTTCTTGGTTCCAAGCTGGGCGTACGAGTTGAGCATGTCGCGCCGCCGGACGGCGTCGGCATCGAAGGGGTTCAGGGCGGCCACTTCCGCCCATGCGGTGCGCGAGCGGGTGAGGTCTTTGGATTCATCCGCCTGCACGGCCTCACCCACCTTCAGCACATACGCCATGTAGTCCGGGACCTGCCCGGCACCCTTGGCGAACCACAGGTCGATTTTTTTCTTCATTTCTCCCGTGTCCGTGCCGGCGCACAACAGCGAGATCTTGGGCACGATGTACTGTTGCAACACCTTCTTCTCGAGCCCGATCAGGTCGCTTCCCGATTTCAACTTGATCTGCAGCTGTTCGCTCACGAGGATCTCCGTCGTTTCGGTGCGATCCAGTCGCAGCGTCAAAATGAACTCCTTCTTGCCGACTTGCAGCAAGCTGCCGAACATGTAGGTCTGCGCGCCGAGAATTTTCGCCGCTTGCTCCGGATTGAGGTCGCGTTCCTTGGCGAGCGTTCCGAGGCGATCGCGGTCGACGACCTGGAGACAGGTCGTCCCGGCCAGGTCGTTCATGATTACCTTTTGCAAGCCGCGGCAGAACTTGTCCATGTCCAGATCGAGGGTGTTCTGCGAGTTGTTCTCGATGTCGCCGACCGCGATGGTCTTGAAGTCGGAGGGACAGATGAGCTGCATCGTCGTGAGCAGGCTGTCCTGCGCAGCATAGAACAGGTTCTTGAGCGGCGCCGGCAGGGCCGGATCGATGCTGACGCATGGATTGAGATGCAGGACATCCAGGCACGCGGCACGCGCCACGGGCACCATGTGATTGTGGAGGTGCAGGAGCGCCAACGACAGCATTGCATCGCGTTTTTGGCCTTCGGGGTATTGGCCCGTCAGGACGCACGGCGCGCACGACACGATCTCCTTTTCCTTGAGATCGAAGAAGAACTGGTAGGGATTCAGCGAGAACGGCAGAAGTTGATCGGCGGGACACGCCCTTGAATCACATTGGGCAACGGCACGCGTCGCGCCGAGCGACACTGCGGCCGCAATCGCCACGGCGCTCGCCCAGCGTCCGATTCCTTGCCACTCCCTGGTCCGGTCCATTCGCACGCGATTCGTTGTTTCCCCAGCGATCCGTCTCACGATGGTCCTCCGATCTGTGCAGAACTGTGCCGCTGCGTCGAACGCGGTTCGTTGCCTCACCAGCCACGGCGAGTGAGGCTGCCGTCGACGCTCCATCCGGTGAAAGAGCGGCGGCCCCCGGTACTTCCCGGCACGGGGTTCGTGACGTCGATGCGCCCGAAGCTGCCACGCCCCCGGACTTCGAGGGTCACGGTCTTGGAACCCAGCCGCAACCCGCCGCCGGCGTCGATCCGGTGCCCCGATCCCGTGCCGCGCTCATTGACATCGAAGACCCGCATGCCGCTGAGCAGAAGCAGACCGAAAGGGCTCGCGCCCAGCGAAATGTCCGTCGTCTGATCGACGTAGAGTTCGGCGCCCTGAGCCTCGCGGGCTTCGGGTTGCAAAACGACATCCGGTACGAGCCGCTGGCTGTCGGCGCGGAAAACCGCCCGCGCGCGCGCCAAAAACAGCAGGGATGTCGCACGCCGCCGGTACGTGGTCTCCAACCGCAAACGGTTGCCGAACTCGAAGATGGTCGCGCCGTCGAGTTCGTCGTGCGCGTAGAGCGTGTAGCTGGCGACGGTGCGCCACGTTTGCGCCGTCGAACCGACCTCGGTGCCGAGTGACAGCGTGACCTGATCACCCGGGTCGTAGGCGCCTTGTCCTTCGAGCATCGTGTAGTGGCCCTTCACGAGCCATCCCGCCGCCGCCGCCAGACCGATCCCACCGACCCGCACGCCGTACGAAGCGCGCGCGTCGAAGTCCGTGCCTTCCCCGAACTTGCTCGTTTGGTAGCCCTTCAGCCGGCTCGCTACGCCTTGCGCAAGCCGCGCGGCCTCAAAATCGAGATTGGTGCGGCCGGTCGGGATGTTGATTCCGCCGCCGAGCATGAGGTGTTCCGTCGGACGCCACGCCACGTCGAACCGGCTGTCGTCGAGCGTCGAGAGATCCCCGAGGCTGTGCCAATTCGTCGCATTCCAGCCGCTCGCAAAGTCGAAGCGCAGATTCGGTCCGCAAAGTGTGGTGACCAGACCGTAGACGTTGAGTTGTCCCAGTCTCTGGCCCAGCACGTCCGATCGGTGCTCGTCGAAGCTCTCGTAACGCACCCCCGTGATGATGCGGATGCCGCGGTCGAAACCGGAATTGGCGCCGGTCTCCAAGCCTTGCGCTCCGGCGCTCGAAGCGAGCAGGCATGCGAGCACCAAGGGAGCGGGCGCCCGTCGAGCGCTGCGGCCCGCCGCCTTCTTCATGTTCCGTGTGCGACGCATCCTCTCACCTCGGCCGGGGTGGTGCGGGTGGGTCGCCGATCCCCACCGGACGCGTTTCGGTCTCCTCGGAGGCGCCCGGAAGGTGCCCCGGGCCCGCTTCGGTCAGTGAGCGGTCAATCTGTGAACCGATTTCGTCTTGATCCGCGGGAACATCGAACCGCGCCTCCGGATCGGGGAATCCTTCGGTGGCCACCAGGTCTTCATTCCGTTGCGCGGCGTCACGCGCGGCTTGGAACTGCGGGTCGAGATCCGCGGCGCGACGGAACTGGGCGGCTGCCTCTTGATAGCGCGCCTCGGATTCGAGTTCCAAACCGTCGCAAAAAGCCAGGAACGCGTCGATTTTCGGGGGCCGGGCGCCTTGGATCGCGCGGCGTTCGGCCTCGCTGAGCGTGAGGCGCATTTTGCGCTCGGTGATGTCGAAGACGAGGCGCTTCTCCAGTTCGAAGAGACGTGTCATCACGCCACGCGCCTGCGCGGATCCGGGTTCGAACGCCGCGCCGTAGATGCTGTTCGGCAACGCATCGATGCGGACATCGTCACCACCGAGTGCCTGCACCGATCCGGTGACGAGCGTGTGGGCGCGCAGAATCCGGCCGATCCGCGGCGCCGCGAGTGGTTCGACGAGGAGCGGACGGGCCGCTGCGACGGTCGCGATGGCCACCGGGGATGGCGATGGTGGTGGCGGCGGCGGCGGTAACGCCGATCGCCGCGGTTCTTCGACTGGCGCCGGGCGTTGCACGGTCGCGGATGGGCTTGGTCGGGAGCCGCCGCCGAGCGCGGCACTCGTGGCTGCTTCGAGCGCTTGGCGGGTTCTCAACCCGGCGATTCCATCGATGGTCAGTCCTTGATCCGACTGAAACGCGGTGAGGGCGTTGAAATACTCCAGATCCTCGACGTCCTTCACGGTGCCGAGAAAATACGGCTGCCCCGGGCGCTCCGGATCGCTTGGTGGCCGCCGGACGATACTCAGACGTTGCTCGATGCCGGCGACACTCGTCACCGGATTCAAATTCAGGCCCGTGTCCGCCGGCACATCGACTCCCGCCGCAATCGGATCCGCCGGCGCCGGGGCCGGCGCCGCCGCTGTGGGCGGCACGTCGTTTGAAGAGTCGCCGCCGGGCGAAGCCGGGGCGCCAGGGGATGCAAGCCGCACTTCGCGCAGCAGGACATTCAATTGCAGGCGATCGACGACTCGCAAGCTGCGCACTTGCGCCAAGTCGTTGGTGATCAGCGCCGCGACACCGCGTCCAACCTTCGACCACGCCGGCGCGAAACCCGCCGCATCGAACGGGCTCACCGCGATCGTGCGGGGATCGTCGAGTCCAGGCAGCTGGGTTTCGGTCGCCAAAGCGCGGCGCGAGTCGATTTGCAGTTGCCGCTGCGTCAGCGCGTCCAGCCGCCGCTGCATCTCGCGCCGCTCGGTCTTGTCGCCGCGTGCGACGGTGTACTGGCGGTAGGCTTCGATGGCCGCGGCGTAGTGACGGCCGCGTTCATACGACGCGCCGAGATAGAACAGGGCACGTGCGTCGCGCCGCCGTTTCAGAACCGCTTGTTCGAGAGCCGCCGCCGCCGAGTCGTACTCCGCCAACTTGTACGACGCGATTCCCAGCTCGCGCAGGACGAACGGATTGCCGGGGTCCTGGGCGCGCGCGATGCGCAAGAGCGGGAGCGCGTTCTGCGGATTGCCGCGCCGCAACTCGCGGCGGCCCTCGTAGAGGCGGCTCGAAGCACAGCCGGTGGCGAAGGCCACGGCAAATACGACCGGGACCAGAATTCGGACCCGGTGCGTATGGCTTCGCCGCCGGCAAACGACACGATGCTCTGCCCACTGCATCGCGTGCAGTTCCTTTCGCACGCACCTGATTAATAAATGGGTTTCGTCGGCGCAGTGTACTGGCGGCGTGGCGCGATTACAAGCTGGTCACCGCCGTGCCCGGTGCTCAGGGCCGCTGGATGACCTTGGGAGTCTGGAAATCGAGGACGAGCTTGGAATTCACGTCGCCGTCCGGCACGACGTACTCGAGAGGGATGTCCCGCCCGTTGGCGCGCACGACAAAGCGGTGCGAGCCCGCCTTGAGTTCGCGTTTCCCGCGGCCGAAGTCATCGGTGCACGAGGTCGGTTCGCCGTCGAGGAAAACCGCCGCCGGCGACGGCGAGGTTTGAATCGTATAGGTTTTCCGGAATGCCGGGCGGGTGACTGGATTGACGGACCGTGGTTTCTGCCCGGGGTCGTCACCGGTGCGTTGCGTGGTGACGCGTGCATCGCCCGTCGCTCGAGCGCCAGCCGGCGTCGACTGGGCGTCGGGCGAGCCGCAAGTCCTCGTGATCCGGAGTTCACACTCGCCGCGTTGCACGTCCACCGCCGCGAGCGGGTAGGAGTCGGCGGTACGGTAACAGTCGCGATCCGTCGCGATGAGCTGAAGGCTGCCGGTGGCTCGGGAAACCCGCAGGCGTGCGGTTCCGTCGGCCCCGGTCGCGACCGTGTCGCGGCCGGCGATGACCAGAACATTGGCCACCGCGGCGGTGTTTTGGTCACGGACGGTCACCTGCATCGGCTGGAGCTGGACCGGCGTTCCGACCTCCGAATTCGTGGCGGGCAATTTCACCGCACCCTTGCGGCTCTGCACGGCGACGACGGCGATGCTCGCCACGACGATCGCGGCGGCGATTGCGCCACCGATGCGCACCCGGCGTTTCGAACCGCCGGATGGATTGGGGCGGATTTTTGGCGCCGGTTCGCCGCCCGCGAGTGCCGCGACGATCCGTCGCGTTTCTTCGGTCGCGGGACGCTTCTCGCGCTCGCGACTCATCAGGCGCGCGATGAACTGTCGCATCTCGTACGGAATCGCCGTGTCCAACGGCTGCGCCTCGGCATTGAGGCGGCGGTCGCGGCGGATACTGGCATCGGCGCCCGCGTACGGGAAGGCGCCGGTGAGCATGCGGTAGGCGATCACGCCGATTGCGAAAAGATCGGTGCGCTCGTCGACCGGATCCCCAAGGACTTGCTCCGGTGCCATGTAGTCACGGGTACCGACGATCGTGAGGCGCGAACCCGGCGCCACGGGTGCATCGTCCAAAACCTTCGCGACACCGAAATCGAGCACCTTGACGTGCTCGCGCTCGGTGCCGGGATTCGTCACGATGATGTTGCTGGGCTTGAGGTCGCGATGGATGACACCGCGATTGTGCGTGTGAGCCAGCACGTCCAGGATTTGCTGCAGCAGGCGCAGGACACGATCGATTCGCAGCGGAGCCTCGGTCGACACGATGTCCTCGAGGCTTCTGCCGTCGGCGAATTCCATCGTGAAGTAGAACTCGCCTGCCGGCGTCCGCCGGTCATTGAGGATCTTCGGGATATCCGGATGGCCGAGATCGCGCAGCACCTCGATCTCGCGCCGGAAGTAGTCGATCACGTGCCGGTCCGAGAATCCCGGATCCAAGAGTTTGAGAGCGACAAGACGATCCTGATGCTCCGTGTCCGCCATCAAAAGGACGCGGCCGAATCCACCGCGTCCGAGTTCCTTCACGACCCGGTAACGGCCATCGAAGAGGTCCGATGCCGTGGATGCGGGCGGTGGCGCCGCCATGCTGCGCGTCGGTTCGAGCATCGGACGCAACCACGGGGACTCATCGGGGTATTGCGCGCAGAAGACGTCGGGGGCAATCCTCTCGCCACGCGCGACGCGTTCCATGTACTCACGGTACAGAGTACTCAGGCGTTCGGCGTTGGGTCCTATCGCCATGCGCGTACACCTTTGCCCGGGCCGGCGAAAGATCGCCTCGCGTTCGGATTGGAATCTTTATGAGTATGAAAAGAGTCCATGCGGGCGTCAAGACACCACGGAGGGGGACCGTGCGGCGCGGTCAATCGCTGGCGCGTACCGTTCGCTGCTGGATGTTGAAGGCTAGTTTGGTGTTCGGGTCGTTGCGGGGGGCCTGGTAGGAGAGCGGAACTCGGAGGTCGCCGGACAGCGCTTCGAAGGCGTTGTCACCCTCCTTCAGAGTGGCATGCCCGCGGCCGTACGCATCGATTTCGACCGCCGTCCCATCGCGAAACAAGCGCGCATCGGGCGGAAATACGGCGATCAGATACTCCTTCTGCCACACGGTGTTGGTGTTGGAGTTGCCTCCCGGCGTGGACGAAACGCCGGACCCGCCGGGCGTCGACCGTTTGGGCACCGGCCTGGCACGCGACGGAAGGCCGACCGGCACCGCACGGGTCCCGGTGTTGACCGCCGAGGGATCGCGATCGCCCGCGGCAAGTGTCGCCGGATTTCCCCGGGTGCGATTGTCGTGAAAAAACCGCGGCACGAGTTTCCAAGCGCCGATCAAGACCGCGGCCAGCACCACTGCCAGGAGTAGTGTTCGCAGTGCGGGCCGTTCCAATCCCTGGCGTATGCGCGCCGGCCAAGGCAATCGCCGCGCGTGCACGATCTGCAACCAGCGAGCCGCTTGTGCGGTCGATTGCGGGCGGCGTACACGGTCGGCCATCAGCGCCAACACAAAGTCCTTGAGATCGGCGTCGAGGGTCGGGCTCGACTGCACGGCTTGGCGCGGCGACCCGTGCGCCGGAACGCGCACGAGCATGTGCGCCGCAATCACGCCAAGCGCGTACAGATCGGTGGATTGATCTACGACACGCTCGTCCTCGCGGGAGGAGAGTTGCTCGGGCGGCTTGTAGCCATCATCGGCGAACTGCGTGGTTTGCCCGCGGGCGAGGTTCATGCGCGTCGAGACACCAAAATCAATCAGTGTGACGTGCTCGTCGTCCATCCCGGGGCGCACCAGCATGATGTTGCTCGGCTTGAGATCCCGGTGGATGACGCCGCGTTCGTGGATGTGCTGAAGCACAGCCAGGATTTGCCCCAGAAGCCGCAGGGCCCGTTGCAGGTCGAGAGGCGCCCCGGAGAGTAAGACGTTGTCCAGCGAAGCACCCTCGATGTACTCCATCGTGAAGTACGGTTCACCCGCGGGGCCGCGAAACGAATCATAGATTTTAGGCACGCCCGGATGCCCGAGGACGAGGCGCAGGGTCTCGATCTCCTCGACCATGTAATTGGCGAGTTCCGGTCGATCGGGCCGCAAGCGTTTGAGCGCCAAAACGCGATCCGGAAAATCGGCGTCGTTGACGCGCCAAACTTCTCCGAAGCCGCCGGCGCCCAGCGTGCTGAGCCGACGGAAACGCGGGTAGTCCTGCGGTTCGGCGGGTCCGGCGACGGACGCCAGCCGGGTCGTGGCGAGCAGCGGACGGAGTTGGTCGGCTTCCAATGGGTACTCGGAGCAAAACGTGTCGGGCGTCAAGGCTGGGTCTTCCGTCGAGCGCCGGCGGAATTCCACACACAGGTCCATCAGACGTTCTGCACTCAACTCATGCGGCGCCATATCCACCCTTCGAGCGCCGCTGCGGACGGCGCCTCCACCAAAGGTGGCGCGATGCAAGTCCCGATCCGGCTGGAAAGTCCGCGCACTCGACCGCAACGCTCGTTGTCTCCGGCGGCGGACCGCCGCCGGACGGCGGCGCGCCCAGGCAGGGTGGGGACTTCCCACGCGCCGGCCACCGTGTTAGGCTACCGCCTCAACTTGCAATCTCAGTCACCGCGCCGGCGGAATTTTCCTTCGTACGTCAGGACGACGACCGCGAGGAACACGATGCGAGCACGATTGTTCTGCAAGGTCGGCGCGATGGCGAGCATCGATGTGCCGATTCACGAGGTGCTCACCATCGGACGGTCCTCCGGACGCCACTCGACGCCCGAACTGCTTGCGTTGGACAGCGAGCAGATCTCGGCGCGGCACGCCTGCATTACGTGGGATGCCATCCACGAATGCTACATCCTCGAGGATCTCGGGAGCACGAACGGCACCGAACTGGACGGCATGCCGGTCCGCGGCAAAGTGCGGCTCGAGGGTCTGCACGTGATTTCGTTCGCCGGTGAGTTCGACTTCGTTTTCAGTGTCGGATCACCTGCGAGCATGATGGCGGAGGCGCCTTCGGAGCCTGCCCCGGTCGCGGTCGCGGGCATCGCCGCCGTGAGCCGGCCGACCGTCATCGGACCGGTGACGCCGTTCGTTCCGCCGCGTCCGGCGGCAGGCGGCGAGACGGTGCGCCAGGCGCCTGCGGCACCGTTCATTCCGCCGCGTCCTGCGGCGGGCGGCGAGACGGTGCGTCAAGCACCGGCGACGCCGTTCGTGCCACCGCGTCCGGCAAGTGTGGAGCCACATCCGGAACCGGCCGTAGCCGCCGCGCCGCGCCTGCAACTCGAAGTGCGCGCCGCGGGCGCGGCACCACGCGTCCATGAGTTGAAGCTCGGCGCGAACCGCGTTGGGCGCCTCGCGGACAACGACATTGTCATTCCGCATCCGACGGTTTCGAAACAACACGCAATCTTGATTGTCGACGCGCGCGGCGTGCTGTTGCAGAGCATTTCACAGAATTCGCGCACTTTTGTCGGTGGGGCGGCGATCCAGCAGGTCGAGTTGCAACGTGGGGCGCAAATTTTCTTCGGTGAGGTCGAGACGGTCTTGAGTTGACGCCGGCGGCGCGGCGGCCACTGCGAGCCGGCAGCGCGGTTTGCACCACCGGTCCATGGAGGCGCGTGTCGTGGTTCTGGGCGAAGCCAACGAAGTTCTCGACGCGTTGATCGTCGGCGCGGGTCCCGGTGGAACCGCCGTCGCCTTCCGGGCCCGCGAGCTTGGATTCTCGGCGCTGGTCATCGACTACGATGACATTCTCAAGCGCATTCGCGAATACCCCAAGGACAAGTCGATCCTGCCGGATTTCGGCGGCGGGGACCGGATGCGATTCCCGGTGGGCGGAGCGCTCTTCGCGCGCCTGCACTTCGCACCGATCGACAAGGATGAAATGGTGCTGCTCTGGAAGCGGCACTTTCAGGAGGGCGAGGTTCCGGTTCAGGTGGGCGTCGAGCTTTTGGGTCTCGAGCGGCGGCCGGACAAGGTCTGGAACGTTCGTTGTTGGAACCACAAAGCCCAGGCGGCGGCCAACTTCCTCGCCCGGCATGTCGTGATCTCGATCGGCAGAGGGGTGCCGCGCCGCTTCGATATTCCAGGCAACACGGACGGCATCGCGTTTCGTCTCCAGGACGCGGCCGCGTACGTCGGCAGCCCGGCGTGTGTGATCGGCGGCGGCACTTCGGCCGCCGAGGCGGTCATCGCGATTTCGAATGCGAAAATCACCGCGCAGGATCCGACGAACGTGTTCTGGTCGTATCGGGGCGAGAAATTGCCGCGGGTGTCCAAGGCGCTGGCGGAGGTCTTTTTCGAGGCGTACATCGGCAACGGCAACATCCGCTACCACCCGAAGAGCGAGCCGACGGCCGTCGTGGTTGGCGAGGATCGCCGCGACTATCTCGCGCTCAGAATCGACCGCAAGCAACTCCCGAACCGGCCGTGCGAAAGCTCGCATCTGGAGTTCCTGAAGGAATCCTGTATCGCCTGTATCGGCGAGGATATTCCCGAGGGGCTTTTGAATTCGATGGGTATCTACATGGCCACGGCAAGTGCCGAAGGCAAGAAGCGCATGCTGGTCACGAAGCACCTCGAAACCCAGCTCGAGAACGTCTATCTCGTCGGCGACATCCTGGCGCAGGCGTATTTCGAGACCGACGATTTCAACGCCGATCCGTCCACGTACCGTGAGGTGGCGCACCGCGGCAACATTAAGATGGCGCTGACCGACGGCTATTTGGTCGCCGAGGTCATTCGGCGGCGGTTGCAGAACGAGCCGGCCGGAGACATCGAAATTCCGTTCGCGGCGGAAGCGGCCGGCACGCCGGCAATCCCCGCCACGAAGGCGCAGCCCGCTGCCGTCGACCTGGCGCCGGCACCGGTGCCGCTGGCGGTGGCGCCGGTCGAGAGCGCCGGACCGCCGGAAAAGAGTCTGTTCGAGGACCGCCGCGTCCGTGAGGATGTTGCGTGGCTGATTCGAATTCTCCCGGGAGATGTGCAGGAAAACGAGTTCGCGCTCAAACCGGGCGAGGTGACGACGATTGGCCGGCGGGGTTGTGATTTGTCGTTCGTCGACGACACACTGTTGTCGGATCGCCACGCGTCGATTTCAGCCGGCGCCGACGGGTATTTTTTGCGCGACGATGGCAGTGCCACCGGGGTCTATCTGCAGGCGCGGGAAGCAAAGACCATCGAGCTGGTGCCGGGAGACATCGTCCGGCTCGGGCGCCAGTTCCTCGTCGCGTGGAGCAAGGGCGATCGCCGCTACCTCGTCCACTACGACGATCAAGGCAACGAGAAAGGCCATCACGAGCTGCACGAAGGCGCGATCGTCGTCGGGCGTGAGGCGGATCTTTCGATCGACGCCGGCGATCTCAGCCTGTCACGCCGTCATCTTGCCATCCTCGTCAAGGACGGACGCACGTTCGTTCGCGACCTCAAGAGCGCCAACGGGACATACCTCAAGGTGGCAAACCTCGTGCGGCTCGAACACGGGGACCATTTCCGGGTCGGCCAGCAGCTCTTCGTGTTCAGCTTGAAGGACAACGCAGTTCTCGACTTGGGCCATCGTACGGCTCCGAGGGGAACCGCCGTGATTCCGGCACTGGCCCCGGCGCCGGCCCCGGCGCGACCGGTTCCAACTCCCGCCGCTGCGCCGTTGCAGTCCGCCGCCCGTGCAGCAGCGCCGCCACCGCCCGCCGCTGCCGGCGGAGCACCCGCTGCCGGCGGGATCACCGTGACGTTCCGGGACCTCGATAAGACATTCACCTTGAAACCTGGGCAGTCGATCTGCGATTTGGCGGAAGAACAGGGCATCGAAATCGATTCGTCGTGCCACGCGGGATCCTGCGGCGCCGATCCGGTGCGCATCATCTCCGGCGCCGAGTACCTCGGCCCCATCAGTAGCGACGAGCGGGATGCGATCGAGGACATTTGCAAACTCGCGCCCGGCGCGCATCGCATGGCGTGCGTTCTGAAGCCGAAGGGTCCGGTTGTCATCGAGGTCGTGCGCCCATGAGCCCACGCGTCCGTCGTGATCGGCCGTTCAGCGTCGGAATCGTCACGATTCTCGCGACCGCCGTCTTGTGGTTCGCATGTGATTCGACGACCGCACCGGAGACGCCCACCGAGACCGGCCGGTTGACGCTTGCCGACGTGCAAGCGCTCACCGCGCATGCGGTGGAACTGGCGCAATCTCTTGGACAGCCGGTGGTTGTTGCGATCTCGGATCGCGAGGGCAACGTTTTGGGGTTGTTCCGAATGACGGGCAGCGATGCCAACCCGTTCGTGCCGCGGTTGTCGCCGGCGGATACAAGTTCACCCGCCGACCTGGCGGTCGCGAACGCCCGAACGGCGGCCTACTTGAGCAGCAACCAGCACGCATTCACGACCTTGACGGCGTGCTTCATCACCCGGGCGCATTTTCCGCCGGACATCGACAACACCCCGGCGGGACCGTTGTTCGGTGTGCCGTACTCGAGTGAACCCGGCAGCGACATCCAGCCGAACGGCAACGGCCTGTCCGGCGCGCCGGGCGGCGTGCCGCTCTACAAGGACGGGCTGCTGGCCGGCGGGATCGGAATTGCCGGTGCGACTCTTTCGGGTGGATTCCAGCTCGATCAGTGCGCCGGCGAGACGCCCGAAGAGAAAATCGCCCTTGGAGCCTCGGTGGACTTCGCGGCGCCGGCCGACCTGCGCGGCGACGGCATCTTCATCGACGGGATTCGCTTCTTGTATTCGAATGCGGCGGCGCCGCGCGTGGCGTTCAACCTGGCATTTGCCGACATAGCGACCACCGGGACGGCCGACGTCTTGCAGGGAGGCGGACTGCCTGCATACCCGCCGAGCGGCCCCGTGTGTCTCGAGCACGCGCTCGACGGCACTTGCCAGAGCGGCGCATTGCACGACTTCAATTTGCGAGCCGGCACCTTTCTCACCTTGCTCGACGTGCAACGCATCATCGGCCAGGCCGTGGAGCAAGCGAATCGCACTCGCGCCGCGATCCGGCGGCCCGTGGGCGTACCGGCGCGCGTCTTTATTTCGGTTGTCGACCTGGACGGCAGCGTGCTTGGGATTTGGCGGACGCCCGATGCGACCATTTTCAGCTACGACGTCTGCGTCCAGAAGGCGCGGACGTGCGTCGCGTTCAGCGACCCCAACCATGTCTTGGGCCAGCGGCTGCGCACCATTCTCGGGCTGGGCTCGGGCCCGGCGCCGGCGATGAGTGCGCGCGCGGTGGGATTCCTGTGCCAGGACTTTTTCCCGCCCGGCATCGATCGCGATCTGGAGGGTGCACCGCTGCAAGCGGGGCCGCTATTCAAGGGCCCAAACTTCGCCTTTCAAGCCCTCGAGGGCCTCGACACCTTTGGCCCGGGCAGGGGCAACGGCGTGACAATTTTTCCGGGCGGGGTGCCGCTGTACAAGAACGGCCAACTTGTGGGAGGACTCGGCATCTCGGGCGATGGCGTCGACCAGGACGACATCATTGCGTTCTTTGGTGCGAAGGGGTACGAACCACCGCCGGAGATCCGCTGCGATCGCTTCGCGTACCAAGGAGTTCGGTTGCCGTACATCAAATACCCGCGCCAGCCGAACTTGCCGTGATGGAGATCAACCACATGCGCGGGACGTTTCGAACCCTCGCCGGGGCTGCCGCCGCCGGCTTGTCGCTTCTCTGGACGGACGGTGCCTGGCCCGAGACGGCGCCGGTGTCCGCACCGGCCGACTCGACCACGGCTGCGGCGGTGGACAGCAGCGCCGCTGCAACGGCGCGACCGGCGCCGTCGTCGCCGTCACCGGTTACCGATTTCGTGGCGATTCCCGACCGCTGGCGCGATATTCAGCCGCCGCCTTACGAACTGAACGTGCCGAAACATTGGTACGACCCGTACAACCGCAATTCGCTCAAGGGTGACTATCCGGTGTTCGGGGACAATACGTTCTTGGCGCTCACCGGCATCACGAGCACGATCGTCGAGGGCACGAGCAATTTTACGCCGTCCGGCGTCAGCGCGGAGCGCCCGGAGAGCGAACTGTTTTTCGGTAAGCGCGACAAATTGTTCGTCAATCAGACACTCAAACTGACTCTCGAACTCTACCACGGCGATACGGCGTTCCGCCCTCGCGACTGGGAAATCCGCGCTACGCCGGTGTTCAACGTCAACTACGCGAATACGCGCGAGAACAACAGCACGAACATCAACGTACGGCGCGGCTCGAATCGCCTCGATCACCACCTCGGTTTCCAGGAACTGTCGCTCGAGAAACATTTGCTCAACGTCGGCGACCGCTTCGATTTCGTCGCGGTGCGCGGCGGGATCCAGCGCTTCAGCAGCGACTTCCGCGGCTTCGTATTCAACGACAACAACCTCGGGGCGCGGTTGTTCGGCAACCTGCGGGGCAACCGCTATCAGTACAACCTGGCCCTCTTTCACATGCTGGAAAAGGACACGAACAGCGAACTGAACACGGTGTTCGACGAGCGTGACCAGGAAGTGGCGGTGGCGAACCTCTACCGCCAAGACACCGGTACTCCTGGTTACACCGCCCAGCTCAGTTTTCTCTACAACCTGGATCTGGCCAGCGTGCACTACGACGAGAACGGTTTCCTGGTGCGTCCGGCGCTCGCGGGCGGTGCCTTGCCGCATCGCATGAAAGCCTATTACCTCGGCTGGACGGGTGATGGCCATTGGGGCCGCTTGAACGTCGACCACGCTTTTTATCAGGTGTTCGGCGACGACCGCTTCAACCCGCTCGCCAATCGCGCCATCACGATCAACGCCCAGATGGCGGCCCTCGAATTGTCGATGGACAAGGACTGGATGCGATTCAAGGTCGCGGGATTTTTCTCGAGTGGCGACCGTGATCCCGCCGATTCGCACGGGCGCGGTTTCGACACGATCGTCGATTCGCCGGTGTTCGCGGGTGGCGCGCTCAGCTACTGGAACACGCAAGCAATTCGGTTGCAGGGCGTGGCGCTCGTGGGCAAGGAGAGCCTCGTGCCGGCCTTGCGCAGCAGCAAGACGGAGGGACAGCCCAACTTCGTGAATCCCGGTTTGATTCTCGCCGGCGGCGGCTGGGACGCGGACTTGACGCCACAGCTCCGGTTGGCGATGAACGCCAACTATTTGCGGTTCGTCGATGTGAAAGTCATCGAAGCGTTCGTGAATCAGTCCAACATTGGGCACAACATCGGCCTGGACTATGGTGTGGGCTTGTTCTATCGTCCGTTTCTCAACAACAACGCGAACGTGGCGCTCGTGGCCACGGGCCTGAGCCCGCTGGAAGCGCTGAACGATATCTACGAATCGCCTGGGACGCAGTACAGCGTCCAGACGTCGGTGTCGTTCAGGTTTTGAGCGCCGGGGAGTCGGAATCGCCGATGAGTACCGCCATCGAGCCCGTGACGAACGGCCGGCGCTGCCGCCGGATGTTACTCGTCGTGTTGTGTGCCGCTGCTCTGGCATCGAGTTTGGCGGCCGCCGATCCGCTCTCCGATCTCCTGCGCCAGACACCGGCCCAGGTCGCGGCCAAGAGCTCGAGCTGCGTGGCCTGCCACCAGGGTATCGAAGACATGCACCAGGGCAAAGTGCCGATGGGTTGCACCGATTGCCACGGCGGGAATTCGCAGGCCGCGGGCTTGCGGGAGTCCCACGTTCTGCCGCGACACCCCGGACGTTGGCCGACGGCGGCGAATCCGGAGCGTTCCTTCACGTGGCTCAATGACGAATCCCCCGAATTCATTCGCTTCGTCAATCCCGGTGACTTACGCGTCGCCGAGATCAGTTGTGGCGGCGCGTGTCACGGCTCCCAGGTGCTGCGTGTCAAGAAGAGCATGATGTCGACATCGGCCCTACTCTGGGGTAGCGCCTCGTACAACAATGGGATTCTTTCCAACAAACGCTACATTCTCGGCGAAAGCTATACGCGGGACAGCAAGCCGGCCCGGGTCAACACCGTGCCCCCGCCGACCGCCGAGGAAATGTCGCGCGGGGTGTTGCCCTTCTTGGTGCCGCTGCCCCGGTGGGAGATCACCCAGCCCGGCGACAACTTCCGCGCCTTCGAACGCGGTGGGCGCGTGGGGCGCGGCAACCCGTCGGAAATCGGCATTCCGGATCCCTTCGAGGAGCCGGGACGGCCCGACATGAAGCTCGGCGATCGCGGTTTCGGCACCCAGTTGCGGATCAGTTCTCCAGTGCTGAACCTGCAGAAAACCCGCCTGAATGACCCCCATCTCTGGTATCTCGGCACCAACGACAACCCAGGCGACTACCGGTCGAGTGGTTGCACCGCCTGCCACGTCGTCTATGCCAACGACCGGTCGCCGGTGCATTCCGGTCCATACAGCCGGTACGGCAACCGCGGCCGCAGTGCGACCCGCGACACGACGATCTCGAAGACCGAATCCGGGCACCCGATCCGCCACGTGCTGACCAACGCGATCCCCTCGAGCCAATGCATGGTGTGTCACATGCACCAGCCGAACGCCTTCGTGAACACGTTCTACGGGTTCCAGATGTGGGACTACGAAACGGACGGCGAGCCGTTCTATCCAGCCAAACAGCAGAAACTGTCCGACGCGGAAGCATTCGCGACCCTGGCGCGCAACCCGGAGGAGGCAGCGCTGCGGGGCCTGTGGCGGCAGCCCGAGTTTCTCGCCGAGTCGAGCCGCCTCAATCCGAAGCTGCAACGCACCCAGTTCGCGGACTACCACGGACATGGATGGATGTTCCGGGCGGTCTTCAAGAAGGACCGCAAGGGCAACATGCTGGATCGCGACGGCGCGGCCATTCCCGCCGACTCGCCGCACAAGTTCCACGGCGTCGTTGTCGCCGATACCACCGGCCCGGTGTATTGCGACGAGGAATGCCGGCAGGCGAAGAAGGCCGTGCACCTGCAGGACATTCACGCCGAGAAGGGGATGCACTGCGTCGACTGCCACTTCAGCCAGGATGCGCACGGCAGCGGCAAGCTCTATGGGGAGTTTCACGACGCGATCGAGATCACTTGCATCGATTGCCATGGCACGGTGACCGACCGCGCGGCGTTGCGCACCTCCGGCCCGGCGGCGCCGGAGGGTGGGACCGCGCTTACCGATCTCATCACGCCGTTCGGGGAGAAGCGATTCGCACGGCGCGGTAAACGCATCATCCAGCGGTCCGCGGTGGACTCGACGTTGAAGTGGGATGTCCCGCAAGTCGTCGAGACCATCGATCCAAAGTCCCCGAACTACAACGCCAAGGCGCGCGCCGCCAAATGCGTCGCCACGGACGGCGGCGCATGGCAACCCGCGATGGGAGACGCGAAGTTGGCGCATTCGAACCGGCGCATGGAGTGCTACTCCTGCCATACGTCGTGGGTCACGAACTGCTTCGGGTGCCATCTGCCCCAGCAGGCCAACTGGAAAAAGATGACGAACCATTTCGAGGGCGAAGTGTCGCGCAACTGGACGACGTACAATCCGCAAGTGCTGCGCGACGACGGATTCATGCTCTGCGTGGGTGCGACCACCAAGGGCAACAAGATCGTTCCGGCGCGCTCGTCGAGTGCGCTCGTGTTGAGCTCGCGGAACGCCAACCGGGAACAGACGTACGGCCAAGTGGCGCCGGTCTCGGCGCCCGGTTACAGCAGCCAGGCCTTCAACCCGCATTTTCCGCACGCGGTGCGCAAGACCGAAACCCGAACGTGCACCGACTGCCATCTCTCGAAGAAGAACGACAACAACGCCTGGATGGCGCAGGTTCTTCTCCAGGGGACCAACCTGGTCAACTTCATGGGGCGGTACGCCTGGGTGGGGCTGGGATCGAGCGGGTTTGAAGGTGTCGCGGTGGCCGAGGTCCACGAGCCCCAGGCCGTCATCGGCAGTGCGCTCCACCATCTGGCCTACCCGGACGATTGGCAGAAACACCAGGAAAGAAAAGGCGCACTTCGCACCTCGCATCACCACGGGGGCACGGAGGTGCTGGGACTCCAGTTGCGTGGGGACTATCTCTTTACGGCGAACGGCGCCGACGGATTTCGCGTCTACGACGTCGCGAACGTCGACAACAAGGGCTTTTCGGAACGCGTCGTCTCGGCGCCGGTGTCGCCCCTCGGCCAGCGGGCGCGCGTCGACACCAAATTCGCGACCGCCGTCGCGCTGCCGACCACCATGCCGATCGACACGCGCCGCTTGTACCGCCCCGAGAATCAAGAGCAGTGGCCGATGCATCCGCTCTATAGCTATGCGTGCATCACCGACCGCGAAGAGGGATTGATTCTGGTCGACGTCATGCCGCTCGTAAACCGCGACCCCACCGACAATTTCCTCCGGCGCGCGATCACGTTCAATCCGGGCGGCATGCTGACGGGTGCCGTCAATCTCGCCATCGCCGGCAACTATGTCTATGTCTGCTGCAGCGCCGGTCTCGTTGTCGTCAGCCTCGACGACCCCCTGCGGCCGCGGATCGTCACGACGATCGGCGGAACGGATGTCGTGGAGCCGCGCGCGGTGGCGCTGCAATTCCGGTACGCCTTCGTGTGCGACGCCGAGGGCTTCAAGGTGATCGACGTGACAAACCCCGAACGCCCGGTACGCGTGCCGGAAAACATGGTGCCGCTCGCGGACGCGCGCGACGTCTACGTCGCCCGGACGTACGCCTACGTGGCGGCCGGCGCCCAGGGGCTCGTCATCATCGACGTCGAGCGCCCGGATGCGGTCACCGTCGATCAGATCTTTACCGGTGGCCAGATTCACGATGCGACGGCGGTTCGCGTCGCGTCGACGAACGCCAGCATCTTCGCTTATTTGGCGGACGGCGACGGCGGCCTCAAGGTGATCCAACTCACGTTCCCCGACGATCCGGCCGCGCTCGGGTTCAGCCCGCGCCCGACACCGTGGATCGTCGCCACCCGGCACACGCACGGGCCGGCGATCGCGCTCTCGAAGGGGATGGATCGCGATCGTGCCGTCGATGAGAGTGGCAACCAAGTGAGCGTCTTCGGCCGCCTCGGCTCGCGCCCCTTGTCGCTGGACGAGCAAAAGCGCCTGTACTTGCGGGACGGCAAACCTTGGTTCGTCTCCGACACGGATGGCCTGCCGTGAAGCAGGCCATCCCCTTTGTTCTGTTCGTGGCCGCGGCTCTGTGTGGTACGGACACCGCGCGAGCCCAGAGCCGCGTCCTCGGATCGCCCGGCTGCGGCGTGACCACGACAAGCTGCCACGGCGGCAAGGAAAACGCTTGGTGGAGCAAGGACAAGCATCACGCATCGATCGACCTGCTCTACGACAACCAAAAGCGCGTCGACGAGATCGCCGGCAAGTACGGTCTCGCATCCGACGACGTGTTCAATGGCAAGAAGAGCAACTGCATGTCGTGTCACGGTACGGTGGTGTTCGGCAAGGAATCCGAAGTCGACGAACCAGTGAGCTGTGAGAGCTGTCACGGGCCCGGGAGCGCGTACAAGGAACCGCACGTCAAGGGCTACGACCTTGGGGTCGCATCCGGCATGGCGAAGCTCAAGGATCTGAAGGTGCGTTCGGAGGCCTGCGTTCGCTGCCACTACGTCGTGGATCAGAAGCTGCTTGCGGCCGGCCACCCGAGTGGCGCGAACTTCGACTACGGCCTGGGAATGCGCAAGGTGAGCGCGCATTGGAAGCGCGCCATCGTGTCGCCCGAGACCGATCCGGCGGCGTTCCAACAGGCCAAGGCGAAGCGCGGACCGGTCGGGAAGACGCCGCCACCGCCCGCACCGCCGCCGGCACCGAAGCAAGTTGCGGCGGCAGTGGCGCCGACGCCTGGCGCGGCGACGCCGCCCTCCGGAGGAACGGCGCCAGCCACGCCGCCGGCGCCGGTAGCGCCAACCACGGCGGCTCCAGAACGCGTCGCGCCGTCCGCGCCGCCGCCGCCCAGCGAATACATTCCACCCCCGTCGCGCGCCGCAAGTCCGGGGTCCGTCGTACCCGCGGCGTCCGAGCCGGTTTCGGTCGTGCTGCCGCCGCGGCCCGCGGTCGCCGACAGTGCGTCCGTTCGAGAACTCTTGCTCGTCGTCAAGAAACGCCTCGAGCAACTCTACGGTCAAATCGGGAGGTGAGCGCATGAGCCCCAAGAGAGAACCGGACGAGGCGCGGTGGGACCGTTGGTCCAACCCAGACGACGATCGCGTCCGACTCGACCCGCCACTCGGAGTTCAAGAACTGCGGCAGCTCATGATCTTCCAGAGCTACGACGACAAAGTGCTCGCCGCCATCGCTCCGGACGTCAGGGTCGCGAACTGGAAGGCCGGGAGCGTGCTGTTCGAGGAGGGTTCCTATCTCGATGTCGCATTCTGGGTCGTGAGCGGTGCAGTCGACGTCTATCTCGAAAATGTGCGAGGCGGCAGTGACCTCACCATCCCGATCTTCGACGTCCGCGTCACACCGCCGCGCGACGGCCGCCCGGGCGCCCGCGTTGGCGGTGACGCCGAAGCCGGCCGGACGGTGCTCCAAAATCAGGTCGAGAAGCAGACCCGGGATCGCAGCGTCACTCTGCTGACCGCGATGGATTTCGATCTGCCGCGTGGCACACCGCCCAAGCGTCTCGGTGCCGGGGAGTTCTTCGGCGAGATCGGCGCCCTGAACGGCTGGCCGCAGTCGGTGACGGCGCGCACGGCGATGGACAGCCGCCTGGTGCAAATCCGTGTACCGGCCATCACCCTGATGAAGAAGAAATCTGCGGCGCTCAAGCAGCAGATCGACACCATTTACCGGCGGCGCTCGCTGTCGGCGCAGCTGCGGCGCACGCCGCTGCTCGCCGAATGTGACGACGCATTTCTCGAAGCCCTCGCGCAAACAGTGAATCTCGTGTCGCTCGGCCCGAAGGAAGAACTGGTCCGGCAAGGCGAGCCGGTGGACGCCATGTACCTCGTGCGCTCCGGGTTCTTGCGGCTGGCGCAGAATGTCGCGGCAGGAGACGCCGCGGTGTCCTACTTGTCGAAAGGCATGACCCTGGGGGAAGCGGAGCTACTCCTGTCGCCGTCCCCGGGCTGGTTGTGGACGGCGTCGTCGGTGGCGAACACCGAGCTGGTACAGATCGCGCGTCCGGACTTCGAGGCACTCCTGCGCCGCCATCCGGCGATGGAGAGCCGATTGTGGCAAGTCGCGACGGCGCGCATCAAGGAAACGGGTTATGCGCGGCGCAATGCCGGCCGCGCCGAGTTCATCGACAGCGCCATCGGCCAGGGGCTCGTCGAGGGTACCAGCATCCTCGTCATCGACCTCGATCTGTGCACCCGTTGCGACGATTGTGTGCGGGCCTGCGCTGCGACGCACGACAACGTGCCACGCTTCGTGCGCGAAGGGAACAAGTACGCCAATCTGCTGATCACGCGCGCCTGTTTTCATTGCATGGATCCGGTCTGTTTGATCGGCTGTCCGACCGGCGCCATCCACCGGGCGGATGTCCGCGAAATCGTCGAAATCACCGAAGACCTCTGTATCGGCTGCCGGAGCTGTTACAGCAAATGCCCCTACGACGCGATCACGATGTACGAGACCACCGAGAAGTGGCCCGAGGACCATCCGAAGCACGGACAAAACAAGCAGGTCGCGACAAAGTGCGATCAATGCCTGCAGGCGGGCGAAGACCCGGCTTGTGTCCGGAGCTGCCCGCAGGGCTGCGCGGTGCGGGTTGGCAGCCCGGATGAATTTCAGCAGCTCGTCGTGCGTGGGACGGAGCGCGTATGAGTGGACCCGCCAAGGCCAAGCCACACGCCCGTGCCGTCCGCAGCGCGACTCTGCGCCGCTGGCGGCGCGGGACTCTGTTGGTCGCGGCCCTGTCAGGCCTGGTGTTCCTCGTCAATGTGCTGGTCGCGGACGTGGAACCGGGCAATGCCTGGGGCCTCACCTATGGCACGCTCGCGACGATCGCCATGGCGGTGGTGGCGGCGTACGGCGTCCGGCGCCGCACCATGCAGCGCGATTTGGGGCGGACGCGCCAATGGCTTCTCCTGCACGTGTACGGCGGCGGACTCTTTCTGCTCTTCATGCTCATGCACTCGGGTTTCGTTTTCCCGCATGGTCCGCTCAACATCGTGCTTTGGACCCTATCGGTGTGGGTGAGCCTGAGCGGCGCAATCGGCGTGCTGCTTCAGAAATGGATCCCGAGATTGCTGAGCTCGGGCCTGTCGCTGGAAGCGGTCTACGAACGTATTCCGGACCTGATCGACGAGATGCGGCAGGAGTGCGAGAACCTCGTCATGACCGCGGGCGAGCCGGTGCGCCGGCTCTACGAAGAGACGATGGCACCGGCGATGGCCGGAGTCGCGCCACGCGCCATTTACTGTATCGACATCACCGGCGGGGTCGGGGCGCGCATGCGTGAGTGGTACTATGTCGGCAGCGTTCTCGACGATGAAGAAGGAAAAAAGCTCGACCGTCTGTCGACGCTGTTCCGCGCCAAACTCGAACTCGATGCACAGTACACCCTACAACGTACCCTGCGGTGGTGGCTCTACACGCACGTGCCCGCGTCCGTGTTGCTGCTCGGTGCGGTCCTCATCCATTTGTACGCGGTGCTCTACTACTGAAGGAAAGGCCATGCCGGGCTCCAAAAGGACGGATCGTGAGAAGGGGCAGTTCTCCGGCGCCGGGCTGCGCGTCGCGAAGGCCTACGTCATGCCCCGGAAGTGGCGGCTCGCCCAATACGGCTGTTACGCCGTGCTCGCGATCGTCGCGTACGTCATCGTCGACAACGTCTTCTTGAAGAGCCGCTTCGTGTCCGGCGGCCCGCTCAGTTCGGCCCATGCCCGCATCGAGACCAGTTGCATGAAATGCCACACGCCGGCGAAGGGAGTCGCCGACCAGAAATGCTCGATCTGCCATGAAAAGACCGGCGATGCACTCGGGGTCTACAGCGCCGCGGCGCACTCGGTGTACCGGTCGGGCGATGCCAAACGCGCGGCGCTCATGGTCGAAAAGCACCACGGGAGCGTTCAGTCGTGCGCCGACTGCCACACCGAGCACCGCGGGCGAGAGGCGCAGATCACCCGCATGAGTGACCAGGAGTGTCTCGGTTGCCACGACTACGGGTCCTTCAATCGCAAGCACCCGGAATTCCAGTTCGTGCGCGACCGCATTCCGGATTCCGAAACACTGCACTTTACGCATCGCCGGCATCTGGCGGAAGTCATGCGGCTGACTCAGGAGCCCAACGCCGAGCAAGCTTGCATCTATTGCCACGTTGCGGAGCCGGACGGCAAACACTTCCGCCCCATCGACTTCGAGGTGCACTGCGCGCAGTGCCATCTGACACCCGGCATCAAGACCGATCTCTTGCCGGTGCGCCAAGCCGCCGACCCAACAGCACCCGGTGTCGAGACGCTCGAGATGATCCGCGCGCGCGGCGGCCCCGGCACCACTTGGGCTTACTATTCGAGCCCGAGTGAGTTCACACAGCGCGGCGACAAGGTGAAGAAGTCGCCGATCTACCACGAGGACCCGTGGATTCTCGAGAACTTGCGGCAGATTCGCCGGCGGATCTACCCCAATGCGGGACTGGCGGACCTGGTGAAATTCGGCGCCAATGAGGGCGTGCCGTCGACGCAGCTCTATCGCGAAGCGATTCAAACTCTGGACGGCTACGCGATGGGTCTCCGCGGGCGGCCCGAGCCCGAGATCGTGACCGAACTGCAGTGGATCGACTCGCTGCTCACCGTCGCCCGTCGCAAGGTGCGAAGCGCCAACAACGATCTGGGTTCGGATCCGGCATTCTCGGTCGCGGCGAGCGGCGTCCCGGCGGCCGGGGCGGCACGGCAGGCGGCGCTCGACACGTTGGCGGCGCATTTGGCGCTCAAGTGCACGGAGTGCCACCAACTCGTCGACGGCGCACTCCTGCGTGTGACGCCCGACCAGCGAACTCTGCGCCGCACCGAGTTCGATCACGCCGCCCACATCGTCGATCGCCGATGCCTCGCCTGCCACACTTCGATCCCGATGACCGACGAGATGCTGGCCGGAAAAGAATTCGATCCGGCGATGGATACCGCCTCGATCCAGAACATTCCCGGCATCCAGAATTGCCGCGAGTGCCATAAGCCGGACGAGGCATCCAACCGGTGCACGACCTGCCACCTCTACCATCCGAACGAAACGCAGCGCGGCAACCTGCTGCTGTTCAAGCCGGCGCTCTGAGGCGGTTGCGAAGCAGCGGTGGGCTCACTGTACAGGAGTGGTGCGATGGGTCACGCGGGTCTCTTCGGGGTCGCACGGGCGGTGCGGTCTTGGGCGCCGGCGACGGGGCTCGTGCTGCTCTCGAGCGCCGGTGTCTGTTTCGCACGGGCGTCGTTCGCGCCATTCGTCAGCCATCCGATCAGCCCCGCCGGACCGCGGAACACCGTGACCGTGACGGTCGGCGATTTCAACGCGGATGGTGTGCAAGACATTGCCGCCGGCTTCAACGCCGCGGACAATCAGACGCCGGCGAGGGTCGGCGTGCTCTTGGGCACCGGCGGCGGGAACTTCGGACCACCCACTGTTTTCGACCCCGGCGTCGGCTGTTGGCTGCACAACATCGCCGAGATCCAGGCGGCCGATTTCAACAACGACCTGAAACTGGATCTGGTCATGACCGAAGGCGGATCGGGCAATGGTTGTACCGGCAACCTGGTCACGGTTCAGCTCGGTGACGGCGCCGGTGGGTTTGCCTCGCCCGGACTGGTGTTTGCGACCGGCGGCAGCGACGGCAACATTGCGGTGGGGGATCTCGATGTGGATGGCAACCTCGATCTCGTGGTCGCCGGACGCGACGACAACGCGATGTTTGTCTATCTCGGCCTTGGGAATGGGACATTCACCCCGAACGGGGGAGTTCCGGGCTTCTACTCTGATTCGCCCTTCATCCTGCGGGACCTAAACGGCGACGGGCTTCCCGATTTGGCGGCGGCATTCCGGAATCAAAACGCTGTCCGCGTGGCCTTTGGCAGTGCACAGGGCGGGTTCTTCCCGCCGGTTTCGCTGCCGGTGAACACGCCGTTTTCGGTCGGCGCCGCCGACGTCAACGAAGACGGAACCATCGACCTGGTCGCGACGTCGGCCGGGTCCGGCACCCACGTCCTGCTGGGGACCGGCGGCGGAACGTTTGCCGCGGACCTGATCTCGGGGGCGGCGATCGCCGGCACCTCCGCAACCATCGTCGCGGATTTCGATGCCGACGGACACCTCGATATCGCGACGCATTCCGCGCCTGCAGGCGCCGTCTTTGTAGCGACCGGAGGTGGCGATGGCACGTTCGGCTCGTCGCGGGTATTCAGCGTCGGCGGCACCGGGCTCAACACCTTTTTTGGCGCACTGCGCGGCGCCGACCTGAATGGCGACAACCGAACCGACCTCGTCGCTGCAACCGTGACGCAAGGCGGCGTGTCGGTGCTGCTGCAGGCCGTGACGACCGCATGGAAGAACGCCTCTAGCGGCAACTGGTTCGACGCCGCAAAATGGGATCACGGCGTGCCGGGACCCGCGGACGACGCCGTCATCACCGCCGCCGGCCCTTCCTACACGGTGACGCTTTCGTCCCCGGCCAGTGTGCATTCATTGATCCTGGGTGATGTCACCGGTACTCACAATCTCGACATCACGAATACCACCTTCACGATGGCCGGCGCTTGTTCATTGCGTTCCAGTGGCAAGCTCACGCTTACGAACGGCACGATTGCGGGTACGGGTTCCCTGCACAACGAGGGCATTCTTCGGGTCTTGAACACCTCAGTGGTCAACACAACAGTCAGCACGGGCCCGACGTCCTCGATCTCCATCGAGGGCCAGGGAGGCCAGCCCGGTGTGAATGGGGGGCTCACCGTCAACACGGGTTTCATCAACCAGGGCACGATCGAGTTGCGACAGGCCGATAGCGGCAATGCCGACGCCATCCTCGTTGTAACGAATGGCAGTCTCGTCAATGCGCCGAACGGTGTAATTCGTGCCGTGTCAGGCATCGGTGCTCGCACTCTCGGTGCCCAAATCGACAACCGGGGTTCGATGGTCTTGGACCGCTCTCTGACGATCAAGGCGCCGGCGAATCACATCAATCGCGGTGTGATCGAGGTCACGGGGGGCGACCTGGACGCCGGATCCTCGAGCTTCGTGAACTCCGGCACCATCACGATCGCCGGCAACCGGCGCTTGAATTTCGATGGCGGCACGTTCACCACCGAACCCGGTGGCACGGTTCGTGGTGCCGGTACTCTCGTTGTCACGAACAATGGCACGATTTCTGGTGACACTCTCGTCTGCGCCGCGGGATCGAATGTCTTACTGGACCGGGTCACCATCGACGCGCCGTTCAAGAATCGCGGCACGACGATTGTTCAGGGCACCACCGCGATGAACCGGACCGTTGAGTTGCTCGCCGGATCATTCCTTTTCATCGAAGGGCGGGGAGGCCAACCCGGCGTCGCGGCGGCACTGACGGTCGCAACAGGCTTCACCAACCAAGGGTCGATCGAGCTGCGATTGGCCAACGCCGGCGACAATACCGACGCGAGTCTCGTAATCACGAACGGCACTCTTGTCAACGCTCCGAGCGGCATCGTCAGCGCGATGCCGGGACTTGGGGGACGCACGCTCCGAGCCCAGGTGGACAACCAGGGGCGAATCTTGTTGGAACATCAACTGGATGTCGACAGGACTGCAGCGGATCACGTCAGCAGCGGAACGATCGACGTGACCGGCGGCAACCTCGTGGTGACCGCGGCTTCGACCTTCACGACCTCCGGCATCCTGACGATCGACGGCGGCCGCAGGGTGGATTTCACCGGCGGCCTGTTCACCAATGCAGCCGGTGGGATCATCCGCGGCACCGGCACGCTGGCTGCCGGAATCGCCTTCGCCAACAACGGCACCCTCTCGCCCGGATTCCCCCGAGGAATCCTGAGTGTGAACGGGAACTGCCCGTTCTCCTCAACCAGTGATCTCGGCCTCGAAATTGCCGGCACCTCCGTGGGTACGGAGTACGACCAGCTCGCCGTCAGCGGCACCGTAACTCTGGGCGGCACACTCAACGTCGCCTTCGCCCCGGGGTTCTGCACCGCAGCCGGCAACGAATTTCGCGTTGTGAGTGCGGGAGTCCGCGTCGGCCGGTTCGACGCGATCAGCGTCACGGGACACGGAAACGCGGTCGTCGACACCTTGTATGACGGCACGGGACTCACGCTCCGAACCGTTGCCAACAACCTGGCGATTACCGCCACCGCCGGACCCGGCGGCCGGATCAGTCCCAGTGACACGACCGTCGTCTGTGGCGGCGACCAGACGTTCACCATCACCCCGGATTCTTGCTTCAGTGTCACGGACGTTCTGGTGGACGGGATCTCCGTCGGCGCGGTGCGTTCACACACATTCAACACTGTCTTGACCAATCATACGATCGCGGCCAACTTCGCTCCGGTCGCGGCGCTCACGATCACGGCATCCGCGGGTCCGGGCGGAACGATCGGCCCGAGCGGCGCGGTGAGCGTTGCCTGCGGCACCGATCGGACATTCGTCATTACGCCAGACCCGGGCGGCGCGATCGCCGATGTTGTCGCGGACGGCGCCTCGGTTGGGGCAGTCGCCGCGTACACGTTCAGAGCTATTGCGGCCGACCACACGATTGCCGCGACCTTTTCGAGCGGCGTGTGCACGAGCGGACCGCTTGCAACGCAACTGGCACCGCTTGGAGCCTACGGACTTTGGTCATCGCAGTGCGTGCTGCAAGTACCGGGCGTACAGCAGCCGCGTCTGAGCGACCTCCTGGGACCGATTCTGGGTCCGATCGGGGAATCCACCTGGAAGGGTTTCGCGGTCGTGGGGTCGAACCTGGTGCTCGACCCGGTGTACGACGTGGCGCAGGGCTACTGGATCAACTCGGTCGTCGCGCTTCCCGGCGATTTCGAGCTCGCGGGCACCGCCGCGAGTGCTCCCACCGCATCACTGACTCCGGGCTGGAACATTCTCGGCGCGCCGAACTCGAGCGGCAGCACCGGAGCCACATTCTGCATCGAGGCGCACAACCGCCGGTTTTCGATCGCCGAAGCCGTCGACTCGGCACTGGTTGCGCCTGTCGCCTTCGACTGGCGCGACACCTCCGGGGACCTCGTCAACAATGGTGCGTTCATCGCGGCCGATCTCGCGACCCAATCGCTGGCCTTGGAGGCCGGGTCCGGGCGGCTCGTTCTGGCCTACGAGCCGGTGCGTTTCCTGTACGAATGCAACTTCGCCAGCCGATCGCACGAGCCTCCGACTCCAGCCGCGGTTCGAACCGCACCGCTTTGGACACTGGATTTCTCGGCGCAGAGCGGTCGACACACGGCGCGCGGTGCGCGGGTCGGCGCCGCCCTGGGTGCCAGCGAGGGACGCGATGCCTGGGATTGGCCGCACCCTCCGCTCCCAGGAGCATCGGCGCTCACGATTGCGATCGAGCACGGCGATTGGGGCCGTTTCGCGGGTGATTACTTGCGTTCCATTCAAGCCTCGGAACAAGAAGAATGTCATTGGATCGTGACCGTGTCCGGTGCCGGGGATCGAGTCGGGATCGAATGCTCGGGCGTCGAGTCGCTGCCGGCGGGCCGTCATGCCTATTTCCTTCTTCCGAGCGGTGTCGCAATGCCGCTCCAACCCGGATCGACATTCGTGACTCCGGCATCCGGCGGGCGCGTCCGTGTGGAACTCGTCGTCACGTCGGGGCCGTGGAACGGCCCGACGGTGCAGAGCGGCTTCGAGGGCTTGATCGGCGTCACTCCGTCACCGCGGCAGAGCGGGCACATTCTCACCTATCAACTCCTGGCTCCGGGCCGCCCGGAGTTGCGGATCTTCGACATCACGGGTCGTCTCGTGAAGGACTTTGGCCCGGTGACGGGGGTGGCCGGAACACATCGCGTCGATTGGAATGATCGAACGAGCCAAGGCCGGCGGGTGGCGGCCGGAATCTACTTCGCGCAACTCGTGCTCGGACCGAGGTCGTCGAGAGCCCGGGTCGTGGTCGTGCACTGACGCTGGGGAATTCACGCCGCCGCTTGACGGTGACCGCGAGTCAGGCTATGAGTCCAGACACCCGAACCTACCCGCGCCGTCGAATGCCCGGTCGTGAGTTCACCCGGGGGGAGCAGCATGGGCGTCGCACGGATGGCCTTTATTCTTGGCGTGCTGGCAGTGCCCAGCTGTGATCATCCTTCCTGGGTGGTCCGCGAGTCGCCGGCACCGCCGCTGCCGGCTTGGCTTGGCGCCGCAGCGGTGCCGCAGGACGAAGTGGGTCCGTTTCCCAAGGCCGGGCTCTTTACCGTCGCTGCGACGGGTCTCACGGGGCCGGCCGGGATCGCCGACGATCCGGCGATCTGGGTGCACCCCAGCGACCCGTCGCTGTCGCTCATCATTGGCACCAACAAGAACAGCAGCGGCGGTCTCCATGTCTTCGATCTACAGGGGACCCAGCTCCAGTTCGCCGCGGGTGGCAAACACAACAACGTCGACCTGCGCTACGGGTTCCTGCTGCAGGGCCACGCCGTCGACCTGATCTCGGCCTGCGACCGCAATACCAATCAGATCGACGTCTACGCCATCGATCCGGTAACGCGAGTCTTGGCACCGGTGGGTACGATTCAAACCGGAATCGACGTTTACGGGTACATCATGTATCACAGCCGGGCGACCGGCCGCTACTACGGCATCGTGTCATCCGGCGCGCGAGTCGAGCAATGGGAGTTCGTCGACCGCGGCGATGGCACGGTCGGCGGCGTCTTGGCGCGAACGTATGCAACGAGCAGCGTGATCGAAGGGATGGCGGCCGACGACGAACTCGGTTCGCTGTACTTGGCGGAAGAGCGCCACGGTATCTACAAGTATGACGCCGAACCCGGCCGGCCCAACGCCCGTCTCGCCACCGTCGATGTCGTCGGTTCGGCGACGCAGCTCGTGGCTGATATCGAGGGTCTCACGCTGTACTACCGGCGGGACGGCCGTGGATACCTCATCGCCTCGAGCCAGGGCAATGACCGGTACATCGTCTACCGGCGCGAGGGAAGCAACGACTACCTGGGCACTTTCGCGCTCCCGCCGGCCCATGATACCGACGGCATCGACGTCAACAACATGGACCTGGGGCCGCTCTATCCGCAGGGACTCTTCGTGGCCCAGAACCGGGACACCGACTTCCGGATGGTGGGCTGGCAGGACATCGCGACCGCGCTCGGCCTGGCGATCGACACGCCGGGTTACGACGTGCGTAACCGCACCGATTGCACCGCGGCGGCCTTGGTGGCGGTGTCACCGCCCAACGCGACGCTCGACGCCGGCGCTACGGTCCAATTGCAAGCGACGGCCACAGATGGCGCCGGCGCGCCACTCGGTGGCTGCGTTGCGGCTTGGTCGTCGAGCGATGCCGCCGTTGCGACCGTCAATGCGAACGGACTCGTGCACGCCGTGTCGGCTGGCGACGCCACGATCACGGCGACCGTCGGGACCGCCAGCGGTCAAGCAACGATCGCCGTCGCGACGCCCGTCAATCACCCGCCGTTGGTCACCGTGGCGCCGATTCCCAGCGTGCCGGAAGGGACGAGCGTGAGCCTGTCGGCGGCGTTCACCGATGATGTCGGGGACGCACACACGGCGGCGATCGCTTGGGGCGACGGGTCCATCGGGCCCGGTGCCGTCAATCCGGCGGCCCGAACCATCACCGGCAACCACATTTTCGCGACCGACGGGACGTACACGATCACCGTGACGGTCACCGACAGCCACGGCGCAGTGGGACAGGGCACGGCGACGCTCATTGTGACCGACCGGCCGACCGCCGTCCTGTACCTGGCGCTGCTGGACAACGCGACCCTGGGTGGCCAAGCGTTCGCCAACGAGGACATTGTGGCGTTCGACGGCGCGGGCCTGAGCCTGCACTTCGACGGATCCGACGTCGGGCTCGCGAGCCTCGCGCTCGATGCCTTCGAGATCATCGGCCCGACACAAATCCTGGTGTCGTTCACCAACTCGGGCACGGTCGGAGGAGTGGCGATGGATGATTCCGACATCCTGCGCTTTACCGCGACCTCACTCGGTTCGCAGACGGCGGGAACGTTCAGCATGTATTTCGACGCCAGCGACGTTGGGCTGACAGCGAGCGACGAGGATGTCGATGCAATCGAGATCTTGCCGGACGGTCGCTTACTGCTCTCGACCCTCGGATCGTTCTCGGTGCCGGGAGTTTCGGGCGCCGACGAAGACCTGGTCGCGTTCCAGCCGACGACGCTCGGGAGTACCACGGCGGGTACCTTCGCGCTCTACTTCGACGGCAGCGATGTGGGCCTGACGTCGAGCGGCGAGAACGTGGATGCCGTCGCCGTCGACAGCGCGGGACGCATCCTCCTGTCGACGACGGGCTCGTTCTCGGTGCCGGGTGTCTCGGGCGCGGACGAGGATGTCTTCGTCTTCACACCCACATCGACCGGCTCCACGACCAGCGGCACGTTCGGAACGGCGCTGTTGTTTGACGGGAGTCTCGTGGGTTTGGGCGCGAACGACGTCGTCGGCATCGGGCTCCCGTAAGCGCCACCAGGCCCCGCAGTTCGCAACGGCTCACTGCACGGAACACACCGGGGAGCCCCTTGACGCACCTAGGGTGCTCCGGGTAACTATCCAAGGCCTTATAGGTTAACTCTGAGCGGAGAGGTGCCAGAGTGGTCGATCGGGACGGTTTCGAAAACCGTTGAGCCCTTTACTGGGCTCCCAGGGTTCGAATCCCTGCCTCTCCGCCATTTTCCCTGCAAGTCAGCGGGGCCCTATTCGGTGGGCCTGGGCATCGGTTGGACCCCGAGTTCTGCCAGCTTGGCGCGGTACGGGAGCGCTTTTTCGTCGCCTTCGTACCGCGTCACCAATTGCTCGAGCCTTTGCAACAGGTGTGGCGAATCGGGCGCCAGCAACAGGCCTGCGTCCCAGGCGCTGAAGGCCTTGGCGGTTTGGCCTTCGCGCAACATGAAATCGCCTTTGATCTCGTAGCCCGTCGCGAAATTGCCGAGCGTCGAATTCAGTTGGTCGAGCACCGCTCCCAGTTCGCGTCCCTGCTGTTGACCGCTGAATAGTTGCGCGAGACCGACCCACGCTTGCGGTACATGTCTGCCATCCAGTTTGATCGCGTACCGGAACGCTGACTCCGCGGTGACGGCCTCGCCGCGGTCGCGCCGCAATGCGCCGGCATCGGCGAAGAGTTCGGCGTGGGTTCGCAGCCCCAAGTTGTAGAGCCCGCGGCGCCAGTGGTCGCGGAGTGCGCCACCCGTGTCCGGCGGGTCGATGCGTGCCAAGATCGCGTCGTCGTAGTAGCGCCCGAAGCGTTCCCAGTCGGCTTCGTAGGCGCGCGCCACGTGCGATGCCAAAATCGAGTTGTCCGAAATCCGATGCTCGAAAATCGGCTTCAGGAGCGAAACGCGCCCGGCCCACTCGGGGAACACGGTGGGGAAGAGGATGACGTATTTCGGCGCCAGCGGTTTGAGCGCCGCGAGCGTTCGCATGTGACTCGGAGACTGAGTACCGGCAAGCGCCGGCGTTGCCAAGCCAAACACATCGACGACGGGCCTTCCCCCGAAGAACCCAATGGCGCCGATATCACACGCCGCAACGCGTTCGCCCGCCGGGACGTTGGCGTCCACCCAGCGCCCGAGCGCCACATCCATCTCCTGGATGTTCTTGACGTTGCGCGCGTACTGCGACGGCAGGCGGACGAGGCTCGCCGCCTGCACTCCGATCGCGATCACCGCGAATACGGCGACGCTCGCCGCGGCAATACGTTGGCGCCCAAAACCGAGCGCCAGAATCACGACGGGCGGCAAGAACGCGAGCGCGAGCCCGAGCCGCTCGGTCTGCAGCAGTGGATGCAGTCCGCCCTCCGATACCGCGCCGGGCACGACCGCTCGCATCGCACTCAGGATCCCCGCCCCTTCACGCGGCAAGGTCATCTGCAAGTGCACGAGCGCTCCCGTCGCAAGCGCCAGGACCGTGACGCACGCGATGCGGACGCCGGGCGTGGCGAGTGCCGCCAACCATGCGGGCGAGGATTCCGCGCCCGCCGCCGGCGCACGCTGCCCGCGCGCTCGCCAAAGTGCCACGACTCCAACCGCGGCGCACAAGAGGAAGAGCGGCACGATGGCGCCTACATACCGCCCATGGTGAATTGGCGGCGTTTGATGCGGCGCCGCGATCCCACGCAAGAGCGGCAATGCGACGAGCAAGAGCCCCGGCGCCACGGCGCGCCGTGGGGTGCGGGCCAAAACCCAGGCGCCCACCGGCGCCAATACGAAAAGCCCGACATTCATGCGCGCGAAGAAGGCGATCCCAAACACCGCCCACACGTAGGGCGCCAATGTCAGCGACACCAGCATCTCGCGCCAATCGAAGTGGGCGGCGGCGTACAACAGTCCCGTCTCGCGCGCCTTGGCGGCGAACGTCGATGGAAAGAGCGATCCCGCGTGGGTCATGTTCAAGGCGAAATAGGGGATGAGGCAGGCGATGCCCACGGCGACGCCGAGCATTGCGTCGCGCCGCACGCCGGTCGCCGGTGCATGCGATGCCGCCGGCGCAGCGCCCCCGAACGCGCGTTCGAGCGCCAGAATCGGCAGGAGAACGAGCGCCTCGGCCCGCGTCGCCGTCGACGCGGCGGCCAGCACCGCCCACATGAAGCGCTTCCGTCCCGCCGGCCAACGATAGAAGGCATCCACGGTGAGCGTGACGAGCAGCGCCGCAAGCGGCGTCTCCATTCCCGAGAGCCCGTGCCATACGAGCGGTGCACAGGTCGCGGTGAGCAACGCTGCGACGCCCGCCGTGCCTTCATCCGCCAGCAACCGAGCCAATCGCCACACCGCCCACACGCAGCCGACCAGGCACAGCGCGGCCAACACCTTGGGCACCCAAACGACGGGCCCAAAGATCGCGAAACCAGCGGCCACGAGCAGGGTCCACAACGGACCGGACGAGGGCTGCGACAGTTCGCCAGCCGTGTAGCACCAGCCGTGCCCCTGCGCGACGTTGCGCGCGATGGTGCAGTGGATCCAGGCGTCGTCGAGCGGGAATCCGAAGCCGGTGCCGCCGCGGTGCTCGGCGTTCCACGCCACCGCACACATGCACAACGCGATGGCGAGCGGGACACCGAGTCCGAGCAGGTGGGTGCGGGAAATACGCATCGTCAATCGATGGCCAATCCCGCTTGCTGGTACTCTTTGATTTTGTATTGGAGCTTGCGCACCGAAATGCCCAGCGCGTGCGCCGCGGCGGTGCGATTGCCCTCGAAGCGCGTCAAGGCGCTGACGATGGCGTCGCGTTCGACATCATCGAGAAGCCGCACGGTCGCTGACGGAGCGGGGACTGCGACGTTGGCCGCGAGGCGCGCCGCCGGTCCGCCACCTTCCAACAGCGGCCGCACGTCGTCCGGCTCCGCGACTTCGCGATTACAGAGCAGCGCGATACGGAGCACCGTGTTCTCCAGCTCGCGAATGTTGCCCGGCCAGGGGTATGCCTTGAGGAGCACCATCGCGTCCGGTGAAAACGCCTTGAGTGCCGTCTTGGCGGTCCGGCACTTGTCGAGAAAGTGTTCGATGAGCTTGGGAACGTCGCTCGGCCGCTCGCGAAGCGGCGGCAAGTCGAGCACGATGACGTTTAGCCGGTAGTACAAGTCTTCGCGGAACGCGCCGGCCTGCACCATCTGCGCCAAGTTGCGGTTCGTGGCTGCAACGATGCGGACGTCCACGTCCTTTGTCTTGTTCGAGCCCACCGGTTCGATCGTGCCTTCCTGCAGGACGCGCAAGATCTTCGACTGCAGCGGCAACGCCATGTCGCCGATCTCGTCCAGGAAAAGGGTTCCGGTATCGGCGGCCTCGAACTTGCCGATTTTGTTGGCTTGGGCTCCCGTGAAGGAGCCTTTCATGTGTCCGAAGAGTTCCGACTCGAGCAGCGCTTCCGGAATCGCGGCGCAGTTGAGCGCAATGAACGGGCGGCCGAGCCGGGCGCTCTTTTGATGAATGGCACGCGCGAACATCTCCTTGCCGGTGCCGCTCTCGCCGGTCACGAGCACGGTGGCGGTGGAGTCGGCGACGCGATCGACCATATCGAGAATGCGGCGGATCTTGGGATCGTTGCCGACGATCGAGCGGCCTTCGCCGATCGAATGCTGGATTTCGCTCCGCAGCTCGCGGTTCTCGGCGCGCACGCGTTCATGCAGCCGGGCGTTCTCGATGGCAATTCCCGCCTGGTTGGCCAGAGTGCGGAGGAATTGCACGTCCTTGGGACCGAAGGCGTTCTCGAGGGTGCGGCTGTCGACGTACACGGTGCCGATGATCTTGCCCATGCGTTTCAGCGGCACGCACATGAACGACTTGATATGGAAAGCCGCGATGCTCTCGTACTGCGAGAAACGCTGGTCGGTGACGGCGTTGCCGCTCCACAGCACGTGATCCTCGGCGGCGCGCCGCAGAATGCTCTCGCTGTATTCCATCGCGTCCGCCAGGCACTGCGATTCGACGTTGGCCTGGGTGATGGGCACGAAGCGGTTCTTGTCATCGAGCAGGAAAATGATGCCGCGCTCGGCCTTCAGACAACGGATCGCCAAGTCCATCGTGCGCTGAACGACTTCCTCGAACGACAGGATCGAGTTCAGGATTTCGGACGTACGTAGGAGCAACTGGCTCCGATCGTCCTCGGCCGCCGACCCATCCGACGGCTCGGCCTGCTGGATCTCGCTGCGGGCCTCATTGAGGTCCTGTTCCCAACGCGTGCCGCGCAACATCTCTTCGGCACGCTTGAGGAAATCTTCGCGTCCTGCGCTCGTCACTTGGCGGTCCTCCCGTTGGCAGCCGGGGGCACAATTGCATCTCTTGAACTGTACTCGATCCGGTCGGTCCAATCCCAGCGTGCACCGTTGACGCTGACCGGGGCGCTAATCCGCCGGCGGACCCACCGTCAGACGGGCCAGCTCCAGGTACGTCAGGCCAAGCTCGGTCCGCAGCTCGAGGTCCTCGAGGAGGCGGATACAACGCTCGAAGTCGTCCGTCGCCCGGCCGCGTAGCCCGATGTCCCAATGGATGTGACCCAGTTCTTTATAGCACTTTGCGGCGATGTAACGGAACCCCAAGTCGCGCGCCACGCCCAGCGCGCTCTCCAGTTGGATCTCGGCGCGGTCCCAGTTGCCGCGCCGCGCGTCGCACCGCGCCGCGAGCCGGAGCGCGCAGGCGAGGAACCAGGTGCGGGTGCCGCGGCCGGCGATTTCAACTGCATCGCGAGCGTGCACCTCGGCCACATCGACGCGGGCATCGAGAAGCGCCCGCTCGCCCAAATCGACGAGGCAGTCGAGGCGCGTTTCGGGCTCCAGTTCCGGGGGCATGAGTTCGAGCGCCTGGCGTTCGTGCAATTCCGACTGCGACCGGTCTCCCACGATCATGTAGGCAAGCGCGAGGCGGCTGTGATAGCGCGCCGCGACGTCGGACAATCCCGACTTGCGCACTTGCTGCAGGCCGGCCATGAGCCCGGCGATGGCGGGTTGGGTTTCGTCGAGTGCCATGAGCGCGCTCGACTTGGTGTGGACCGCCATCAACGCGATGTAGGAGGTTGGAAACGCTGCCAACAGCGTCTCGGCGCGCGCAAGGAACGGCAATGCGTCGTGGAACCGTCCAAGCCGCACGTGCACTTCGCCCATGTTGTGATAGATGGTGCCCAGTTCGCGCGACCGGTGCAGCCGCCGGTAAATGGAGATGGCGCGCCGGTAGAACTGGAAGGCGCGCCGGTATTCGCTGCGGCGCTCCCACAGGTTGCCCAGATTGTTGAGGCTCGTGGCCTCGCCCCATTGATCGCCCAAGCGGCGTTTCAATTCGAGGCTCTTCTCGTTGGCTACGATGGCCTCGTCGAGCCGGTCGGCACGCATGAGCGACATGGCGAGGTTGCCATACGCACTCTTCATGCCGTGCAGATCGCCAAGGTCGGTATGTGCCTTGAGTGCGGCGCGATAGAAACGTTCCGCTTGCTCGAAATCCTTCCGGTAGTAGTAGCTCGTGCCAAGTTGGGTGTAGGCCTGCGCCAATTCCAGCGTGCGTCCGACCGGCTTCAGGGTTTCGAGCGCCTCGCGCGCCGTGGCCTCGGCGCCCGCATAGTCACCGCTTTGCCGCCGCGCCTGTGCCTGCAGATTCAGGAAGGTGCCACGGTTGGCCGCCGCCTCCGCCGGCACTTCGGACAAGGCGCGCGTGCACTCGGCAATGGCGCCGGCATAGTCGCCGTTGGCGATCAAGATGCGCACGAGATCGGCGGCGAACCGCCGCTGCTCATCCGCGTCGGCGTGCTTCTGAAACAGCTCCGCCGCGGCTTGCAAGTGGAACAGGGCCTCGGCGTTCCGGCCTTGCCGGCCATACGTGTCGCCCAACCGGTGCAAGTAGCGGGCGCGCAAGAGCGGACGGCGCACGGCGACCAGGCGCTGCAGGAGCAACTGTGCGGCGGCATCCGTTTGCCCGACTTGGGTGCGCAACTCGGCGACGCGGAGCGTCAATTCCTCCGCGGCATCGGTGCCGGGTTCACAGGCCAGCGCGGCTTCATAGAGCGGCAGCGCTTCCCACGGC
>JANLSU010000076.1:0-41687 GCA_031362565.1 bacterium | reverse complement strand
ACTCGACGAGTCCCGCGCGGTGCGACGGGTCCTGAACATCCACCGCGCCGCGTAACTGGGGGCGCGTGTCAATGTGTAGGCCGTCCAGCCCCTCGCGGGTGTCGTCCACCACCACGCGCAGACGCTCCAGCATGTATGCTTGTGGCAACTCGAGCGACAAGAGCCCAACCCGCACCGGGATCGTCGGAATCCCGAACCATGATTCGCCGCGTGCGAGCGATACTGCTAGCTGAAGCGCGGCCCACGTCTTGCCGACGCCGGGGCGCCCGTAGAAAAGCAGAAGGCCACCTTCCACCAGGAGACCGTCCCCCAACAGGGAACGGGGCTTTTCCAGCTGCATCGCGAGCAGGTCGGCGGCGGTGATCGAAGCGTCAAGGAATCGGCTGTCAGGCGACCTGCCGCCGGCGATACGATCGAGCACGTCCAGTTCTAGGCGGTGCAAGCGCGCGACTGTTTCTGGTGTCGCGGTGTCCGATTCGGCGGCCCGCTGCAGGCGCCGGCCGAGTTCGCCCATTTCCCGCCGACGCCATTCCCCCAGCAGAGTGTTCGCGTGGTGTTCAACGTTCGCCGCCGTGGCTGTGATGTCGCGTAGCTCGGTTAGCTCCGAGAGCGCCAATGCGGCGCCCCCCATGTTGCGGAGCTGGTTCAATAGGGCGGGCAAGTCGAATTGCGTCCCGTCGGCGTGCAGGAGCTGCATAGCCTGAAATATGAGCCTGTGCTCGGCACGCGTGAACATGTGCGGCTGGAGGCGCTTCACGTTCGCGCCCCAAGGGTGGGCGCCGATGTAGAGCGCGCCGAGCACGGCGCGTTCGGTGGCCTCCGTTGCAGCAGGTTCGCGCAGTGGGAGCGTGTCGGCGAGCGACGCCGTGGTCGCGGGACGTTCGCTCATGGCCACACACCTCGCGTCATGCCACGCGCTGTAGTGCTCTTGGCGCCGCCACTCATGGCTCGAGCTCCGACGGCAGCGCACTAGGATCTGAGCCGCTGCTGCCAGCACATTTCGTCCCAAGGTTTGGCGCAGTGGAAAGGGCCCGATCCCACTCCAGCAGGACGCCGAAAAACCCTGCGACGTTTTCGACGATCTGGCGAGCATCCTCTTCGTTGAGGGGGCTTGAGTATCGCGGCTGCCAGAAGGCGAGTGTCTCGCGCGTCAGCTCAGCCCGCTTTCTGTTGCCCTCCAACACGCCGCACCCCGATCCAAGCGAAAGCCCCTGGGAGCGAGGTCCGGCGAGGATTCCTCCCAGGGGCGACGTCCCGGCTCACCGGGATTCACTTCGGTAGGTGGTGTTCGCCAGACCTCTCACCCGCCTATGTCGAAATCTCGACGAGAGACAGGTCCGGGCGCTCCGATGCAGTTCGCGTCGTTGGTGTAGCAAACAGTCTTACTGTGGGTTACGACGTTTCACAATTCGGCGAATCGCAGTATTTTTTCTGATTGGCGCCAGCGATTTTTCGCCGGTGCCCCGGGTCAGTTTTCCGGCCGGATCGAGAAGCGTGTCTGCCAACCTTTCCTGTCGTTGGTCAAACGAATCGGGTCACCCTCGATGCCGAAGAAGGCCTTGAGATTCTTTGCCAGCACCTCGCGCCTCTTTTGGAGATTGCGACCTGCTTCTGGATTCTTCCACGTCAGCGTTCCGTCGTGTGTGGCAAAGGTCTGGAGCAACGCCCATTGCTTGGTGAACGTCCTGTTCTTCTTATTGCTCATCCCCATCTCCGCGAAGGAGTAGATCCCTCGCGCCTCACGGACACGGATCGTCACGGTGTGTCCGTCCTTGAACCGTATGTGGACATCCTCCCACGTAGCGCCACTTGGTGTAGGGAATCCCGCAACCGCCGGGCGCCCGTCAGCGTCGTTTGTGGTCGATGCGTCCTCTTCCCGCGATTCCGCGAGGAGTTGGTGCAAGACTCCCGCGTAGCCTTCGACTATGGCCAAGTTGAGGAGAAGGCCCTGTACGCCCTCGGGTGTGTTCGCGGCCCGGGCTCCCTGGTTGTGGGTGCAGATTCGAGCGTAGCTCTTCAGGGCAGTGAGTGCAGCTCGTACACCAGCAGGGAACAATGGCCGAATGCGGTCGACGGTCTCAGAGACTTCGAGAGCCAAGTTCGAACGTTCAATCGCGGGTCCGCCGGACGAGCCTTGCAGGCTGATCAGGTGCACCTTGGGTTTTTCAAGAAACTCGCGGAGGGCCCGCTGCTGGCCGAGCAAATCCTCGCGACTATGGAGGGTCTGCGCCGCCCGACGAAGCGCGACAATGGCCTGATCCATGCCTGGATCGGGCGGCATTACCGATTCACGTCCGCGAGACCATTCAATCGTTCGGCGCGTCGGCGCAGCTTCGCGACCTCGGCGTACGGCAACGCACTCACAGCGCGAAGCAAAGCGATCATCTCGCGATGGTTTCCGCGGATGATCGCGTCCACGTCCGATGGCACCCTGCCGGCCCGTTCCATCAGGACATCCGCATCCGCGTTAAGATGCTCCGCAATTGCCCTGATCTTGGATTCAACCGGCGGCGTAAGCTCCTCGCGCTCGACTTGGGACAGATACGTCGCGCTCATACCGACAGCTCGACACAATTCGCGAAGGCCTATGCCTTTGCTTTCGCGTAGGCGACGAACCGTCGGCCCGAATGCTGCGTCCTTTTTCATGGCTCGCTCGACCTCTCTCGCTCAAAACCATTCCGTCAGACCCGATCGTGTGCGTCGGTCGCCTTGCGAACACTACAAGACGAACTTGACTCATCGCCACACGAATCGTACAGTCCGCCCTGAACAACGAATCCGGAGGGTTTGAACGATGGGGACCCGGAAATCCGCGACCACGCGATCGGAACGCAACACCACAGCGGTCATTTATGCTCGGGTCTCGTCCAAAGAGCAGGAACGCGAAGGCTTCTCGATTCCAGCCCAACAGAAACTCTTGCAAGACTACGCGACTCTCAATGGTCTCAACATCGCGAGTGAGTTCGTCGATATCGAAACCGCGAAGCAGGCCGGTCGAACCGGGTTCGGCCGGATGATGTCGTTCCTGCGTCAACATCCTTCGTGTCGTATTGTGCTTGTGGAAAAGACCGATCGCCTGTATCGCAACCTGCGTGACTACGTCACACTGGACGAGTTGGATCTGGAGATTCACCTTGTCAAGGAAGGCGTTGTCCTATCTCAAGGGTCTCGGTCCTCCGAGAAGTTCATGCATGGGATCAAGGTTCTGATGGCGAAAAACTATATCGACAATCTGTCCGAGGAAACCCGCAAAGGGATGCTCGAGAAGGCCCGGCAAGGCATCTGGCCGTCGTTCGCGCCGCTTGGGTATCGGAACATTGAGGGACCAAACAACAAACGAGTAATTGAGCCGGATCCCGACACGGCTCCGATTGTAGCGCGTCTTTTCGAGCGTTATGGCACGGGCCAGTATTCGCTCAAGGATGTAACGTGCTGGGCGAAGGATGAGGGCCTTGTCTTCCGTAAGAGCAAAGTGCAAGTCCCCAAAGGGACTGTGCATCAAATGCTTCGAAACAGGATCTACACGGGGGACTTCAGTTGGGATGGCACGAATTACAGAGGCAGCCACACGGCCCTCGTCAGTCACGAGTTATGGAGCCGCGTGCAGGCGGTCCTTGACGGACGCTCGGCCCGAAGCGGGCGACGGGTAAAGCACGACTTCGTATTCTCGCGCATGCTCAGCTGTGGACATTGTGGGTGCATGCTCGTCGGCGAAATCAAGAAGGCACGCTACGTCTACTACCATTGTACCGGCAATCGCGGGCCCTGCACGAAGCCATATGTCCGCGAGGAGGACGTCGCGGACGCGTTCGGCAAAGTACTCGAGACCATTCGCGTCGACTCAGAGGTCCTGTCGTGGTTAACGCGAGCCCTGCAATCGAGCTTTTCCGACGTAGCGGAGTATCATTCGGCCACAACGGCGCGCCTGCGTACCAACCATGACCGCCTGCAATCGCGCCTCGAAGCAATGTATGTCGACAAGCTGGATGGCAAGATCACCGAGGGGTTCTACGAAGCCAAGGTTCTGGAATGGCGCGCCGAGCAGGATCAAATCGAGCGTCAACTCGCAGCGCACAAGGCCGCCGACAGGAACTACCTCGATCAGGGCGTTCAGTTACTCGAACTCGCGGCGAAGGCCCCGTTTCTCTATGAACGGCAAGCCGCACCACAAAAGCGCCGACTCCTCGATTTTCTGTGTTCGAACTCGCGCTGGACCGAGGACGGTTTGCAGGTCGAGCTGCGGAAACCGTTTGACGTCATTGCGGTTGCGGCAGAGGCCCACACAAGAGAAAAGGCCGCCGGAGTCGCCTCCAACGGCCTTTCCGCAAACTGGCTCCTCGGGCAGGACTCGAACCTGCGACCTAGTGGTTAACAGCCACCCGCTCTGCCAATTGAGCTACCGAGGAACAAGGCGTCGCGCGGTTGGACCGCGCAAGGCGGCGATTATCCTGGAGCCTCCGGGGGACTGTCAAGCCGCCGCCGGAGGGCGCTCCACAAGAGGCTGAAAACACGCCGGATCGAACCGAAATGCCGCCCCGCGGACCCGGGACTCTCCCCCGCCTTCAGTCCGGAACGACCTCGCTCGGCGCCACCTCGACCGCCACTTCCACCCGCCGCATCACCGTCACCGACTCCACGTGTGGGGTCAGCGGAATCATGTCCACCGGCCGCGATTCCTGCACGGCGTAGGCTGCCCCCAGGATCTCGAGATCGCGGACCAGAGAGAAGGCGCGGCACGACACGTACGCGATGCGCTCCGGTGCAAGCGCGGCGATCGCTTCCATCACTTCGCGTCCGCAGCCGACCCGCGGCGGATTCATGACGATGGCGGCGATGCGCCGGCCGCTCAGATCCACGCCGTGCCCGGAGGGATCGCGCAAGAACGACGCCACATCCGCCGGCACGAAACGCACATTCGCGACGCCATTCCGATGCGCCGCACGGCGTGCATCCTCGACCGCTTCTGCCGATGACTCGACACCCACGACCAGGCGCCCCGGTCGCGCCAGATGCAGCGCGATGCCACCGACGCCGCTATACAGGTCGAGGACGATTTCGGGTTCGGCAACTTCCGATGGTGCCGCGGCGTCCCCCACCGGTGCCAGCACGTCGGCCAAGCGCCCGTAGATCCATTCCGCCTGTTCGTGGTTCACCTGCAGGAAGCTGCGCGGCGAGATCGGGATCCGAAACGAGCCGATTTCGTCGTCGAGGCGTGTCGCGCCGATCGTCCACAGATCCTCGCCCGCGAACAAAACATTGCTATGACGCCGATTCTGATGCAGCGCCACACCCACGACTTCCGGATGCAATTCGCGAATGCGTTCCGCGAGCTGGCGGAGCGGCGCACCGACGTCCTCGCCAACGATGAGTGTCACGAGCACCGCCCGCCGCGTCCGATCGCAACGCAATGCCAGATAGCGCAAGCAGCCCTCGCCGGCACGTTCGTCATAGCTCGTAAAGTTCATCTCTTCGGCCAACCGCACGATGGTCGCGGCAACATTGTTCAGGCGATCCGGCTGGATCGGACAATTCGGAATGTGTATGACCTGATGCGTGCCTGGCGAATACATGCCGAGGCCCATGTGCGGATGGCCGCCGCGCGACATCTGCCGGAAGACAAGACGCGCTTGGTTGCGGTAGCCCTGCAGGCGCGTCGATGGCACCGTCGAACTCACGACCGAGTCCGCCGTCACTCCGGCTGGCAACATCGGCTGCAGCGCTTCCATCAAAACCCGGCGCTTCGAGTCGAGTTGTTCGAGATACGGCACTGGAATGAGCGGGCAGCCGGCGCAGGGCGGAAAATGCGGGCACTCGAGCGCGCGCTTCGGCTTGGGCGCGGTATCGACCACAACAGAAGCGTCCGTGGGCGCTGATGCAGTGACTGGCGCATCCCGGCGTACCGGTGGCTTGCGAAAGCCGCCGCGATTGGCGCCCGGCCGCTCACCCGGCCGCGATGGGCGTCTGGAGAACGGCCGGCGTTGCGGGCCGGATCCGGAGGAGCGCCGGTCGCCGCCGGCGTCGCGCGCCGGGCCCCTGTCGCGCGCCGGCCCCGCGTCACGCACGGGCCTACGGTCACGAGCGGGACCCGAGTCACGACCGGGCCCCGCGTCACGAGGCCGCGGCCCGTCGCCCGGCTGGCGTGCGTCGGGCCGTGCCCTACTGCCCTGCGGCCGCTCAGGCCCGCGAGGCGGTCTCGGCGCCGTTCCCGGGCGCTCTTCTGAAGTCCTCTTGAATGGTCGCGGCCCGGGCCGGCTCGCGCCGCCAGGCCCTTTGCGACGTGCTTTTGGATGCGGCCTGGCGCTCACGTGTGCCTCCTTCGACGGGCGCACGAGTCGGCGGCCGTGCGACGACGATACCCGAGCCCCTATCGCCCCGCCATCACCCCACCGAAACACACTATGGTGGGAATGGCGGGCGGCGCCGCTCGGCGGATTCGCGCCGTCCGAAAGCGGTCCTTGCTGACATCGATCGAGGGTGACAGCACCGATGACTACGATGTGGACGAGCGTGCTTTTGATCCTCGGCTGGGCGCCGATGGTCCTGGGGATCTTCGGCCGGCGCGACGCGACCTCTGCTTCCACAGAGCGACCGCCGGCGCACGCCCCCGACGTAGCCGCATCCACCGACCGCATGCTTCTCGGTGCCACCTGGGTGCTTTGCATCGCGGTCACGGCGGTGGCGCTCATCGACTCGCGTCGAGCACCCGATCCCGTGCGCTGCGCCGCCGGCGTAGTGCTCTTTCTCGCCGGCATGACGGCATGGTCGTGGGCCCGCGCCGCGCAGGGTGCACAATTCGCGCAAGTCGCCCGCACGCCGCACGCTCTCGTCACGCACGGGCCTTATTCATTCGTGCGGCATCCGATGTACGTGTCGACCGCAATCGGAACATTCGGACAGGCGCTCGCGGCCGGGTCGCTGCGCGCTGCTGCTGTCTGGTGTGCGCTCGCACTCGTGCTGGCCGTGCGTTCGTATCGCGAGGAACTGCTCCTGCGCGCCGCATTCGGCGCTGGATGGGACGCCTACGCGCGGCATTCTATCGGCTTCTTGCGGCGACGATCCGGTTCTTACAGATGATCGAAGGAGTAGACGGCGGCGACTTGCACGGCGCTGTGGGAGCGAGTGCCTTGGCGCGCGGCCTGGCCGATGTAGAGGCCTTCACCGCGCAGCATGAAATGGCGGTGCAGCCAGAGTTCCGTGCCGGCGCCTGCCGACCACACGGCGTCGGTGTCCCGTTGGTCGGCGACCGAACTCGCCTCGAGGCGGAATCGCGCCACGCCGGCGGCTACGTTAACGAAGGGCTGCCAGCGTCCGGCGCGCGCCCAGCGCAAGCGCGCTCCGGCTTGCAACTGCACGAGCGTTCCCAAGCTGACGCGCTTGGTGCCGAGCGCCGCGAGGGCGGCGTCGAGCGAGTCGGACCCACCCAAGTATGCGAATGCAAGTTCGGCGTGGGGTTCGAACCAGCGCCGCACGCGGACCGCAGTGCCGAAGGCGACGCGCGACCGCGCGCCGATCTTTTCATCCGGTCGGTCGAAGCGCGGCAGGTCGACCCATTGCACGCCGCCCGCAATCGACACGAGAACGCGCGCCGAGTCGGCGCCGGACGCAATCACGGGATCCGCACCCGCAGCACGAATGGCCAGGAATGTGAGTGCCGCGAAAGCAAACACCGCGGTCGCGAGGCCGTACCTCACGCCGCGGTGTCGAGAATAGCGCCCTGCAAGTGGGCGCAGCATCAGTTGCGCTGCGGAACGAGCGGAATCTGGATTTCGGCTTCCCAATCCGGATCCTCGGGCGGGCCGTCGACGCCGCGCGTGAAAATCCGCCGGTGCACGCGGCCGCGAAACACGAGCTGCTTCGACGTGGCCCACGTAAAGAGCGCTTCGACCGCTTCGTCGAGCTTCGACATCGGGCCCTTGTAGATTTGGAAGGCGACGCTCTCGTGCGGCACGTCCTTGACGAGGAAGCCCGGCTGGCTCGCGCCGGCGCCTTCGATGGGCACCCACAAGTCGACGCGGCGCGCGGCTTCGGGAGCGGTGTCGGCTTCGTTATGAACGACGGCCGCCCACGGCAGCGACATGCGGCCCGAGTGATCGGGTTCGCCGACGCGCAAGTTGCGCCTGCGGGCCCACCCGTACAGCGATTCGAACTCGCGTGGCATTTCCTCGAGCGTACCCTCGAACGTCTTCGTGGCGACGCGCATCGGACGCGTGCGCTTGATCCCGAGCGACATCGAACCTCCTGAACTGGGAGCGGCCCTCGCTACCGGCGCTTCGCCTCGGAGGCGGTGCGGGCAGCGTGTCCCGCGGCACTGGGCGGCGGGCGGCCACGGCTGGTGCCGCATGGTACCACCCGCCCGGTGGGCCCGGCAACCGGGGCCCTCGTGGCGGTCGGGGCTTGGCTGGGAGGCTATTCGCCGGGGTTTGGGCCGAAGACTTGGCGTCCGGCGACAAAGGTTCGGGCCACGTTCGACTGCGAGGTCGCCGCGGCGATCGCCGCCTCCAGGCGCGGCGCGAGAACGACGAGATCGGCCACCGAACCCACGCCGATCGTGCCCCGCGCGGCGCTGCCGGTGAGGTGCGCGGCGGCGCCCGTGTAGAGAGCGAGTGCGAGCCCGGGCAGGAGGCGCTCCGATTCGAGCGGGTGCCAGACCGCCGATCGCAGGCCGTAGAGGGGGCTCAGCGGCATGCAATCCGAGCCAAAGGCCAGCGGGATGCCCGCGGCGTGCAGTGTTCGGTACGCGTTGCAGTGTTGGAGCCGGGCACCGAGACGTTGTTCGTTCATGCCACCCGGAATCGACCAGCGGCCGGCGAAGTTGGGTTGAGCGCACACCCAGAGCCCCGATTGAGCGAGGCGCTGGACGAGATCGGGTGGCGTCACCTCGACATGCTCCAGCCGATGCCGGCGTGGATTGCCATCGCGTGCCACCGGCTCGAGCGCACCCAATGCTTGATCGAGCGCCGCGTCGCCGATGGCGTGCACCATGAGTTGCAGTGCGGCGCCGTCGACATCGCGCGCTAGTTCCACGAGGGTCGGCGATTCGTAGAGTGCGGTGCCGCGCGTGGTCGCAGCATCGCTGTACGGCGCGCGAAGCAGTGCCGTGCGGGCGCCGAGCGAACCGTCGAGGAAGAGCTTCACGCCGACGACTTCGAAGAGTTCGTTGGTGCCACCGAGCGGCAAGTCCGACAGGCCGCGGGTTGCGAAGAAGGCTGCGGCATCGCGAGCGGGCGCGGCGTCGCGTGGCGCGGCAGTCAAGTAGCGCGCCGGCACGGCGCACGTCACGCGAACGCGTTTGGCACTCGCGCGATCCTGCCGCGCGAGTGCATGCACCATTTCGGGAGCGCTGACGTCGTGCACCGCGGTGATGCCGTGGCGGTGCAGGAGCGCGAAGACATCCGGAAGCACGGCAGCGAGTTCGTCGGCCCCCGGCCGCACCTGATCGTTCAGCACATAGAGATCGTCTTCGGCCAGCCGGCCGGTCGTGAGATCGGTGTGCGGACCCGGTTTGGTGCGCGCGAGCGCCGCACTGTTCGCGATTCCAATGTGGCCGCAGACACGTTGCAAGAGAACGGGGCGCTCGCGCTCGACGCGATCGAGGTCGTCGCGCGTCGGCAGACGCTGATCACGCCATGGACTTTCGTCGAAACCTGTCCCGACAATCCATTCGCCGCGCGCGCCACGCCCGGGTCCGCGCCAAGTGCGGACCGCATCGAGCACCGAGCCGGCATCTGGGCACGGCGACAAATCCGGCCCCAGGAGCGCCGTCGCGAGCCACGAGAGGTGCACGTGCGCATCGATGAACCCCGGCGCGAGTGTCGCGCCCGCGAGGTCGATCATCGGCGCATCGCACCCGGGCGGCGCACCGGCGCCGAGCGCGCGCACGAGTCCGTCTTCGACCCATGCCCAGGTCGCCGGCTCGTCACCGGTCTCGATCGTGCCGTTCACGAAGAGCATGGAGTGTGGCATCGTCACGTCTCTCCTCAGTGCGGCATCAAGAATGAGCGCAAACTGAGCGCATTCGGGAGCGCCCCAGGCGGCGTGTCGACAAAATACTCAATCAGTGAGTAAAATTGCACGATCGTCGCGTCTTACATGTTATCCCGTTACAACTAAAAGAGTTGTGGAGTCAAGCCCGGGGCCAACCATCTCGCTGCGCCAAGCTTCGAAAGGGGACCCGATGCCAAGTTTCGTGGTGTGCATTCTGGCGGTCGCGGCGACTCTCAGCCCGGCGGCTCGCGTCGCTGCGACCGGCGCTGCGAGACCTGACTCGACGGTGGCAGCGACGTTGCAGCGGCAGTCGCAAGAGCTGTTCGATGCGATCTCGAGCGGCGCGACTGCGGTGTGGGATCGCTATTTGGATGACGACGCGCGCTATGTGGACGAGAGCGGCACGGTGTCGACGAAGAAGGAAATCGCCGACGGCATCAAGCCATTTTCGGAAGGAATCTCGGGGACGATTCGTCTGACAGAGTTCGCGGCGGCGATGCACGGGGATGTCGCGATTGCGACCCATGTCGATGTCGAAGACGAGGTCTATCACGGACACAAGCTGCATTGCCGGTATCGCACCACCGAGACCTGGTTGCGGACCCGCACCCCGAGATCTGTCCTTCTGCCAAGGACAGGATTGCGGGTATCAGTCCCTTTGAGAAGGACAGCCCTATTGGCGCGTAATCGCGCTCACGCGACCGTTCCGACGCCCGCCCGCTCTCCCGGGCGCCACCACCTTGACGATGTGCCCAAGTGCTTCCTAGACTTGCGGTTGGGCGCGTCAACGCCATCAGCGACCCGGGCTTCGAGCCCCGCCTGGCTCTCGCCTCCCTTGGAGTCCGATGCAGGAAATCCAGCGCCGGCTGCGCGAGAGCGCGGAGCTCAAGCTGAGCCTTGGCGCCGACGTGCTGCTGCCGCTCCAGTCGCTGATCGCGGCGACGGGCAAGGCGCTCCGGGGCGGACACAAGCTACTCATTTTTGGCAACGGCGGCAGTGCCGCTGATTCGCAACACTTGGCAGCGGAGTTCGTGGGCCGCTACCAGCGCGAGCGGCGCGGCTGGCCGGCAATTGCGCTCACGACCGACACTTCGATTCTGACCTCGGTCGGCAACGACTACGGCTACGAGCACGTGTTCGCGCGCCAGATCGAAGCCCACGGCCTGCCGGGCGATGTCGTCCTCGGCATCAGCACGAGCGGCAATTCGCCGAACGTCAAGCGCGCGCTCTTGCGGGCCCGTGAAATGGGTGGCATGGTGACGGCCGCGTTCCTCGGGCGCGATGGCGGCGAGATCAAGTCACTCGTCGACCACGCGATCGTGATTCCGCATCAGGCGACCTCGCGCATTCAAGAGTGTCACATCACGCTGGGACACATCCTGTGTGAATTGGTCGAGACGCACTTGAGTGAAGGCGGCACGGCGTGACGGCCACGACCGAAGATCTGCGCGCTTTGCTCGAACGCGCCCGCGGCGCGCGCGTCCTCGTACTCGGCGACCTCATGTTGGACGAATATATCTGGGGCAGCGTCGAGCGCGTCTCCCCCGAAGCACCGGTGCAGGTGCTCGAATGGATTTCGTCGCACGACGGGTTGGGTGGCGCGGCGAACGTCGCGCAGAACTTGGTAGCGCTCGGCTGCGAAGTGTGGCTTGCTGGCGTCGTAGGCGACGATGCCAAGGGCGTGCGGCTTCGCGAACTGGTGACCTCCCAGGGCATTCACGACATGATCCTGGTCGATGCATTGCGTCCCACGACGTCCAAATTGCGCGTCATGGCCGGCTCGCAGCAGATGCTACGTATCGACCGCGAGGAGCGCCAGCGACTGAGCGACGAATTGCAGCAAGCGCTTTTGGAGCAAATCGGCGCCCGCCTCGGCGATGTCGACGGCATCGTCTGCAGCGACTACGGTAAGGGTGTGCTGACACGCGAAGTGCTGTCGGCAGCCCGCCGTCTGGCGCAGGGCCAGAGCAAACTCATTCTCGCCGATCCCAAGGGCACCGACTACTCGCGTTACATGGGCTTCGACGTCGTGACTCCGAACCGCAAGGAATTGGAAGCGGCCGCCGTGTCACCCGCCGGCAATGATGCAGAAATCATCTACGCCGGCACCAAGGTGCTGAACGAGATCCGCGGCACGGCACTCCTGGTGACGCGCGGCAAGGATGGCATGACGTTGCTCCGCACCGAGCGTCCGCCCGTTCACATCGCGTCGGCGGCACAAGAAGTGTTCGATGTCACGGGCGCCGGCGACACGGTGATTGCGGTTTTCGCGATGGCGCTCTTCCGCGGCGCGGAGATGGAAGCGGCGGCGCAGCTCGCCAACATGGCGGCCGGCATCGAGGTCGCGAAGATTGGTGCGGCGCCGGTCAGTTATCGCGAACTCTTGACCGAACTCGAGGGCGGACCGCACTACGAGGGCACGAAGATCCTCGGCGCCCACGATTTACAGCGCGTCGTATCGCGGGCTCGCGGCCAGGGGAAACGCGTCGTCTTCACGAATGGCTGCTTCGACATTCTGCACGTCGGGCACATTCAGTTACTGCGCAAGGCGCGGTCGCTGGGTGACTTGCTGGTGGTCGGCATCAACGACGACGCGTCGATCCATGCTCTGAAGGGCGACAAGCGCCCGCTCATCGGCCAAGCCGAGCGCGCCCACGTGCTGGCGGCACTCGATGCGGTCGACTACGTGACGCTCTTTGCCGAAGACACGCCCATGAAACTCATCGAAGCGCTGCGGCCGGACGTGCTCGTCAAGGGCGGCGACTACAGCTTGGAACGCGTCGTGGGCCGCGATTTCGTCGAGAGCTACGGCGGACATGTCGAGCTTGTGCCGGTCGTGGAAGGCTTCTCGACTACGGATCTCGTGCGGCGCATCGTCGAGCGCCACACGCCATGACATGAAGCGCACCTCAGCCGACGCATCGCTACGCCACGCCGCCGCCATCGACCTGCGGTCCGAAGCTGCGCATGCCGTCGACCGCCCCGCCGAATCGGTGCGGCTCGAAGTCGACGATCTCCTGTATCGCGCCTACCTCTTGCCGCCGCGCACCCGGCCGCTGGTCCTCGTCGGCGGGCCGGCGCCGCGCATGCCGCTCGTGGTCAAGGCGTTGTTGGCTGCCGGCCATCCGGACGTGCGGCATTTTGCGGATGAGACTTGGCGCGAGCACTTGGCAGTCGAGACCGGCGTGCCATCACGCCGCCACTTGTGGGAACCATCGGACGCGCTCCGTGAGGCGCTCACCTTGCACCCGATGCCACGCGGCGCGACTGCACTCGATGTCGCCTGTGGATCGGGCCGCGACGCCGTGTGGCTCGCGCTCCAAGGCTTGGATGTTCTGGGTCTCGACATTCTGCCCGACGCACTCGAGCGTACGCGGGACCGCGCCGGGCGGCTCGGTGTCACGGTGCGCACTCAGCAGATGAACGTCGAATTCCCGGGTGCCCTCGACGATGTGCGTGCGGATGTGGTCGTTGTGGTGCGGTTCTTGGATCGGGCGCTCTTCCGGCCGTTGGCGCGCTGCGTTAATCCGGGCGGGTTGCTCGTTTATGAAACGTTCACCACGGATCAGGCGGAACTCGGGCACCCGCGCAACCCGAAGCACTTGCTGCGGCCGGGCGAACTGGCGCAGGCGTTTCCGGATTTGGAGATCCTGGCGTCACGCGAGGGTTTCTTCGACGGCGCGCACCTGGCGCGCATCGTCGCTCGCGCGGTGTGACTACTGCGCGTCGGCCTTGCGCAGGAAATCGCGTAGCACCTGCACGTATTTCTCCGGCTCGTCCTGCATCGCCATGTGGGCGGCGTCCGGGATGATGGCGATTTCGGCGCCGGGCACCAGGCTCTTGAAGTATTCGACCGTTGCCGGAGTGGCTTCGTCGTACTGGCCGGCTACGAACAGCGTCGGCGCCGCGATTTCGTGCAGGCGCGGGGTGCGATCGTAGTTCTTCAGCGTCCCGGTGATCTTGAACTCGCTCGGGCCTTGCATGTAATTGTAGATGACGGTATTGAGCTCACCGAACGATTTTGTCAACTCCGACGACCACGGCTGGCGGCGTGCCAAGTACATGCCGTAGAAGACCATGGTGGCCGCCTGATACTCCGGCGAGTCGTACTTCTTCTCATTGTCGAGTCTGACGAGCGTGGTTTGGATGGAGTCGGGCAAGGTCGCGAGGAGCGCTTTTGCGTCCTTCTCCCAAAGCGGCACGCTAAGCGCCGGGCTGGCGAGGATTAAACTCTCGACGCCCTTGGGCTGCGTCAACATGTAGTCGGTGGCGATCATCGAGCCCCACGAGTGGCCATACAAATGAACTTTGGTGAGTCCGAGCTTCTGGCGCACGCGCGCCAATTCCGCGACGTAGTGCTCGGTCGTCCACAGCGTGTTGTCGTTGGGCCGATCGGACTGGCCGCCACCCAATTGGTCGTAGAAGACGACGGGGCGTTCGTCGGCCAGCGCTTCGAGTGGCTTCAAGTAAAGGCTCGAAGCGCCGGGGCCGCCGTGCAGGACCAAAAGCGGCGTGCGGCTGCCGCTGCCGACGATCTTCCACCACACCCGTCCGCCCGGTACTAGCACGAAGCCCTCACCGGGCGAGATGCGGTGCGGCGCACAACCGGCGACGGGCGCGATTCCCAGCAAGCATCCAAGGATCACAATGGCGCGACGTGTGGAACGCATCGTCCCCCCCTCGGAGTTGAATGCATGCGTCAGACGGCGTTCAACCAAGCCTCGTAGGCATCGAAGTTGAAGTCGCGACCCAGGAATCGCCGCACCAGTTCTGCGGCGGGCGCCGAACCACCCGCGGCCAGGATGCTGTCGCGATAGCGGCCGGCAGTCCCCGGCGCCATCAAGTCGCGCGCGTCGAACTGGCTGAAGAGATCACGTGCGATGACCAGCGACCACATGTACGTGTAGTAGATGGCCGAATAGCCGTCGAGATGTCCGAAGCTGGCATGGAAACTGGTGCCCTCGACGTACCGGAACATGCTGTACTGATTCTGCACATCACGCACGATTGCCGTCGTATCGACACCGGTCGGATCACCGCCGTGCAAGCGCAGCGACAGCATGGCATACGACATCTGTTGGCGCACATAGACCCCGCGGCCGAATTCGCGCGCCCGGCGCATGCGTTCGACGGTCTCCGCGGGGATCGGCTCACCGGTTTCATGATGGCGTCCAAACGTTTGCAGGACGCGCACGTCCCAGCCCCATTCCTCGAGCATTTGGGACGGGGCCTCGACGAAGTCCCACTCGGTGCTGATACCGGCCACACCCATCCAGCGCTGGTTGCCGGCGAACAGATTGTGCAGCAGATGTCCGAACTCGTGGAAGAATGTCACGACGTCATCGTGCTCCAGGAGGCCCGCATCGCCGGGTTCGCCGCCCGGGAAATTGCACACGAGCGCGGCCTCCGGCAACTGGCGGCCGGCGAGTCCGTTGACGATGTTGAACTGGGCCGCGTGTTTGTATTTTTCGGCCCGCGGGTGCATGTCGAGATGGAAGCGTCCGGTGCGCTCGCCGTTCTCGTACAGGTCGTAGGTTTCGACGTCGGGCGCCCAGGTGTCGCCGTCCGTGACGCGCCGGAATTCGACTCCGAATAAACGAGCGGTCACATCGAGAATGCCTTGCTTGACCTGCTCGTAGGGAAAGTAGGGGCGCACTTCCTGCGAATCGAATCGATAGCGTTCGGCCTTGACGCGCTCGTCGAGGTAGTCTTTTTCCCAATCGTGCACGTGGGTCGCGCCTGGCTCGTCCAGCCGCTTGCGCTCGAGAAGTTCCGCATAGTCGCGCCGCGCCCGGTCGAGCCCGACGCCTGCGATGCGCTCGACGAAATCGCGCGCCGCCGTGTCGCTGGCGATCATCTTGTCTTCGGTGATGTACTGGGCCCAGCTCTCGTAACCCAAGAGGCGCGCCAAGCGGTGGCGCCGCTCGAGCATCCGGTCGAGCACGTCCAGATTCGCCGGCGTGCCGCGGCTTCTGAAAGCGCGATACAGTGCCTCGCGTGCCGTGCCGCTCTTCGAATACGACATGAACGGCATGTAGTCGGGATAGTCGGTCGTGACCGTGATCCGGCCCTCGAGATCGGGCGGATGCGCCTTCACGTAGTCCTCGGGCAGCCCTTCTAGGTCGGCCGCCGTGACCACCACCGAGCGTTTGTCACTCTGGATATTGCGCGCGAATTCCTGGCCGATGAGCACCAGTTCTTCGTTGAGAGCGCGAATACGCTCGCGGTCCGGTTCGTCCTTGTCAACGCCCGAGCGGCGGAAATCACGCAGCGTGCGGCGCATGTAGTGCGTGGTGGCCGCATCCGCGCCGTCCATCCCGACGGCGCGTAGCGCGTCGTAGACGCCGCGGTCGAGCGACAAGGCGGTCGCGAATTGCGACAGTTCCTGGGTCCACTTCTCGGCCGCGGCGCGTACCGCGGCGTCCGGGTGGACGCGCTCGAGCAAACCGGCGTAACTCATGCCGGCGTCCAGCTCGATGGCAATTTCGTCATAGGGTGCGAGCGCATTGTCGATGGTACGAGTGGTGGACACGTTGCGTAGCCGCTCGAGATGCCGGCGCGCCACATCCAAGTGGGCGGCCATGCGAGTCTCGAGTTGGGTCGCGGTCACAGGCACGGCGAATCATCCCCCCACGTGGAGCGCCATGGGCGTCGGAAGAGGCGCCGCCCTCACAGCAAAGGGGTGCACCACCGACAGTGGAACAGCATACCCAGCCTTGGGGTCCAGGCCAAGCCTTCATCGCCTCTGGAGGCCGAAAGTGAAGAGTAGCCCGTGGGCGCCGCCGCCGCCGATGGATTCGAAGTCGTGTAGGACCACGTGGTAGCGGGCGTCGAATGCGACCTGGAAGTCGTAGGTGCGGAACAGGGTCAAGCCGCCGCCAAGGGCGAGTGTGACCGCGAGCGCCCGTTCGGATTGCTGCTCGCGTTCGAGCCACATCCCATGCAAACCGAGTCCGGCGCCGGCGAAGGGCGCGACGTCCGTGTGCAACGGCGACCAACTCATGAAGAGATCGAGTACGGACCAGTCGCGCACATTGCTGTGATCGTTGCCGCCCCACGTGTAGCCGAGCGCGGGAACGGCCTCGACCGCAAACGCTGGGGTTTGGTGCCGCCACACCCACGCGAAAGAAGTGAGGCCGGGAGCACCTGCGAAAGAGTGACCAACTGGCACGATGGAGCCGACGCGCGGCCCTTGCAGGGTCGTGCCGCGTTGCAGCCCAAGCGCAGCAGACGGAGCCGGGGCGAGCGGCGACGTGTCTTCGTGTGATGCCGGTGAGCGCGGAGCCGGCGCGGGAGCCGGCGACGGCGACGCGCTGAATCGCGGCCCGGTTTCACTGCCGAGGCGGGCTGCGAGCTCATCCAAGTCCTCGGCGCGCGCCGCCGACAACTGATGCGTCCACGCGATCCGCCCGGACGCATCGACACGCTGCAGCGTCGCGATGTGCTTTTCGCCGATACGCGTCAACGTGCAGATGAAGGCGGCATCACTGCCGACCCGGCGGGCGCGCCGCGCGGCGCAGTCGGCGTCCGGGCACGCCGCTTCCGGGAAGTGGTCCTGGACGAGACGGTCTTGCAAGTGATCCTGCATTTGCTGCAGGAGCAAGAGTTCGAAGGCCGCGACGTTCTGCGGGTCGACACCTTGGGCGTAGACATGCGGTGCAAGGACGCGATCGGCGCGCGCCGACGCCGCACCGGGGAAAAGCAACCCCGCCACCACAAGTGCCAGTCCACACACTCGTAGGACGGATTCCGCGCACCCGTATTTCCGCCAACACCGCATACAGCCCCCCGGCACCGCAGCCGTTTCCATGGGAACTCTTGCGACGGACGTGCCGGTTTCAACGGCGGCTGAACATCAATGAATGAGGGTGCCGGCGGCGAAACGCGCACTCCAGCGGTGGTATGTCACATCGAGCGACAGGCGGGACTCGGCGACAGCGCGCCCGCGGCGCGACAAATCGTCGCGCAACGAGGCATCGGTGAGCACTTGAATGAGGAGGCGGGCGAATTCGGGCCCATCGTGCGCGACGAGGACCCCCTCGCCCGACTGCAAACCGAGGGCACGCACGACGTTGGGCGTGGCCACAACGGGGACGCCGAGGGCGAGGAGTTGGGCCAGGCGCGTCGTGGATCCGGCACCGAAACGCAATGGTAACGCAGCCACTGCGGCGCGCCACAACTCTGGCCGGGGATCCTCCAGGACGCCGGTGAATCCGAACAGCGGATCGGTCACGAGGGCGTCGCGAGTCTCGGGGATGGGCTCTGCATCGACGACCGTCAAGCGCGCTGCACGCACGGATTCGCGCACCCATGGCATCACATCACGTTGCAAGTGCAGCAGCGCGTCACGTTGGGTGGGGTTCGCGAGCGCACCATAAAAGGCGATTTCGCGTTGATCCACCTGGGCGCGTTGCGGCATGAAATAGCGCGTGTCGAGTCCGGCCGGCAACGTGACGGCGCGGCTCGGACCGCAGAACGTCGCGACCGCCTGCCCATCCGCGGGCGAGAGTGTCAGGACGAGACCGGCCGCTTGCACCACTCGCGCCTCGTGCCGTGCCGCGGCACGCGACAGAACTCGGCGCAGTACGCGCCGGACCGGGTTGCGAGAGGCTCGCAGCGTATCCTCGTCGCGCGGTGCCTGGAGGGCGCCCGCGTCCAACACCGAATCGCGACCGAGCGCCAGCACCGCGTGGCCCCAGGTCCAGCGCTCGGTGAACACGATATCGAAGCCATCCGCCCCGCCAAGGGCGCGAACGAGTACCCCCGCCGGTCCGTTTTGCAGCGCATTCGCTTCGGGTGGCAGCCCACACACGATGTAGCGCGCTTCGGCCGCCAGACGTCCCACGATGCGGCGCACGAGGTGCGGCGCGTGCAGGGGCGGCATATGGACCGCTGTGCAGTACGGCCGCACGGCTTCCACGTAGTGTTCGTCGGACGCAGTGCGCGCCGGCGCCACAAACGTGATGTCGAAGTGTTTGGAAAGGTGGATGAGCCAGTTGTACGTGCGCAGCCGCGCCTCGCCCACGACGGGCAGCGGCAGTTCGCGCGCCAGGTACAGAAGGCTCCTGCGGTCAGCCATCGATCCTCCGGTCCAGCAAGGGCGCCGCCGGGAACGCAGGTCCAGAATTCGAAGGGCAGAGGGTGCCGGTCGGGTCGAACGCGGGCGCCAAGGCACCCATCGCTCGCGAAAGCATCCCTGCTTCCCGAGCCGGCGCGCTGAACCGATCCGTGGTTCAGCGCAATTTCACAGAACCGCAGAGAGGTCTCGGGCCGCACCGCAGATCCGGTTGAAGGGAGTAAGGCAACGTGCGTGCCGCGCCGTGCAACGCCCGGCGGCAGGCCGGCCGCGCGCCGCGAATGCCCACGGAATGCGGGACTTGCCCGCATCGGGTGGAACCGTGGGCGGCCATCGACCGGCAGGCTTGTCACGTTCCTGTGGTAGAATTGGCCCTGCCCTGTGGTGGGTGTCTGCGTGTTCTCGGCCCAGGCTTTCGGACCTGCCTGGCCGGTGGCGGCGCATTCGGGTGCGTCCTTCCGCTCACGATCTTCGGATGGCTGGATGTCGGTTTCAGAGACGCTGATCATCAAGCTCGGCGCCATGGGCGACGTGCTGCGCACGACGACGCTCCTGCGGGCGTTGCCGGGACCGGTCACGTGGGTCACGCGCCCGGTGTCGATGCCGCTGCTTGAAAACATTCCGCAAATCGGCGAACTCATTCCGTTCGAAGCGGCTGCTGAACGCCTCCAGGGGCGCCATTTCCGGCTCGCGGCGTGCCTGGACGATGAACCCGACGCCTGCCGACTGCTGGATCTCGTGCGCTACGACCGGCACGTGGGTGCGCAGTTGGCCAACGGCACCGTCGGTTACGCTGCCTCGGCACAATCGTGGTACGACATGGGCTTGGTGTCACGCTTCGGCAAGGCGCGCGCTGACGAGCTCAAGCGGCTGAATACCCGCAGCTATCAGGAACACTTGTTCGAGATGTTCGGGCTGCGGTTTGCCGACGAGGATTACGTTTTCGGAACGCCGGGGCGTGACGCCGACCGGCGGCGCATCGGTATCGAGATGCGCGCCGATGCGCGCTGGAAGTGGAAGCGCTGGGTGGAGTATCCCGCCCTGGTTGATGCACTGCGCGCCGACGGATTCGATCCGTACGTTTTCGAACAGCGCGATGACTTGCGAGACTTCATCGCCGACGTCAACAGTTGCGGCGTTGTCGTGACCGGCGATACGTTGACGATGCATATCGCGCTCGCCCTCGGCAAACCGACGATCGCCGTCTTCGGCCCAACGAGCGCCCCCGAGATCCATGGTTACGGGCGGCTCACCAAGATCGTCAGCCCCATCGGCTGCATCTGCTGCTATTTGCGCGACTGTGATGTGGCGCCGAACTGCATGCAGCTCATTCCGCTCGAACGTATGCGCGAGGCGGTTCACGCGGCCGTTCGCGGCACGGCATGAAACGCGAGCGCGCCGGGCCCGGGGTGACGGGCGGCCGGAAGGCGCGGGTCGCGCCGGCGGCGGCGAGAGGAGCGGTGGCGGGGCACGTGCCGTGGCGTCTCGTGCGTTGGGCATTGTTGCTGGTGGCACTCGGCTACGGGGTCCGCGCCCGCTATTTGTACTTCGATTGGTGCATCCACGACGACGCGTTCATTTCGTTTCGATATGCTCGCAACTTGGTGCGCGGCTCAGGACTCGTCATGAATCCCGGCGAACATGTCGAGGGTGTCACGAATTTCTTGTGGACGCTGCTTTCGGCGCCACCTCTGCTCGTCGGCGCCGACCCCGCGAAGGCCGCGCAGTTGTTGGGTGCGGCGTTGGCTCTTGGACTGATGGCTGCGGCGTTCGTCTTCACCGAGAAGCGCTTGGGTGCCAGTTGGTATTCGATCATCACACCGGCGTTTCTGGCTTTCAACATGGCGTTCGTGATGGAGTCGCTTTCGGGCCTCGAAACGATGGCGTTCGCGAGCTTGGTGTTCGCGGCGTATGTGACGTTTCTGGAGGAGCGGCGCGACAGCGGAGAGCGGCGGCCCGGGTTGTGGGCCGTGTGGTGCGGCGTGGCGACCTTGGTGCGGCCCGAGGGCGCGATGATTTTCGCGTTGCTGGGTGGTTGGTCGTTGGTCGGTGTGTGGCGCGGTGAACCAGGGGGGCGGTTGCGGCGGGCGTTGCTGGTCTACGCAGCGCTCGTGGTGCCGCTCGAGGCGTTTCGCGTCGCGTACTACGGTGCGCTGCTGCCAAACACGTTCTACGCCAAGGTGGGCTACACGACGGCGCAGTTCCTGCGCGGCGGGCGTTACACGTGGCACACGTTCGTGTATTCGGTCACGCTGCCGCTGCTGGCGGTGGCGTTGCTGATGCCGATCGTTGCGGCGGTGCGGCGAAGGGTGGGCGCGAGGGCGAGCGGCAGCGGGGTGCCCCACGCGGGCGGCGGCGCGGCGCCCCACGCGGGCGGCAGCACCGCGCCCCCTGCGCGGGCCCCCTGGACGCGCTGGTTCACGGGGCGGCCGCGCGACGAGGCACTCAGCGTCGCGTTGCTGCTCGTCGTCGCCTACATCGCTTATGTGTGGATCGTGGGCGGCGATTACGAGCCGACCGGCCGGTTCCACATGCCGGTTCTCGTCTTGCTCTATCTCTTGTTCCAGGAAGGCCTGCGCACATTCGTGCTGCTGCTCGGGTCAGCACGCCGGGTGCAGATCGGCGGCACGCTTGTCGCATTCGCGGTCGCGTCGCTGGTGTTTGTTCAAAGCGAAGGACGCTTCCTCAGCTTGCTGGCAGAGCGCCGGTGGCCGGCGGCGCGGCGCGAACACAACGAACAACTCCGGGGCGTCGGCGAGTGGTTGCGCGATCATACTCCCAAGGACGCCGTCATCGCGGTATCCAGCATCGGCGCACTCCCCTATTACGCCGACCGTCCGGTGATCGACATGATGGGCCTGACCGACCGGCACATCGGACATCGCAAGATGTCGACAATGGGTACCGGGGCCCCGGGTCACGAAAAGGGCGACGGCGAGTATGTCCTCGAACGGCGGCCGGACATCATCCTCTTCGACAAGGGCCACCTGTTTCCGACCCAAGTCCCGCGCGCGACAGTATTGGAAGGTGCCCGCGGCGTTTCGGAACTCGAGCTCACTCAGTCGACGGAATTCGCGCACGACTACGAACTCCGCGGTGCCCGCCTGCCGATCGGCTTCTTCTATTACTTCGCGCGGGTGGCGCACTGAGGGGGGCTTTTATCCCTTGCCGGTCAGACCGGCTCGCCGCGGCTCACACGACGAAGCCCGGGGGCCCGTCAACTTTATTGACAGTCCGACGTGTCTCCAGTTGACGAACGTCGGCACGGCCATTTTGAAAACCCCAGCGCCGGAGCCACTTTTTCGCGACCACCCGTCGTGGCCCGCCTCTTGCGGTGTCTCTTCCGACCGCATCCCATCGGCGCCATCGAGCGCCGGTGTGCTGTTTGACAGCACGTTGAGGCTGCATCGCGCCGAGGTGCCGTCGCCGCGGGCGAAGTCGCCAGCGGGATTGAAGCGCGCATCGAATCGCCGCAGGATCGTCAGCACGACGGCGTCGCGAACCACGCCTCCACCCGGCACCGTCCGCGTCACCAGGCGGTTCGCATGGGTTCGTCACTCGTAACATTACTTACGAGCGCTCGTTCCGGGGGCCTTGTTATCTTGCGAGCACTCGGTCCAGAACTAGTTGTGACGAATTTCACAAAGTCGCGCGGTCGCCGGGACATCATGATCGCGAAGCGCGCAGTAATCCCTGTGTCGGCATCAGCGATCGGCTCGGATCGCGAGTGCAGATCGACGGCGTTCTCGGTGCCAGTGTCAACTCGAGTGACAGGTCTCCACCACTCCGGTTGACGATCGGCACACGTTTATTCCGAGGAATCAAGCCCCGCAGAGGCACTTCCGGCGCGCGCGCTCATGGCCCGCGTTTTGCCATCTTAGCGATGACCTGCGCCGTCACGCGCAGCGGCACCAGGCCCGAGGAGAACTGTCCCGACGTATTCCGTCGCACGAACGTCGCCCCAGCGCAGACGTTTTCCAAGGGTCGCGACCCACGGCTGCAGCGCAAACGTTTTCCAAGGTCGCGACCCACAGCTCCAGCGCAAACGTTTTCCAATGTCGCGACCCACGGCTGCAGCGCAAACGTTTTCCAAGCCGAGCCACTGCGCCGGTCGCGGCAGGATGGATGAGGTGGGAGCGAACACAATTCGAGGTCGAGTGTCAGTCCTCGGCGGCCGAGGGTGAATCGACGGAGGACACGTCTTCGGGCGGCGACAGGACGAGGAGGCCGTCGAGGACGAGATCGGCGACGATGTCGGGGGCTTCTTCGGGCGTTGCGTCGTGTTTTGTTGCTTCGTCATAGAGCGCCTGCAGCGAGGTGCCGGCGACGGCAAGCGCGAGAAGGGCGGCGAGTCCAGGGTTTGGAGCTTCGACGGTGACTTCGCTGCCGGTACCAGGCAGGCGTTCGAGGAGCAGTGTCTCGGGCTCGGTCTCGTCGATCCGGAAATGGGCGAGCCCGGCGGGTGCCGGCGCGGCATCCGTGGCGAGTAAGGCCTGGACAATGTCGCGGCCGCGGTTCGCCAGGTGAAGGCGTGCTTGTTGAAACAGATGCGCGGTGCCGCCCGCGACGGTGACGAGCGCGTGGCGCGCTGACAGTTCGATTTTGGCGGAGGTGTCGACGGTATCCGACAGGCGCGCGGCAGCGTCCAGCGGCGTGGCGTCTAATTGTCGTCGTGGATTGAGACGGCGGCGCCGCAGGGCGGCGATCGCGCCTTCGAGGACGGCGGTCCACGAGACGCGTGGATCTTGGATTTCCCCTGAGCGCGCGCCGCGCTCCAGGTAGATGCCGAAGGCATGCGCCAGCGAACCGCGCTGCTGAATACAGTCGTGAAAGAAGGCGGACGAAAAGAACGCATCGAGCGTGCGCACATCGCCGGTGGCCGTGGCGGCGAGCCAGGCGGAGACCGGGTACTCCTCCAGCAGGCTCCGGAGGGCTCGGGGGCGGCGATAGGGATCGGTGGCGAAGGCGCGGGGGTCGGGGCGGACGACCGCGGCGCGCTCTTCGGGGGTCAGGTCGACGCCGGCCAAGGCGGCGTATGGGGCCTCGTAGACCGCTTGCCGGAACGCGGCGTCATAGAGCATCCGCACGACGACACGCTGTAGGGCGAGGTGAGCCAATGTCACCGCCCCACGCCGGTGCCGGCGACGTCGGTGCGGCCGGCGCCGTCTAGAACGGCGGCAATGCGCTCGAATCCGGGCACGACGCGTTCGCTCGCGTTGCGCTCGCATTCGAACACGACCGCCTTGAGGTGCGTGGCGCGGGCCGCGGCGGCTTCGAAGATCTCCCACGTCGGCGGCAGAACCCGCGTGTGGTGGTCGTCCTCGACGAACTCGAATTCGTCGTGTTGGCGCACCGTGCCGCCGGCAACGTGCATCTCGACGATGCGCTCGCAGGGGAAATCGGCGAGCCCGTCCAGGGGGGTGTGGCCGGTCATGCGCTGATAGATGCCCAGATGGGCGCAATCGAGGAGCATGCCGGTGTCGGCACGGTCGCAGACGCGGGCGAAGAATTCGAGGAGGTGCAAGTCACCGATAAACACTTGGCCCGGTGGGTTTTCTGGGAAGACTTCGAAGCCGGTCGCATCGCGCAGGGCCCGAATGCCGTCCGCCATGGCGGTCGCGGCATCGTCGTTGAGCACCGGTGGCAGGAGCAGCATGTGGCCGCGCTCGCGTTTGCCGAAATGCCACAGACCGGCATCACCGCAGAGCCAGGCGGGACGAATGACCGCGGCGTAGTCGCGAACGTCGTTCAGCCAATCGGGGTCGAAGTCCTCCGGGTCGTCCAGGTTGACGTCCAGGAAGTGATAGGTCGTCGGCCCGCCGTCCGCCGCCCAGACCCGCGCGTGGGCGTCGAGGCCCTTTTCGGTCTCGATGCCGATCTCAAGAAACGCGGCAAAACGGGGATGCGTGGCGCGCAGCGCCAGTGGGTCCAGGGCGTGGGGTGCGTCGCCGGCGCCATACTCGGTCGAAACGCCAATCCCGAGCACCGGCAGCCGCTGCAGCCGCTCGCGAAACGACATGCCTGGCTCCTTTCCACCCACAAAGGGGCCCGCACATCGGACACCATTGCGCGAACCGGCGGCAACGAAAAACGGGCAGCGTTGCCGCCGCCCGTTCATCTTCGAAGCGTTTGCAGCCTGGCTCAGGCGGTCGCGGCGTCACCTTCGGCGGTCACGGGCTTGGCGCCCGTCCCACCCTTCGCGCCCTTTGCCGCCTTCTTCGTCGGCGTCTTCTTGGTGCGCTTCTCGCCCGGCTTGAAGGCCGCAAGGCGCTCACGCGTCTTGTGGTTGATGGTCTTCTTGCGCGCCGGCGACTTCGTCACCAGTTCCAAGATCGCCATCTCGGCCACGTCGCCCTTACGGACACCGGTCCGCATCATGCGTGTGTAGCCGCCCGGACGGTCCTTGAAAGCCGGTGCGATCTCGTCGAACAGCTTCTTCAAGACGGTCTCGTCGTTAACGAACGTCGCCGCTTGGCGCCGGGCATGCAAATCGCCACGCTTCCCGAACGTGATCATGCGCTCGGCCCAGCGTTTCGCTTCACGCGCCTTGGGGGCCGTGGTCGTGATTCGCTCGTGCATGAACAGAGACGTCACCATGTTGCGCAGCATCGCGCGGCGGTGCGACGTCGTCTTGCCGAGCTTCGCAATCCCGTTCTGGTGTCGCATGACGGACTCAGCCCTCCATCGTCGGGATCTTGTCTTCGGTCTCCTGCAAATACGGCCCGACGTCCATGCCGAAGTGCAAGTTCATGCCTTCCAAAATCTCGGCGATCTCGCGCAGGCTCTTACGTCCGAAGTTCTTGTACTTGAGCATCTCGGCCTCGTTGCGCCGCACCAAGTCACCGAGCGTCTTGATGTTGGCCATCTTCAGGCAGTTATTGGAGCGCACCGAGAGTTCCAGCTCGTCGACGCTGCGTGCGAGCAGGTCGTGCATACGCTGCTTCTCTTCGTTGTGCTCTTCGCGCGACTCCTGCAGCTGCTCTTCGTCGAAGTGGATGAAGAGCTGCATGTGATCCTTGAGGATCTTGGCCGCATAGCCCAAGGAGTCGATCGGCTCGGTGGCGCCGTTCGTCCAGATTTCGAGCACCAACCGGTCATAGTCGGTGCGCTGGCCGACGCGCGTGTTCTCGACTGTGTAGTTCACACGGCGGACGGGTCCGAAAATGGAATCGACCGGAATGACGCCGATCGTATCCTGCTCGAAGGTGTGCGACTCGGCCTGCACGTAGCTGCGGCCGATGCCAACCAGGAGCTCCATCCGGACCTTGGCGTTCTCGTCGAGCGTCATCAGGTGCAGATCGGGGTTCATGATCTCGAGTTCCGGATCGGCCGTGATATCGCCAGCCGTCACCGCGCCCGGGCCTTCCTTCTCGACGCGCATCCACTTGGTGTCATCACCCAGGTGCCGCACCACGATCTGCTTGACGTTCAGGATGACGTCGGTGACGTCCTCGACCACGCCGGGGATCGTGCTCATCTCGTGCAGCACCCCGTCGATCTTGACGGCCGTGACGGCCGCGCCCTGCAACAGCGACAGCAACGTGCGCCGCAACGCGTTACCGAGCGTCGTACCGAAGCCGCGTTCCAGCGGCTCGATCACGAAGCGCCCGTACGACGAGTTCGACACACTGCCGTCGAGCTCGATCCCGCGCGGCATGAGTACATTTTTCCACTTCATCGGTCCGTCCTCCAAAATTGAAACGGGTCGCTCCGCCTGGCTCGGCGGGGGCCTCGATTTCGACCGGCCGGTGCTTCCTCGAGCCGCGCCCATCCCCGCGGTTCGTGCATTTTCGGCTGGCCCAGAACCACCGCGCCGCGCCCCAGTGGGGCACCGTTGCGGGGGGCCGCCCGCGGGCGGCGCATCCAAAGACTCGAATTACTTCGAGTACAACTCGACGATCAACTGCTCTTCGATCGGCGTCGGAATATCGGCGCGCGCCGGGATACTCAGGAACGTGCCTTCGCAGCGGTTGCGGTCGACGTCCAGGTAGGGCACCTTCGGACGCATGTCCGCACCCTTGAGCGCTTCCTGCACCACCGGCAACTGCGTCGTCGATTCCTTGATCGTGATCTTGTCGCCGGCCCGCAAACGATAGCTCGGGATGTTGACCTTGCGGCCGTTCACCCGAATGTGACCGTGGCGCACCAACTGGCGTGCCGCCGGGCGCGACGGCGCAAAACCCATGCGATAGAGGATGTTGTCCAGGCGGCGCTCGAGCAACTGCAGGAGCACCTCACCCGTGATGCCCTGCGTGCGGGTCGCGCGGTCGAAGTACACGGCGAATTGACGCTCGAGCACGCCGTAGATGCGGCGCAGCTTCTGCTTTTCGCGCAACTGCGAGCCGTACTCCGACAGCTTGCCGCGCCGCCCCTGGGCATGTTCGCCCGGCGGATAGGCACGCTTCTCCACTGCACACTTCTCGGTGAAGCAGCGATCGCCCTTCAAGAAGAGCTTGGTTCCTTCACGGCGGCACAGCTTACAAACTGCATCGCGATACCTGGCCATACGTTCGAACCTCCTTCAGACGCGACGCCGCTTGGGCGGCCGGCATCCATTGTGAGGCGTGAGGGTGACATCCTTGATGCCCGTCACCTCGAGCCCCGCAGCTTGCAAGCTGCGGATCGCCGCCTCGCGCCCCGAGCCCGGGCCCTTGACCCAGACTTCGACTTTCTTCATTCCCTGCGTCAGAACGTCGCGCGCCGCCGCTTCGGCTGCAAGCTGCGCCGCGAACGGCGTGCCCTTGCGCGAGCCCTTGTAGCCCATCTTGCCGGAACTCGCCCAGCCCACGACCTGGCCGTTCTGGTCGGTGATGCTGACGATCGTGTTGTTGAAGGTCGATTTCACATGCGCGATGCCGCGAATGGGAATGACCCTCTTCTCTTTCTTGCGGGCCTTGACCTTCTTCTTCTTGATGACTTCCGCCAAGACGTAACCTCCGGATGCGCTGTACGGTGCGGGCGCAAACACGCCGTCACCGCACTAGAAGCGCGACTAGTTCTTGCCCGTCGGGCTTGCGACCTTTTTGACCGCCTGCGGGCGGCGCTTCGGACCTTTGCGCGTCCGCGAGTTCGTGCGCGTACGCTGGCCGCGAACCGGCAGCCCCTTGCGGTGCCGCAGGCCGCGATACGAACCGATATCCATGAGCCGCTTGACGGCCATCGCGACCTCGCCTCGGAGCGCGCCCTCGACCTTGTATTCGTTCTCGATCACTTGGCGCAGCTTGCCGGTATCGGCTTCGCTCAGGTTCTTGGCGCGAACGTCGGTGTTGATCCCCGTTTTCTTGAGGATCCTTCGGGCCGTAACCGGCCCGATTCCGTAAATATAAGTGAGTGCGATCTCGAGCCGTTTTTCGTTCGGCAGATCGACACCAGCGATACGAGGCAAGACTCTCCTCCTTACGTACCCGAATCGGCGCTGGCGCTCGAAGCGGCGCGCCTTGCGAACAGATCAGCCCTGGCGCTGCTTGTGGCGCGGGTTCTCACAAATGACCCGCAGCACACGATTGCGGCGCACGATTTTGCATTTTTCGCACAGCTTCTTGACCGAAGTCCGGACCTTCATCTTGATCTTCCTCTCTCACTCTCACTTGTACCGGTACGTGATCCTGCCCCGGCTCAAGTCGTACGGCGACAGTTCCAGCGTCACTTTGTCGCCCGGCAAGATCTTGATGAAGTGCATCCGCATCTTGCCCGAAATGTGCGCCAGAACCGTGTGCTTGTTCTCCAACTCGACGCGAAACATGGCGTTCGGCAGCGCCTCGACGACCGTACCTTCGACCGACACGCCCTCTTGCTTAGACACCCACACCTCCGTGGAGGCCGGTGTGCAGCAGACCTGTCAACACTTCCGGCCCCGCTTCGGTGATGGCGACCGTCTGCTCGTAGTGCGCCGATAGGTTGCCATCGGCAGTAACGATCGTCCACCGGTCGGACTTCGTGTACACGTCCGCCGTACCGATGTTCACCATGGGCTCGAGCGCGAGCACCATCCCTACTTTCAAACGCGGCCCCATTCCGGGCGGCCCGTAATTCGGCACCTGCGGCTTCTCGTGCAGGTCGGTTCCGATGCCGTGCCCGACGAGATTGCGCACGACCGAGAAGCCGGCGGCTTCCGCGTGCACCTGGACCGCATGCGAGATATCGCTCAAGCGATTCCCGACTCGAGCCTGCTCGATACCCTTCTCCAGCGACTCCCGGGTCACCGTCAGCAAGCGCCTCGCATCCGGGGAGACCTCGCCCACCGCGAACGTCCGGGCCGCATCCGCATGATACCGCCGCCAGATCGCTCCCACATCCAGCCCGACGATGTCGCCCTCCTGGAAGGGCCGGCTGCCGGGAATCCCGTGCACGACTTCCTCGTTCACCGAGATACACGTCGTCGCGGTGTAGCCCAGGTAGCCCTTGAACGACGGCGTCGCGCCCTGGGAACGAATGTAGTCCTCGCAGGCGCGGTCGACTTCCACCGGGCGCACTCCGGGCTTGATCATCTCACGCCCGAGTTCCAGACACCCGTAGACCACCCGGCCGGCCTCGCGCATCAAATCGATTTCCGGCGGCGACTTCAGGATGATCATGCGTACTTGCTCAGCGCCTTCCAAATCGCGTCCGCAACCTGCTCCTGCCCTTGTGCCGCATCGATGTCGATCACATCGTAGCGGCCGCGAAGCAGTTCGAACACCGGCTGCGTCTCCCGCCCGAACACCTGGATCCGGTTCCGGACCGTCTCGGGCTCGTCATCGTCGCGCAGCACCAGGGGGCCGCCACACTTGGCGCACACGCCACCGGCGGCCGCGTCGCCCACATTTGTAACTGCCTTGCAGTTCGCGCAGTTGCGCCGGCCCGAGAGCCTCCGGACGACGATTTCGGGCGCCACGTGCAGGATGATTCCGACGTCGATTTTCTGCCCGATCCGCTCCGTCACGTCGACCAGCCCGTGCACCTGAACCAGGGTGCGCGGGAAACCGTCCAAGAGCCAACCGCGCATCGCATCCGGCTCGGCGAGCCGGGCCTCGATCATCCCCAACATGACGTCGTCCGGGACGAGCTTGCCCTGCTTCACGAACGGCTCGGCCTTATGCCCCAGGTCCGTGCCCCGCGCGACCTCAGATCTCAGGATGTCGCCCGTGGAGATGTGCGCGATCCCGTACCTCTCCTTGAGCAACGCCGCCTGAGTCCCCTTGCCGGACCCCGGCGCTCCCAGCAGCATGATGCGCATCCGAACCCGCACCTCCGGTCGTGAGGCCCCGCGCCGCTACCTCGAGTTGCCGCGCCTCGATCAATAACCGCTTCGACCTCGCAACCGGCCTTTTTTCAGGAACCCGTCGTAATGCCGCATCAGCAGGTGCGACTCGATCTGCTGGAGAGTATCGAGCGCGACGCCGACGACAATCAGCAGTCCGGTACCGCCAAAGTAGAACGGCACACCGGCGCGGCGAATCAGCAGGTCCGGCAAAATCGCGATGAAGGACAGGTAGATGGCACCCGGCAGCGTGATCCGGCTCAGCACCTTGTCGATAAATTCGGCGGTCTTCTTCCCCGGCCGGATGCCCGGGATGAACCCGCCGTTCTTGCGCATCGACTCGGCCACGTCCATCGGGTTGAACACGACGGCCGTATAGAAATAGGAGAAGAAAATGATGATGAGGGTATACAGCGTGATGTAGATGGGGCCGCCCGGCCGCAGCATGAAGGCCAGGCTCTGGGCGAACTCGCTATCTTGCCGGAACGTCGCCAGCGACGCCGGAATCATGATGACCGACTGCGCGAAGATGATCGGGATCACGCCGGCGGTGTTGATGCGGAGCGGCAGGTGCGTCGTCCGGCCGCCCATCATCTTGCGGCCGATGACGCGCCGCGCGTACTGCACCGGAATGCGGCGCTGGCCCTGCGTGATGAGCACCGTGAGTGCCACGACCGCAACCATGACGGCCAGCAGGAAGGCCGCCAGGAAAATATTCAGCGTGTTGTTGACGAACACCGCACTGATCGTGTTGGCGATGTCGCGCGGATAGCGGGCGACGATGCCGATGAAGATGATCAGTGAAATTCCGTTGCCGATGCCACGTTCGGTGATCTGCTCGCCGAGCCACATGACGAACACGGTACCCGCCGTCATCGTCACCATGGTGATCAGCCGGAACGAGAAACCAGGATCGGCGGCGAAGCCCAGCGACTCCAAGAAGGCACCGATGAAGAAGGCCTGCACGAACGCCAGCCCCACCGTGCCGTAGCGCGTGAACTGGTTGATCTTGCGACGGCCTTCCTCGCCTTCCTTCGACAGGCGTTCGAGGTACGGCACCACCGGCTGCATGAGCTGCAGAATGATCGACGCACTGATGTAGGGCATGATGCCGAGCGCAAAAATCGTCGCGTTCGACAGGTTGCCGCCGGAGAAGAAGTCGTACAAGCCAAGCACGCCACCCGAGCCACGCTGGAAGTATTCCGCGAGTGCGGCGACGTTGACGCCTGGCGTCGTGATATGGCTGCCGATCCGATAGACAACCAGGAGCATCACAGTGAATAGAATTCGCTGCTTGAGCTCCTGGATCTCGAACATGGCGCTGAACTTCTTCAACATCGCTGTGCCGGCTCCTTAGGGCCGATGAATCGAAGCGTGCAAACTCAGGCGTGCGCTGCGTGCTTCAGGCGCACCGCGCTGTCTTGCTTCTGCCGTGCCGACTTGGTCTCGATCGCGATACTGCCGCCGGCGCTTTCGACCTTTTGGCGCGCCGTTTCGCTGATCGCATCGACCTTGAGCGTCAGTTTCTTGGTCAGGTTGCCGTTCGCCAGAACCTTGACCGGCAGGTACTTGCTCTGCAGCACGCCGCGCTCGTAGAGCGTCGCTGCATCGACCGTGGCGCCGGCATCGAAGCGCTCTTCCAACATGCCGACGTTCACGACCTGGTACTCGATCCGGAACGGGTTCTTGAACCCGAACTTGGGGATCCGGCGCGTCAGCGGCATCTGGCCGCCTTCGAAGGCTTTGTTCTTACCGCCGCCGGAGCGCGCCTGGTGGCCCTTGTGACCCTTGGTCGCAGTCTTGCCGTGGCCGGAACCCGGCCCGCGGCCGACGCGCTTGCGCTTCTTTGTGGCGCCGTGCGATGGGCGCAGCTCGTTCAACCGCATCGATGCTCTCCCTCTCTCGTCGTCACTTGGCCGCTGGCTCAACGCGCACGAGGTGCGCGACGTTGCGCAGCATGCCGCGCAACTGGGGCGTGTCCTCTTGGACCACGCTGCGGTAATTCCGGTGCAATCCCAGCGCATCGAGCGTCGCCTTGTTGGCCGGCGTCGCGTTGATGCGGCTGCGAATTTGTTTGATCAGTACCTTCGCCATCACGCGTTCCCTTCGACAACTGGCGCCGTGCCGTTGACGGGTGCGGCGGCGCGCGGCGGCAATCCGAACATGTGCGCCACGGTCACGCCGCGCCGCTTTGCGACAGTGCGCGCGCTCTCGAGGTCTTTCAGCGCCGTCATCGTGGCTTTGACGACGTTGTGCGCGTTGTTCGTTCCGAGTGCCTTCGTCAGGATGTCCTTGACGCCTGCGGCCTCGAGAATGGCGCGCACCGGGCCGCCGGCAATAACGCCGGTACCGGGCGCAGCCGGCTTGAGCAAAACGCGGCCCGCGCCGTACACGCCGAGCACCTTGTACGGGATGGTGTGCTTCACCATCGGCACATCGATCTGCGACTTCTTTGCGGTCTCGCTCGCCTTGCGAATAGCGTCGGCAATTTCGTTCGCCTTGCCCAACCCGACGCCGACGCGGCCCTGGCCGTTACCAACCGCGACCAGCGCGTTGAAACTGAAACGGCGGCCGCCTTTGACGACTTTCGCCACGCGCCGGATGGCGATGACGTTCTCGATGAAATCGCTTTTCTCTTTGCGGTCGCGGTCGCGACCGCGTTCAGGCCTTGCCAAGGTCGTCTCCTTAGAACTGCAGACCAGCTTCGCGAGCGCCCTGAGCGAGCGCCGCAACGCGGCCGTGATAGCGATAGCCGCTACGGTCGAAGGCCACCTTCTCGATGCCCTTCTCCTTGGCGCGCACCGCCAATTCCTTGCCCACGGCTTTCGCTTGGGCGATACGGCGTGACACGCCGTCAGCCGCAGGCGATGCCTGCAGCTTCAAACTCGAGGCCGACACCAGCGTCTTGCCCGCCGTGTCGTCGACGATCTGGGCGTAGATGTGCAGGTGGCTGCGGAACACCGTCATACGGCCCCGCTCGGCGCTGCCTTGGACCTTTTTCCGCACGCGAACGTGTCGCCGCCTGCGGCCCGCTTCCCGGGTTTCCTTCATCGCGATCGCTCCCTACAGCTTACTTGCCTGCGGTCTTGCCGGCCTTGTGGCGCACGACTTCGCCCTGATAACGAATGCCCTTGCCCTTGTAAGGCTCCGGGGGCCGGAAGCCGCGCACGTTCGCCGCGACCTGGCCCACCTGCTGCTTATCGGCGCCGCGAATGACGATCAACGTCGGCGTCTCGCACTGGATCTCGATGCCCTGCGGCATCGGGAACTCGATCGTGTGCGAATACCCGAGCGCCAGAACGAGCGCCTTGCCCCGCACTTCGGCCTTGTAGCCGACGCCTTGGATCTCGAGCTTCTTCGCGAAGCCCTCCGACACACCCTTGACGCTGTTGGCGATCAAAGTGCGCGACAAGCCGTGCAACGACTTGTGCCACTTCGCCTCGCTTGGGCGTGTGACCCGGACTTCCTTGTCGTCCAGTTCCACTTTCATTTCCGGATGTATGCGCGCGCTCTGCTCGCCCTTCGGGCCTTGAGCAAAGAACGTCCCGCCGTCCATCCGCACTTTGACGCCGCTCGGGATCGAGACCGGCAGCCGTCCGATTCGCGACATGGTCCTTCCTCCTACCAAACCTGGCAGAGCAATTCGCCGCCGACGCCCTTTTGGCGCGCCTGCACGCCGGTCATCAGACCGTGCGAAGTGCTCAGGATGGAGGTGCCGTATCCACCACGCACGCGCGGGATGGTTTCACACGACACGTAGACACGCCGTCCGGGCTTGCTCACTCGCTCGAGACCGCGAATGACACCGCTGCCGCGCGTGTCCTCGTACTTCAAGAAGATGCGCAACACAGCCTTCTTCTCTTCCTCGATCGTCCGGCTATTGGTGATATAGCCCTCGGCCTGCAGAATCTTGGCGATCGAAGTCTTCATCCGCGACGCCGGCACGTCGACGCGGCGATGCCGTGCATGCTGCGCATTACGAATGCGCGTCAGCATGTCGGCGATGGGATCGGTCATCGACATCTTGGCCTTCTCCTCCAACTCCCGTGGGGCGCAATTCGCGCCCGGGACAACGGCCGCCGCGCACATCGTGTCGCGACTGCCGACGGGAAACCCTTACCAGCTCGCCTTGACCACACCAGGGATCTGGCCGCGCAGCGCGAGCTCGCGGAAACAAATCCGGCACATTCCGAAGTCGCGCAGAAATGCGCGCGGGCGCCCGCAGCGGTTGCACCGGTTGTGCTTCCGCACCTTGAACTTCGATTTGGCCCGGGCCTTGGCGATAAGCGCCTTGGTCGCCACTCGCTCTCCCTCAACTGTTCGAACGTTCTCTCCCGCCCTCGCGGCGGGCCACTTCTCGCAATCACGCCGCCGTCACGGCGGGAACGATCCTCGTACTGCGATCGATCACGGCTTCCGGAACGGCATATTCATGAGCGCCAGCAGCTCGCGTGACTCTTCGTCGGTCTTGGCGGTGGTCACGAACGTGATGTCCATGCCCATGAGCTGCATGATCTTGTCGTAGTCGATCTCCGGAAAATTGATCTGCTCCTTGAGCCCCAGCGTGTAGTTGCCACGCCCGTCGAAGCTCTTGGTGGGCACGCCCCGGAAGTCACGAATACGCGGCAGCGCCACATTCACCAGACGGTCGTAGAACTCCCACATTCTGGCGCCGCGCAGCGTGACGCGGCAGCCGATGGCCAGGCCCTCGCGCAACTTGAAGTTGGCGATCGACTTCTTGGCATGGGTCACGACCGGCTTCTGGCCGGTGATGGACTGCATATCTTCCACGGCTGCATCGAGCAGCTTCGAGTTGCTGATGGCCTCGCCGACGCCCATGTTGACGACGATCTTCTGCAGGCGCGGCACTTGCATGACGTTGCTGTACGAGAAGCGCTGCATGAGCGCCGGCACGACACGGGCCTTGTACTCGGTGCGCAGTCGCGGCGGAGTCGCCGGTCCCACCGGGCCATCGTCCGCCTTGCTGCGCTTGGCGTCGTCGCCGCCCTTGGCCTTGGCCTTGACCTTGCCACCCTGCGGCTGCTGCGCTTTGACCTTGCCGCCCTGGGCATCCTTGGGCTTGCCGCCAGCGTCTTTGCCCTTGCCGCCGTCCTTGCCTTTGCCGCCGTCCTTGCCCTTGCCGCCGTGGGCGTCTTTTTCCTTGGCCATCGATTACTTCTCCTTGCCGATCATCTCGCCGCTCTTGCGGGCGATGCGCACTTTCTTGCCGTCGGCGAGCACCTTGTGGCCGACGCGCGTCGGCTTGCCCGTTGTCGGGTCGACGATCATCACCTTCGAGGCGTCGATCGGCGCTTCTTTTTCCAAAATGCCGCCCTGCACACCCTTTTGCGGGTTGGGGCGCGTGTGGCGCTTGATGATATTGACGTGCTCGACGACGACCCGGCCCTTGTCGGGTATGACGCGGAGCACGCGGCCCATCTTGCCGCGGTCCTTACCGGAAATGACGATGACGGAGTCGTCTTTCGCGACGTGCATGTCAAACCACCTCGGGAGCGAGCGACACGATCTTCATGAACCGTTTTTCGCGCAGTTCGCGCGCCACGGGCCCGAAAATGCGAGTGCCGACCGGCTCGCGTTTGTCATTGATGATGACGACGGCGTTCTCGTCGAAACGAATGTACGTACCGTCTTTGCGGCGCTGTTCCTTGGTGGTACGGACGACGACCGCCTTGACGACGTCGCCCTTCTTCACCGTGCCGCCCGGAATCGCGACCTTCACCGCGCAGACAACGATGTCGCCGACGTAGGCGTACCGGCGCTTGGTGCCGCCGAGCACGCGGAAGCACTGGGCCTTCTTGGCGCCCGAGTTGTCGGCGACGATGACGTTGGTCTCCTGCTGAATCATACTGTCTCCTCGACGTCGGGAAGCTGGTACTTCTCGCCGCCGCGCTGAATGATCTCGACAAGCCGGTAGCGTTTCGTCCTCGACAACGGCCGCGTCTCCGCCAGCCGCACCACGTCGCCCACCAGGCACTCGTTCTTTTCGTCGTGGGCGTGCAGCTTGACGCTACGGTTGATGATCCGGCCGTACACCGGGTGCACGACCTTGCGCGCCACCTTGACGGTGATCGTCTTGCTCATCTTCGTGCTCGTGACCTCGCCGACGCGGGTCTTGACCAGTGTGCGATCGCTCACTTGCGCCCCCTCTTACTTCGCGCCCGCGGCGGGCTTGGCGCTCTTGGCGGCCTTACCCTTGCTCGCGGTCACGCCCGCTGGGCGGGCGTTGTGACGGCGGCGCGATTTTTCTTCCACGCCGTGCTGCGTGAGCAGCGTCTTGACGCGCGCGATGTCGCGGCGCGCACCGCGCAACAGAAGTGGATTCTCGAGCTGCCCGAGCGCGTGCTTGATCCGCATCCCGAACACCTCGGTCCACAAATCGTCGTGCTTGGCCTGCAACTCGTCCGTCGTCAGTTCCTTCAACTGTTTCATTTTCATGCTGCGTGCCTGCCTTCCGCCTGCAGGAACTTGGTGCGCACCGGCAGCTTGCTCGTCGCCAGCCGGAATGCGGCCTTGGCGGTCGCAGCGTCGACGCCTTCCAGTTCGAACAGGATGCGGCCGGGCCGCACGGACGCCACCCAGAACTCGGGATTACCCTTGCCCTTGCCCATGCGGGTTTCAGCCGGTTTCTTGGTGATCGGCTTGTCCGGGAAAACCCGGATCCACAGCTTGCCGCCACGCTTGATGTGGCGCGTGATGGCGACGCGTGCCGCTTCGATCTGGCGGGCATCGAGCCACGCGGGATCGAGCGTCGACAAACCGAATTCACCGAACGACAAGTCCGAGCCGCGATACGCCAGGCCGTTACGGCGGCCCTTGTGCATCTTGCGGAACTTGGTCCGCTTAGGCGCCAGCGCCATCGCTGCTCACCGCCTCACGTTCGGCCGCTGCACGGCGTGCATCGGCCGGGAAAATCTCGCCGTTGAAGATCCAGACCTTGACGCCAATCGCGCCGAACGTCGTGCGTGCCGTCGCGGTCGCGTAATCGATGTCGGCGCGCAGCGTATGCAGCGGCACCCGGCCCTCGCGATATTGCTCGACGCGCGCCATTTCGGAACCGCCCAAGCGGCCGCCGCAGCGCACCTTGATGCCCTTGACGCCCATGCGCATGGCCGACGAGATCGTCTTCTTCATGGCGCGGCGGAACGCCACCCGCTGCTCGAGCTGCAGAGCGATGTGCTCGGCGACGAGCTGGGCGTTCTTCTCGGGCTTCTTCACCTCGACGATATTCAGGTAGACGCTCTTCTCCGTCAGGTGATGCAGTTCGTCGCGCAATTTGTCGACTTCGCTGCCCTTGCGTCCGATCACCATGCCGGGACGTGCCGCATGGATGTTGATCGACACCTTCTTGGGCGCGCGTTCGATTTCGATGCTGGCGATCCCGGCCTTCTTGAGGCGGGCGCGGATGTACTGCCGGATCTTCTGATCTTCCATCAGCCAATCCGCGTACTCCTTCTTGGCGAACCAGCGCGAATCCCACGTGCGGATGACGCCCAGCCGGAAGCCGATCGGATGCGTTTTCTGACCCAACTCGATCCTCCTCTTACTTCGCGGCGGCCTTTTTCGGCGTCTTCGCGCTCTTGGCACCAGCGGCGGCGGTCGTCGTCGCGGCGCTCTTCGTGGACTTAGCGGCCTTGGCGGCCTTGTCGGTACCGGCGGCCGCGGCCTTCGCGAGCGCGGGCTTCGGCTGCTTCTTGCGTGCGGGCCGCTCGTCGAGCACGACCTTCACATGGCACGACCGCTTGAAGATGCTGTACGCCCGGCCCTGGGCGCGCGGCCGGAAACGTTTCATCGTCGGACCTTCGTCGACCATCACGGTCTTCACGAAGTAGGCGTCCGCGTCAAAACGCGTGTCGGATGCATTCGCCTTCTCGCGCGCATTGGCGATCGCCGATGTGATGAGCTTCTCCATCGGCTTGGCCGACGCCTTGGTGACGAAGCGCAGCGTATGCAGCGCAACGTCGACGTCTTTGCCACGCACGAGGTCCGCGACCTGGCGCATCTTGCGCGCCGTCAAACCGTTGAAACTCAGAATGGCTCTCGATTCCATCACAAATCCTCAGTTCCTCACGTCTTGGCTTTGCCGCCGGACATCTGCGCACGGGTCTTCGTCGTGTGACCGCGGAACTGGCGCGTCGGCGCGAACTCGCCGACCTTGTGACCCACCATGTTCTCGGAGATATACACCGGGATGAACCGGTTCCCCGTGTGCACGGCCAGCGTATGTCCGACGAATTCCGGCAGAATGGTCGAGGCCCGCGCCCAAGTCTTCAGGACGCGCTTCTCGCCCTTCGCATTCATCTGATTGACACGCTGCACGAGCCTCTCGCTCGCGAACGGTCCCTTCTTCAGCGATCGTGACATCGATGGCTCCCAGGTCTCGTCGTCGGCTACTTCTGGTAGCGACGGCGCACGATCAATCGATCCGATGACTTCTTCTTGCTGCGGGTGCGGTAGCCCTTGGCAGGCTGGCCCCAGGGTGAACAAGGATTCCGTCCACCCGAGGTCTTGCCTTCGCCACCGCCCATGGGGTGATCGATGGGATTCATCGAAACACCGCGGTTGTTCGGTTTGCGGCCCAGCCAGCGCGACTTGCCGGCCTTACCGATCACGACGTTCTCATGATCGACGTTGCCCACTTGGCCGATCGTCGCCAGACACTCGATCCGGACCTTGCGCATTTCGCCGCTCGGCAAGCGCAACTGCGCGTAGTTGCCTTCCTTCGCCATCAACTGCACGAAGGCGCCGGCGCTCCGCGCCATTTGCGCGCCCTTGCCGGCCACGAGTTCCACGGCGTGGACCACGGTTCCGACCGGGATCTTGGCCAGCGGCAGCGAGTTTCCCGGCTCGAACTCGGCCTCCGGACCCGACACCACGACGCGGCCGACTTGCAGGCCCACCGGCGCGATGATGTAGCGCTTCTCGCCGTCCGCATAGTGCAGGAGCGCAATGCGCGCGCTGCGATTCGGATCGTATTCGATCGACGCGACCTTGGCCGGAATCCCGTGCTTGTCACGCTTGAAGTCGATCCGGCGATAGGCACGCTTGTGGCCGCCACCGCGATGGAACGACGTGATCCGGCCCAAGTTGTTACGTCCGCCGGACCGATGCAGCGGCTCGACAAGCGATTTCTCCGGCCGGTCGCGGGTGATTTCCGCGAAGTCCGAAACCGTCTTGTAACGCTGAGCCGGAGTGATCGGCCGGAATTTTTTGACTCCCATGGACCTTGTCCCTTTCGACCGCGGGTCACCGCGCGTTCACACGCTGCGGGCTTGGACCGGCAGAGGCCATCAGACAGCGTCGTAAATCTCGATCTTCTGACCAGCAGCCACCGTAACGATGGCCTTCTTCCATGACGCACGGCGGCCGGAGGACCGCCCCAAACGCTTCGGCTTGCCCATGAAGTTCATCGTCGCCACGCTCGTGACTTTGACGCTGAACAGATCCTGGATCGCCTTGCGGATCTCCGGCTTCGTCGCGCTCGTATGCACCTTGAACACGTACTTGTTCTGTGTATCGCGGATCACCATGCTGCGTTCGGTGACCAGCGGCCTCAGGATGATTTGCTGTGCGTTCACGAGCCCAGCACCTCCTGCAGCGCATTCAGGCTGCCGCGCGTCAGCAACACCGTCTCCGCCTGCATGACCTCGTAGGCATTGAGCTGGCCGGCGTGCGTCAGATTCGCCTTCGCCAGGTTGCGGCACGAGAGCATGAGGTTGTGATTCACGTCACCGCTCACCAGCAGCACCTTGCGATCGCCGAGCCCCATCTTCTGGAGCAAGGTGGCGATGGTCTTGGTCTGCGGCGCCGCGAGATTGAAGTCCTCGATGACGAACAGCGCGTCCTTCTGAGCCCGCGCCGACAGCGCCGAGCGCAACGCCAACTGGCGAATTTGCGCCGGAATGCGATACGAATAGTCGCGCGGCCGCGGGCCGTGGATGCGGCCACCGCCAACCCGCACGCCTGAAGTCCTCGAGCCGGCGCGCGCCCGGCCGGTGCCCTTTTGCTTGTACATCTTCGACTTCTGGCCGCTCACTTCGTGCCGCGTCTTGGTCTTGTGCGTGCCCTGGCGCTGGTTGGCCAAGTGGCCTTTGACGGCCTCCCAGAGCACGTGCTTGTGCACATGTTCGACGAGCAGGCCGGCCGGGATCGCCACGCTGCCGGTGCGATCGCCGCCTGTCGTATACAACGCTACGTCCGACATCACTCGTCTCCCGTCACTTCTTGGGGCTGCGCACGACGACAAAGCCGTTGCGCCCGCCCGGTACGGCGCCCTTCAGCATGATCAGGTGGTTCTCTTTGTCGACCGCGGCAACGCGTAGATTCCGCGTCGTCACCTGAACGTCACCCATGTGGCCCGGCATGCGCTGTCCCTTGAAGACGCGGTTCGGCGTCGAGTTGGAACCGATGGAGCCAGGGGCGCGATAGTTGCGGCAGCCGTGCGTCTTCGGCCCGGTCGTGAAGTGATGGCGCTTCACCGTGCCCGCGAAACCCTTGCCCTTGCTCGTGCCGATGACGTCGACCTTCTTGAACTCCTCGAACATCTCGACGGTGAGTTCCTGGCCGACCGTGTACTGGCTCGGGTCATCGCAACGGAATTCGCGCGTCAGGCGCCGCGGCACGACGCCCGCCTTGGCGTAGTGGCCGCGCATCGGCAGGGTGACGCGCGTCGTACGGATGTCGCCGTACGCGATCTGTACCGCGTCATAGCCGTCGGTGGCCTTGGTCTTCACCTGGGTGACCGGGCAAGGCCCGACCTGCACCACCGTGACCGGCGTCAACACGCCGCTCGTCTGGTCGAAGAGCTGGGTCATGCCCAACTTCTTCCCGATCAGTGCTTTCATCATTCGCTCCCGTCGTCCGCCGCGCGCCGAAGCCCGGTGGCGGATCGTAGATGCCCCGGAATCCCGTCAGACCTTGATCTCGATGTTGACGCCTGCCGGCAAGTCGAGCTTGCTCAGCGCGTCGATCGTCTGCGACGTCGGCCGGGTAATGTCGATGATCCGCTTGTGAATGCAGATCTGGAACTGCTCGCGCGACTTCTTGTCGACGTGCGGCGAGCGCAACACCGTGTAAATCGTCTTCTTGGACGGCAGCGGAATCGGTCCGCTGATCTCCGCACCTGTCCGCTTGGCGGTACGCACGATCTCGTTCGCGGAGCGATCGAGCATCGCGCTCTCGTAAGCCTTCAGGCGAATTCGGATCTTGGATTCGGCCACGATCAGGTCTCCTCGTTCACGCGATGATTTTGGCGACGACTCCGGCGCCGACCGTATGGCCGCCTTCGCGAATCGCGAAGCGCAAGCCCTCGCTCATGGCGATCGGCGTGATCAACTCCACGTCCATGGAGATGTTGTCGCCCGGCATCAC
>JANLSU010000068.1:0-3094 GCA_031362565.1 bacterium | reverse complement strand
CACGCAGCGCATCCTCGCGGTTTACCGCGCCCAGCCGACCGAACTGCAGCACCGTCAAATCCAGTAGCTGCGCCGCTCGCGCTTGCCGCAACTCCCGTTCCGTGCGCCCTCTCGCGTTCCCTAGCCCGTTTTATTCACCCTAGCTTGCCATGCGACTCGATGGGCGGCGACGAAGCCATTGGAATAGCTTAGCGTTCTGGTGTCGAAGCAGAGCGTGCGCGTCTTCCGCTGGATTCGTCGCCGCCATGACCGACGTTACGCCCTTTTTGCCCGGCCTGTCACCGGTCGGGACCAAGTCGCTCACAGCCGCGCGCGACGCTGGCAACCTCACCTCGAACGGCGGTCTGATCGTGTTGCGTGAGAGTGCGCGCCGCTCGGGCGTCGCCGATGTGGTCGCCGGCCCGCTGCCCGACACGCGCAGTCCGCTGCTGATCACACACACCTATTCCGCCATGGTGAAAGCGCGGATGATGGCGATCGCCGCCGGCTACGAGGACGCCGACGATCTCGATACGTTGCGCAACGACCCTGCCTTGATGATCGCCTGCGAGCGCGCGCCCGAGGGCGGCCACGATATTCCGAGCCAGCCGACAATCTCGCGGTTGGAAAACCTCGCCGCCGCGAGGACGCTCTATAAAATCGGCATCGGCTTCGTCGACTTCTTCTGCGCCAGTTATACGACGGCGCCGGCGTTGATCGAACTCGATATCGACGACACCGACGATCTCGTACACGGCGGGCAGCAACTCGCGTTGTTCAACACGCACGCTGGCGGACATTGCTTCCAGCCGATTCACATCTTCGAGGCCAACTCGGGCAAACCGGTGCTGTCGCTGCTGCGACCGGGCAAGCGACCGTCAGGCAAGGAGATCGCGCGCGTGCTCCGGCACGTCATCCATCGCATCCGCCGACACTGGCCGAAGGTGCGCATCCTGATCCGCGGCGACGGGCACTATTGCGCGCCGGAAGTGTTGAACCTGTTGCGGCGCAAGCGCTGCGATTACATCCTCGGCCTGCCGATCAATCCGATCCTCGATGCGATGTCGAAGCCGTGGAAGGGCCTCTGCGATATTCGCCGAAGTGCAAAACGTGCAAAGGTTCGCCGGTTTCATCAGTTCCCGTACAAAGCCAAATCGTGGGCACACGAAGAAAAAGTCGTTGCGCGTGTCGAGGCGACCGAACTCGGGACAGACGCCCGCTTCGTCGTCACCAATCTGACGGGCCGCGGAAAAGTTCTTTATGAGAAGGTCTACTGCGCACGCGGCCGGATGGAGAACCTGATCAAGGACATGAAGCGCTACACGCGGTCGGACAAGACGGCGTGCTCGCGGTGGCAGGCGAACCAGTTCCGGCTCTTTCTCCACATGGGCGCCTACTGGCTGCTGCACTCGGTGCGTCTGGCGGCGCCGAAGAAATCGCGCTGGCGCCACGCCACGTTCGAGACGATCCGAAACGCGTTCGTGAAGATCGGATGCCGTGTCGAGGAGATGAAGCGCGGGATCAAGCTGTCGCTCCCGGCCCATCTGCCGCACGCCGACGCGCTCGGTCTGATTGTCTCCCGGCTCACCGCACAGGGTCCGTGACGGCAAGCGGCCGACGCCGCACGAACCCCGGTCACCAGCCCCCAGCGCGTTCTCGAAAGTCTCTGGAAAAACTCCCGCCGTCGCCCCGGCCGAACACGTGCGCCGACTGATCGTCAGCAAAATGCTAGAAAACTAGGGTGAATAGAACGGGTTAGGGCGCGACCGCTACGTTCGCAAGCCGGCGTCGACAGAGACAGCAGCGGTGACGGAAGAACAGGAAGGGCTCGGCGATGAGGAGCCAGCGGCAGCAGCTGTGCCCACGACCGCCGACACCGTCCGCGGCCATCGCAACGGCTGCCGCGAGCGCACGATCATGGGTACCTTCGGCAAGCTGACGGTCAGCGTTCCGCGTGCGCGTCTCGACACGCCCGATGGCCGGACCGCCGAGTGGGTCAACACGACCCTGCCGAAGTATCGCCGCCGCACCAAAGAGGTCGATGCGCTGATCGCCGGCGCCTATCTCTCAGGCACCAACACGCGCCGCGTCGGGCGCGCGCTGGCGAGCCTCTTCAAGGGCGCGGTGTCGAAGTCGGTGGTCAGCCGCGTGTGGCGGAAGATCAAGGCGGACTGGGACAACTGGAACAAGCGCGATCTTGCGAGCGAGGACATCGTGCGCCTGATCCTCGACGGCACGCACGTCAAGGTGCGCATGGATAAAAAGGCCACGGCAGTCTCGCTGCTGGTCGTGCTCGGGATACGTCGTGACGGACAGAAAGTGCTGCTGGCCGTGAAGAACATGGGCGGCGAGAGTGAGGCGGCGTGGCGGACGATCCTGGATGATCTGACCAATCGCGGCATGAGAAAACCTGAACTCGCCATCGTCGACGGCGCACCTGGATTGGAGAAGGCGCTGGTTACACTGTGGTCGGATCTTCCAATTCAGCGGTGTACGGTGCATAAGCTGCGTAATCTGATCGCGCACGCACCGAAGACGTTCGCCGAGGAAATCGCGGCCGACTACGCCGACATGATCTATGCGGAGAATGCAGCGGCGGTGGCGAAGAAACGCAAGGCATTCCTCAACAAGTGGTTCGTGAAGTGCGAGGCCGTCGCGGCGTCGCTGGAAGAGGCCGGCGAGCTGCTGTTCACGTTCACGCGGCTGCCGGTCGAGCAGTGGAAATCAGCGCGCACCACGAATGCGATCGAGCGCCTGCACGAGGAGTTCAAGCGGCGCATCAAGACGCAGACGGTGCTTCCGTCGGCGGAGACGGCGGCAATGCTGTTCTGGGCGTTGCTCGCCTCAGGCCAGATCGTGCTGCGCAAGGTCGGCGGCTGGGCGACCCTGCCGACGCCGCTCGCCAAGCCGATTGACCTCGCGGCCTGACCCGATACTCTGAGGCTGGCCGGAGAGCCATTTTCGCAATTCCCACCACTCTTGGGACGGGACCAGGGTTCAGCGCTCCGAAGAGTGATCGGCTCACGCCGTCGCTCACGCCGTCTATCCGCATCGAAATCGCCACTCCTAGCATCCGCCCCTTTCAAATGCCGGCGGTAGGTTTCAAACCGAAGTC
>JANLSU010000054.1:0-93356 GCA_031362565.1 bacterium | reverse complement strand
CAGGCGCAGCATCTTTTGCCCTGCCTGATACCCCGAGGCCTCGGTGAAGTCGCCCGGCAATTCGTAGCGTTTTTCGACCGCGATCCCCGCCCCATGCAGCGCGGCGCGATAGCCGCGCAACCGTTCGTCGGCGTCGGCGTTGCCGGCCGGTCCCTTGAGAATGGCGACCTGCTGGTGGCCGGTCTTGACAAGATGTTCGACGGCCGCCTTGGCGCCCTCGAAGTTGGCGATGGACACCGTGCGGCAGCCGTCCAGCACCGACGGGGGATTGAGCAGGACCGTCGGGAAGCTGCGCGACAGATGGTGTAGCGTGATCGCCGGCCCGTGTTCGGGCACCATGGCGATCAAACCGTCGATACGCCCGTGCATCGAGCGCGCCGCGGCGACGAGTTCGGTGGTATTGGCGTGTGAACTCGAAACGAAGATTTGAAATTTCTCACGCCGTGCCGCGTGATCGATGCCGCGGATCACTTCGGAGAAGAACTCGCCGAACAGGTCGGGAAGCAAGATCGCGAGCGCGTGCGTGCGGCTCGTCGTCAGACTGCGCGCCGCGCCATTCGGCCAATAGTCGAGTTTCTCCGAATGGAGGCGGACGCGACGCCGGGCCGCGTCGCTGACGCGTGGACTCCCATTGAAGACGCGCGAAACGGTGGCGATCGAAACTCCAGCCGCGCGCGCTACATCTCGAATCGTGACCACGCCCGTCCTCCCAGGGAGGTTCGGAGTTTTTTTCGAACGGCCCGGAGGACGGTTCGCCGTTCGGGGGCTGGGGCAGCATGTAAACGGTTACACGGGCCGTACCATGCTGTCAAGCGGGCTGCGGTTTTGGACCTCGTCTGAGCGGGCTTTCGCTGCGCGAACCGGCGCTCTACAGTGGGGACACGGTCCACTTGAACGGCGCTGCGGCTCGAGCCCCGCGTCCCCGGTCCGGTCATCGCACCATCGAGGTCCTGAGCCCGCATGTGCCCCGACCCGAAGACAACGGCCGGTAAGCTCGCGCTGGGCGAGGCGCCGGTCCCGCGGTTGCTTTCCAACGGCCGGCTCGCGGTGCGAATCACGACCGCCGGCACAGGTTACACTTCGTTCATCGATTACATGCTGACGGCGTGGCGCGGCGACCCGATCGAAGATGCCGATGGCTTTTACATCTATATGCGCGATCTCGAGACCGGCGCGGTCTGGTCGCTTGGACTGCAACCGACGCGCCGCCGGCCGGAACGCTATGCCGCCCGTTCCACTCCCGGCGTCTTCGAACTCGAACGTGAAGATTTTTTAATCGAAGCCAGGGTCGAAATTGCCGTACATCCGGACCGCGACCTGGAACTGCGCCGGGTGACTCTCCGAAACCGCTCTGGACTACCGCGCCGGATCGAACTGACTACTTATGCCGAGGTCGTGCTGGCGGAATTCGCGTCGCACGCGTCGCACCCGGCGTTCTCGAAGCTCTTCGTGCAGACCGAATTCGTGCCCGGTGCGGGGGCGCTCTTGGCGCGGCGCCGCCCGCGGGGGAAGGGGGAAGAGCCTCCTTGGCTCGTGCACGGGCTTGTCGATGCGCCGGTCTCCGAACACGAGACCGACCGGGCCCGTTTCCTGGGCCGCGGGCGGCGTCTCGATGCGCCGTTGGCGCTTGCGACGGCGGAACCGCTCTCCGGCACGACCGGCAACGTTCTGGATCCGATTGTGTGCCTGCGCACGGTGGTCGATCTGCCGGCCGGCGCGACGGCGGTGCGTACTTTCGTCTTGGGTGCTGCAGCGACGCGCCAAGCCAGTCTCGACCTCGTGACGCCGCTCGCAGTGCCCGGGGCCGTGGATGCGGCCTTCGCGGCGGCACGCGCCCATGCAAATCCGGACGCCGTGGCGTCGGAAGTCGAAGAACTCGACACCGTGTGGGCCGGCGTCGCCAGCTCCAAGCCTGCCGCGCCCCTCGCCGTCGACGCAAACCGGCCGCGGGCCCAAGAAGAACTCGCGGCGTTCAACGGCTACGGCGGTTTCACGCCCGACGGCCGCGCCTATGTCCTGCGACTCGAGCGCGACGCGGCCACCGGCACCCTCCAGTTGCCGCCGCGCCCGTGGACCAACGTCATCGCCAACGAACGCTTTGGGGCGATCGTCAGTGAGACGGGCGCCGGTTGCACGTGGAGTGAAAATAGCCGCGAGCACCGGTTGACGCCCTGGTCCAACGATCCCGTCACCGACCCACACGGTGAAGTGCTGTATGTGCGCGACGAAGAGACGATGCAATTTTGGTCGGCGCTGCCGGGCCCGGTGCCGCGCGCCGCGGCCTACGAAGTGCGGCACGGATTCGGTTCGAGCCGTTTCAAGCACACGACCGATGGGCTGGAGCACGAGGTCGAGATCTTCGTGCCGCGCCACGACACGGTGAAACTGACCCGGCTCAGAATCCGCAATCGCAGCGGCCGGCGCCGGCGGCTCGCGGCATTCTCGTACGCGCAGTTGGCATCCAGTGCGTATGTCGACCCGAAGCGCGACATTGAAACGGAGTTGGAGAGCACGACGCGGACCCTGTGGATTCGCGATCATGGGTCGGAGGATTTTGCGAGCCGGATGGCATTTGCGGCTGTCGTCGCGCCGCAAGAACATCAGGCCGTGAGTGCGACTGCCGACCGCGCGGCGTTCTTGGGACGTTTTGGAACCGTGGCCGACCCCGCGGCGCTCCGTGACCGTGCGCCGCTCGACGGCACTGCCGGGCGCGGACTCGACCCCTGCGCCGCGCATCAAGTCCTTTTCGATCTCGAGCCCGAGGCCAGCGTTGAAATCACGTTTTTGCTTGGCGAAGCGGCTGATGTCGTTTTGGGGCGCGCGCTCTTAGCGCGCTATCGTCATCCGGACGCGATCGGCGCGGCACTTGCCGGTGTGCGGCGGTTTTGGCACGACTTAGCCGATGCAGTGCAGATTCGGACCCCGATGCCGGCCCTCGACCTCATGGTGAACGGGTGGCTCACGTATCAAGTGCTCGCGTGCCGTATTTGGGCCCGGTCGGCGGCGTATCAATCGGGCGGCGCGTTCGGTTTCCGCGACCAACTGCAGGATGCAGCCGCTCTCGTGTACGCCGCGCCGGAACGCGCCCGCGCCCAGATTGTGTTGCACGCCGGGCATCAATTTGTCGAAGGCGATGTTCTGCACTGGTGGCATCCGCCCGTCGGGCGCGGCATTCGCACCCGCTTCGCCGACGATCTCCTGTGGCTGCCGTATCTGACGGCTTTTTACGTGCACACGACCGGCGACTCGAGCGTGCTCGATGAACTGGCACCGTATCTCACGGCGCGTGAATTGGCGCCGGGCGAGGATGAAGCGTTCCTATTGCCGGAGCCTTCGGGCACCGAGGGCACGGTGTACGAGCACTGTTGCCGGGCGCTCGACCGGTCACTGACCCGCGGTGCGCACGGCTTGCCGCTCTTCGGCACCGGGGATTGGAACGACGGCATGAACCGGGTCGGACGTGAAGGGCGCGGTGAAAGCGTTTGGATGGGTTTCTTTCTCGAAACCGTGTTCCGCGACTTCATGCCGCTCTGCGTCGCGCGGCATGACAGCGGCCGGCTCGAGCGCTACGGCTCGTATCGCAAGGCGCTCGGCACCGCGTTGCAAACCGCCGGCTGGGACGGCGAGTGGTATCGCCGCGGTTACTATGATGATGGCAATCCGCTTGGCACCAAGGACGACGACGAGTGCCGCATCGATGCACTCGTGCAAGCGTGGTCGGTGCTCTCGGGCGCCGCGCCGCCGGATCGCGCCGCGCTCGCCATGAACGCCGTCGAACGCGATCTCGTGTCCGAAGCCGATGGCTTGATCCGTTTGCTCTGGCCGGCCTTCGATCGGACCGTACACGATCCGGGCTATATCAAAGGCTACGTGCCGGGCGTGCGCGAGAACGGCGGCCAGTACACGCACGCGGCGCTGTGGGTGGTCCGTGCGCTTGCCGAACTCGGGCGCAACGATCGCGCCGCGCGCTTACTCGAGATGTTGAGTCCGGTGAATCGTGCGGCGACGCGCCAGGCGGTGGACCGTTACGAGGTCGAGCCCTACGTCGTCGCCGCCGACGTCTATGGCGTTGCGCCCCACGTTGGCCGGGGCGGCTGGACATGGTATACGGGATCGGCCGGTTGGATGCTGCGCGTTGCCCTCGAGTCGGTACTGGGTCTAACGGTGGCGGAAGGATCGACGCTGGTGCTCGCACCCTGCGTTCCGGACACCTGGCCGGAGTTCACGATCGCCTACCGGATTCCAGGCAGTGATACGCGCTACGACATCCGCGCCGTGAACGCGCAGCGCAACGGCCGCGGTGTCGAATCGTTCAGCGTCGACGGCCGGCCGGGAACGGTCGTGAATGGCGCCGCCCGCATCGCCATCAGCGACGACGGGCGCGTGCACCGCGTCGACATCAAGCTGGGCCGCACCGGGGAGCGTTCGTGAGTCTGTTTCCGGAGAATTTCCGCTGGGGTGCATCGACGTCGGCATTCCAAATCGAGGGCTCGCCGCTCGCCGACGGCGCCGGGCCCAGCAACTGGTATCGCTTCTCGCACACGCCGGGCCGCATTCTTGATGGTTCGAACGGCGATGTCGCGTGCGATCATTTTCATCGCTACGCAGAAGACGTGGCGATCATGCGCGATTTAGGATTTGGCGCGTACCGGTTCAGTTTGTCATGGGCCCGGCTCATGCCCGAAGGCCGGGGTGCGGTGAATGCGAAGGGCATCGATTTTTACTCGCGCCTCGTGGATTGCCTGCTCGAACATGGCATCGAACCGTGCGTCACGCTCTACCATTGGGATCTTCCGGCGGCGCTCGATGACCGGGGTGGTTGGCTGAATCCAGACATCGCCGCCTGGTTCGCCGACTACGCGCGGGTGGCCTTTCGCGCCCTCGGCGATCGCGTCCCGATGTGGTTCACGCTCAATGAACCGTGGGTCGTGACCGACGCCGGCTACCTGCACGGCGTACACGCGCCCGGCCATCGTTCGATGTTCGAAGTCCCACTTGCGTCACATAATCTATTGCGGGCGCATGGGGCAGCCGTCGAGACGTTCCGCGCCGAAGTGCCCGGTGGCGCTGGCAGTGGCGCGGGCGTTGGCGTTGGCACCGGCGCGAAAATCGGTATCGTCGTCAATCTCGAGCCCAAAGATCCGGCATCGGATTCGCCTGCGGACATCGCGGCGACACGGCGCGCCGATGCCTATATGAACCGTCAGTTCCTGGACCCGATCTTCTTGGGCCGCTATCCGGAGGAAATGGGTGCGATGTTCGGCCGCGCGTGGCCGAATTTCCCGGACCGCGAGCTGCAGCAGATCCAGCAGCCGATCGATATGCTCGGCATTAATTACTATACACGTGGCGTGGTGCGGCATGATCCGGCGGCGCCGCCCGTCGGTGCGAGCGCCGTGCCGCAGCCGCGGGCGACCCACATGACTACGAACTGGGAGGTGCACCCGGCGAGCCTGCTGCGCATCCTTCTCTGGGTGAAACAGCGCTATGGGAAAATGCCGCTCTACGTGACAGAAAACGGTGCGGCGTTCTATGATCCGCCGGTCGCGCCGGGGGACCGCGTCGAGGATCCCTTGCGCGTCGCCTATTACCGCGAACATCTGCGCGCCGTTCGCACGGCGATGCAGCAGGGCGTGGACGTGCGCGGCTACTATGCGTGGTCGCTGCTCGACAACATGGAATGGGCGTCGGGTTACACGCACCGGTTCGGACTCGTGCACGTCGATTTCGAAACGCAGAAGCGGACGCTGAAGCACAGCGCGGATTTTTATCGTGAAGTGATCGCGACCCGGGGCGCGATTCTCGACACCGGGGCGGCGACGGGCACGCGTTGAGTTCATTCGCAACATCTTCGCATCGAACAGGGGAGAGCATCATTCGCATCGGTGTTCCACGCGAAACTGCGCCGCTCGAAAAACGGGTGGCCGCGACGCCGGAATCAGTCAAAAAACTCGTCGACCTCGGCTTCGAACTCGCAGTCGAGACGTCGGCAGGCGTAGCCGCCGGCTACGTCGACACGGCGTATGCTGCGGCCGGCGCGACGCTTTGCACGGCGAGCGAAGCCCTTGCAGCGCCCATCGTACTCAAGGTGCGGCCGCCATCTCTCGACGAAGTGCCACGCTTCACGCCCCAGGCCGTCCTGGTCAGCTTGGTGCAACCCGAGCGCAACCCCGGATTACTCGACGCCCTCGCAGCCCGTTCTTTGACCGTGCTCGCGCTCGAACGCATTCCGCGCGTCACCCGCGCCCAAAAAATGGACGTACTGTCGTCCATGGGCAATCTCGCCGGCTACCGGGCGGTCGTCGAGGCGGCGCAGTACTACCAGGGTTGTTTCGGCGCGCAGGTTACCGCCGCCGGCACCGTGCCGCCCGCCAAGGTGCTCGTCATCGGCGCCGGTGTTGCGGGTCTCGCGGCCTGCGCCGCCGCGAAAGCGATGGGTGCCGAAGTGCGCGCCTTCGACACGCGCGCCGCGGCCCGCGAGCAAATTGAAAGCTTGGGGGCCCGATTCCTGACGATCACGATGCAGGAGAGCGGCGAAGGGCAAGGTGGCTACGCGAAGCAAATGAGCCAGGAGTTCATCGCCGCCGAATGGGCGCTCTTCAAGCAGCAAGCGGCCGACGTGAATATTATGATCACCACGGCGCTCGTGCCGGGCACTAAAGCGCCCATGCTCGTACCGACGGAAGTCGTAGAAGCCTTGCGGCCGGGCAGTGTCGTCGTCGATATGGCGGCCGAGCAAGGCGGCAACTGCGAACTCTGCCGCCCCGGCGAAGTCGTCGACCACGCCGGCGTCAAGATTCTCGGCTTTACCGATCTGGCGAGCCGCATGGCGAACACTGCGAGCCGTTTTTTCGCCAACAACCTCGTGCACTTGCTGCACGAGATGGGTGACGGCGCGGCCTTCAAGGTGGATCTCGAAAACGATGTGATCCGCCCGGCGTTGCTGGCGCACGGCGGCGCGAAACTGGCGCCCCCGCCTCCCAAGGCGACGGCGCCGAGCGCCGCCGCGGCTACCGGGCACTTGCCGCCGCCGCCCGGCGCCAAATCGAAACAGCCGAATATTCTGACTTCTACGGGACGCGCCTGGGGCACGACGGTCGGCGGCATGGCCGTCATCGCCGTGCTGTTCGCGCTCGGGCGTTTCGCGCCGCGCGACTTCCTGCAGCATTCAACGGTTTTCATCCTGGCGTGCTTCGTGGGCTGGCAGGTCGTTTGGAGCGTGACGCCGGCTTTGCATACGCCGCTCATGAGTGTTACGAACGCCATCTCCGGCATCATCATCGTCGGCGGCATGGTGCAAATCGGCGCCGGCCTCGACGCGGCGACGATCCTCGGTGCGCTCGCCGTTCTGGTGGCCGCGATCAACGTCTCGGGTGGTTTCTTGGTCACCCAGCGCATGCTTCGAATGTTCCACCGCGAAGTGCCGGCCAGTGCGGCGAAGAATGGCGGCAAGCGATGAACAACTCCGGCACTCTCATCATCGCGTACCTCGCCTCGGGCGTACTTTTCATTCGCGCCCTCGCCGGACTCTCGAAGCAGGAAACCGCCCGGCGCGGCAACGTGTACGGCATGGTGGGAATGGCACTTGCCATTCTCATTACCGCAGTGGGTTGGTTGCATAACGGCGTCGCAGAACACGAGCTGGGATTGGCGATGCTCGTGGTCGCGATTGTGGTCGGCGGCAGCATCGGCGCCGCGCTCGCGCGCCGCGTCGAGATGACCGGCATGCCCGAACTCGTCGCCGTGTTGCACAGCTTCGTCGGCCTTGCCGCCGTCATGGTCGGTTTCAGTTCGTACTTGGTGCCGCACGGGATCTTCGACGACGAGGCATCGCGTCTCGTGCACCTGATCGAAGTGTGGGTCGGCATCGCCGTCGGGGCGATCACGTTGGCTGGATCGATCATCGCGTGGGCGAAGCTGCGCGGTTCGATCACCGGCAAGCCGCTGCTGCTCCCCGGCCGCCATTTGCTGAACTTGTTCCTCGCGGGTGCGATCGTCGTGCTGGCCGTGCCATTTCTGAACTCCGAGGGTGCCACCGGGCTCTCGTACGTCATCATCATGACGGCCTTGGCGAGTGTGCTGGGCGCGCACTTGGTCATGGCGATCGGCGGCGCCGACATGCCGGTCGTCGTGTCGCTTCTCAACAGCTATTCCGGCTGGGCCGCCGCCGCCGCGGGTTTCATGCTCGCCAACGATCTACTCATCGTGACCGGCGCACTGGTCGGCGCCAGCGGCACCATTCTGTCGATCATCATGTGCCGCGCCATGAACCGCTCGATCTTGAGTGTCGTGTTCGGTGGCTTCGGCACCGCCGAAGGTTCGGCAGCCGCGAGTTCCACGGAAGTCGCCGGCGAAGTTCGTTCCATCGAAGCCGGCGAGACCGCCGATCTATTGAAGAGCGCAAAAAATGTCATCATCGTGCCGGGATACGGGATGGCGGTTGCTCGTGCACAGAGTATCGTCTACGACCTCACGAAAGCCCTCCGCGAACGGGGCGTGCAAGTGCGCTTCGCGATCCATCCGGTCGCAGGACGTTTGCCCGGGCACATGAACGTATTGCTCGCCGACGCCGGCGTGCCGTACGACATCGTGCTCGAGATGGAGCACATCAACCACGATTTCGCGATGACGGACGTCGTCCTAGTCATCGGCGCCAACGACATCGTCAACCCCGGAGCCCTCACCGACGCCGCGAGCCCGATCTACGGCATGCCAGTCCTCGAAGTGTGGAAGGCAAAGGTCGTGATCGTCCTCAAGCGCGGCATGGCAACGGGCTACGCCGGCATCGAAAACCCCCTCTTCTACCTCGACAACACCAACATGCTCTTCGGCGACGCCCGCAAGAGTATCGAAGCCCTACTAGCCGCCACGCGCCAGTAAGTCACAGCGGCGGCCGCCGCCGCAGTCGGTCGCTGCCGCTACTTGCCGCAGCTACTCGCTGCAGCATTTGCTACTTGTGTTGCTGGTCAACTTCGCCACAGCCCCAGGCCGTCCCCGCCAGCGGCTGGAGACAACGAACTCGTTCTAGAACGAGTGAAGTATCCTAGCAAGTCGCCGTACGGCAACTGCAATTCCCGCACACCTTCGGCATTCCACGGGCCGAAGAACTCGCGCGCCTGGTGCTGGTTGTGGCGTGCGCACAAGAGCCGCACGTTGGCCACTGTGGCGCTGCCACCGTCACCGTGCGGCCGCGCGTGATCGAACTCGATCTGATCCTCTTCAGTGCAGCGTTTGCCGCTCGGGCTGACGAAGGAGCAGCGGCCTTGATCGCGCTGCCACACCGCACGTTTGACGGCGGCGGGAATGTGCCGCGAGTGCCCCTCGGCCGTTTGCTTTCCCGCCCGCGGCCGATCGGTGGCCGCGATCTTCTTCTTCTCGAGATCCCGCACCAGCAGCTCGAGCGCCCGGCCCATGACGGCCGCCAAATCGCCATCCGGGATCTGATGCCGCAACAAACCTTGCGCCCGGCGCAAATTGCGATAGATCGCCGCGCTCGCGGTGAATTGAACTTTGTAACGCTCCGGCGCCAGCGGAACGACAACCGCTGGACGCGTCGGTGTGGCCGCAGCAGACCGAGCGTCCGCCGTTCCTTGTGTCGCGACAGCGCCGTTGCTTGCCTGGCCCACAGCGGCTCCCTGCGCCACCGCCGCCAACACGAGTTCCGGTTCGCTTCCCTGTACTTGCGGGTGCTTCGGCGTTGCGACCCTCCGAACGGCATCCGGCACATCCGGCCGTGGCCGCAGCCGCGCCACCAGCTCTTCAATCTCGCGCTTCGATTTGTGCTTTGCTGCATCGAGCAGTTCGCGATGGTTTTCGGGCGTCAAGATCGACGCCAGCATCTGGACTGCAGTCAAATGCACGTCGCCGCGGGCGAGACGCACCAAGACGACGGGAAACCGGCGGGCGATTCTTGCCGCCTCGATCCGGTTGTAGGCCGCGTGTTCCGAGAGATGTAACACCTGGACGCAGTACGTGAAGAGCGACCGGCAACCGGCTCCGAGGTACAGCTGCCGCTTGTCGAACTCCGCCAAATGCGCGACAAGTTCCGCCGTCGCATGACTTTCGTACCGCACGAGGTGTTTCACTCGAGCGACAAGCTGGGCATCGGAAAGGCTGGCTGGTGATCCGATTCTCATCGTCGCCTCCTTTCTTCTCCGGTGAAAAACCGCATCAGCATTCTCGCGTCTCTGCAACACGCGGAGCGCGAAGAACTCGAACCACCGCCCCTCGATGCTCCCAAGGACGGGCGGTCGTATGGATCTTGCAATCGACAGGCCGCGCGAACCGGCGGCGGAATATGGCTCTACGCCTGGGCCGACTCCGAAATGGCCGCGCACCATTCGTCAACCGCAGAGATGGGGAAGTGTCGATGGCGTTGACACTCGTACCGAAGGTTTCTGTGATCGGCGGGTGCCATGACCCGGCAAGCGCACCCGCGCGGCAGTGCCCGTGGTTGCGCTCGGTGTCCTTGCGCAAACCCGCGTCACCGAATTAGTTGCGAAACGTTGGCGCGCGGATTTTAGCTCGTTCCAGAACGAGTGTTTGCAAGATAACAAGGCGGCCAGCGGGGTTCGGCCCACGTCCTGCAGAGGATGCGAACGGGAGCTCGCAAAGCGGCGCGCGGTGCGGTGAGTTGAACCGCGACCGCGCGCCGGGAGGAGTGTTACGCCGGCAGTGCTGGGTAGTCGACGTAGCCCTTCTCGTTGCCGCCGTAGAACGTGCTTGGGTCCGGCGTGTTGAGCGGGGCGCTGATCTTGAAGCGGCGCGGCAGATCGGGATTGGCGAGGAACGGACGTGCAAACGACACGAGATCGGCGCGGCCTTCTTGGACGACCGACTCGGCGCGGGCGGCGTCGTAGCCGCCGTTGACGATCAGCGTGCGATGGAACAGCGGCCGCAGTTGCGACGTCGGAACGATCGTGCCGCCGTGACGGACGTCGGCTTCGTTGCCTTCGACCAAATGCAGCGCCGCGATCCCGAGACGATCGAGCTCACGCACGGCGTGGCTGAAGGTGGTGAGTGGATTCGAATCCTTCATGTCGTTGAACGTGCCACTGGGCGACAGGCGCACGCCGACGCGGTCCGGTCCCCACACGTCGATGATCGCGCTCGTGACTTCGAGCAAGAACCGGCTGCGATTCTCGACCGAGCCGCCGTAACCGTCGGTTCGGCGATTCGTGCCGTCGCGCAGGAACTGATCCACCAAGTAGCCGTTGGCGCCGTGCAGCTCGACACCGTCGAAGCCGGCTTCCTTGGCATTCTCGGCGCCGCGCCGGAATTGCCCGACGATGCCGGCAATCTCGCGGGTCTCGAGGGCGCGCGGTGTCATGAAAGGCTTCAGGCCTTCCGGCGTATACGACTCGCCCACTGGAGCGATGGCCGAAGGCGCGACCGGTAGTGCGCCCTGCGGCTGAAAGAGTGGATGCGAAATGCGCCCTACGTGCCAAAGCTGCAGAAAAATGCGCCCACCGGCGCGATGCACGGCCTCGGTGACGCTCTGCCAGCCGGCGACTTGCTCGCGGCTGTAGACCCCGGGCGTGTTCGGGTAGCCGACACCCTCCGGTGCGACTTGGCTCGCCTCCGTGATGATGAGCCCGGCCGAAGCGCGCTGCTCGTAGTAAGTCTTCACGAGATCGGTCGGCACATGGCCGGCGCCGGCGCGGTTACGCGTCATCGGTGCCATCACGAGACGATTCGGCAGGCTGAGCGGGCCGAGTTTGTATTCCGAGTGCAAGCTCGCAGCGGTAATCATCGTTCTCCTCGAAGGTCCGGGCTGCCACGACGGCGCGCGTTCGTGCGGGCCGTCCAAAACTGTAATAGTCACGGTTACCAATGAGTTTCAGAAACGCTAGCCAGGGTCGGAGGCGCGGATCTCACTCGCCAAGTCCGAAAGCCGCACCTTTTCGAGCGACGCTGCCATGGCTTTCTCGGTTTCCGACAATACCGACGCCAAGACGCGTTTCATGCGGCAACTCACCGCGCAGGACTTGTTGGCCGGCTTGTCCGGGATCGAAAACGGGCTGCCGCCCTCGACCGCGCGGAAAATGTCCATGAGCGTGATCGACTCCGGCCGGCGCGCGAGTTCGGCGCCACCGGCCTTGCCGGGATGCGCGCGCACCAGCCCGGCCTTTCCCAAACGGCCGAGCAGCCGCCGGATCACAACCGGGTTCGTCTGCACGCTGCGCGCCAGCAGCGACGAACTCATCGACTCGCCATCGTGATACGCGAGGGCGGTCATGACGTGGACTGCGACCGAGAATCGAGTGCTGGATCCCATAACAGTATCTACGATAGTTACTGTTTGGCTGGGTGTCAAGGGGCGGGGGGCAGGGGGGGCAGCGCGGCAGGCGCGGCAGGCGCGGGTCGGGTGCGGGTCGGGTCGGGCCCTGGGGTGGCGGAACGGGAGGCCACCCGGGGCGCGGGCCCGGGTGTGGCGCGGCGCGTTGCGGGGCCGGCGGGCGCCGTGCGGGGCGGCTGGCGCCGTTGGGGACGCGGCGGGCGACGTGGGACGCGACGGGCGCCGTTGCGAACGGCTGGCGCTCGCGGTGGGCGGTGGACAGAGGCGGGCCCAGTCGGTTGCAGCGCGCTGGGCCGCGACGCGTAAGGCTGGGGCGAGGGGGTGAACGCGGCGGCCGCCGGAGCCCGACGCTTGACGCGGTCCGAGTGCATCGGTAGATATCCCGAGCGCGTGGCGGGGGGTTGGGCGGTTCGGACCGATGGGGGATTCATGGGGCGGCATGTTCTGGTGGTTGGCGCCGGAGTCGTGGGACTCAGCACCGCCTACTACGCACTTCGCAAGGGACACCGCGTCACCATCGTCGACCGCTCGGGGCCGGATCGCGATGGGACTTCGTACGGCAACATCGGCATGATCACGCCGAGCCATTTCGTGCCGCTCGCTTCACCCGGCATGGTGCAGAAGGGACTGCGCTGGATGCGCAGCCCCGAGAGCCCGTTCTATGTGCATCCGCGCGCCGATCTCGACCTCGTGCGTTGGGGCTGGAACTTCCACCGCGCTGCGACACCGGAGCGCGTGCGCGCGGCGGCGCCTCTCTTGCGCGATCTCGGGCGTGCCAGCAGAGCCTGCTACGAAGACTTCGTCGCCGCGCATGGCGATACGTTTGGTTTGCGCCGCACCGGCATCCTGATGCTTTGCAACACGGCGCACGGGCTCGAGGAAGAAGTGAAAGCCGCCGTGCAGGCGCACGCACTCGGCATGGAAGCACGAGTCTTGAATGCCACCGAGACGGCTCAACTCGATCCCGCGATGCGGATGGATATCGTCGGCGCGGTGCACTTCCCGGAAGATGCAACACTGACGCCCGGGCGTTTCATGCGTTCGTTGCAACAATGGGTCGCCGATGCTGGCGCCGAATTCGTGTGGCAGGCCGACGTGCAGGGCTGGCGTACGAGCGGCCGGCGCATCGACGCCGTCGAAACCTCGCAGGGCCCGCGCACCGCCGACGAATTCGCGCTTTGCGCCGGGGTGTGGTCGGATGGCATGACGCGCGGCCTGCGAGTCCGCATCCCGATGCAACCGGGCAAGGGCTACAGCATGACGATCGAGAAAACACCGCGCCGGCCGAACATCGCGGCGATCTTGGTGGAAGGCCGCGTGGCGGTGACGCCGATGGGGGAGGGCGTGCGCATTGGCGGCACGATGGAACTTGCGGGATTGCGCCAAGGCGTCGACGACAACCGGGTGCGCGGCATCTTGAAGTCGATGGCGCGTTATTACCCGGATTTCACCCCCGAGGACGTCCGCGGCGTACCGGTCTGGTTCGGCTTCCGGCCGCTGTCGCCCGATGGCCTGCCGTACCTGGGCCGCACCAAGCTCTACGACAACCTCACCGTCGCCGCCGGGCATGCCATGGTCGGCCTCTCGCTTGGCCCCATTACGGGCAAGCTCGTCTCCGAACTCCTGTCCGGCGAGCCGCCCTCGATCCCGCTCACGCTCCTCGACCCGGATCGCTATGCCTGAGTTCACGTACCGCGCCGCCGCCGGCGGCAAGGTCTTGATTTCATGGCGCGGCCGCGTGGTGACGACGCTCGCGGGCACCGAGGCCGCGAAGTTCTTGGAGAGAGCGGCCGCCGTCAACGCGGCCGCCGCCCTCCAGCTTCTTCTGGCGCGGGCCACTCGCAACTTCAAGCGCGGGAACGAGCGCGGGCGAGCCTGAAGAACCGGTTTTTTTCCGCCGTCACAGCCATTTTCGGCCCCCACGCGCGGCGGCGGTCCAGTAGAATCACTGCAACGCCTTTGCGAGAAATCCCCCGTCGAAGAGACGCGCCTCTCCTGCAGGCCGTGTCTGGTGGGGCTCCGATCGATGCGGCCTCGGGCCGAATCGGCACGGGGCAGGCGAGCGCCAATTTGTCTCGAAACCAGATTTTCCCGAGATCGAGCGCCTCAAAATTCAACTCCGGGGGACATCGTTGCCATGAAGCGACGCATTGGCTTGTCAGCCCTGCTCCTGCTCGGCGTTCTCGTCATTACGAGCGCCCCGTTGCTCTCCGCGGAAGACGCGCCTGCCGTCGTCTCTGCGACATCCACTGGCGAACTTGGTGTGCCGCAGTCCGTCCAGTTGCTGATGTTCCATCAGTCGGCGTTCGACGCAATCGGCCAGCCGGAACGCGACATGGAAGAGGAGATCGAGCAGCCGGACCGCCGGGGCTTGCCGCAGAACCCCGCGTCGCCGCGTGCCGCGCACAGGCCCGAACTCGCGCCGGATTCGAAAGTGGCGCCGGGCAACCACACCGAGAGCCCGCAAACCGTCGGCGTCAATTTCACCGCCGCCACGCTCTCGGGCATCAATCCGACGTTATCGTTTCCGCCGGACTGCATGGGAGCAGTGGGACCGAGCCAGTTCGTCGTGTTCGTGAACGGCCGGCTCGTGACCTTCAACAAGACGACCGGTGTCGCCGACGCGGTGCTGAACGCCGACCCCGACGTGTTCTTTGCCTCGGTCCGCAACGGTTCGATTACCAGCGATCCGCGCATTCGCTACGACCGGCTATCGGGCCGTTGGATCCTGGCGATTATCAACGTTTCGACGCCGAATCGGATTTTGCTGGCCGTCAGTGACGCTGCCAGCAATGGCACGATCTCTCTCACCACCGTCTTCACGTTCTTTTTTATTGATATTGCGACGACGCCGCCGGCTATTTCGAATACTTGCTTGGCGGACTATCCAACGATGGGAGTGGACGCCAACGCGTTGTACATCGGCACGAACAATTTCTGCGGCTCGCCGTCACAGACGTACAACAGTTCCGATGGTTATGTGATTCGCAAGAGCTCGGTTCTAGGCGCGGGGCCTTTGATCTTGACGGTGTTTCGCGGCTTGGTGGCGAACGCTTCGGCCGTCGGGCCTTACACGCCGCAGGGTGTCGACAACTTCGATCCAACTTCGAACGAGGGCTTCTTCATCGGCGTCGACAACGCGACCTTCGGGACGCTTATCATGCGCCGCATCGCGACGCCGGGTGGTACGCCCACCGTGTCGGCCAATATTCCGATTACGGTTCCGACGACGCAGTTCCCGATTTTGGTTCAACACCTTGGCAACGCCGGCGGCAACAACGGCCGGCTGAGTTCACTCGACGACCGTTTGTTCGCGGCGCATATTCGCAATGGGCGGCTATGGACAGCGCATAACATCGCCGTCAACAACACCGGCGTTGCGTCGGGCACCCTGACGCGCGATGGCTCGCGCTGGTACGAATTGAACGTGCCGCCGACGTCGGGCACGCCGACCATCGTGCAGTCGGGAACGGTCTTCACGGCGACCGGCACCAACTTGACGACCGAGCGCAATTACTGGATTCCGTCGGTCGTGGTGTCGGGCCAAGGGCACGCGGCGCTCGGGTTCAGCACTGCCGGCTCGAACGAGCGCGCCAACTCGGCCACCGTCGGCCGGCTCGCCGGCGACGGGCTCGGTACGACGCAGACGCCGGTCCTCTATACGGCGAGCGCGACCGCGTATAACCCGCCGAGTGATCCAGGCGGCGGCAGCGGCCGGCGCTGGGGCGACTATTCGTACACCAGCGTCGATCCGCTCGACGACATGACGATGTGGACGGTGCAGATGTTCTGCAATGCCGCGAACTCGTACGGAGTGCGGGTCGCGAAGCTCATTGCGCCGCTGCCGGCGACTCCCAGTTCCATTCCGGATGTCACCGCGGGTCAAAACCCGGTCAACGTGACTCTGACGGGCGTCGCGGTTGCGGGTTCGGGTTACTTCGATCCGGGGGCGAATTTGGCCGGCGTCCCGGCTTTCAGTCACTTGTCGGTGGCGGCTTCGAACGGCGCTGCGACGGGCACGCCGCCGACTGTCGTGTCGGCGACCTATGTGAATCCGACGACGATCAATCTCGTGCTGAATGCGGCGGCGGCGACGGCTAACGTCGGCGCCGAGAAATACACGCTGACCGTGACGAATCCGGACGGCCAAACGGCGGCGGCCGCGGTGCTGCATGTCGTGGGTGGAACGCCGGTCGCGACGATTGCACCCGGTCCGAGCCTGGCGGAAGGCAATGCACTCACGACCGCGTTCAATTTCACCGTGAACCTGACGTCGCCGGCGACGTCGGCCGTGACGATCGGCTACCAGACGAGCGATGGCAGCGCGACGACCGCCGACAACGACTACGTGGCGGACACGAATACGATTATTATCCCGATCAGCGGCACTTCGGGGGTGATCAGCGTTGCGGTGAATGGGGACAATAAATTCGAGCCGAACGAGACTTTCGCGGTCACTCTGACGTCGGCTACGAACGCGACGCTGGGCGCTACGGTGGCGTCGACGGGTACGATCGTCAACGACGACAGCCAGCCGGTCATCGACATCGTGGCGACGGTCAGCAGTGCGGAGAGCAATGCCGGCACGACACCGTTCGTGTTCAACGTGTCGCTTTCGAATCCGAGCTCGAGCACGGTTACGGCCAACTTCCAGGCGGCGGATGGCTCGGCGACGCTTGCCGACAATGACTATCAAGCGGCAAGCGGTACGGTGACCATCAACGCGGGCCTCGTGGCGGGCAGTGCGACGGTGAACGTGGTCGGTGATACGAAATTTGAAGGCGGCGAAACGTTCACGGTGACCCTTTCGTCGCCGGGCGGCGGAACGCTCGGCAACACGGTCTCGACGGGGACGATCCTCAACGACGACGTGCCGCCCGTGATGTCGATCGACAGCATCGCTGTATCGGAAGGCAACGTTGGCACCACGGCCTTCGGGTTCACGGTGTCGCTGTCGGAACCGAGCGGGCTGCCGGCATCGGCTGACTTTGGGACGACTGAAGGCACGGCGACGCTGGCCAACAACGACTTCGCGATGGCGACGGGATCGGTGTCGTTCGCGCCGGGCGTGGTGTCGCAGCCCGTCACGGTCCTCGTGAACGGTGATGCGACCCAGGAAAGCGACGAGTTATTCCAAGTCGATCTGTCGAATCTGGCCGGCGCTCAAGCGGGAACGCTGCAAGGCACCGGCACGATCCTCAATGACGACGCGGTGCCGACGGTGTCGATCGGCGGCGCCTCGATCGCCGAAGGCGATGCCGGGACGGCCAACCTTGTATTTACAGTCGCACTGTCGAATCCCACCGCGCAGGTGGTGACTGTGCAGTACCAGACGTCGGACGGTACTGCGACGCTCGCCGACAACGACTATCAGGCGGCGAGCGGCACGCTCACGATCCCGGCGAAGGATCCTTCGGGGACGATCACCGTGGTGTTGAACGGCGACACGTGCGGTGAACCGAACGAAGGCTTCACGGTGACGCTGTCGTCGCCGTCGGGTGCGGTGCTGGGGACGTTCACCGCTACCGGGACGATCTCGAACGATGACGACTTCGTACCGCCCAGCGTCACGGTCGTGGCGCCCAACGGTGGCGAGGTCGTGACCGAGGGCGCGCAGTTGACGGTGCAGTACAACGCCAGCGACGACGTTGCGGTCACGAGCGTCGATATTTCCCTGTCGCGCGACGGCGGCCTGACGTTTCCGGAGTTGTTGGCCAACGCGGTTCCGAATACGGGCTCGTTTGTTTGGACGATCACGGGTCCGTCGTTTCCGACCGCGACCGCGTTTATCAAAGTCGCGGCACGCGATGCGGGCTGCAACACGGGCACTGATGTCAGTGACGCGGCTTTCCGGATCGCCGAACCGGTGACGTCCGTCGACGAATCCGGACCGGTGACGCAATTCGCGTTGGGACAGGTGCACCCGAATCCGACCCCGGGATCGGCCGAGGTCGAATTCCAGTTGCCGCGCGAGGCGCAGGTGCGGCTCAGTGTGATCGACGTGCGCGGCCGTGAAGTCGCGCCGCTCGTGAACCGCACGATGCCGGCGGGACGTTACCGCGCCACGTGGTCGGGGATGACCCCGAACGGCCCGGCGGCGAAGGGTGTGTACTTCGTGCGCTACGAGTCGGGCGGCAAGCACTTCACGCGGCGCTTGGTTCGCGCGCAATAGTCGCGCGCACGGCCGCCGTGCGCGCAACTTCAATGCACGACCGTCACCCGGCACAGCACGTTGTTGGCGATAAAGAAAGCCAACAGCAATAGCAGCAGTACGCCGGATACTATCCGCGGCGGCAGCGTTGCGAACCCGCCGGTGATTTGCAGCAAGAGTCCCGGGGCTGCCGGGAGCAAATAGCGGCCTTGGGGTTGCGAGTCGACGAAGTACGAATTCGCCATCGAGCCCAAGAGCAGCAACGCCAGCGCCGGCAAGCCAAACAGGCCGGGCACGTTCCACCACGCCGCGAGCGTGCGGCGGCGGATCGACAAGACCAAGCCTAGCGCGAGAACGGCGCGAGCGATTTTGGCCAGTGGCTGCGTCGGGTTCGAATCCATCCAGCCAAAGCGCGCCCAGAAGCTGTCGAAAGAGTGCTGCAACCACGGTCCGAAGAAAATGTGCGGGTCGACGCGCGCCTTGGCGGGCTTGAGAAAAAGCAAGGTCGTGCCGTTCACGACATCTTGCGGCAACATCGCCACGAACTCGCGCATTTTGGCCTCGAGAAAGCGATGCCCGGTCGGATCGCCGTATAAGACCGCATTGCGCACGAACCACGGGCCGGCGATAGCGATGGCGATTGCCGCCGCGAGCCCGGCCCGGCGCCAGAAATGTGGGGTGCGGAATTCGCTCCGACTCTCACTCCGGCTCCAGCGCCAGAACCACAATACGAACAACGGCAAGAACGCGAAGACGTACGGTTTGCACGATCCCAACAGGCCGAGGGCGACTCCGAGTCCGACGGCGCGCCGCCGCGCGAACGGGCCGCGCTGACACCAGGCGCACGCCGCGACGAGGCCGCCGACGCTCAAGAGCGCGAGCCCATCGTCGTTGACGTAGGCGCCCACGAAACAGAGCTGCGGCCACAGCCCGACGCACGCGCCGGCGACCCAGGCCGCGAGGCGCCGCGCCGGCCAGAGCGCCAATCCCGCCAAGAAGACCAAGACCGCCGCGCCGGCGACGCACAGCGAGTTGAAGGCGCGCGCCCTTGCAGGTGTAGCGCCACCCTGCAAGCGGCAGAACCAGCCGTTCAGGAAGTAGGGCAACTGGGGTACGAAGAGATACGTTTGCCGCAGTTCGGTGCGGGTCGGATTGTTCTGCAACTGGAAGATACCGCGCAGATTCTTGGGATCCGCCGCATACAGGCGGTTGCCCGTTTTCATCAGCCAAACCGTGAAGTTGGGTTCGCCGTAGTGGGGCAAGCGGCCATGCTTGGCCACGTACTCCACCATCGCGTAGTGCTCCTTCTCGTCCGGCGCATTGCCGAAGAAGATGCCGCGCGACCACCACTCACCGGTGGTGAAAATGGCGCACCCGAGAACCAACGCGCCGACGATGGCGAAACCACGTGACCACAGCATGCCGGGCACTCTAATGGGTCGGAGGCGCTGCCGCAACCGGAGGGTGGTGCGGGTGCGGCTGAACATTGTGTCATGCGGGTTTCATCGGTTCTTCATCGGCGGCGCGTACAGTGTGCGCGTGTGAATGGTGCACCAGATGACGATGCCGCATCACCGAGGAATAACAACGATTTCTGGGGGGGCGCGTGCCTGGGCTTCCGGGCGGGGAACAGCTCGTCAACGCACCCACGCATCCGCCCAATCGCCGAGCCGGTACGTTCCCCCCTCACCCGCCTTGCCTTCACTCCGGCCGCCCGGGTCTTACCACCCTCGCGGCGGCCGGGAGCCGCCCCTGGTGGTGGAGTGCGATTCGCTCCCACATCTCGAGCGGTGAACAGCTTGTAACGCGCGGTTCATCGTCCCGTCACTGCTCAAGACGCAGAATAGGCCTCGTTGACAGACTGTCAGCCAAGCATTCCATCGAGCGAGTTCGACGCCGCAAAATCGAACGCGTTGGCAACAAATCGAATCAGGTGGTTCTCAAATGAAGCAGCGATATTTCAGTTTTCTCACGTGCGCCGTTCTGGCCACGTTTCTGTACGGCCCGACCCCGGCGTTCGCCCAGCCGACGCTGGGGACTGCCGCCAACTTTGCGGTGCTAAGTAGCGGCGCGATCGACAACAATGGCGCGACCTCCATCTCCGGCCATATCGGCGTCGGCACGGGTAGCGCCATCAACGGTTTCCCGCCCGGCACTCTGACGCACGGCACGATGCATTTTGGCGACAGCGCTGCCGAGCAAGCGTTGGTCGAAGTGCAAGTCGTGCACGACGGCCAGATCGGCCCGTGCACCGACGAATTGACCGGCCAAGATCTGGGCGGCCGGACGCTGACGCCCGGGTTCTACTGCTCCGTGTCGTCCGCCGATTTGACGGGAATCCTGGTTCTCGACGCCGGTGGCAACCCCGATGCAACGTTTGTGATCTTTGTCGTCGGCACCCTGCGCACCGCCGCAAATTCCATCGTCGTCATGGGCGGCGGCGCCAAGGACTGCAATGTCTCCTGGGTGGTCGGTTGCACCGCGATTCTGGGCCCCGGCTCGCAGTTCGTCGGCAATCTCATCGGACTCGACAACATCCGTGTCGAAGCAGGCGCGACCGTTTCCGGCCGGCTCCTGGCACGCTACGGCACCGTGACGATGGACCAGAACAGTATCTCCATCCCGGAATGCGGCACGACCGCCGTTGTGGCCACGACCTGGGGTCAGATGAAGCAGATCTATAGGAACTGACACGCAAAGAGCTGATTCTCGACAGGCACCCTCGAATTCGAACCGGTTCGCTGAACCCGCCGGCCGAATTCCGAGGGTGTTTGTTTGCATGACGCGAGTGTCATGCGCGCGTCATTGCGGCGTCATGTCCAGCCGCTATGTTCAGCACGCGACTCCGAACCACCTCGGGGGTCACGGGAAAAAATTGAAGCGGGGCACTTCGCCGCGCCCTTGCCTCTTCGCCAACAAAAAAGGACCATCCATGAAGCGTCTCCTTCTTGCGCTGCTCGCCACCGCCACCGTTCTCATCGCGTCGCCGGTCTTGGCGCAGGACTACGGCAAGAAAACCGTCACCGGCACCGTGGTCGTTGCGGGCAGCGATTCGTTGGTCGTCGATACCGCGACCGGCCGGATGATGTTCAAGCTGGACTCGGCGCTCGACCGCGTCCGGTACGACGGACTCGAGGTCGGATCGCAGATCGAAGTCACCCACAAAGTCGACGATCAAACGGGCCGGCAATTGGTGACGTTTGTCAACGTCGTCCCGGATCCGTCGATGACGACCTACGACGCGCAGCAAAACAAGGCCGGCAGCCAGGCCAGCAACACGGTGCCTGGCGACTCCTACGCGAAGGCGGACGAGCAGCGCGACGCAAGCAATCAACTGCCGGCAACCGCCAGCCCGTTTGCAGCACTCGCGCTCCTCAGCCTGAGCGCAGTACTTGCCGGCCTCGTTCTGCGGGCTCATTCCAAGCGCCCGCGCTTCGGCCGCTCGCCCATCACGCATTCACTCTGAAGGAGGGCGAACATGCAAAAAGGACATGCAGGGCGCGACGTGCGCGCCGGGGTCATCGGCATGCTCTCGGCGCTGGTGCTCGCGCTAGCGCTCGCACCTACTATAGTGCGCGCCGATCCGAACACCGATGTCGGCTTCCGCGGCTGGGGGCCACGGCTCGGGTTGTCGATCAATCCCGACCAGTTCCACTTCGGAGCCCATCTCGACTTCGGAAACTTCGCACAGCATGTGCGCTTTCAGCCGAACTTCGAAATGGGATTCGGCGACAACCTGACACTCGCGACGGTCAATGCTGAAGCCGCATATCGCTTTCGCTCCGACTGGTCGACGTGGACACCCTACCTGGGCGGCGGGCTGGGCGCCAATTTCGCACGCTTCGACGGTAACCACAACAACAACGACTGGAACTCCGATGTCGGCGTCAATGCGCTCGGCGGTATCGAGCGCGGCCTCTACAACGGCGACCGGTTCTTCGTCGAAGCCAAGTTCAGCTTGAACGACATCCCGGACGCCAAGATCACCATCGGCTGGACGTTTTATCACTGAGGGGAGTGGCGCCGAAGGCAGCGCCCAAGACCCTGCAAGCAGTAGATCCACCAAGGAGAAGCACATGCGTTCGAAACAAATTTTCATGCTTGGGGGACTGCTCGCCGCTCTGACCGCGGGGTGCGACAGCATCACGAGCCCCGGCACCGTTCAGCCCAAGGACCTGGCGCCACCGCTCGGCCTTACTTCGGTGACCGGCAGCGGTGCGGTCACGCTCACCTGGCGTGGCAGCAACTACGGCGAAGATCGTGAAGGCTTTCAAATCTATCAGGCGGCGGGCAGTCAGTCGCCGGTCCCCGGCGAGACGATCCCGGTGGCGTTCGGCACGACGGCGGTCACCACGCTGAGCTCGACGCAGGATGCGGGTGTCTTCAGCAAGACCGTGACCGGCCTCACGGACGGCACGACGTACAGTTTTCTGGTCGTCGCCTTCAAGGATGGCGGCGCCAAGATTTCTCGCCCGAGCGACGTGGTGACGGACACGCCGCGCCAGGAGTCGACCCTTCTCGACCTGACGAATGGCCCCGGCAATGAGCGGTTCATCTTGGTCGATACGGATCCGCCTTCGACGTCGGCCAGCGCGACTGGCGCCGACTTGCTCTGTCAGTCCTTCAACGCCGGCGCCGGGGATCGCCCCGGGCTGGTCGGCCAGGGCGGAACGCGGGTCCAGGACGTGGGCTACGTGACCTCTTGGGACGAAATCGACCGGGCACCGCTCGGCTCGGGGTCGTACCCGGACGCATCGCATTCGGTCGAAGTCTTGACCGGCCATGTTTATGCAGTGTTCACCGCCGACAACCACTACGCCAAGGTGTGGGTCACTACGTTGCACGTGGGCAACCTCGGATATTCCTGCCGCGTGGCCTATCAGTCGCAGGCGGGCAATAATGACTTGAAGCCCAGGCGGTGAACGGGAATCCCGGCGCCCTGCCTGGAACAGCGTGACGACTCTGTCATGTCTGCGTCATGCGGGCGTCACTGCAAATTGACTAACCTGGGTCTGCGAGACCCCGTCGAAAAAGGAGTGGCCGTGAAGCTCAGTGAGGTCATGACGCGAAAAGTCGAGTTCGTCGCGCCATCTCAGAGCCTGCGTGAAGCAGCGCAGAAAATGCGTCTCTTCGACGTGGGCCCGATGCCCGTTTGCGAAGACGGCCGGGTCGTCGGGATGATCACCGATCGTGACATCACGGTGCGGGCCGTTGCCGAGGGCCGCAATCCCGAGACGACGCAGGTCAACGAAGTCATGTCGCCAAACGTTTCGTACTGCCACGAGGACGACGACGTGAAGGTCGCGGCCAAGATCATGTCCGACAAACAGCTCCGGCGCCTGGTGATCCTCGACACCGACAAGCGTCTCGCAGGAATCTTGTCACTTGGTGACTTGGCGATGAACGCCAACGATCCAAAACTCGTGGGCGAAGTCATGGAAACCGTTTCGCAACCCGGCCGCGGTCCAAGCTGAAAAGCCGCGACGGCACAATCACAGCACGTGAGGCGGGGGCGTTTTTGGAAGCGCCGTCCGGCCGCAGATCACAGGGACCTCGATGATCAGAACAGCCGCCTTGAAAAACCAAGTTTCACGGATCCTGGTTCTCGAGAACCTGGCGGCCGAAGCGCGATTCATCGAGACCGAGCTGAAGCGGGTCAATTTCGGCTACGAATCGCGCCGGGTATGGACCATGGCCGATTTTCAGGCCGCGCTCGTCGATTTTGCGCCGGATGTGATCTTGGCCGCCGGCCTCCCGCCGGAGTTCACCGCGATGGACGCGCTACACGCCTTGCGCGATCGCCACCTGATTACCCCGTTCATTCTCGTGACCGGGACCGCGATGGAGCGCATCGCCCTGGATTGCATGCGCGAGGGCGCCGACGACTACGTTCTGAAGAGCAATCTGGCGCGCCTTCCGGATGCGATCCGCAACGCCATCGCCAAGCGGCTTGCGGAGACCGAAACACAGCTCGCGGAGCAGGTTCTCCGCCGCAGCGAGCAAAACTACCGCGTCATCATCGAAGACACGCTCGAGAAGCGCGAGGCGGAACTGCTGCGCGCCCTGGAGGCGTTGCAGGAGTCCCACAAGGCGCTGCAGGCGGCCCAGCATCAACTCATCCAGGTCGCGAAGATGGAATCCATCGGGCGCTTGGCCGCGGGAGTCGCCCACGAGGTGAAGAACCCGCTGACGGTCATCGTCATGGGGGTCGAATACCTCCGCAAACATCTTCCCGAGGGCGCTCACGAGGCCGTGCAGGTGTTGGATGACATGGATGCGGCCGTCAAGCGAGCCACGCGCGTCATTCACAGCATGCTCGATTTTTCCGCTCCGAGCCTCATTCATCGCGAGCAGGCTCAGCTCAACCCGATCGTCGACAGCGCGCTCGGTCTTCTTGATCGCGACCTCGCGAAGCGCTCGATCACCGTCGAGAAACGGCTGGCCGGGAACCTGCCGCGCATGCCGTTGGACACCAGCCGGATGGAGCAGGTGTTCTTGAATGTCTTTCAGAATGCCATGGAAGTGATGGAACACGGCGGCACGCTCACGGTCACGACCGGCGTCAAGCGGCTCGGTGAAGTGGCGGGCGGCGAGAAAGACCCCGGCTCGAGTCTCGGCAGCCAATCCGTCATCGCCGTCGAGATCGAAGACACCGGTCCCGGCATTCCGGAAGAGTTTCTGACGAAAATCTTCGATCCGTTCTTCACCACCAAACCGACGGGACAGGGCACCGGACTGGGGCTCACGGTCATCAAGAAGATCGTCGACATGCACGGCGGTCTCATCCGGGTTCGCAATCGCGAGGGGCGGGGCGCTACGGTCTCGCTTCTCTTCCCAATGGAAAGGCTCGCATGATGCCGCACGATGCAGCACCAGGAACGCCGGCGCGTCCGAGGCGCATTCTGCTTGTCGATGACGAGGTCGTTTTGACGCGCCTGTTTCGTCTCAACCTCCAGGACGAGGCAGGCTACGAGGTGCGAATCGAAAATTCAGGCGCGGCAGGTCTCGCTGCCGTCCCGGAGTTCAATCCGGATCTGATCTTGCTCGACGTGGTTATGCCCGGGATGACCGGCAGGGAAATGGCAGCGGTTCTCGGCGCCGACCCGGAACTCGGGAAAACGCCGATCATCTTCGTGACCGCCGTGCCACCGGAAGGCACTCCCGACTCCTGGCATGCAGAACTGGACGGCCACCCGCGCTTGATCAAGCCGTTCAGCACCGCGAAGGTCGTGGCGGCCATCGAGGCGACGCTGGCGGGTTCGGGCATTCCCCCCGGAGATGTTGTATGACGGCAATCTTCGCAATCCTGCGGTTAGGAGAACCATGCGCATTCTAGTCGTGGAAGACGACGCTCAGGTCGCGAGCTTCATCCGCCGCGGTCTGCGCGAAGAACAGTTCGCCGTCGATACCGCCGCCGATGGCGACGAAGCGATTTTTGCCGCCGGCAGTGGCGAGTACGACCTCATCATTCTCGATTGGCGCTTGCCGAAACGCAGCGGTATCGATGTGCTTCAGGCGCTGCGTGCCGACGGAATTACGATTCCGATCCTAATGCTGACGGTACGCGACGAACTCGTCGACAAGATCACCGGCTTTGATGCAGGTGCCGACGACTATCTCACCAAGCCGTTCAGCTTCGACGAACTGCTAGCGCGGGTCCGGGCGCTGTTGCGGCGGCGCGGCAGCTTGGTGGCGACGGTGATGCGGGTCGATGATCTGGAACTCGATAGCCTGCGGCATCGGGTCACGCGGCGCGGCCAGCGCATCGAGTTGACGAATCGCGAATATGCCGTCCTCGAGTATCTGATGCGCAACGCCGGGCGGGTCGTGTCACGCACGATGCTTGCCGAACACGTTTGGGAACAGGACTTCGATCCGCTGTCGAATGTCATCGACGTACACGTGGCGCGTCTGCGCCGCAAGATCGACGGCGATTTCGACACCAAGGTTCTGCAGACGATGCGCGGCAGCGGCTACGTTCTCCAAGCGCCGGAAGCCGGTGAGCCGGTGGATGCCGGCGCCAGAGACACGCCGGAGCACGAAGGCACCAAGGCGAGCCCCCAAGCGTCGCGGCAATCGCCGGAGCCGGCTCAACAGCCCCCGAACCGGCGTTGAGTGCTAGAATCGCCAGACGGAGGTCCGGCGATGAAGGCATTGGCGTTCGGCATCTGGATTGCGGCCCTGGTTCCGGCGTGGGCTTTCGGCGCCGCGCAAGAGCGTGCCGGGGTCGATCCCCGGGTTGCGGCTCAATTCGCGACCCTACCCAACAATGTCACTTTGCCCGTGTGGGTCGTGTTCGCCGACAAAGGCGTGCACGAGGCTTGGAAGGCATCGCCGCCCGGCGATCTCGTTTCCGAGCGCAGCCTGCAGCGCCGCCGCAAGGTCCGACTGGAGAAGGCGCTTCTGGATGCCGGTGATCTGCCACTCGATGAATCGTATGTGTCGGCCGTAGAGCGGACCGGCGCCAAGGTTCGCCAGCGCTCGAAATGGCTGAATCGGATCAGTGTCGAGGCAACGGCAGCGGAAATCGCCACGATCGCTCTGTTGCCTGGTGTGCGCGCCATCGAACCCCTGGCTCGCTTTCGCCGCCGCCGCGCCGAGGAAACTCCAGGTGTTGTCGCACCGGAAAAGCCCACTCCCGCTCGCAAGCCTTCCGGCTCCATCGACTACGGTCCATCCTTCAAACAATTGCAACAGATCGGTGTCACGACTCTGCATGCGCAGGGGATCACCGGACAGAATGTCCTCGTGGGGCATTTCGACAACGGCTACCGGCTCCTGGCCCATGAGTCGCTCTTGCCGGTGACCATCGTCGCCGCCCATGACTTCGTGGATGGCGACGCCGATCCGGCGCCACCGGTCAGCGCCCCGTCGAGCTTTGGTGCGCACGGCATCCTGACCCTCTCGGCACTCGCCGGCTGGGCGCCCGGCAACCTCATTGGCGCCGCCTTCGGAGCGCATTTCGTGCTGGCGCGCACCGAAGACGATGCGAGTGAAACGCCGCTCGAAGAAGACAATTGGGTCGCCGCCATCGAGTGGGCCGACAGTATCGGCATCGATGTCGCATCGACGTCGCTCGGCTATCTCGACTTCGACGTGCCCTTCCCGAGTTTCACTTGGGAAAACATGGACGGCAATACGACGGTGATTACGCGCGCCGCCGACCTGGCCGTCGGGCGCGGCATCGTGGTCGTCAACTCGGCGGGCAACCAAGGGCTCAACACCCTTCACAACACGTTGATCGGTCCCGCGGACGGCGACAGTGTGATTGCAGTGGGCGCGGTCGATACGCTGGGCGTGCGCGCCAGTTTCAGTTCGGTCGGGCCGACGACCGATGGCCTGGGGCGTATCAAGCCCGACATCGATGCGTGCGGAGTGCGGGTGCGGTGTGCGAGCACGACCGGTACGACCGACTATCGCACCGCATCCGGGACCTCGCTCTCATGTCCGTTGGCGGCCGGCGTTGCGGCATTGCTGGTCTCGGCGCGGCCCGCGGCGACGCCGATGCAGATTCGCGATGCGATGCGTTTGACGGCGAGCCAGGCGGGGAGTCCGGATAATTTGCTGGGCTGGGGGATTTTGAACGCGCCGGCGGCATTGGCGTATTTGAGCGCCACGGATGTTGCGGGCGATGAAGCGAATTGGACGCGCAGCCTGAGCGTGGCGCCGAATCCGATGCGCGGCGAGACGACGATTCGCTATGCGCTTTCGAGCCCGGCAACGGTGGCCGTGACGATTGTCGATGCGACGGGGCGGCGGGTACGTACGCTGCGGCGCGGCGCGGAGGCCGCGGGAAGTCGCGCGCTGGTGTGGAACGGCCGCGACGACGCGGACCGGGTCCTGCCAAACGGTGTGTACTTCGTGCAACTCGAGTTGCCGGCCGCCCACGGCGCGCAGCACGTGCGTGCCAAGACGGTGCTACTACGCTGAACACACTCCCCACTGAATCTTCGAATCGTGGTGTCATGCGCACCCTCGTCGCGAGTTCCATCGGCGTCGCCGGTGGAATTTTTGCGTTGACGATTGCGGCCGGACTCACGGCGTCGGTGCCCGCCGCGCTGGTGGTCGGCGCCCTCGTTGCCGGACTCATCACATGGGCATGTCGAACGCGCCCGATCGTCGCGATCGACGCGGCCGCCGGTTCGCGTGGGCTCAAGATCATTGCCGCAGTGGCGACGATCGCCGCCATCGTCCAGCTCGCGCGGCTCGCGGTGTTCATGGTCGACCCCACGCAGCCTGGCTACTCGTCCGTGCCCTCGAGCGATTGGGAAGTGCGCCATTCTTGCGTGTCGTCCTACTTCGTCGCGGCGCGGGCTGCGGATCGGGTGCCCGATGTCTACGCGGACTCCCTCTATTCGCTTCCCAACAACGATCCAACCGCCGTGCGCAAAGCGCGTCTGATCGGTCCGTTCAAGATCGACGTGTACGAATACCCGCCGCCGTTCCTGCTGCTGCCACGCGCGCTGCAGTTCGTGTTTCCGGACTTCGGGCGATTTCGCATGATGTGGTTCGGGTTGAATTGCGCCGCTGTGCTCATCGCCCTGCTGGCGCTGGCGCGGGCCCTGGGTCCGGCCGCTGGGACGCGCCTGCTGCTGCTCTCACCGCTCGTCTGGGCCGCACTTCCAACCCAGAGCATGTTGCAGAAGGGCAACGCCCAAGCGCTCATGACGGCAATCGCAGTGCTCGCCATGGCGCTCTTCGAACGGCGGCGCTGGGCCGCCGGTGGTGTTTTGCTGGCCTATGCGACAGCGAGCAAACTCTTCCCCGGCTTGCTGCTCGTGTACTTGGTCGGACGGCGGCAGTGGCGCGCGGTGCTCTGGACCGGGGCGTTCGGCGTTGCGCTGGCAGGCCTCACCTTGATCGATACCGGCTGGCCGTCGTACACCGCGTTCTTCCGCCATCTTCCGGGACTCGTTGGCGGCGAGGCGTTTCCGGCGTTTCGCAATCCGATGGCGATCGCCATTAACTATTCGCTGCCCGGGCTCATCTTCAAGCTCAAGCTCTTCGGGGTGCCGGGAATGGACTTCGCAGCGGCGAAGATCGTCGCATGGATTTACACGGTGATCGCTACTGCGGTGGTCTTTGCGGTGGGAAGACGCGCGGCGCCGCCGGGCGAGCGGCCACTCCTGTGGCTGGCGATTTTGATTCTGGCGACGTTACGGAGCCCGTTTCTGCCCCAGGCCTACGCGGCATTCCCGCCGCTGATCCTGCTCGTGCTGCTGGGAGCGATGTCGTTTCCGACGCCGAAGGCGTTGGCCGCGATTCTCCTGACGTGGCTCGCGTTGGATTTCATGTGGCCGCTCGACTGGGTGATGGATCCCAGGCTGCTCGCGGTGCTGAGCGGCGTGCCCCAAGCGGTGACACTCGGGCTCGCGATCGTAGTGCTGCGCCGGCGCAGCGCCGGCGCAGTGCCGGCTGTCTAGGGTTCGATCGGCTGTGACGCGCCCATGCCCGGCCCGCAGACGACGGCGTTGGCGAAAATCCGCATCGTGCCGAGCGCTGCCGCCCGAAACGTCGGATCACTCGCAAACAGAATAATCTGCCCCGAACCAACCGATTCGCGCGTCACGTACGCGGCATTCGCCAGCCGGTTCGCGGCTTCCGGCCACAGCAGGCCGCTCATGCGCAGGCGCATTTCGTAGCCGGGTGGCGCGATGCTCCAGCCGGGCGCCGGTTTGTCTTTTTCGTCGCTCTTGGCGTTTTTGGTCTTTCCGGGATCGGCCTTTGCCGGTTCCGACCGCGCCGACGCCGAACTGAATACGCCAAGCCGCACCGGCACTTGGACTGCCGGCGGCGCCATGAGCACCGTGTCACTCGCGTAGAGAACCGGCACGTAGTCGCCCAAGCCGCCTGTCAGCCAACTGCGATCGTCGACACGTCCCGCCAGCAGAGTGCCCTGCGGCATGAAGATGTCCCGCCATGCATCTTGGCGCTTCAACTCGTCGTCGTTCGGTTTGTCGCCGCCGGGACCGATGAGCCACGGATAGACGACTTCTGCCGGCGGCAAGAACGACCACACTTGAGTGGGATCGGGGGTGGCGCGGCGGCCTTCCCATTCGCGCACGATCGCTTGGCGATAGTCGTCCATCTTGCCGAGCACATCGCCGAGTTGGCGCGTGCCGCCGATGCCGTCCTTCTCTTTCGCAATCGCCCCGGCCGAGGAGCCGACGGCGACGAGTGTGCCGCCGGATGTCGTCCAGGTCTTGAGTAATTCCATGTTGTCTTTGACGACCGAACTGCCGCCTTCCGGGATCACGAGCACGTTGTAGCGGCGCAAGTCGGCGCGTGCGAGATCGTGTGCGTCGATGTAAGAGGCGCGCAGTCCGAGCACATGATCGATGAGGTACCACGCTTCGCCGTACCCGTACGGACGAATCGGTTCGCGCCCGAGAATTGCAATGCGCGGCGCATGCAGGAGAATGAAGTGTTCGCCGCCCAAGTCGGGGAGGTCGCCGGGCCCCCAGCCGGTGCGGACGCCGGTGGCTGTCGTCTGCAACTCTTCGCACACTTGCCGCACCGTGGCCGCCAGGTCGCCCGGGAAGTTTGTGTTGTCCTTGCGGGTTACGAGCAGGCTGCCATGCGGGAAGTCCTGACCGTCGAATTGAAACGGCTTGTCGGCGACCCGCACCCACACGCCGCGTTCCATCAAACGGCCCGCGGCGGCGATGCTGGCATCGTCGGCACCGTCGATGACGAAGGCGACGGTTGTCTCGGTGTTGGTGACCGCCGGCGGCAGGGGAGTCCCCGTGTCAGCGGTGGCCGCCGCGGGCTCGGCGTCGGCCGCGGCCGGCGGCTCGCCCGCCAGTTCGAACGCATCGACGTCGAAGAGCATCGGCACGCTCCACCCCGTCGTGTCATAGATGCGCGAGCGTCCGAAGCGCAACAAGTCGCGCCGTTCGTCGGTCAGGAACTGCGGCGGCATGCGCGGATCGAATTCGAGCATGGCTTGTAGCAAGCGCGCGAGCGGCTGGCGGGCCGGCACGAGCAGCGTGCCGGCCGGGAAGTCGTGATCGCGCACCTCGCGTCCCAAGCGATCCGTCCCCGATGCCTTGAATGCTTTGCCGGCGATGCGCACATCGAAGCCTTCGACGGACATGAGGTCTTGAAAGCGCCGCAGGCGCGTTTTGTTGCCCGAGGCGCTGATGGCGTAGGTGCGAGCCGGAATCGTGGCGCCGGGGCCGACGCACTTGCGCTTCTCGGCCACGAAGTCCGCCAGGACTTCCTGGCGATTCTTGCCGAGAAAAGTGAGATTGGCCATCGTGCTCACAAGTTGCTTGTGCACTGCTTCGCGATACGTGTGCAGCGTGCCTTCGGGTCGCCGGACAGCGTCCGTGCTGATCCCAGCCTGCTCGTAGAGATTTTCGACCGTGCCGCGCAGCGCCGCCCAAGACGACGAGTACCCCGGGTACCAATTATCGTTCCATTCGCCCGTGTAGTAACGCCACCCACGCGCGTCGAAAGCCGCCGCCTGATCTTCCGCAAACTTGCCTTCCCACTTGCGCACGTTCTCCGGCAAGTTGGGATTCAGTGCCTCGCGCCCCGGCATGAAGAGAAACGTATCCTGCGAGCCCATCTCGTGGCTCTCCATGAAATACTGTGGATTCCAAGTATTGATCGTCAGGATGCGGCCGCGCGTCTCCGGCTGCGTCGCGAAGATCCAATCGCGGTTCATGTCGAAGAGATAATGATTCATGCGGCCCGAAGGCCAGAAACCGTTGTGCAAAAGCGACTGGTCGTCGACGCTCGGCTGCACGGTGCGGTTCTGCGCCAGCATCGAGAGATAGCGGTCGCGCCCATCCGGGTTCATGAGTGGATCGATGACGACGACGATGTTCTCGAGCAACGTCCGGACATCTGCATCGTTCGAGGCCGCCAGGTGATGCGCGACGGCAAGCGATGCGTCGGAGCCGGACATCTCGTCGCCATGAATGCAGTAGGCCATCCAGGCCATGGCCGGCAGGGTCGCCGCCAGGCGGTCGGTCTCGCCTTTGGAGGCGATGCGCGGGTCGGCCAGCTTGGCCCAATCGGCCTTCAGCGCCTCGAGTCTGGCGATGTTGGCTTCGGAGGCGATGGCCAATGCATACAGCGTGCGGCCCTCGTGCGTCTTGCCATACTCGAAGAGCTTGCAGCGCGGGCTCGCACCGGCGATGGCCTTGATGACCGCTTCGATCTGCGCGTGGTTCGCAGGCTTCGAGCCGACCGCGAAACCCAGCACCGACGACGGCGTCGGCACCTGCGCATCGTACGTTGCACCGGGGAAGAACATGTCCGGGTAGTCGAGATTCGGAAGCGGCGACGGCCGAGGCGCCGGGGTGTCCTGTGCGAAAACACACGGCGCAGCCAGCAAGACCAGCAGGGCGGCACAAACTCGGACACGCATCGCAAGCCTCCGGATCCTTGGTTCGTGGGACGCAGGAGGGTAGCACAGGGTCGCGCCGGCGAGTCATGTACACTGGCCGTGCGGGCAAGGGTGCGAAGTGGGGAGTCGTCATGCAATCCTCGGTGCGGCTGAGTGTCATTGTTCCGGCCTACAACGAAGCGCTGCTGCTGCCGCGGTTGCTCGATACGATCGACGTCGCGCGGGCAAGGTATGCCGCGGAGCGCGATGCCGTCGAAATGATCGTCGCCGACAATGCGTCAACCGATCGCACTGCGGAGATCGCGGCGGCGCGCGGCTGCCGCGTGGTGCCGGTTGCGCCGCGCTTGATCGCCGCCGTACGTAATGGCGGTGCGGCGGCTGCGACCGGCTCCATCCTGGCATTCGTGGACGCCGACATGCAGGTTCATCCCGACACGTTCAACGCGATCGATGCGGCACTCGCCGATCCATCGATCATCGGCGGCGCGACCGGAATCGTGCCGGAGCGGTGGTCCGCCGGCATCGCGATGGTTTACGGGCTGCTGGAGTCGTTCGCGACTCTCTCGAGGGTCGACGCGGGTGTGACCTTTTGCCGCCGGCAAGCCTTCTTCGATATTGGCGGCTACGATGAACGGCGCTCCTGCGCCGAGGATGTCGATTTTCTGCTGCGCTTGAAACGCCTGGGCCGGTCGCGCCGGCAGCGGCTCGCCCGTTTGCGCGCCGCGAAGGCGGTGTTCTCGACCCGCAAGTTCGACCGCTACGGCGACTGGCACTGGTTGACCAAGATAGCGCCCGTGGCGGCGGCCGTGGTGCGCCGGCCGCAAGCCCGCGGCGCCGCAGTGCGGCAGTACTGGTACGACGACCGCGGTTGAGTGTGATATTCTGCCCTTCCTATGGATACGACGCTGCGACCGCAGGCGCCCCGGGTGGTCGATGAGCACGGGATCGACCGGAAACTCGAGCTGGCGCGCAAGGAACTTCTGGAGATCTCGACGCGCTCGCGTCTCCTGAGCGCGCCGCTGGGCAGTGCCCGGGCCAATATTCTCGAAGTCGTCGGCCGCACTTCGGAAGATTTGTTTCGGATTCTTGTTCGAGATGGCAAAGCGGCGCGCTTCTTGGGCGTGCGCGGGTCGGCTGACCAGCCGCACGATCTGCAACCAGAAGACCTGGAAGAGCCCGGTGCGCCTGAGTACCGCGGCGGACGCGATCCGCAGTTCAACTTCCAAACTTCGCTCGCCGCTTCGAAGCTGCACCGGCGGCTGCGGTCGATTGCCCGCGACGCGCAGGAGTTCGAAGACGAACGCGGCGTGAGCGTCTTGTACCTGGCGCTCGGCTTTCTACAATGGTTCGACTCCAAGGATCTCGAAAAGCCACGCCACGCGCCGCTCTTGCTGCTTCCGGCGACCCTGCGCCGGGTTGCGAGCAGCGGGGAATTTCAGCTCGAGTATTCCGGGGGCGAAATCGCCACGAATCTGTCGCTGCTCGAGCGCTTGAAGGAAGACGGGCTCGTGCTGCCGGCGTTGCCGGATGTGGAAGAACTCTCGCCGCAGGCCTATGCCGCCAGCGTCGCCCGCGCCATTGACGGAAAGCAACGCTGGGAAGTGCGGTCGGATGTCGCCGTCCTCGGTCTTTTTTCGTTCGCCAAGCTGATGATGTTCCTGGACTTGAAGCCGGAGCGCTGGCCCGAAGCGAACTCGATTCGGCGCCATATCCTGATCAAAGGCTTGCTCGAGGATGGATTCGGCGTCGCCGCTGAGCCGTTCGTTCCGGACGATGCGGCCGTGGATCCGGTCATCGATGTCGCGACCGCCGGGCACGTCGTGGACGCTGACAGTTCCCAAATGGTCGCGATCCAGGAAGTGCTTGCGGGGCGGAATCTGGTCATTCAAGGGCCTCCCGGGACGGGCAAGTCGCAGACGATCACGAATCTCATCGCGATTGCCGTGCGCGAGGGCCGGCGCGTGCTCTTCGTCGCCGAGAAAATGGCCGCCCTCAACGTCGTGCGCGAGAATTTGAATCGCATTGGTCTTGGGCATCTGAGCCTGGAACTGCACAGCCACAAGGCCAACAAGAAGGCCGTGCTGCAGGACCTGCAGGAAACCTTCGAGGCCGGAGTTCGCGCCGCGCCGGAGACGGCGATTCCGGAGCAGCAGTTGCGGGCGGCGCGTGACCTGCTCAATGCGCACGCGGGGCGGATGCATACGCCACTCGAGCCTTCCGGAATCACGCCATTCCAGGCCTTCGCGAAACTGGGACGCCTCGGCGACGCCGCGCCCAGCGCACCGGACTTCAAGATGCCGCAGGCGACCGATTGGAGTGCGTTCGAGATCGAGGAGCGGGCGCGGCGCTTGGAGCGCCTGGCAGCACATGCCGGCGCGATGGGTCCATTCAGCGAACATTCCTGGCGCGGAACGCGCGCCCCAGTGAGCTTGCCGGCGGATGCAACGCGCCTCGTTCAGGCGGCGGGCCGTATCGCCGCCGATCTGGGAAATTGCGTCGAAACCGGGCAGGGCATCGCGCGCCGGCTGAACGCGACTTGGACGACGGTGGATGGCGCGCGGCGGCTGGTGCGGTTCGGCGACGCGTGCGTGCGTGCGCCGGCGCTCGATGCGATCGCCTTGGGTCAGCGTGTTTGGCAAGAAGAGCGAACGCAAATCGGCAATCTCGTCAGTGCGGGACGACGGTACGCTACGGCCAAACGGCGTTTGGCTACCGTCGTATTACCGGCTGCCTGGGACAACGATCAATCGGCGCTCCGAAAAGTGCTGGCGCGGGATGGTGCCTCGTGGTTCCGGCGCCTTGGCGGAACCTATCGGCGTTCGGTGCGCGATCTGGCGGCACTCTGCGCCGGTGCGCCGCCGCAATCGCTCGCCGACAAACTGGAGCTTCTCGACTCGCTCGCGGTGGGACGAATGTCGCGCGACTCGATTCGTGCCGCCGATGCACTCGGGCGCACGGCGTTCGGGACGGCATGGCGCGGCGACGAGTCCGATTGGGATCAACTGGTCGCGATCGAGGCGTGGGAGCAGGCAACGCAGGACGCGGGCGTGCCCGAAGTCTGGCATGCGTGGCTTGCAGCGATCGAGAACCTGCCGGAGTTTGGGCGCGAGACGGTGCTCTTCGGCCAGAATCTGGAGAGCGTGTTCACGGCGCTCGCGGCGTACTGCGAGCAGTTGGCGTTCGACTGTAGCGTGGCGTTCGGCTCGCCGGCGCTCGACGCCGTGCCGGTCGATGCCTTGCTCGCACGTTTGCAGGCCCAAGCCGCTTCGCCCGCCGCGCTCCGCGCCTGGAGCGACTGGCTGGTCTGGAGCCACGACGCGCGCGCCGTCGATCTTGCTGCGCCGGTCGAGCAGCTCGCGGCTGGGCACGTTGCCCCGGCGCACCTTGCCGATTTCTTCCGCTACGCGTGCCACGAGGCGCTGGTCCAGCAAGCCTTGGCGCAGTTCCCCGAGTTGCAAGGCTTCGACGGCCGGGCTCACGATCACGTCGTGGATCAGTTCAAGGCGCTCGATCGCGCCCGCATGGCGCTCGCGCGGCAGGAGACCATCGACCAGCATGCACGCAACCTGCCCCAGGGCACGGCCGAGATCGGCGAGATGGGCGTGCTCATGCACGAGTGGCAAAAGAAGATGCGCCACCTGCCGCTTCGCAAACTGATTCAGCAAGCCGGCCACGCCATGCAGCACATCAAGCCGGTGTGGATGATGTCACCGATGTCCTTGGCACAGTACGTCGAGCCGGGGGCGCTGGAATTCGACCTCATCGTGATGGACGAAGCGAGCCAAGTGCGGCCCGTCGAAGCTTTGGGCGCCGTGGCACGCGGCCGTCAGATGGTCGTCGTCGGCGACGAAAAACAATTGCCGCCGACGTCGTTCTTCGACCGGGTGGCGGGGGACGACGGCGAAGCGGCGGAGGACGAGGACTTCCAGGTCACGGATGTCGAGAGTATTCTGGGACTCAGCTTGGCGCAGGGCATTCCGGCGCGCATGCTGCGTTGGCACTACCGAAGCCAGCACGAGTCGCTCATAGCGGTCTCGAATTTGGAGTTCTACAAAAAACTCTTTATCGTGCCGAGCGCGACTAGCGAGGACTTGGGGCTCCGGCTGCATCGTATTGCAGGCGTGTATGACCGCGGGCACAGTGCAACGAACCGTATCGAAGCACAGGCGGTCGTGCGGGCGGCAATCGAGCATGCGGAACAGTACCAACGCTCGGCGCGGTTCCCGGCGGGCATGTCTCTAGGAGTCGGCACGTTTTCAGTCGCGCAGCGCGATGCGATTCTGGATGAACTGGAAGTCGCGCTGCGGGGCCGGGCCGACCTGGAGGAGTTCTTCGACCCGGACGCGGACGAGCCTTTCTTCGTCAAGAACTTGGAATCGATTCAGGGCGACGAGCGCGACGTGATTTTGATCTCGGTGGGCTACGGGCACGATGCGCAGGGCTCCTTCACGATGAACTTCGGCCCCTTGTCGGCGAGCGGTGGCGAGCGGCGCTTGAACGTGCTCATCAGCCGGGCGCGCCGCCGTTGCGAAGTGTTCACGTCGATCGGCGCCGAGGATATCGACCTCGAACGCAGCGACGCGGTGGGTGTGCGGGTCCTGAAGACGTTTCTGCACTATGCCGCAACCGGGATCCTCGATCGTTCGGAAATCGCCGCCAAAGCCCCTGACTCGGATTTCGAACTCGACGTGGGCGGCGCGCTGGCGCGACTCGGCTATGACGTGCGCTACCAGGTGGGCGTCGCCGGCTTCTATGTCGATCTGGCCATCGGCGACCCGCAGCGGCCGGGTGTGTACACACTGGGAATCGAGTGCGACGGCGCCGCATATCATCGTTCGCGCTCGGCACGCGATCGCGATCGCCTGCGCGAGCAAGTATTGCGGGATCGGGCATGGCGCATTCATCGGATCTGGAGTACGGATTGGTTTCACCGGCGGGAGGCGGAGCTGGGGCGCGTGGTCGCCGCGATCGAAGCGGCGCGTGCGGCAGTCGCGCTCCCGGTGGCTGCACCGCCGCAGGCCGATGCCACGGAGAGCGTCGACGTCGAACCAAGGAGTCGAGGTGGGTCCGGCGCAGCAACGGAGCGGCTGACGCACGATCGCATTCCCGTGCTGGCCTACGTCGAAGCCGATTTCCATGAACCGCACGGCGTCGAGCCGCACGAGGTGCCGCTCCAGCGGCGCGTCGCGATTCTGGTGCGCATCATCGAGGTCGAGGAACCGATTCACGAGGACGAGATCGCGCGGCGCTATGCCATGGTCTGCGGCCGCGAGCGCGCGGGATCGCGCATTCAAGCGGCGACACAGAATGGTTTGGCGCGCGCGCTCCGTGACGGCGCGGTCGTCGCACGCGGGTCTTTCTACATGCGCCGCGAGCAACCCGAGTACCCATTGCGCGATCGCTCGGCGACAGTGTCGTTGACGCTGCGAATGCCCGACATGATCGCGCCGATGGAACTGCAATGGGGCCTGCGCCGCGTCGTCGCCGATCAAGTCGGCGTCGAGCCCGAAGCCGCCATCACCGAAGTCGCCCGCATGCTCGGCTTCCAACGCACCGGCCAAGACGTCCGCCGCGTCATCGAAGCCGAGATCGAGCAAATGGTCCAACAGGGTGCCTTAGTGCAACGAAACGGCGGCCGGCTCTTCATCCCGTAGGACGTACATCTACCGGTAGCCTCTCAGGGCCACGCCCGCCGGTTCGCCACCCACTGGGATTCGCCCAGGAAGAACCGCAGCCTCGACCTTGACGCGCTTCCAGTTCCCGGTGGGACGTTCAATGCTCTGTATTCCATCCGCAACGGCCGGATCGCAGTCGCAGTCGAAGATGATTCGGGAGTGGATTCGGTAATTCTATCCGTGTGCGAGAACGCCGAAGCGGTCAGTGCAAGCGACTGGAGCGCGGTCAAGCACCTCTATCGATAAGAGATCATGCTCGCGTTTGCCAACGACGGGGGTCGCGCGCCGCGTGACAGACCGCGAAAATGACCACCGACTCGGAATGGGCGCGAAAGAACACCAGGTAGGGAAAGCGATGAACGAGCGCGCGTCGCTGGTCGCGATGAACAATGGGAAACTGCTCTGGCTGGTCGCAGATGGAATCGAAACACTCGGACATGGCCGCAAGAAACTCATCGCCGAGGCCAGGTTTCTGACCTTCGTACCACCAGTGCGCTTCGTCCAGGTCCGCTACCGCGGCGAGACGAAGCTCGAGGGATCTCACCGGCGGCGCTCCCGAATGCGGCGCTGCACTTCGTCCCACGGAATGCCGGTGCCACCGTCGGCCTCGGCCTCCGCAATGCGCCGGTCGAGCTCTTGTCGCTGAGCCTCCGTCAGTGGGAGGCGCTCTGGATTGCGGCTGAGACTCTCCCACAGTTGCTCAATGAGGCGGAGCTGCTCCTCCGGCGACAAACCACTGATATCGAGAGGTTGAGAACTCATGTGGGGAATTATGACAGATCAAAGTACAGACGTCACGGCCCCACATTTCAGCGGGAAGGCGTGATGGTTACTGTCGCTGGGAGAGTGCGCACGATGAATTCGCCGTCAGGGTTCGCTGTGGCGGGTTTGCCGTCGATTGTGGCGTGCGCGGCGTTCGTCGGCAGCGGGGCGCGGATGGCGATACCGCCCTCGGGGACACGCAGGCCGGCATCGATGTGCAGGACGATCGCACCTTGCTCGCTCTGCAGCGTGTAGCTGAGCTTGCCGTAGCGCGTTCTGAGGTCGTGCACGTCGACCCCGGAACCCCGCAACCAACTTGTCGGTACTCCGGCAGCGACGACGAGCGCATCGTCCGACTCGCGTTCGTAGGCCAGCATGTCCAGCACCGAGCGGATGTAGTCCGAACCCACCCAGGTGTGCGGCAGGTCGCCTAGGAAATGCGGTGCGCGTAGGTCCTGCCAGACGACTTCCGGCCACTGCCGCCAGCCGGTCGGGCGCTGCGTTCCCAGGAAATAGGCAAGTAAGTCCTGGGCGCGATCGCGCCAGCCCAAGTGCACGTAGGCGCCGAGGTTGCGGATCTCATACGGCGTGAAGGCATCCCACGGCGCGCCATTGCGACGCGCAGTGAAGAACTCATTGTATTTCTCGAACGTACGCTCGACGACGGCGCGCGGCAGAAGCGCGGCGGCGCCGGTGGGCGACAGGGCGATCGTCGTCGACGTCGCATCGAAGTCACCCAAATCAGCGCAGCCGGGCACATAGTCGATCTTGTGCACGATCCCAGCCGCCTGCACCGAAGCGGCGACATCCTCTTCGAACTCGGTGGCGGATGCTTCCAACTGTATTTGCGCTGCGGGGTGATCGAGTTCGCCGGCCAAAAACGCCGCGTCGCGGAAGCCGCGTACGGCCCAGAAATCGTCCCAGTACGAGTGCATGGGCTTGGCCGAATAGCCCTCGTGGCTGATCGACGGCGGCAAGAGGCCGAAGAAGTGCTTCGTGTCCGGTGCTTGGAATTCCTTCGTGCGCCGTTGCTGGCGTAACGAATCCAAGTACGTGGCTGCTGCGAGCACGCGCGGGAACATTCGTTCAGCGAGCCCGCGGTCATTCGTGAACCGGTAGTACTCACATACCAAATAAATAAACTCGCCGCAGCTGTCGTGCTCGGGCACTGGGTCGGCGCCGCGATGGTCTACGACGCACGGAATCTTGCCGCTGGGGTATTGATGCGGCGCGAACCACTCGATGAACTCGCGCACGGCCTGTTCGTGCCCGCAGCGCAGGAGCGCCGTCGAGGTGAGTGCGCCATCGCGAATCCAGGACCGTGCGTACGAGCGCGTCCCTGGCTGAATCGCGGGCCCGGCGCGATTGACCAGGATGTCGCCGATCTGACTCCGGAGCGTTTCAACGACCGGGCCGGCGGACTCCGGCAAGCGAATCGTGACGCGGCCGGTCTTCTCATCCCACGCTTGCCGGCAGCGCTCGAGTTGCGCGTCGACCCAAGCCGGCGATCGAGCGCCTGCCGCCAAGCGCATGGAGGCCTTGCCGTGGAGCGGCACGAGGATGTCAACGACTCGCTCCGCGCCCGGTGCGAGATCGAAGGGGTACTCACAGGCACCCGATGCTGCTTCGAGGTCGTCGACAACACGTGTCGCCTTCGGCAACCGGCCGGCGCTCAAGTAATCGGCGGCGATGTCGCCGCCGTCGAACGTCGTCGCACCAAACGCCCGGGGGCGCGTCAACGCGACGACTGCCGGCTCGCCGTTGACGCGCAGCGTGCGTCCCGCGACGTCGAGGCTGCGGATCGGCGCAAAACCGCCCGTCGTGTTCAAAAACTGCGCCGGCGGATTGACTTGGAACGGCCGCGCCGCGAGAAAGAGAGCGCCGCGTGCCTGTCCGCTGCCGTGATTCGTGATGCGATAGCGCGCGACGACGGATGACGATTCCGGCGCGCCCACTCCAAGGGCGGTCACGGCAAGCGTCAAGTCTCCCGCACACCAGCGCACCGTTGGGATGGGGAGCACGCCGTTGCTGAGCGTCTGCTCGGTTTCGGCATCGTGCCAGGTGATCAAGCGACCGGCCGTGAACAGGAACGGTTCGATCGCGAAACGCCCGATACCCGTCTCGAGGCGGCCGTCTTCGTCGAGCAGTGCCTCGCGTGTGTCGTTGTCGACACCGACGACGGTCCAGTATGGCTGCTCGCCGCCAGTCGCGCGCGGATACAATCCGCGCGCTGCGTCCGACGCAATGGATTGAAAGAACGCATTGCGCGATGCTGACCACGCGAGCGGCCGCATGACGATCTCCGCCAGCCCGATCCCCGCCGCCGAGGCCGCTTTGACGACTCGCAGGCGCACATACCGCGCCTCGGATTCGGGCAGAAATAGATCATCGCGGCCGCCGTTCGCACCACGCACATGGCGCGCAATCGCCCACTCCGCGCCGTTCTCCGAGCTCTCGACTACATACTCTGTTGCATGCCGCCCGGGCTGCCACTGCAGCGTCAGGCCGCCGTACTCGCGCATCGCTTGGAAATCGAGGGTGATCGCCGCGTGTGCCGCGCCGCCCGGTGCTTGCCAAGCCGTCTGTGGATTGCCGTCGAGGGTGAATCCGGCTTCGCTGCCCGCAGCCGACGCCGAGGCGCTCGCCACCGGCGTCGCAGGCGTCGCATCCGTCGCCGGCAACGGCCGCAACTCGAAGTCATCGATCCACACAGTGCCGCCGCCGCCCTGGCTCGCCGTCACCACGATCTCGATCGCCGCCACATGCTTGATCTCGCCGCCGTTCACCGGCCCCCACGCGAACTGGATGTGGCGTTTCTTGATGACAATCGGCTGCCACGTCTTGGGAAACGTGAAGTCGCGGTGCACGCACCACCAAACGTTCTCATTTGTCGAGTCGATGAGCTTGAACTCGAGCGTGTTGACAGGGGAGTCACCACGAATCCGAAAGGAGAAGGCGTAGTTGGCCGGCAGATCCAAGTCGACTTGGCGGCGTGCGATGGCGTAGCCGCCGCCCGTGAAGCGGAAGTTCATCGCCAAGGCGCGCCCGTGCGCTCCGGGTGCCGATCCGAGATCGAGCTGCACGCCGTCCGCCGGATGGGCCGACCACGCGCTCACGCTTTCGAAATCGTCGATGATATGAGTTGGCTCGGCGTGGCTCGTGGTTGACACGAGAGCGGCCAGGACCATCAAGGGCGCAAGATAGGAACGATTCATCACGTGTCAGCCCTTGACGCTGCCGGCCAAAATGCCGCGTACGTAGGCCCGTTGGAAGGTCATGAAGACCACCATGGCCGGCAGAATAGTGAGCACCGAGCCCGCCATCATGAGTTCGATGTCCAGCACGTGCTCGCCCACCAAATTCGCGAGTGCCACCGGCAAGGTGTAGTTGCGATCATCGCTCAGAATGATGAGCGGCCACATAAAGTCGTTCCAAGCACTCAGGAAAATGAAGGTTGCAAGCGTCACCAGGATCGGGCGGATAACGGGCACGACGACGGTCCAGAAGATCCGCAGTTCACCGGCGCCATCGATCCGGGCGGCGTGCAGCAAGTCGTCCGGCACGCCAAGCACGTACTGGCGAATCATGAAGATGCCGATGACGCTGCCCAAATACGGAATGATGACGCCCGCGTACGTGTTCACGAACCCCAACTCGCGCAGCATGAGAAAGAGCGGCAGCATGCCGACTTGCGCCGGGATGACAAGCGCCAGTGTCAGCGTCCGGAACAACCGGTCACGGCCGCGGAAATGCAGCTTGGCAAAAGCGTAGCCCGCGAAGCCATTGATCAGCACCGAAAGGATCGTCGCCGACACGGTCACGATCACGCTGCTCAGGAAGTGGCGCGCCAGGCTGAGGCGCGTAAAGAGCGCGACATAGTGCTCGAACGTCACGTGATGCGGCACGAGCCGGATTGGCACCGTCGTCGCTTCACCTGGCGCCATCAACGACGCCGAAACCATCCACAGGAGCGGCGCCGCGGTCGCCAAGGCGCCGATTGCCAGCACCACATGCAGGACGATCGACCGGCCGCTCGGGCGCTTCATTTGTGCCTCGCCTGCAGGCGCATCTGCAGCAGAGTTCCCGCCAGCGTGATCGCGAACAGAATGAACGCAATGGTGGCGGCGACGCCCATGCGCCACCACCGGAAGCCTTCTTCGTACATGAGGAGGACCAAGCTGGTCGTAGCGCGGAGCGGCCCGCCCTGGGTCATGACATACGGCTCCGAGAAGAGCTGGAACTGCCCGATCATGGTCGTGATGCCGACGAACAAGAAAGTCGGCGCAAGCCCTGGCAAGGTCACGTGTACGAAGCGATGCCACGGGCTCGCGCCATCAACGGCCGCCGCTTCGTACAACTCTTCGGGAATGCTCTGCAGGCCGGCGACAAAGATGAGCATGTTGTAGCCGAAGTTCTTCCACACCGCGAGCAAGATAATGGCCGGCATCGCCCAATGCGGATTGCCCAACCAGTCGATCGGCGCAATGTGAAAGACACCCAGCAAATGATTGAGAAGCCCGTAGCGCGGGTGATACATGTAGCGCCAGACAATGGCGACGGCAACGAGTGCCGTCACCTGCGGCGCGAAGTACACGGTGCGAAACAAGGCGCGCCCCCGCACCAGCTTCGAACTCAAGAGCAAAGCCGACAAGAGCGACGCCAAGACCGACAGCGGCCCGCCCACCAATACAAAATAGAACGTGTTGCGCAGCGCCCCCAGGAAGAGCGGGTTCGAAATCGTTTGCACGTAGTTCCGCAAGCCGACGAAGCGCGCCGTGCCCGGCGCTCCAACCGCATATAAATCGAAATCCGTCAGGCTGAGCACAAACCCGCCCAGCACCGGGATGAAGAAAAACACCGCGATGAGCGTCAACGCCGGTCCCACGAAGAACCACGCGGCGCGCGACTGCTGGCGTTCGAGGGCGTTCCTCATGGCCCTCCTGCGCCGGCAGTGTGCGCCGCGGCATGCGCGCGCTGGATGAGCCAGCGGCGTTTCTCCAGCATTCGATTCACGTCACGGTCCAGGAGAGCCAGCGCCGAATCCGCCGAAGCCCCGCCGCGCACCGCGAGTTCGGTGCGCTCCTGAACGCGAGTCGTGATCAATTCCCACTCCGGAATCTTGGGCGTCGAGACGACGTGTTCGAGTTGCTTCCCAAAAGCGCGGATGCGCGCATCGCCCGAGAGCGACGTGTCGCGCCAGGCTTCGACACGCGCCGGCAGATCGCCGACCGAGCGGTAGAAGCGCAACTGCACTTCGGGCTGTGACAAGTACTCGACGAGTTGCCAGGCCGCCTCTTTGCGGTGCGAGCTGCGGAACAGAACCAGACTCGATCCGCCTGCCAACGAAACGCCGGGGTGTGCCGCGTCCATTCCCGGGATCGGCGCCGTGGCCCAGGCATTCTGCAGCTCGGGCGGCAGACGCCGCGCGAATTCTCCCAAGTTCCACGGCCCGGTGATGTACATCGAGAAATAGCCCTTGGCGAATTCGTTGTAGACGTTGGCGATGTCGTTGTTGGTGACGGGCGGCGCGAGGCCGCTCCGGAAGAGATCCAGGTAGAAATCGAAGGCGGTGCGAAACTCCGGCTCGGAGAAGGCACCGCGCGTGTCGCTGTCGCGCAACAACTTGGAACCCGCCTGCAGACCCAGGATGATGGCCGGAGGCCACTCGTTCACCGGCAACAAGATCGCAAACTTGCCTGGTCCCGCGGCTCGCTTTACGGCCTGCATGGCGCGCTTCCACTCGGGCCACGTGGACGGCAAGGAATCCCAGCCGGCCTTGGTCAGTAGATCCTTGCGATAGAAGAGAACGCGCGTATCGACGTACCACGGCACGCCATACAGCACGTTGTCGATGACGTTGGTATCCCAAATGCCGTCGAAGAAGTCCGTACGCGCGACTGTGGTCGAGCGCGCGACCCATGGGTCGAGCGGCTCGAGGGCGTTCAGCGCCGAGAACTCCGACACCCACGTGTTGCCGAGCTGGGCCACATCCGGTGTCGATCGCCCGACGTACGCCGTCAGCAGTTTCTCATGCGCCGCCGACCATGGAATCTGCTGCACCCGCACGTGGATGCCTGGATGCAGGCGTTCGAAGTCGTGCACGAGTTCCTGCACGACTTCACCCTCGCGCCCCATGGCCCAAAGCTGCAGCGAGTTGCTGTCTTCACGGCATCCGGTAACGAGTGTCCCGCAAACCAGCAGTGCCGACGCTAGCGCCGCGACCGCCGCCCCGCGACGCACTCGCCGCTGCATCAGCGCTTCTCCGGCGCGGTGTCGAGCCAGCCGCCCGTGAAGCCGGCCGCACGCAGCCCACGCACAATATGCGGATTGCGCTGCATCGTGCGCCAGACAAGGCCGGTCCGATAGTTTTCCGCCATGATCAAAATTGGACCTTGGTCGATCCCCAAGTAGTCGATGTCGAACCACCCGAGCCCCTTCACGACTTGGCCGTGGTGCGTCGCCGTGGGGTCGACGATCGTTGGATTGAGTGCATCAACGAAGCCGTACTTCCCGAAGACGTGCTCGCCGTAGGTCGCGCGCATGGCCATGAGCACCGGGATCGTGACCTCCGGTGCGAACGGGATCGAGCCACCGGCCGCTGCCGGCGACACGGTGCCATCGTCGTGAACTTCGGTGAAGGACGCGCCGCGCGCCCAATAGGTGTGGAATTCCCGCGCTCGCCCCGCGATCGTGAGCGTGCCGTCTAGTGGACCGTCACAAGCCGTCAGGCCCCACAACTTCGGCCCATAGCCCACCCACTTCCCCGGGTTGGCCAGGCCGTAAGCGCGCTGCGCCAGCGTCGCGCGGCGTGAATTCTCGAAATAGTCGATGCCGCGTCCGCGCATGAACTCATCTTGGATGCCGCGGAAGTCGATCCACGCATGCGAGTACTGATGTCCAAAAAGCGGCGCAAAGCCGACATGTTCCTGGCCCTCGAACGTGCCCCATTTGTAGCGCGAGGTGTATTCGTGCCAAGCGTCGATGCCGACCGGATGAGTCGGTGAACCGAGGGCCAACAGATACAACAAGGTGGCTTCGTTGTAGCCGCGCCAGTCGTAGGGCAGCGCCCCTTGTTCCGGCGACCAGCCGTGCCCGATCGCCGGCGGCCGCACCTGCGCCCATTGCCAGTCGGCACGCCCCACCAACGAATCCGTGATGGCGCGAATCGCCACTTCGGTTGCTTCCGGGCCGTCGAAGTACGACTGGCAGAAGAGCGCGCCCGCCAAGAAGAGCGCCGTATCGACGGTCGACAACTCGACCGTCTCGAAACGATGTCCCGTTGCCGGGTCGACAAAATGGTAGAAGAAGCCGCGGTAGCCGAGTACACCGGTCCGCGCCGTGTCCTGCGGTGCCGTCCAGAAGAAGCGCAGCGTATTCAAGACGCGCGACCGCGCCTGGCCGCGCGACACATAACCACGCTCGACGCCAATGGGGTATGCAGTCAGTGCGAAACCCGTCGCGCTGACGCTCGCGAACGATTGCGTCGGCCAACGGTCGGGCGTGAGCCCGGAGCGCGGGTCACTGCAATCCCAGAAAAATTGAAACGTGCGTGCTTCGAGAGTGTCGAGGAATGCAATCTCGGCGGCGCCGAGCGCCGGCGACGCCTGATTCGGGGCCGCGTTTGCAGGTGCCTCGACTGCGGTCCGCTGCAGCGCGGCGTCGGGACGCCCGCAGTGGCAGAGCGTGAGGACGAGCAGCGCGATCCAGAGAAACGCCGGCCGTCGCGCCATTCGCGCCAGAGCTTGTTTCACTATCACCCCGTGACTGGTTGACAGGGCAAGATGCGCGGACTGCGCTCTCCATACTTGAGCATCGCGCCCTTGGACCGCAAGGCGGTCGCCGCGATCGAGCTGATTTAGGCTATGATCCAGCGTTGCTCACGCTTTGGCGAGAGGGGACCTCGTGCTGCAGACATTGCGGCTCGAAGGCATCGAGAAGGTCTACCCGAACGGCCAGAAGGCCGTGGCGGGTGTCGATCTCGAAATCTCGACGGGTGAAATGGTCGTGCTCTTGGGGCCTTCGGGCTGCGGCAAGAGCACTCTCTTGCGCATTGTGGCGGGAATCGAAACGCCGACCGGCGGCCGCGTTCTCTTGGGTGGCGAAGACGTCACCGAACTCCCGCCGCAAAAACGCGACATCGCCATGGTGTTCCAGAACTACTCGCTCTATCCGCATATGACGGTGCGCGAAAACCTGGCGTTTGGGCTCCGCATGCGCAAAGTGCCGGGGCCGGAGATCGCGACCCGGGTCGCGGCCGTCGCCGCGAGCTTGGAACTCGACGAACTGCTCGAGCGCCGGCCGGCGCAGCTCTCGGGCGGCCAGCGCCAGCGCGTCGCCTTGGGCCGCGCCATCGTGCGCCAGGCCAAGGTGTTCTTGCTCGACGAGCCGCTCTCGAATCTCGATGTGCAATTACGCGTCACGACGCGCGGCGAACTGGCGCGTTTGCACCGCCGCCTGGACGTGCCGATGCTCTATGTGACGCACGACCAGGAAGAAGCGATGACGCTTGGCGATCGCGTCGTGGTCATGAAGTCAGGGCAATTCCAACAGGTCGGTTCGCCGCTCGATTTGTACGAGCGCCCGGCGACGATCTTCGTGGCCGGATTCATCGGCTCACCACGCATTAATTTCTTGCCTGGAAATGTGCAGGTGCGTGATGGGCACACGGTGCTCGAGATTCTCGGCACTCGCATCGAAGCGCCACGGTCCGCGGCAAAGGGCGAGACCGGCGCACCGCCGCCCGGAGCGGCCATCGTCGCCGGCGTACGGCCGGAAGATCTTGAAATCGTCGCTGCCGCCGCGGCCGACATTCAGGCCCACGTCGACGTGGTCGAACCGCTCGGGCGCGAAACGATCGTCCACGCCATTGCCGGCGGCACAGCCGGTGCGCCCAAGGTCGAACTGCGCATCGTCACGAGCGGCGCGGCGCATTTCCAAGTCGGCCAGACGATCGGCCTCCGGCTCCGCCGCGAGCGCCTGCACGTCTTCGATGCCGCTACCGAACGCCGCATCCAATTGTAGTTCGCTTCAAGGCGTGGCGAGGAACTCGAGCACCGTCTTGTTGACGAGCACCGGCTGTTCTTGCATCGCGCTATGCGAGGCGCCAGGCACGATCCACAGGCGGGCGCCGGGAATCGCTGCCGCGAGCGCCTGGGTATGGTCGGTGCGGACGACATCGTGTTCGCCGGCGGCGATCAGCGCCGGGGTGCGAATCGAGCGCAACTCTTCGAGCGTGAAATTCGGCTGATCGCGCCACAGCGCAATGATCTTGTTCATGACTTGTTCGTAGTTGGCGGGTTCCGGGGAAAGCCGTTGATAACCCTCGCGCATGCCGGGGCCGAAGCTGTCGGCGGTCGCCGTCTGGTTCCAATGGACGTCCGGTGCGTTCAGGCCATCGGGCGCGAAATTGGCTCCGAACGTCACGAGATGCCGCAACCGCTCCGGATGATGAATGGCGATGTCGATGCCGACGACGCCGCCGTCGCTCCACCCCATGAGATCCGCGGTTTCGACATGCAGTTTGTCGAGCAGCGCCACGACGTCGTCCGCCATGGCGTGGTACGTGAGCGGCCCGGGCCGGTCCGTGGTCCGGCCTTGGCCTGTTAGATCCGGCACGATGCACCGATAGTGTGGAATGAAGTCGGGCAACTGCTTTTCGAATTGCATGCCGTTGCCGGCCCCGCCGTGCAAGAGCACGAGCGCCGCACCCGTGCCGTGCTCTTCGTAGTACATCCGGATGCCACTCAAAGCGACGACCTTTCCGGGTGGTGCTGCTGGCCTGTGCGCGAGGACCGCGAGCGGCAAGAGCGGCTGAGCGGCAGCGGCGCCGGCGCCGCGAAAACCGGACGCCTCGGGCAGCCGCACGAAGGCCACGATGCCGACCGCGACCACGAGCCCGCTCGCGGTCGAGATGGCCCGGTGACGAGCCAAGAACCGACGCCATTGCCCGGACGAGCGCATCCCGCCTCCCAGCCCGCAGCATCGTTGCAGGCGCCTCGGAAGTCCATCGGGTCGCGTCGCAGCACCTCGCCCGCAGGGCCAGCGACTTCCCGCGGAGCTCTGATTGTGGCGAGCCCGCGGCATCGCCTCGTGCTCCGTGCCCGTGTCAACGTCGTGGACGGATGCCCATCTCTCCCGTAGACAATTCACGGGCGCGAGGTTTCGACAAACCGGGGTGTAGCCCCGTTTTCCTCGAGCAACACTCATGGCACGTCGAATGCGAAGCGCGGTGCGATTGCCAAGCCATCGGCGCCCTGGAGCGCCGGCGCGCTCTTTGAAAACCACCGACACGCGGCGGTCCCACTGCGAAAGCCGAACGTGGCACTGTGGCCAGCCTCTCCGTGAAGCGAGACAGAAGCCTCTCGACTCACCCCCAGTCATGGCACGCCCTTGCCCAAAAGCGATGTGTACTCGCCCGACGAGCCCAGGAAAGAACAACAGGTTCGACACCGGAAGCGGACTCGTTCTGGAACGAGTGCTTGCAAGACAACAATGCCGGTGGCGAGGGCGGACTCGTCTGGGGCGAATGCTGTGCGGGGCAATCGGGGCACGAGAGAGTGTCTCGACGTTTTCCGTCTTGCGGGGCACTGAAGCCGGAGCTTCGGCGCGGCCTGTGGTGGCTTGGCAGTCGAAACGCGCGTTAAGGCGGTGGAACTCGCGCCCGATGGCGGCCAGAGCAACGCCTTAGCGCGGCTTGGCTTCGCGGCGCACCTTGACTTGCATGCCGCGGCGTTCGAGTTCGCGAATGAAGGGGGCGGCGGGCACGACTTGTTCGCAGGCCCACACTCCGGGACGCACCGGCATCTCGCCGGAAGCCAAGAGCTGCACGGCGATCGAAGGCGGCGCGCCGGTATCGATATCCGGGCCGATGCCCCAACCGGCGCGCGGGCCGGCGTGACAATCGGCGACGACGGACACCTTGCGGCCCTTTTGCAGACCGACGACGCGGGTGCGCAGGATTTCATAGCGGCTTTGTTTGCCGACCGGCTCGGGCGCTGGGAAGCGCGCCAATAGCGCGTTCAACACATCGCGTGGAATGACGCGGCGGCTGACGGGGGCGCCGGCTGCATCTACGCCGCGTGCCCCGCCGCGGCCGGCGCCGAGCACGAGTGGCTCGGTGTCGGCGAGACCCATCCGCACGACAAATTGCAGTCGTTCCAGTGTCTCGGGTTCGAAACCCTGCCGGAACGTCACTTCGCGCACGCCACGCGCCGCAAACGACAGCGGCAGCATCGCGACTTCCGAATGCAGCGTCGAGTGCAGCATCACGCGGCCAACGGGCGCGGGAAACCGCTCCGCGACTTGCTCGCCGGGATCGAGCGCCGGCACCATCCGGAACTTACCGGCGCGAAAGACGGCGGACTCCATCAGGAATTCATCGAGAAGCGTGTCGGGCGAGTAGCCGAATCCGAGTGGCGGGACGTTGCGATAACGCGTGTGATCGACGGCTCCCACCATGCAATGAATCTCGTGGACGCGATCCAGGCCCTCGGCCCCGCGCACGGCGAGGATGTTCAAGATGCCCGGCGCCGACCCCATGCCGAGAATCGCCATCAGCCCGGCGGATTCGAAGTCGCGCGCCAGCGCGAATTGCCGCCGCGTGATATGGAACAGCCCGCCCAAGTCGACGTAGTGTGCACCCGCCGCGAGCGCGCCCTGCATCGCCGCTTCGTTGAAGCGATAGGGCAGCGACGCAATGACCGCGAAGGCGCCGTCGAGCGCCCGGCGCAAACTGGCCGGGTCGTTGACGTCGACCGCAACCGTCGCAACGCCAAGATCGCGCGCCGCCTCCGCGTCGCGATCGCCGACCACGACTTCGATCCGGCCGCGCGCCGTACGCAGGAAGTCGCGGATCGTAATGCGCCCCATCGCACCGGCGCCGCCCAAGATCACGACGCGGCGCGTGATTTGTTTCTGGCGCGGCGCGCTCATGCCTCCGCCAAACACGCTTCGAGGACATCGAGGCCCTCGCGCAGTTCATCATCCGCGATGCCGAGCGGCATGAGGGTTCGAATCACGTTGCCATACAGGCCGGCCGTGACCATCAGCAGGCCGCGGCGCGCGGCTCCATCCACAACGCGCTCGGTGCGCGCCTTGTCGGGCTCGAGGCTGTCGCGGTCGCGCACGATCTCGAGGGCGCGCATGGCGCCGACCCCACGCACGTCGCCGATGAATGCGAAACGGTCCCGCCAGGCGGCGAAGCGTGCGCCAACGACTTCGCCGATGACTTGGGCGCGAGCGACCAGGCCTTCCTGCTCGATCGTTTCGATGGCGCCGAGTGCCGCCGCGCAAGCCACCGGATTGCCGCCGAACGTGCCGCCCAACCCGCCCGGTTGAACGGCGTCCATGACTTCGGCGCGCCCGACGACGGCGCCGAGCGGGAAGCCGTTCGAGAGCGATTTCGCAAGCGTCACAAGATCGGGTTCGAGTCCGAGATGCTCGCAGGCGAACATCGCACCCGTACGCCCGAACCCACTTTGCACTTCGTCCGCGACGAATAGAATTCCGTGTTCGCGACAAAGCGCTTGCAACCCCCGCAAGAATTCCGCCGGTGGCACGATGAAGCCGCCCTCGCCCAAAACCGGTTCGATGATGGCGCAGGCGATCGAGGCGGGATTCACGTTGCTTTTCAAGAAGCGCTGGAGATCGGCGCTGCCGCGCGCAATACATTCGTCTTCCGACATGCCGCGCGGCCGCCGCAAGAGATCGGGAACCGGGAAGCGATAGACTTCCGGCGCGAACGGGCCGAAACCGTCGCGATACGGCGTCGTCTTGCTGGTGAGCGTCATGGCGAGCAGTGTGCGGCCGTGGAAGCCGGGGTCGAAGGCGAGCACCGCCGGACGGCCCGTGGCACGGCGCGCAATCTTGACGGCGTTTTCGACCGCTTCCGCGCCACTGGTGAAAAGCGCCGCCTTTTTCGGTCCCACGCCCGGTGCAATGGCGCAGAGTTTGGCTGCCAACGCCACGTACGGTTCGTACGGCGCCACCATGAAGCACGCATGCTGCAATGCATCCATTTGGGCGCGGGCGCGCTCGACGACCCGCGGCGCCGAATGGCCGGCGTTCATGCAGCCGATGCCACCCGCGAAATCCAAAAACACGTTGCCGTCCACGTCTTCGAGTCGCGCGCCCTGACCGCGCGCGAAAAACACCCCGTGCCGCGCTTCCGACACCCCGGCCGACACCCACTGGCGGCGCGCCGCCAGCAGTTGCTGGCTTCGGGGCCCGGGGACCGGCGTCACGAGTCGAATCGCCCTCATCTCAATACCAGCCGATCGGTGTTTCGCTCAAATTCACGTGCACTTGCTTCAGCTCGAGATAGCCCTCGATGCCGTAGCGGCCGAGTTCGCGGCCGACGCCGCTCATCTTCATGCCGCCCCACGGCGCTTCGACATACGTCGGCTGCATGTGGTTCACCCACACGACGCCGGCCCGTAAGCGCCGCACGACGCGGAAAGCGCGGAAAATGTCGCGCGTCCACACCGCGGCCGCCAAACCGTAGGCCGTGGCATTGCCGAGCGCGATCGCGTCTTCTTCATCATCGAACGGCAACACGCTCACCACCGGCCCGAAGATTTCCTCTTGGGCGATCTTCATCTCCGGCGTCACGCCGTCGAAGATCGTCGGCAGCATCCAAGCACCGTGTTCGAAGGCACCGCCGGGGAACGTGCCGCTGCCACCCAACACCATGCGGGCGCCTTCGCGCTTGCCCTGCTCGACGTAGCCCTGAACCCGGGCGCGATGCGCCGCCGTCACGAGCGGGCCCATCTTGGTGGCGCGATCCATCGGGTCGCCCAGCCGGATCGTGCGCGCTTTCTCGACCAAGGCTTCCACGAACCGGGCATGGATCGAACGCTCGACCAAAATGCGCGATCCGGCCGAGCACACTTCACCTTGATTGATGAACACGCCGAACAGGGCGCCATCAACGGCCGCTTCCCAGCCGGCGTCGGCAAAGAAGATGTTCGGCGACTTGCCGCCCAGCTCCAACGTCACCTTCTTGAGATTCGAATCGGCCGCGGCGCGCAGGATCGTGCGTCCCGTCGCCGTTGACCCCGTGAAGGCGACTTTGTCGACGCGCGGGCTCGAAGCCAACGCGGCGCCCACGACCGGTCCATCGCCGGTGACGATATTGACGACACCCTTGGGCAAATCCTCGATCGAATCGAGAATGCGCCCCAACGCGAGCACCGTCATGGGGGTCGCTTCCGCCGGCTTGAGCACGACCGTGCAGCCGGCGCACAAGGCCGGCGCGATCTTCCACGCCGCCATCAAGAGCGGATAGTTCCACGGGATGATCTGGCCGCAGACACCCACCGGCTCCTTGAGGGTGAGCGACAGAGCATCGTCGGGCACGGGGTTCACGTCGCCGGTGATCTTGGTCGCGAGCCCGCCGTAGTACTCGAAGCACGTCGCGGTATCGGCGACGTCGAACTCCGATTCGACGATCGGCTTGCCCATGTTTTCGGATTCGAGCCGCGCCAGCTCGACGGCGTTGTCGCGGATGCGCCGGGCAATCTCGAGCAGAACTTGGCCGCGTTTCATGGCGGTGGCGGCCGGCCACGGGCCGGAATCGAAGGCGCGGCGGGCGGCGTCGATGGCGGCGGCGGTTTCGCCGGCAGTCGCGCGCGCGGCGCGCGCGACGACTTTACCTGTCGCCGGATTCACGATGTCCTGCGACACGTCGCTGCCGGTCACGAACTGCCCATCGATATACATGGGGAGCGTCGTCATGCGCGTCCTCCGTTCGGAAGTCCTACGCCTTGCGATCGGCGTACGGGAACCAGTAGCTCTTGCGCTCTTGCAGCCAGTCGATGTGCACGTGCTTGGGCTCACGGAACGCATCGAGACCTTCTTCGCCGAGTTCACGTCCAAAGCCGCTCTGGCGCATGCCGCCGAAGGGGCCCGCCTCGTTGTCCGTCAACGGGTCATTCGCCCAGAAGGTGCCGGCCTTGATCTCTTCCATGGCCTGCATCACGTATTGCAAGCTCTTGGTATAAATATTGGCGCCCAAGCCGTACAGACTGTCGTTGGCGCAAGCGATCGCCTCTTCGACGTTGCGCACCCGGACGATCGCGGCCACCGGGCCGAAAATCTCTTCGCGCGTCGTTGAACTGCCGTGCAGCACCCCGTCCAGCACCGTCGGCGCAAAGAAATGCCCGCGCGCCATGCCGGGCATCCGGCCGCCGCCGGCCAACAAACGCGCGCCTTCGCCGACCGCGGTTGCCACCGCCGCCTGGACGCGTTCGAGCGCCGGGCGCGAAATGAGCGGCCCCATGTCGGTTTCAGGACGCAACGGATCGCCGACCCGCACCTCGCGCGCCAACTCCACGAAGCGCTCGACGAACCGGTCGGCGATGGCATCCACGATATAGAAACGTTTGGCCGAGGTGCATACCTGTCCGGCGTTCAGATACCGCGCCCACACCGCACCGCGCGCCGCAATCTCGACATCCGCATCCTCGCAGACGATGAATGGATCGATGCCGCTCGTCTCGAGATTGACCGGCTTGAGAGTGTCGGCGGCCAAGCGCATGATGCGTTTGCCGACCGCCGTCGAACCGGTGAAGGCGATCATGTCGACGTCGCGGTGCGTGACGAGTGCCTCGCCGCATTCGGCGCCAATGCCCGTGATGATATTGACGACACCCGGCGGCAATACGGCGAAAGCGTCCGCCAGCGCCAGCGTCGCCAGCGGCGTCAGATCGGCGGGCTTCAGGACGACCGTGTTGCCGGCCGCGAGTGCCGGCGCCACCTTCCATGCCATCAAGAGCAGGGGATAGTTGAAGGGCACGATGGCACCCACGACACCGTATGGTTCTTTGATCGTGAAATTGACCTGATGCTCGAACGACGGCGGGATCGAGTTGCCGCGCGACTGCCGGCCAATCTCCGCGTAGTAGTCGAAGCAGGCCGTCGTCCACTCGATCTCGTCCAGATTCTCGATCAGCGGCTTGCCGCCCTCGCGCGTCAGAAGCGTCGCCAGTTCGTGCGACCGGGCGCGAATGCGCGCCGCGATTTCGTGCAGGACCTTGGCTTTGTCCAAACCGGGAACGCGCCGCCAAGCCGCCAGCGCGCCGCGCGCTGCCTGTACGGCCCGATCGACATCCTCAGCGCCTCCCCTTGGCACCGTGGCGATCGTCTCTTCCGTCGCCGGATTCTCCACCGCCAGCGTCGCGCCGCTCACAGCATCCACGGCGCGGTGTCCGATCCACATCTTGGCGATGCCGTTCGGCGCGTCGATCATCGCTGCCTCCCCTTGGGGCGTTACGAAACCGCGGCAGGGGCCGGTGCCCCGAGCGGATCTTCCACCGGCGCCGCCACGTACACGAAGCGCAGCCCGCTCTGCAGATAGCTGTCGATGCCGAGCAGCACTGGTGCCTCGCGCAGCCACGCCGGCCCGGCGGCAAAAATGCGCTCTTCGATGAGCGTCGACAAGTACTCGAATCCCGCCGCCTGGACGCGGCTGCGAATGCCTTCCAGCAGCAGATTCTCGATCTCGGTTTGATTCTGGACCGACGGCAGAATCGCCATCGCATGCAGGTAGAACGTATTGCCTTCGCCCTGGTGCGGGTCGCTCGCGACCCCTTCCTCGTCGTAGTTCTCGAGCGGGCTGCCGAGCGCGTACCCGACGACGCGGTCCGAAACCCGGTCACGCACCGCAATAGCCACCGACTGCGGATTCATCACCGTCGATTCCAACGCATCGATTGGTAGTTGCAGGAGCGGCCGCTGCCCGTCGCGCAGGACGCCGGGCGGGTAAGCCGCGATGTCGCCGTAGCGTTCCTGTTCGACGGTCGCGATCTGCACCTGCCACGCTTCGAGATTGGCCGGCGTCACATCAACGATCTCGACTGCTTCGATGGGGCACTCGAATTGGCCGACGCGAATGTTGGGCCCGGGGCTCGGCGAGAGCGTCACGCGCCCACCCAGCACGTCTTCGACACCGGCGCGCAGGATGGCCAAGCCTTCGTCGATTGCCGACGGCTCGGTGTCGTGGCGCGGATAGAAGCGCAGGGTGCGTTCGCCGGCCGGCAGCAAGATGAGGCCGCGCCGGAAAGCGCGCTCGCGCAACGCATCGCGCCAGTCGGTGCGGACGACATCGAAGGCCAGCATGACACCGGCGCCGCGTACTCCCTTCAAGAAGCCGCTGTACTCACGCGCCAAAGCTTCGAGTCCGGCGCGCGCATGATCGCTCGTGCGGCGCACATCGTCGAGGTCGAGCTTGTCGAGGAGTGCCAAGAGACGCACCATGCCGGTCGAATCGCCTTCCCAGGTCGTGTTGAACTTCTTTTCTTCCTGGAAGAATGTCGCCAGTTCGTCGCTCACGAAGAGCACGCCGTTCTGCGCCTTCTTGGCCCAAATGACCACATCCGGCGGCACCGGCAATTCGAAGTGTTCGTGGGCCCACAACCGGCCCGTCGTACCCCAGCCGGTCTGCACTTCGTCGAACACCAGCGGCACATCATAGATGCGGGTCAGCAAACGCAGGCGTTGCATGAAGCGCGGGGTCGTCGAACGAACGCCGCCTTCGCCCTGGATAGGCTCGACGAGTACGGCCGCAACGCGCCGCGCCCGGCGCACGACATCGGCGGTGAGTGCGGCGCGCTGCTCGGCGATGAATGCCGCGGCATCGCTGGGCGCTGCCAGAAACGCATCGATCGCATCCAGTTCACGCCGGAACTGCTCGCGGCTCTTGACCGCGTTCGGCAGCCGCCCGGAGACCAGCAGTTCCCAAATGCGCCACAGGCTGCGCTCCTCGCGCCGCAGTGTCTCCTTCGGTGCGCCGGGCTCTTCGGCGGGGAACGGCGCATGCGGCCAGTCGAAGGTCGGAAAACCCAAGCGGGCTTTCTTGCGATGCGTGACCGCCAGGCTGCCGAGGGTGCGGCCGTGGAAAGCGCCATCGAACGAAATGATGAAGCCGCCATCCCCCTCGCCGGCCGTGCGAACGCGATTCAGGAGCACCGACTTGATGGCGTTTTCGACCGCTTCGGCGCCGGTATTGACGACGAAATGCCGCGGTGTGCCGGCCGGCGCGATGCGCCCAAGCGCCGCTTTCATGCGCAGCGACAGCACGGTCTGATATTCCGAATGGGCATAGCGCGCGACCACATAGGGCAACTGCGCGAGGACAGCCGCGACGATGGCCGGGTCATTCTCGCCGAAGGCGTGCGTTGCGATGAGCGCTCCCATGTCGAGGAAGCGGTAGGGGGCGCCGGTCGCGTCGCGATCCACGGTCGCCAGGTACGGGCCAATGGAGGCCGAGGGGTCGAAAGCGACCGGCAGCGAATAGAAGAGGCTCTGCGACGCGGCGGCGAGTGCGGCGTTGGACGCCGGCAAGGACTCGGCGACCAGATCGTCGAGCGGCCGGGCGTGATCGAGCAGCGCCGCGGGCACGTGCACGCGCACTTCGCCCGCACGGTAGCGCGCGTTCATCTCGTGGACTGCACGCAGAAATTCCTGGGCGCGCTCGAGCGCCGCGGAGAACTCTTTCAACGGCATCCTTCCGTTCGCCCGTAAGGTCGGGCCCCCGTTTGCCCATTTGCCCCCGGACCCCACGCCGGAGCCCGTTTGAGGGCCCAAGGGCGCCCCCATCAAACAGCAAACGTCCTGCCCACCCGGAGTTAATGTTTCGTATGCCCGGCGTCGAGCCCCGCGGCGCCGGGCACTTGTCCCCGCTTGGTCCCGGCGCTCGGCCCCGCCCGGTGCGCTACCCGCCGCGCTCCCGCGCCGCTTCCAGGCACCGCCCGGCGGGCGCGCGAAATTCACCCATCTTCTGGCTGCGCACGTCGATCCGCGCTAGTGTCTCGAACGAAATCGCCGCCGTAGGGCCTTCCCAATGGGTCTGGAGGGGTGCAGTGCTACGTGCGAGTTATCCGTACTACTTGGCCAACGAGCCGGTCGCGGCGAACGAAGACCTCGCGGTCACGGACAAGTACACCGGCGAGGTCGCGACCCGCGTCGCGCTCGCCGATACGGCGGCCATCGACCGCGCCATCGCGGCCGCGGTCGAAGCGGCCGAACCGATGCACCGTCTTGCCGCCTACGAACGCCAGGCGATTCTGCAACACTGCGTGCGCCGCTTTCAGGAACGCGCCGAGGAATTCGCTCAGGCCCTCCGCATCGAGGCCGGCAAGCCGATCAAGGACAGCCGCGGCGAAGTCGCGCGCCTCATCGACACGTTTCGCATTGCGTCCGAAGAAGCGGTGCGCATGACCGGTGAAGTGCTGCCGATGGACGTGTCGGCGCGGGCCCGCGGCTACACGGGATTTTGGAAGCGTGTCCCCATCGGCCCGTGTTCGTTCATCTCGCCGTTCAATTTCCCGCTTAATCTGGCGGCGCACAAGATTGCGCCGGCGCTCGCGGTGGGCAATCCGTTCGTCCTGAAGCCGGCGAGCCTGACCCCGGTTGGCGCCCTGCTCATTGGTGAAGTGCTGGCCGAGACGAGCCTGCCGCCGGGCGCATTCTCGATCTTGCCGTGCCGGCGGGATGGCGCGAGCCTCTTCACCGAGGACCCGCGCCTCAAGCTGCTCAGCTTCACGGGCTCGCCGGAAGTCGGTTGGGATCTGAAGGCGAAGGCCGGCAAGAAAAAGGTCGTGCTCGAGCTGGGCGGCAACGCCGCGGTTATCGTCGACGAGGACGCCGATCTCGTCGATGCGGTGCAACGCATCGTCTTTGGCGCATTCTATCAGTCGGGCCAGAGTTGTATCGGCGTGCAGCGCATTCTGGTACACGAACGCATTTACGAGGCGTTGCGGACGGCGCTCGTTGCTGCGACCCGCGCCTTGCAGACCGGCGACCCGGCCGACGAGCGCACCTTCGTGGGGCCGCTCATCACCGAAGGCGATGCCGAACGGCTCGAAGCCTGGATCGCGTCTGCCGTGGCGCGCGGCGCCCGGTTACTGTGCGGCGGCAGCCGCCGAGGCGCCCTCTTGGAACCGGCGCTCCTGGAAGACGTACCGCGCGACGAACCCCTGTGTGCCCGCGAAGCCTTCGGGCCCGTTGCGGTCCTGTCGCGGTTCACCCACTTCGACGCGGCGCTCGACGCCGTCAACGACAGCGCCTACGGCCTGCAGGCCGGTGTCTTCACGCGTGACCTCTACAAGGCGCTGCGGGCTTGGGACCGGCTCGAGGTCGGTGGGGTGCTCATTGGCGACGTCCCATCGTGGCGCGTCGATCACATGCCGTACGGCGGCGTCAAGGATTCGGGCCTCGGCCGCGAAGGGGTTCGATTCGCCATTGAAGACATGACCGAAATCCGCCTGCTCGCCATCCGCACTCCCTGAAATCCCCCGGGGCCGGCAATTGGGGCATTCGGCACAATGCCCGGAACTCCGCTCCGGGCGTGGATTCTCGCGTCGTTCTTCATAGCGCCCAGGGGTTTCGATTCGTTACACTAAGCGTCCAGCCCCCCTGGAACCCAAGCACGTCGGAGCATCACTCCATGTCATCCATTGCTGTTCGAGCTCGCTTTCGCCGTGCTTTCGGCGCTTTTCTGCGCGCCGCGTTCCCGGCCCTGATGCTGGCCTTTGGGGTTGCCACGTTGCCGCGTGCAGCGCACGCCCAAGGCAGCTTGTTGTTCGACTCGAAGGGAACGAGCGACAAACCGCAGTCCAAGCTCTTTGTGCTGAACGACTCGTGGTGGGCGTGCGTCAACAACCTGACCAAGCTCTCCATCTACAAGCTCAGTGCGGCGACCTGGACCAAAAAGCTCGATGTCGTGAACGCGATCGTGCCCTTCGACGAGGGCGGCACGAATGACGTGCTGTGGGATGGAACGAATCTGTTCATTGCAACGTGGGACGCCGCCACGCCCAAGCTCTACAAGTTCTCGTACAACGCCGGCACCGACAATTTTGCGCTCCTGTCGGGTTTTCCGGTCAACATTCCGTCGCTGCCCGGGACCGAGACCATCGTCATCGCCAAGGATTCGACCGGGCGAATCTTCGCGACGTACGAAGGCAACAACCGCGCGCAAGTCCTGTACACCACGACCGCCGATCACAAGAGCTGGTCGAGTGCGCTGGCGCTCTCCGGCACCGTCGATCCCGATGACATTTCGACCATCGTCGCCTTCGGCGGTAACAAGATCGGCGTCCTGTGGTCGGACCAAGTCGGCAACCAAGTGGCATTCCGCTGGCGCAACGACAGTGATTCGCCCGGCACCTGGCAGCCGGCGGAGGTCGTGCGCTCGGGCTTCGGCAACGTCGACGACCACCTCAACATGAAGGCCGATTCACAGGGCCGGGTTTTCATCGCCGGCAAGGATTTCTTCGATGGGGTGTATGTCGCAAGGCGCAACGTCGACGCGACCTGGACGGTGACGACGACCGCCAGCGGGCTCGACTGCGGTACGCGCCCGCTTCTTCAAATCGACGAATCGGTCAACAAACTCTATGTGTTCTACACCCGGTGGGGAACGTGCGTCAGCACGGGCAATCACGCCATCGAGGAACGCGAGGCGGATCTCGACAACTTGCTCTTCACGCTGCCGACGGTGTTCATCAGCGCCAACAACCTCTCCATGAACAACATCAGTGGCACGAAGGACCTCCTGCCCGCCGGTTCGTTGGCGGTGCTCTGTGATGCCCCACTCAACAGCAAGGCGTACTGGCACGGCTGGGGGCCGGTCTCGAACATCGGTGGGACACCGCCGAGCGCCGGGTTCCCGCCGCCACCGCCGGCGCCTACGGATCCGAGCGCGCAATCGGTGACCGAAGGCGTACAGTCGCGCGTCATGCTGTGGAGGATGGACGCGACGACGGGAACCAGCGTCACGGACGCGACCGGACACAATCACACCGGGACCTTCGGCGCCGGTATCGCGGCACCGCATTGGGGCGCCGGGTTGGTCGGCAACGGCTTGTATTTCGACGGCGACGACATCGTCACCGCGAGCGGCAGCTCCTTCGCTTACACCAACACGAGCTACACGATCGAGACCTGGCTCAAAGAGGACCTGACGAACGCCGCCGGCTCGATGATGATCGCGACGCGCGGTGACACGTTGCACTGGACATTCCGGCTCTTGATCGCGGACCCCAACATCGAATTCAGCTGGTCGAACAGCGACACCAGTTCGACTTCCGTCAACGCCAACAAATCGCTGCGCGATGGGTTGTGGCATCACCTGGCGGCGGTGTGGGACAAGTCGGCGGGCAAGGGGCGGATCTACGTCGACGGCCAACAAGTCGCATCCAAATCGCTGGGGACTGCGACCTACGGCGGATCGTTCCAGTTGCAGGTCGGCGGCTTGCTGAATCACGGTTTGATCGACAAGCAATTCACCGGCAGTCTCGACAATCTGGCGATCACGAATTCGGCGCTGTACAGCAGTAACTTCATCCCGCCGCTCTTGTATCCGGCGGCCAGCACCAAGTACATGCTGGTGGCGTGGACACCGCCGGTGAGCCCGGCGGGCATCAATGGCTACGGCGTTGAACGCAAGGTCAATGGCGGCGCGACGACGGTCCTGAACACCGCCTTGCCGCCGACTCCCTGGTACGCGGATCTGACGGCGCCCGATGGCATGGTGGAGTACGGCGTGCAAGCGGTCGATGGCTTGTTGCAGCCCGGGCTGTATGCGTGGAGTGTGCCGTCGCCGTTCGAAAACACGCCGCCCGCGGTGCCGAGTGCGCCGCAGGCCCTCGGGTGGAGCACCATGATCGTGCCGGCCGATGCGGCCCCGGCGTGGGAGATGGACGAGGCGAGCGGCCCGACGACGGCCGATGCCACCGGCCTTGGTCACAACGCCTACTTGGGTTCGGTTACGGCCGGCGACAACGCCGAACCGACCCGCGTTTACGGCGTCAGCGGCAAAGCGCTGCATTTCGACGGCTCCAACGACTATGTGCAGGTGCCTGACAGCCCGGAACTGCGTTTCACCGGCTCCTTCACCATCGAGGCATGGGTGAAGCGCGGGACACTCGGCGTCCTGCAAAGCATCATCGCCAAGGACGAAGGATCGGCGAAGCGCAACTACTTGGCGCTCCTCAACACCAACGGCACGATCGAATTCTCGTGGCGCGACATCGGGGGCCAGACGCGCAAGGCGACGTCCACGGCGGCGATCACCGACAATGTGTGGCACCATGTGGCGTGCGTCTACGATGCCGCGGCGGCTCAGAGCCGCGTCTTCGTGGACGGCGTGCAATCGGTGTCGGCGTCGACGGCCGGCACGCCCTACACGGGGCCAGAGCCGGTGCGCTTTGGGGCGCGTGGTTCGAGCAGTGGCGGCGGCGCCATCTCGGATCCACTGAGCGGCGACATCGATCTGGTGCGGATCACGAACGGCGTCCGCTACACCGGTTCCTTCACGCCGCCGGACCTGCTGCATGGCGGGCCGAAAAAGCCGATCGGCACGTTGTCCTGGGCCTTGCCGCCCACCGGTTTGCCGAATGACTACCGCGTGTACCGCCAGCTGTTGCCCGCCGGCGCCAACACCCTCCTCAACACGGTACCCGCGACCCAGTTCAGCATCCAGGACTGGACGATCCTTGTGGGGGATACCTATCGCTACACCGTCAAGGCGCGCAATTCGGCGAGCGTCGAAGGCGCGGCCTCGAACCCGCTGGATGAGACGATTGAGGTCCCCACCGATGCCGGGTCCGACGGCCCGCCGCTCGTGCCTGGACCGGCGCTGCGGCTCGCGCCGAATCCGTTCAATCCGAGTGCGGTCGTAAGTTTCCGGCTCGACCATGCGGGGCCGGTGGACGTGGCGATTTACGACGTGCTGGGGCGGCACGTGGCGACGTTGTTCCGGGGTTCCTTGCCGGCCGGGGTGCATCGGGTGCCGGTGACGCCGCCGGGGGCGACGCCGCTTGCGAGCGGGGTTTATATGGTGCGGCTGGCGGCGGATGGGAAGGTCGTGCATACGAAGGCGGTGATGGTGCGGTAGGGCGCCTGGCCCCGCCACCCCGCACCGACGCGCGCCTTCGGCGCGCGTAACTTACTTGCACCTCCGCCCGGGTCTCGGTAGTCTGCCCGGCATGAAAACACTGACGCTGCCTGCGTCATGCAGGCTCGGAACCGTCGTTCTCATCTTCGCTCTCACCACTCTTGCAGGAGCGTGCCGTGTGCATGCCGATGCCGTGCGCCCGGACTGGTTCGGGACGAGTCGCGCCAAGCTGGCCGACGAACTCGCAACGAAATACGGCAGCGGACAGAGGGCGCGGATCGAGAAGGGCATCGATCAAACCGGCAACTACTGGCGGGCCACCGACGGCGATGCCTCCGTCTTCGAAGACTTCGTGCGCACGAACTACGCCGGTGACCCGGCCACACACACCGCGATGTTCGACCGCTTCGAGCATTTGCTCGAGCAATTGAACGGCCATCTGCAGGAAATCGGCCGCGAATGCCGCTCGCAATCCGACTTGGACATTGGCCCGATTCTGCCGTTCGACGAGATCTTCGCCGCCTACGACCCCGGCGCGCACTTGAGCGACGATTTCTTCGGCAACAAGCTGGCGCTCGTCGTGCTGCTCAATTTTCCGCTGACGACGCTCGATGAACGCGTCACCCAGGGGCCGGCCTGGACGCGCCTCCAGTGGGCCGAAACGCGCCTGGCGCACTCTTTCGCGCGCCGCGTCCCCGCAGACGTCAACCAGGAAGTATCGCGCGCGTCGTCGATCGGGGAGCAATACATTTCCGGTTACAACATTTGGATGCACCATGTGCTGGATCGCAGCGGCAAGCGGCTGTTTCCGCCCAAGATGCGCCTGCTCTCGCACTGGAACCTGCGCGACCAGATCAAAGCCGACTATTCCGAAGGCAAGGCAGCGCTTCCCAAACAGCGTTTGATGCAGCAAGTCATGGACCGCATCGTCACGCAGACGATCCCGGCCGCCGTCATCGACAGCCCGTATTTGGATTGGAACCCGTACACCAACGCTGTCCGGCGCGCCGCCGTGCAAGACGCGGATGCCCCGGCGCCCGGCGACTTGAGCGTTTCCAATGCGCCGGAGCCCGACACGCGCTACGCGCGGTTGCTCGACAACTTTCTCGCCGAGCGCAAGGTCGACCCGTACTCACCCACAGCGCCGACCCTGATCGCGCGCCGCTTCGACGAAAATCGTGAAATCCCGGAAACGCGCGTGCGGTCGATGCTCGAACAGGTGCTGACTTCGCCGCACGTGCCCCAGGTGGCCAAGCTCATCGAGAAGCGGCTCGGCCGCAAGCTGGAGCCGTTCGATATCTGGTACAACGGATTCAAGGAGCGCGGTAAGTACACGGAAGGCGAACTCGACGCCATTTGCCGGAAACGCTATCCGACCCCGGAAGCCTACAAGGCCGACATTCCCAACATGCTGCAAAAGCTGGGCTTCTCGACCGAGCGGGCGCATTTCCTGGCCGACAATATCGTCGTGGATCCGGCCCGCGGCTCCGGCCACGCGTTGGGCGCGCAGATGCGGCAAGCGCCGGCACACCTGCGCACCCGGGTCGGCAAGGATGGCATGGACTACAAGGGTTACAACATCGCAGTCCACGAGATGGGCCACAATGTCGAACAGACCTTCTCGCTCAACACGATCGACCACTGGTTGCTGAACGGCGTGCCGAACAACGCCTTCACCGAAGCGCTCGCCTTCGTCTTCCAGGGCCACGACCTGGAACTGTTGGGCCTGGCGACGCCGTCGCCGCGCAGCGAAGCGCTGAAAACCCTGAACGATTTCTGGGGCACGTACGAGATTGCCGGCGTGGCACTGGTCGACATGGACGTGTGGCACTGGATGTACGACCACCCGGATGCGACGCCGGCGCAGCTCAAGGAAGCGACCCTGCAGATCGCCCGCAACACCTGGAACCGCTTCTATGCGCCGGTCTTCAAGAAGAAGGACGTGACGCTGCTCGCCATTTACTCGCACATGATTTCGTACACGATGTATTTGCCCGACTATCCGATCGGACATCTCATCGCGTTCCAAGTCGAAGAGCAGATGCGCAAGGCGGGCGCCATCGGCCCCGAGTTCGAACGCATGGCGCGCTGCGGCAGCGTCGTGCCCGACCTGTGGATGACGAATGCAACCGGCGCCCCGGTGGGGCCGGACGCGCTCTTGGTCGCGACAGAGCGCGCGCTCGGCGAAATGGCCGCCGACGCGCGCAAGAAGTAGCGCGTCCCATGACTGCAGCCGTCGTGCCGCTCACGCCCGAGGAGCGGCGCCGGATCGAAGCGCGTTTCGATGCCATTCCGCTGGCCCAGACGTTGGGAGTCCGCCTGACGCGTCTCGAGCGCGGTGAGTGTGATCTCGAACTCGCGGATCGCCGTGATCTGGACGGCATCTTCGCGTGCCTGCACGGCGGTATTCTGGCCACCCTCGCCGACAGCGCCGTTGCCTTCGCCATGCTCACCCTGGCGGGCCCCGAGTCCCGGCTCACCACGATCGAATTCAACATTCGATTCCTGGCCCCCTGCCGCGAAACGGTCGTGGCGCGTTCGCGCGTCGTGAAGGCCGGCAAGACTCTGTTGACCGGCGAGGTGGACCTGGTGGGGAAATCGACCGGCACCCGGTTCGCAGTCAGCGGCCTCACCTACATGCGCCTGCGCTCCACGACCACCTGACCCACCTTGGGGGGGGCGCGCGCCTTGACCGGCTCTAGGTCGGGTGTTAGCGTGAAGTTGCAATCTCGCCGTTGCGAGTTTCCCGCGTCTGGAGGCGCTTCATGGCCAGCGCGCGGGCGTGCCGTGGCAGCCGTTGCCCGGGTGCTTGGACGTCGCCGGTGGGTTTCGACCCGCGCCGGCCGCGAACCAGGCTCGCGGCGGCCGCGGTTCTCGCCATCGTGGCGGTGCCGGCCCTCCTCTGGGGCGTGCCGCCGGACGTTGCATTCGACGCTCCGTTCGTGGCCTTGCAGGCCACGCTCAGGCCGCGCTTTGTAGTCGCCGGCGACTTCGACGCCGACGGCGCCACGGACTTTGTTCTCGCCTCTGACGGTGAAGTACGCGCCTTCCTGAACCGCGGCCTGACCCAATACACGCCGAGTTCGCCCTATCCGCTCGCCGATCCGCTCGTGTTCACGAGTGCCGACATCGATCGCGATGGCCGTCTCGATCTCGTGGCGACGCTCGCGGCCAATCGCGTCGTGGTCTGCGCCGGCAACGGGGACGGCACATTTCGCGCCGCCGCCAACCTCGCCACGGATGTGACGCCGTCCTCGCTCGTCGCCAAGGACCTGACCGACGATGGCATCCCGGACCTGATCGTCGGCAACTTCGGTTCGCGACGCGTGTCGCTGTTTCGGGGTCTCGGCGCCGGCACGTTCGCGGCACGCGAAGATTGGACTGTTCCCGGTTACCCCGCGGCGGTCGGCGTCGCCGATCTCGATGCCAACGGACACGCCGACCTCGTCGTCGCATTGCGGGGCGCCGGACTCCTCGCCGTTCTCGAGCGCGACGGATCCGGGGCGTTCACGGGACGCACCGTCACGTATCCCGTGACTCAAGATCCGCATGGCATTCTGGTCGAGAATACTCACGCCGATGCCGCGCCCGACATTCTGGTCTTCGGCCTCAACAGCACGTCCGTCGATTGCTTCGTCAACAGTCACGGTGATTTTACGCGCACCGTCGCGCCGTTGCCGGCGTATCGCGAATGGACATCACGGGATGTGAACGGCGACGGCCGGGTCGATCTGGCTTTGGTGAGTGGCAGCGACGTCACGGTCGCGCTCGGCAGCCCCGCCGGCGGATTCTCGCCGCTCGCCGCGTTGCACACCGCCGGCGCACCATCGGCGCCGACGCTTGCCGACGTGAACGGCGACGGGCGGTTCGATCTTCTCACCTTGCACGAGAATCAAAGTCTCGTCGCGGTGGCGCTCGGGTCCGGCACCGGCACCTTCGGTACCCGCAACGAATTGCACGTCGCGCGGCCCGGGCGCCTGGCGAGTGCCGATTTGAATCGCGACGGCCGGCCCGACATCGTGGCGACGACGGAGCAAGGCGGCATCGTGTCGTTCCTCGCGACGCTCGGCGGCACGTTCACGAATCGCACTACGGCGCTCGCGGTGTCGCAAACGGACTTGCTGGTCGGCGACTTGGACGGCGACAACGTGCCGGATGCGGTCGTCTCACTCGCAGGGTCGCGGGTCACGATCCTCGGTGGCCAAGGCGATGGTTCCTTCGTGCCCACGGCGACGGTCGCCGTGGGGCGCGATCCCGCCGGCATCGTCGCGCTCGACGCCAACGCCGACCGTTTTACGGACCTGGTTGTGGCGTGCCGCGGTTCGGACTATGCGACGTTGCTCCAGGGCCACGGTGACGGTGAATTCTCCAACGCATCGCGCCCGAGCTTCGCGACCGGCAGCTTGCCGGTCGGTGTCGCGCTCGGTGAACTGAACGGCGACGGCAAGGTCGACCTGGCGGTTGCGACCGAGGGCGACAACAACGTTTCGGTGCTGCTCGGCCTCGGCGACGGCTTGTTTCGCAGCACGGTTCAACTGCAAGCCGGCGGCAGGCCGCGCGGCGTCGTCATCGCCAACATCAATGAAGATCGCTACAACGACCTCGTCATCCCCAATTGGGCGAGCAACACCGTGACTTTGGCGTGGGGCGACGCCCTCGGCGCTTTTCAGAATCAAATGGTTCTGGAGGGCATCAGCCGTCCGGTGGCCGTCCTCGTCACCGACTTGAACGGCGACCGAAAGAACGATCTCGTGGTTGTCCGCGAGGGCATGGGAGTCACCGTTTTCATCGTCATCGCGCATGGCTTCTTCGCGCCGCCGGTCGAGTACGCGGTGCCCGGTGCAACCTGCGCGGCGGTTGGCGACCTGAACGGGGACGGCTGGCCGGAGATCGCCCTCGGCCGCGAAGGCACCAACGACGTGGTGGTGCTCCCCGGTGACGGCACGGGGCGTCTCGGCGCTGCGAACACCTACGCGGTCGGCGCCGGGCCGACGTCGGTCGTGATCGCCGAACTGAACGGCGACGCGAAGGCGGAATTGGCCGTGACTTGCAGCGGCTCGAGTTCGCTCGCGGTGTTGTTCGGACGCAGCGTCGGATTCGACCCGCCGCTCCTGCTGCCAACGGCCAGCGAACCCGTTCGGGTCACGACGCTCGATGCCGATGGTGACGGGCGCTTGGATCTCCTGGTGGCGTCACGGACCGGAGTCGTGCACGTGTTCCGCAACCTCGGACGGCGCGCGTTCGCGCCGCGGGCCGATATCGCCGTCGAAACCGCCGTGGCGGATGTCGTGCCGGGCGACCTGAACGGCGACGGCCATACCGATCTCGTGTTCGCGAATCACCTGACCGACGGTGTCGTGTCGATCCTGTACGGGCGGGAGGGTGGATTCGTATCGTCGCCTCTGCTCGCCACGGAGTCACGACCGACGGCGACCGCGACCGGTGACTTGAACGGTGACGGACGCCCGGACTTCGTCGCCGCAAACTCGGGGGCGGGCTCCGTGTCGGTGTTTCTCGGCACCGGCAATGGCACGTTTGAAACGCTGCCAAGTGTCGGCGTCGGGGCCGGCCCCGCGGCACTGGCATGTGCCGATCTCGATTCGGACGGACGGCTCGATCTCGTTGTCGCCAACTCCGACTCGAGCAGTGTGTCGATTCGCATGGGACGCGGCGATGGCACCTTCCGATCCGTTGCCGATGTGGCCTGCGGATTGCAGCCGCTCGCGGTCGCGTGCGGGGACATGAATCGCGACGGCGATCCGGACCTGGTCGTTGCGAACAGCGGCGCCGGAACGGTTTCGATCCTGCTCGGCAGCGGCGACGGACGTTTCGGCGCGCGGATGGATTACGGCACCGGCGACAACCCGAGTGATCTTCTCTTGGTCGACTTGGACGGCGACCGTTCCCTGGACGTCGCGGTCGCGAACGCGGCCTCGGGCACGATCTCGATTCTGAAAAACCGGACGACGCCGGTTCCGGTCACCGTCGAGGGACTCGAAGCACAGAGCGACGACGCCGGCGTCACACTCGCGTGGCGGCTAAGCGCCGAAGCGGTGGCGCGTACTGTAACGGTGCAGGTGGAGCGCGCCAATCAGCCGGCCGGTCCGTGGCAGGACTGCGCCGCCGAACGCCTCCTGCCGGCTGCCACGATGCAGTTCGTCGACGGGCCGCTGGCGGCCGGCGCGCATGCCTGGTTCCGGGTCGTTCTACACACTGCAACCGGCGAACAACTTTTTTCGCCCGCCGTCGAAGTTGTGGGAATCATCGGCACGCGCGCCGTCGCTCTCGATCCCATCGCCTGGCCGCACGCCGGCGCACCGGTGACCCTCCGCTACCGGTTGGCGCACGCCGGGCCGGCATCGCTCGCCATCTTCGATGTGCGCGGCCGGTGCTTGCGCGTTGTGTCGTCCGGCGAGCAAGGGGCGGGATTGCACGTCGCGGTCTGGGACCGGCGCGATGCGGCTGGCGCGCGGGTGGCGCGCGGTGTGTATGTCGTGCGGTTGGAAAATGGCGCGACGCGGCGGAGCCGCCGCCTCGTGCTGGCCGAACAGTAGAGGGGTGATCGTCGAACCATGGCCTTCAAGTGCGTTCGGCCACGTCTTGCACGCTTGCAACTCCCGGCGGCGGTCACGGCGCTCGTGGCGATCGTTGCGGCGCCGGCGGCGCCCGCGGCGCCCGTCTTCGAAAGCCTCTTCGAGACTTACACGGTCGGGTCGCAGCCGCGCTTCGCAGTGAGCGCCGATTTCGACGCCGACTCACGCCTCGACGTTGCCGTCACGACTTTCGATCCCGGGACGGTGACACTGCTCGCTGGCGCCGCGCCGGGGCGGTTCGAGGTGGCGGGCCAGTATCCTATCGAGACATATGCGCGCGCGCTCCGCAGCGCCGATTTCGATGCCGATGGACGGATGGATCTCATTGTCGCCGGTGCGACCCGTTTGCGCGTCTTCCACAACACCGGCACCGGGCGCGCCCATCAGTTCACGAGCCGCGATCTGACGGGCGATTTTTCGGATCGCCGCGATCTCGTCGTCGGGGACTTCAACGGCGACCGCCAGCTCGATTTCGTCGTCATGGAACAGGCGGGACTCTTGGGGCGCGCGTCGTTTTGGCGCGGCTCGGGTGGCGCGCAGTTTGCGCCGCCATTGAGCAGCGATTTCAACTTGTCGATCGGCTTCGCGGCGGCCGGCGATTTCGATGCAGATGGAGCGCTCGATATCGCGGCGTCGGGCGATGGCCAGCTCGTGGTGCTGTTCGGGCGCGGTGACGGCACGTTTGGAGTCGGGCAGCGGCTGCAGTTCGGCCGCGACGCCGGTCCAGTCGTCACCGGGGATTGGAATGGCGATGGCGCCGCCGATCTGGCGATGGGCGGCGACAGCGGGCGCGTCACGGTGTTGATGGGAACCATCGACGGCGGCGTCAACGCCGGGTGGCGCGACGCCGGGGCGGACTTCCCGGTGACTTCGATCGCCACGAGCGACGCGAACGGTGACGGCAGCCTCGATCTTGTCGTCGTCCGCCAGGCGGCCAACCGCATCGACGTCTTGGGTGCGCAGGGCAACGGGGTGTTCGCGCGCACCGGTCGCGCGTTTGCCGGCAGCGCACCTCTGGGGATTGCGCTCGCCGACTTCGATGCGGATGGGCGCATCGATGCCGCGGTCCCGAATTCCGGCGCGCGCACGGTGGCCGTGCTGCTCAATCGCGGCCCGGGGCTTGGAGTGAACGCGCCGCTCGAAATGGGACCCGATCCCACCGGGCTTGCGAGCGCCGATCTGAATGGCGATGGCAGCGCCGATCTTGTCACCCTGCATCCTGCAGTCGGAGACATTGCGGTGCGCCTGGGTGCGAGCGGTGGCGTATTCGCGGCGCGCCGCACCCAGCACCTGGGCGGCGCGCCCGCCAGTATGGCGTTGGGTGATGTGAACGGCGACACGCGCCCGGATTTGATCTACGTGGATCCCGTGGCGGAGCGCATCGACACCTGCCTGGGAGCCGGCGATGGCACGTTCGGCGCACCGAATGCGGCGCCCGTTGCCGGACACCCGACGCTTGTCTGGCTCGCCGACCTCGACGCGGATGGCCATCTCGATGTCATCACGAGCGAACCGGGCGGTGCCGAAGGTGCGCTGCACATCCTGAGCGTGCTGCGCGGGCGCGGCGACGGTTCGTTCGCTGCGCCGTATGCTTTTGAACTGCCGAGCGGTGCCGCCAGCGTCGCGGTGACCGACTACGATGGCGATGGCGTGCGCGATCTGGTCGCGGGGTGTTACGACGCCGGGGTCGTCGCAGCGTTGCGCGGCAATGGCGACGCCACGTTTCAACCGGCGCGGACCACCGCGGTCGGCGATCACCTTGCATCCGTGGCAGCCGCCGATCTGGATGGCGATGGCCGTGATGAATTTGTCGTGGCGCATTCGGGACGGTCGGGCGTCACGGTGCTGCGTGCCGTAGGTGGCGCGCTCGCGGTAGACTACCGCGTTGTGACCGACGGCTCGGCGCGCTTCGTGGCGGCGCACGATTTCGATGCGGATGGCCGCATCGATGTCGCGGTCGTTCGCGCGCCGGCCGGCCAGGTTGTTGTCGTGCCCGGCGGACCGCTACTCGCCTGGGACCGGCGCGTCGACATCGGCACCGGCGATGTCAGCAGTGTCGTCATCGCCGATGCAAACGGCGATGGATTGCCCGACTTGCTGTACACGGATGCGGTGATCGGCTCCGTCGTCGTGCTGCACAATGTGACCCCGCTCACTCCGGTCAGCGTCGAGGATTTCGCGGTCGAGCGCCAGGCATCCGCTTGCGATCTGGTCTGGCGCCTGGCGCCCGCCGCGATGGAGCGCCTGGCGCGCGTCGACGTCGAACGGTCGCCGGCCGCCGCCGGCCCATGGGCAACCCTCGCCCAGCTCGAACCTGCAACCGGCATGCACTACCGCGACGCGACCGTGGGTGCGGACGGCGACCTTTGGTACCGGTTGCGGCTCGTCGGCAAGGACGGCAGTGCCAGCGCGTCGGCACCGCTTGGCGTGCGCGCGGCAATCGTGCACGCCGGTTTGGATGCGGTGGGCGAACATGCCGACGGCAGCGTCGACATCGCTTTCACACTCGCCCAGGCGCAGGAAGCGCACCTGACGGCGTTCGACGTGCGCGGCCGGGCGCTGTGGCGCTGGAGGCGCGTTGCGGCACCGGGCCAACACTTGGTGGCATGGGACCGGCGCGATGTGGCCGGCGGGCGGGCGGTGCGCGGGGCTTATTTCGTGCGTTTGGAAACGGGTGGGCGACAGTTCGTGCGCAAAGTCATTCTGGTGCATTCATGAAGGAGCGTCCGGGGCGCGATTCGCACCACCTGGCGCCACGCGCGGCATGGCTGAGTGCCGGCGTTCTGGTGTGTCTGGCGTTGGGGCTCTGGCCGAGCCGCGCCGCGGCGTCGTATCGCGCCGATCGCATCATTGTCAAATATCGTGCCGGCGCTGGCCCGCAGAAGCGCGCCGCGACGTGCACGGCGCTCGGCGCGCGCTCCGTCCAGGAACTCGCGATCATCGATGCGCAAGTGTTGCAGCTCGATGGCATCACGGTGGAACAAGCGATCGAGCGCGCCCGGCGCGACCCCGCCGTGGCCTACGCGGAGCCGGACTTCGAACTTTCCGTCGCGGTGCTGCCGAACGATCCGCGCTTCCCGGAGCTTTACGGCCTGCACAATACCGGTCAATTCGAGGGCTTTCCGGGCGCCGATATCAAGGCGCCCGAAGCCTGGGATTTGTTCACCGGCGATCCGGATCTGAAAATCGGCGTCATCGATACCGGTATCGACGCCAATCATCCCGACCTCGCGGCCAACGTGTGGACGAATCCCGGCGAGATTCCCGGCAACCATCTCGATGACGACAACAACGGCTACGTCGACGACGTGCACGGCTACGATTTCGCGAACCATGACGGCGACCCCTTTGATGACTATGGGCATGGCGTCCACGTTGCCGGCACGATCGGCGCCGTCGGTAACAACGGTATCGGCATCACCGGAGTCGCGTGGCAGTGCAAGATCGTCGGCATCAAGTTCTTGAGCGGCAGCGGCCGGGGCGACGTTGGTGGCGCGATCGCCGGCCTGCAGTATGCCGTCAAGGTCGGTTGCCGGGTGACCAACAACTCGTATGGCGGCGGCGAATTTTCGCAAGCCTGGCTCGATGCCATCGAGGCGGCGGGCCGGGCCGGTGTGCTGTTCGTGGCGGCGGCCGGCAACGAGCATGACGACACCGACGCGCATCCATTCTATCCAGCGGGATTCGATACGCCGTACGTCATCAGCGTCGCGGCCACGAACCAGTACGATGACTTGGCGGAATTCTCCAACTTCGGAACGACGTCCGTCGACCTCGCGGCGCCGGGCGAGGCGATCTTGTCGTTGCATACGGGCGGCGGCTACATCTATTTGGCCGGCACATCGATGGCGGCGCCGCACGTCACCGGCGTCGCGGCACTCGTTGCCGGGCGCTTTCCGGATCTCGACATCTTGCAGGTCAAGAACCGCATTCTGACGACGGTCGACCCGCAGCCGACTCTGGCGGGCCTGTGCCTGAGTGGGGGACGCCTGAACGCGTATCGCGCTCTGGTGCGCAACGACACCACCGCACCGGCTCAAGTCACCGACGTCGCCACCGGCGACGTCGGGTCCACGGCTTTGGAATTGACCTGGACCGCCACTGGCGACGACGGTCGCGAAGGCAACGTCTGGACCTACGACATCCGCTACGACACCCAGCCCATCACGGCGGCGACGTTCTCGACGCGCGCCCAGCGTCTCGAAGCGCCGCGCGCCGCGCTGGTCGGCGAGAAACAGCATTTGACGGTCCGCGATCTCGCCTACTCGACGACCTATTGGTTCGCGCTCCGCGCCATCGACGACGACAACAACACGAGCGCGATCTCGAACGTCACGAGCGCCACGACGCGCGCCGCGCCGCATGCCGCCGCGAGTCCGCCGGACGTCCAGATCTCGCTGCCGACGGGCCTCGCCAGTGCGCGTACGGTGACGCTGCGGAACGACGGCCAGGGCCGCCTCGATTTCGAAATTCCTCAACCGCGCATCGCGCCGAACACGGCCGCCGGTGCGCTGATCGCGGGTGAAGGCGGCCCCGACGCCTTCGGGTACCGCTGGATCGATAGCGACCTGCCGGACGGGCCGTCCTACGCTTGGATCGATGCACCGACGGTTGGGAATCTGGTGAGCGGCGACGAAGCGATGTCGGCCCAGGTGGCGTTGCCCTTCGCGTTTCCGTTCTACGGCCAGGCGTTTCAACGCGTGCGGGTGTGCTCGAATGGTTACTTGTCATTCACCGACCCGGCGGTACGGTTCAACAACGTCCACCTGCCGTCGGCCGATGCTTCGGCGAACCTCATCGCGCCGTATTGGGATGATCTCGTCCCGCGCACCATGCATCTCGAGGCGACCGCCGATCGTTTCGTCGTGACGTGGGAGAATGCGCAGCGCTTCCGGACTCCGGGCGACAACACGTTCCAAGTCGTGCTGTATCCGAGCGGCGAAATACGCTTCCAGTATCAGCGGCTCGGCGATGCGGCGACGGGTGCCACCGTGGGCGTGCAGAATCAAGACCGGACGATCGGCCTGACTGTCGTCTCGAACGAACCGTACCTGCGGCCGGGGCTCGCGCTGCGCATCGTGCCGCTGCGCCAGTGGCTCGACATCTCGACGCACTCGGGGCGTATTGAAGCCGGCCAGAGCCGCGACATCGACCTGCATTTCAATGCGGCGCGCATCGTGCCCGGCGTCTATCACAGCGCGCTGGCGATTCGCACCAACGACATCGACGCGCCGCTGTTGAACGTGCCGGTCGTGCTCACGGTGACACCGGCGCCCGACCTGGTGGCGATTCCGCGCCCGGTGGATTTCGGTTCGGTCTTCGTCGGCGCGACCGCGGCGCGCATCCTGCGTATTTCGAACGAAGGCTCGGCGCCGTTGCATGTGAGCGGTATCAGCGGGCCGCCCTTCCTGAGCTACGCCACCCAGACTTTGGGGCTCGATCCCGGCGCGTCACAGGACGTGTTGGTGACCTATGCGCCGGGCGCGGTCGGCGCTCTGGCCGGCGACATCATCGTCGCGAGCGACGATCCCGACGCTGCCGAGAGCCACGTGCGCCTCGCCGGACGCGCCATTCCGGCGCCGAGTTTCAGTCTCGACGCCAATTCCTTCGCGATCGATCTGACGAGCAACGCGGTTGCGACTCGCACCCTGCGCGTCACGAATGGCGGCGGCAGTCCGTTCGTCTTCACGGCCGGAGCTGTCTTGGATGCCGGCACCGCCGCCGGCACGGTGCCCGAACCCGGCGCCGACAAGGCCGGACTCGCACCGCAACCGCCGGCCGTCAAGGGTGCCGCGGACCGCGATCATGGGCCAGTGCCGGCGCGCAGCGGCGGCCCCGACCGCTTCGGGTATCGCTACACCGACAGCGACGAGCCGGATGGCGCGGCCTTCGACTGGATCAATATTGCGGCAGCTGGCACCCGCGTGCCGTTCGGCAACGACGACGAAAACCTCGGTCCGTTCCCGACCGGGTTTCCGTTTCCATTCTATGGGGCCAGCTTCAACGCCTTCCGGATCTGCACCAATGGCTTCGTGTCGCTGACGAGTTCGAGTGCGACGTTCGCCAACGCGGCACTGCCGGCGCGGTCGCCCTCGTCACCCGAAAACCTGCTGGCAGTGTTCTGGGATGATTTCGATTTCAGCCTCGGGGGCAGTGCCTTCTATCTCTACGACGGCACCAAGCTCGTCGTGCAGTTCCAGGATGTCGTGCGCTATGGTGAGACCGCCCTCAACCGTTTCGAGATCGTGTTGTATCCCGATGGCCGGATCGTGTACCAGTACGCGGCGGTCGGGGCCGCGTACCGCACGAGCGCCACGGTCGGCATTCAAAACGCCGTCCGTGATGTCGGACTGCAGGTGGCATTCAACACCGACTACGTGCATGACGGGCTGGCAGTGCGCTTTACACCTCCGGCGCGATTCTTGACGTTGGCGCCGGCCGGCGGCACGATCGCGCCCGGCGGTTTCTTGGATCTGCGGCTGCGTTTCGATGCGGCGAATCTGCTCGCCGGCACCTATCACGCCGCGCTGCGGCTCGCGGGCAACGATCCGCGCCTGCCGGTTTTCCACGTGCCGGCGCAACTGTCGGTCACCGGCGCGCCGGACCTCGTTGCGACCCCCGACACACTCGACTTCGGGGTCGTGGACCTGGGATTCCCACAAGTGCGGCAGCTCGTCATTCGCAACCCGGGTGCCGAGCCGCTCTTCGTGCGCCAAATCGAAACCGCCGAGGCGGCGTTTGCACCGCGCACCAATACGCTCGCGGTGCCGCCTTTTGGCCGCGCCCTCGTCGACGTCCGCTTTGCGCCCGCGGCGGCGCGCGAGTATCAAGAAATCCTTTTCGTGCGCAGTAACGATCCCGATCAACCCAACGCCTCCATCGCGCTGCGCGGTACCGGACGCGTACCGCCGGACGTCGTGGTGGATGGGGCGTCGCTGCTTACGGCCCGCATTCCGCCCGGTGCATCGGTGGCGCGAACGCTCACGGTGCGCAATGCCGGCGCGAGCCCGCTCGAGTTCGCGCTCACGGTTCGGGCGCGCGGCGTGCCGGTCGGCGGCAGCGCCACGGCGGCGCGGGCGGTGCGTGGTGCGGGCGGCGGGCCGGCGCCGGCGTCCGGTGGGCTCGAACTCGGGAAGCAAGCCACGGATCCGCGGCCCGGGATTCAGGGCGGCGGCGGGCCCGACGGCTATGGCAATCGCTGGCGCGACAGCACGAGTCCCGGCGGTCCGGTGTTCGACTGGGTCGATGTGACGACCGACGGCACGCGGCTCAACTTGACGCGCGACGATCAAACGCAGGCCGGGATCGCCATCGGTTTCGACTTCCCGTTCTACGGTGCCACGATGCGCAGCGTCAGCATCTGCACGAATGGCTGGCTGTCGTTCGCGAGCACCGACAGTTCGTACTCGAACCAACCGCTGCCGAGCAACGGTCCACGCGTGCCGCGCGCTCTCGTCGCACCGCTCTGGGACGACTACAGTTTCGCGTCCGGAGGCTCGGCCTATGTGCGTTCCGAACCCGGCCGCTTCATCGTCGCGTGGATCAGCGCCTTTCACTTCATTACCGGCCAACCCGCGACCTTCGAAGCGATCCTCTATCCCGATGGGCGCATCGTGTTTCAGTACCTGCACGTGCCGGCGAGCGGCAGTAGCCCGACGATCGGCATGCAAGACGACACGGGTGGCGACGGGCTCCTCGTGGCATACAACACCAACTTCGCGCGGGCCGGATTCGCAGTCGAGATTCGCCCCGGCGACGACTGGTTGCGACCGAGCACCCGAAGCGGTGTGTTGCTGCCCGGGGCAGAGACCGATGTCATCGTGCAACTCGACGCGCGTGAGCTGGCACTCGGCCGCTATGCGGGTGTCGTGTCGATGGAGACCAACGATCCGGACGAAGGGGCCGTTCAGCTTCCGGTGACGATCGTCGTCGCCGGTCCGACCGACGTGGATGCGTCGCTGCCGCACGAATGGCGGCTGCGCGTCGCGGGCGGCAACCCGGCAAGCGGCAGTGCCAGGCTCGAGCTTGCCTTGCCGTCAGCCGCGTCGCCGGACATCGCCTTGTACGACGTGCGCGGCGCACTCGTCAGGCGCCTTGCCGCCGGGGCGCAATCCGCCGGCTGGCACGAAATTGCCTGGGACGGGCGTGATGCCGCCGGACATCCCGTCGCCGCCGGGCTCTATTTCGCGCGCGCCACCGTTCACGGCCGGACCCTTCGCGCCCGCATTGTCCTCGTGCGCTAGTTCGCCGTCTCTTTGTGGTATCGTGCGCGGCGCTGGCCGCTCGCCGCGGCCGCGTATTCACCTCGACCTCGCCCGCAGCAAGGGAGCCAGGATCGCATGCCGTCGCGTTGCCTACGTGCACGCGGCTGGGACGCTACGCGCGTCCGCGCCGCCATCGCTATCGTGTTCATCCTCGTGACCTCATTCGGCGCCCGGTCGTCCGCTCAGGCGCCCGCCGACACCGCCAAAGCGAAAACCGCGGCGGCGGCAGAGAAGCCCAAGAAGTGGGACGTCGACAATCCGCCGGGACCGTCGACCGAGGCGAAGATCGAAACCGATGAGGGCACCTGGATGAGCGTCGACGTGAGCCCCGACGGCAAGGAAATCGTCTTCGACCTGTTGGGCGACCTGTACACGATGCCGATCACGGGCGGCGACGCGAAATCACTCACGAGTGGCATGGCGTGGGACGAACAGCCACGCTACAGCCCGGACGGCAAGCGGCTGGCGTTCACCAGCGACCGCGGCGGCGGCGACAACATTTGGGTGATGAACCGCGACGGTTCGACTCCGAAGGCCGTGACCAGCGAGAAGTTCCGCCTGCTGAACAGCCCGGCCTGGGAGCCGGGGAGTGACTACATTGCGGCGCGCAAGCACTTCACGTCGACGCGCTCGGCGGGCGCCGGCGAGATCTGGCTCTACCACCGCTCCGGCGGCGACGGCTTGCAGATGAACAAGCGCCCCAACGATCAGAAGGATCTCGGCGAGCCGGCCTTTTCACCCGACGGGCGCTACGTTTACTACAGCCAGGACGTGACCCCCGGCAGCACCTTTCAGTACAACAAGGATTCAAACGGCGAGATCTACGTGATTCAGCGCCTCGATCGCACCACTGGTGAGACGGAGCGTTACATCACCGGCAACGGTGGTTCGCTGCGCCCGACACCGTCGCCGGACGGCAAGTCGGTGGCATTCCTGCGCCGCATTCGCGCCAAAACAATCCTGTTCCTGGCCGACGTCGAGTCGGGAGCGCAACGCCCGCTCTACGATGGGATGGAGCGCGACCTGCAAGAGACGTGGGCGATGCACGGCACGTATCCGGGCATCGCCTGGACGCCGGACGCCAAGTCGATCGTCTTTTGGGCGGCGGGCAAGATTCACCGGATCGATATCGCGACCAAGAATGTCACGACGATTCCGTTTCACATTCGCGATACACGCCGCATCACCGAAGCGGTGCGCTTTCCGGTCGAGGTGTCACCGGCCAAGTTCCACACCAAGATGCTGCGCTGGGTCCGGGTGAGCCCGCAGGGTGACCGGGTCGCGTATCAAACGCTCGGCAAGATCTGGGTGCGCGACCTGCCGGGCGGCACGCCGCGCCGGCTCACCAAGCAGAGCGATCACTTCGAGTTCTATCCAACGTGGTCGCGTGACGGCAAGTCGATCGCTTACACGACGTGGGATGATATCAAACTGGGAAGCGTTCGCGTCGCCGCAGCACGCGGCAGCGAAGGGCGCGTCGTCACTCCCAAGCCGGGCCACTATCACGAGCCGGTGTTCTCGCCGGACGGCAGCACGATCGTCTACCGCACGAGCGGCGACGGGTTCTTGCGCTCGGCCGAATGGTCGCGCGCCCAGGGATTGTATTGGATCCCGGCGGCGGGCGGCGCGCCGCACCTGATCCTCAAGCGTGGCTTCGCGCCGCAGTTCGGCGCCGCGAACGACCGGGTCTATTTCGCCGAGTCGGCGGGCGCCGATGACGACGAGCGGTCGCTCTCCAGCATCGATCTCACCGGTGCGAACGAACGCAAGCATGCGAAAGGTGTCTACTTCACCGAAGTGCATGTGTCGCCCGACGACAAGTGGGTGGCGTTCGCGGAAAAATTCAACGCCTATCTGACGCCGCTCGTGGCGAGCGGGCTTGGCGAAGACGTCGGCCCGAGTGCCAGCGCCGTGCCGGTCAAACGCTTGTCGCGTGATGCGAGCGAGAACTTGCAATGGTCGGGGGACGGCCAGCGCCTCTACTGGTCGCTCGGCCCGGAGCTGTTTCAGCAAGAGGTCAAGAATTCGTTCAACTGGGTGGCCGGCGCGCCGGATTCCTTGCCGCCGGTGCCGGAACACGGGATCGACATCGGCTTCGACGTGCCGACCGACGTGCCGTCGGGCAGTGTCGCTTTCGTCGGGGCGCGCATCATCACCATGCACGGCGACGAAATCATTCCCGATGGCACGGTAGTCGTGAACGGCAACCGCATCGTGGCCGTCGGGCCGCGCGCCCAAGTGAGCGTGCCACCGGGCGCCAAGGTGATGGATGCGTCCGGGACGACGATTCTGCCAGGTTTGGTCGACGTGCACTGGCATGGCGCGATGGCCGGCGAACAGATTCAACCGCAGCAGAACTGGGTGCTGTATTCGTCGCTCGCATTTGGGCTGACGACGCTGCACGACCCTTCGAACGACACGCACGAGGTGTTCTCGTCGGCCGAAATGCAGCGCGCCGGACTCATCGTGGCGCCGCGTATCTTTTCGACCGGCACTATTTTGTATGGCGCCAAGGGCGACTTCAAATGCGAAGTCGACAGTATCGGAGACGCACGCTTCCATTTGAAGCGGATGAAGGCGGCCGGCGCCTTCAGCGTCAAGAGCTACAACCAGCCGCGGCGCGACCAGCGCCAGCAAGTCATCGCGGCGGCGCGCGAACTGCAGATGATGGTGGTGCCCGAGGGGGGCTCGCTCTGGCAGCACAACATGACCATGGTCATCGACGGCCACACCGGTGTGGAACACTCCGTGCCGATCGCGCAGGGCTATGCCGACATGGTTCAACTCTGGAGTCAGAGCCGCACCGGCTATACGCCGACGCTGATCGTCGGCTACGGCGGCCTGTGGGGCGAAAACTACTGGTATGCCAAGACACACGTCTGGGAGGACGAGCGCCTGCTGCATTTCACGCCGCGTGCCATCATCGATGCGCGTTCGCGCCGGCCGCCGACGGCGCCCGACGAGGAGTGGAACTACCAGAACAACGCCCGCCTGGTGAAGAAGCTGCACGATGCCGGCGTCGCGGTGCAGTTGGGCGCCCACGGCCAGCGCGAAGGCTTGGGTGTGCACTGGGAACTCTGGATGTTGCAGCAAGGCGGCATGACGCCGCTCGAGGCGCTGCGCTGCGCGACCATGGGCGGTGCACGTTACATCGGGCTCGATCATGACATCGGGTCTCTCGAACCCGGCAAGCTCGCCGACCTCATCGTGCTCGACAAGAATCCGCTCGAAGACATTCGCAACTCGGAATCGATTCGCTGGACCGTGGTGAACGGGCGGGTCTACGACGCCATGAAGATGGACGAGATCGCCAATCACCCGAAGCCGCGCGCCAAGTTCTTCTGGGAATCAGAGGGCAGTGCGGTCTACCCGCGGAGCTTCACCGAGGATTGACCGTGCAGCCGTCGCCCGTACCGCGCCGCTTGCGCGTCGCGAGTTACAACGTGTTCAAAGCGCGGTATGCAGTCGCGACGCCGCCCGGCGGCGCCGCAATCCGTCCCCGTCGCCACGATCTAGAGCGTGATTTCAATCTCTACCCGACGCTCCACGACGCCGACGTGCTCGCGCTCCAGGAAGCCTTCACGCGGCCGCGCGGACGAGAGCCGCACGCGCCCGCAATCGACACCGTCGCCACCCTCGGCGCCGCCATGCACTGGCCGGCATTCGATCGCGGCACGGCGCGGTCTGGTGTCGCGCCGGCGCCCGGTGCGCCCGCGGGTCAAATACCGCACCCCCGCCAATCGGCCTTCAACGGCGTCCCCCACGGCGGCGGACTCTGGGGCGTCGCAATCCTCTGCCGCTGGCCGGCGGTCTTTCACGATGTCCGATTGCCGCAGGCCTGGTGGTCGCCATGGCGGCGCACCGCGATCGTTGCCGAGATCGGGCCATGGATCGTGGCCACCCTGCACCTCGAAGTGTGGCCTCCCGGTGCCGCAGCGCGCCTCGCCCAGTCGGCCGCCGTGCTGGCGGCCATCGATGCCCTGCCGCAGAGCATTCAGCGCCCGGCAGTCATCATCGGTGATTTCAACTGTCAACGCGGCGCGCCGCACGATGTTCTCCGGCGCGGTGGTTTCGAACCGGCACCCCCGGGGCCGCGCACCTGGGCGCTCGGTGGCATCAAATTGCGGCTCGATCATATCTATGTGCGACACGCCCGCATCCTGAGCGCCGGGGTCGAGGAACGGGCCACCGGATCGGATCACAAACCCCTCTGGTGCGAGGTCGAAGCCGCCGCCGGAGCCGAGGCCTAGCCGCGCTCCGCCGCGCCGGGTTCTCCAGACCGATTGTTGACAGCCTGTCGGGAAATCCGGTATACCTATGCAACCTGAAGTTGCTCGTAGGTTTGCCGAGTTCCGCACACACCGCCGCGGGGCCCCGGCTCGACCCGGACCGGTTCGTCAACGGCTGACGCACCCCTGCGCACTGGCGTGCCTCTCGAGGCGCCGCTGCCATGGGCGACGTCGGTTCCTTGGTATTTCCTGAAACCGCCCTGAGGAGTGTGAAGCATGATTCTTCGCTCCACGCTGCGCAGCCTCGTCACGCTTGCCGCGGTTGCTCTCCTGAGCGTGCCCGCCGTGAGTTTTGGTGCGCCGCCATACGTCTCCGGCCAGATCATCATCAAATACAAGAACGGCACCCAGGCCAGTGAGCGCGTGTCCTTGCGCAACACGCTCGGCGGGCCCCGGTTGAAGGATCTCCCGATCATCAACGGCGAACTGGTGAAGGTGAAGCCGGCCTTCAGCGTGGAGCAGGCCCTGGCGGTCGCGAAGGCCAACCCGAACGTGGTGTACGCGGAACCGGATTTCATCTGGAAGGCGGACGACATCAAACCGTCGCCGCTCGTCGACCTCATCCCGAACGACCCGCGCTACAACGAGCTCTATGGCATGGCGAAGATCAGCGCCCCGAGCGCCTGGGATGTGTACACTGGCGATCCCAACCTGCTGATCGGCGTCATCGACACCGGGATCGACTACACGCACCCGGATCTTGCCGCCAATGCTTGGACGAACCCGGGTGAAATTCCCGCCAACGGCATCGACGACGACAACAACGGTTTCATCGACGACGTGCACGGCTACGACTTCGTGAACAACGACGGCAACCCGATGGACGACCACTTTCACGGCACGCACTGCTCCGGCACGATCGGTGGCGTCGGCAACAACGGCGTCGGTGTCGTGGGCGTCAATTGGAACGTCAAGATCGCCGGCATCAAGTTCCTGGACTCCGGCGGCTCCGGAAGCACTGCCAACGCCATTCTGAGCGTGCAGTACGCGGTCACCATCGGTTGCCGGCTGACGAGCAATTCGTGGGGCGGCGGCGGCTTCTCGCAGGCTCTGAAAGATGCGATCGACGCCGCCGGCACCGCCGGCCAGCTCTTCGTCGCCGCCGCCGGCAACGCCGGCTCGAACAACGATGTAACGGCGAGTTACCCCGCGAGCTACACCTCGCCGAACATCATCGCGGTCGCGGCGACCGACTCGAACGACGGGATGGCATCGTTCTCCAACTTCGGTCTCACGACCGTCGATCTAGGCGCTCCCGGTGTCGACATCTTGTCGTGCCAGCCGGGCGCCGCGTACCAGCTCCTGTCCGGAACGTCCATGGCGACGCCGCACGTCGCCGGTGCCTGCGGCATGGTCTGGGGCCGTTTCCCGGCTATGACGTACCAGCAGGTCAAGGACCGCATCATGAACTTCGCCGATCCGATTCCGTCGCTGACCGGCCGGTGTGTCACGGGGGCGCGGTTGAACGTGTTCATGGCGATCGCCGATCCCGATTCGATCGCTCCCGGTGCGATCACCGACCTGGCAACTTCGAACCCCGGCTCGACGACGATGGACTTGACGTGGACCGCGACCGGTGACGACGGCAACACCGGACGTGCGTCGCGCACCGAACTGCGGTATTCGTCGGCCGCTATCGACGACGGCAACTTCGCCGCGGCAACTCTCATCCCGACCGGCAACCCGGATCCGGCCGGCACCGCCCAAGCGGCGTCGGTGAGCGGCCTCGGGTACGCGACGACGTACTTCTTCGCGATCAAAGCGTTCGACGAATTCGGCAACGCTGGTGCGCTGTCGAACCTGCCGACCGGCACCACGTTGGACGCACCGGCGTTGACGACGACGTCGATCAGCTTGGTGACGCTCGATCCGAATCAAACCACGGACCGCACGTTGACGGTGACGAATAGCGGCCTCGGAACGCTCGACTGGACCATTCCGACGGTGGCGATTCAAAGCGCCACGACGCCGATCCAGCGCAAGAGCCAGCCGGTCGTGGCGCCATTCGTCGTCGCCAAGGGCCAAGTCGATCCGCGCCACGGCGACCCGGTGATCGAAGCAAGCGGCGGCCCCGATGCGTTCGGCTACCGCTGGATCGACAGCGATTCGCCGGGCGGACCGGCCTTCGGTTGGGTCGATATCTCGGGCGTCGGCACGCCGATTGCTTTCACCGGCGACGATCAAAACCTGGGACCGTTTCCGATCGGCTTCGGTTTCCCGTTCTACGGCGGTTCGTTCAGCACGGTGCGCGTCTGCACGAACGGCTGGCTGTCTTTTACCAGCACCGCGACGACGTTCACCAACCAGACGCTGCCGACGGCAACACCGCCAAATCTCGTCGCCCCGATGTGGGACGACCTCAACTTCGCGACCGGCGGCCAGGCCTACTACTACAACGACGGCAGCCGGTTCATCGTGGCGTGGGTGAATGCGCCGCACTATATCGGTGACGGTTCGGCCCCCGGCCCCTACACGTTCGAAGCCATCCTGTATCCCTCGGGCGAGATTCGTTACCAGTATTTGGCCATCAATGCGCCGAACAACAGCGCCACCGTCGGCATCCAGAACGCGACCGGTACGGTGGCGATGCAGACCGCCTTTAACACGGTCTACACGCATGCGAATCTGGCGGTCAAATACGCCACGATTCCGCAGTGGCTGACGGCGGGGCCGAACTCCGGCCGCCTGACCGCGGGCCAGTCCATCGACATCGGCCTGCACTACGACTCGGCAGGCTTGACCGGCGGGATGCATGACGCACTCTTGAGTGTGCTCACGAATGCACCCACGAATGCCAATCTGCCGGCCCAACTGCTGGTGAACGGCGTGCCGGACATCACGGCGGGCCCGGCCGGTACGGACTTCGGCCTCGTCTTCGTGGGTCAGACTCGCAACCGCACGGTCACGGTGTCGAACAACGGCACGGGCCAGCTCAGTGTGACAAATGTCACGTCCGGTGATGCGCACGTGACGCCAAACTTGACGTCGTTCTCGCTTGCCCCCGGCGGCACGCAGAACGTCATCCTCACGTACGCACCCACCGCGCCGGCAACGCTCGTATCATCGCTGACGATCGTCAGTGACGATCCGGACGAAAACCCGACGGTGCTTGGGCTGGCCGGGTCCTCGAACGACGCTCCGGACATTGCGGAGTCGCAATCGTCGATGGGCGCGCGCATGCTGACGAACTCGTCGGAGTCGCAGGTATTGCGGGTCAGCAATACGGCGACCTACACCGCTGCGAACCTCGACATCACGGTCGGCGCCAGCATTTCGAAGGCGAATCTCTTCGTCGGACGGCCCGAGCAGGGTTATCTCGAGTTGGGCAAGGACGAGGCGGATCCGCGCCAAGGACAGCCGCGCACCGAGGCGTCGGGCGGGCCCGATGCGTTCGGGTACCGGTTCAAGGACAGCGACGAAGCCGGTGGGCCGGTGTTCAACTGGGTCGACATCAGCGGCATCGGCACGCCGATCGCGTTGAACGGCGACGACCAGACGATCAGCGGAATTCCGATCGGCTTCAGCTTCCCGTTCTACGGCACCAACTTCACGACCCTGAACGTCTGCTCGAACGGCTGGCTGTCGTTCACCAGCACGGCGACGGCGTTCACCAACGCGGCGCTCCCGACCGGCGGCACCACGGCCCCCGAGAACCTGATCGCACCGTTCTGGGACGATCTCGACTTCCGGCCGGCGTCGGGCTCCGGTACCGCGTATCGTTACTACGACGGCACGCGGCTCATCATCGAGTACAAGGACGTGCCGCACTACGCGACCAGCGGTCCGGGCGGTCCGTACACGTTCGAGATCATGCTGTACCCGAGCGGCAAGATCGAATACCAGTACCTGAACATTCCGTTGCTGTTGAACTCATGCACGATCGGCATTCAGAACGCGGCGCGTTCGGTCGGTCTGCAGATGGTGTTCAACGCCAACTACGTGCACAACAACCTGGCGGTGCGGATCCAGAAGACGCCGGAATGGCTGAGCGTGACGCCGACGAGCGGCTCGATCGGCGGCCAGCTCTACACGGATCTCACCGTCACGTACAACAGCACGGATCTCACCCCGGGCACCTACTTGGGGAACATCCACATCGCCAGCAACGACCCGGATGAAGCTTCCGTCAACATTCCGGTGACCTTGCAGGTGAACACGCCGACCGACGCCGAAGCCAGTGCACCGGTGGCGTTTGGTCTGGCGCTCGCGAGCGGCAACCCGACCCACGGCGCGCCGCGGTTCATGATGGCGATTCCCAAGGCATCGGACGTCAGAGTGCGCGTCTACAACGTCAGAGGAACGGTCGTCCGGAACTTGGTGAGCCGCGCGGTGGCGCCCGGTTATCACCCGCTGGGCTGGGATGGCCGGACGATGGATGGGCAACGGGTGGCTTCGGGTGTGTACTTCGTCCGCATGCAAGCGGGCACATTCGACCGCACGGTGCGCGTGACTTTGATGCGCTGAGGCTCTGCGCCACAGCGTATCTCGCCTGCCGCCCCTTGGTTCCCCTGAACCGAGGGGCGGCTTGCGTTTGGCCGCGATCGGGTTGCGACGTCAGTGGACCGGCGGCACCTTGCGATGCCAGTCGGTGGTTTGCTGATGCACCGTCGCCAGTTCGAGAAGCCGCGATTCGCTGAACGCCGCTCCCATGAAGGCGATCGACGTCGGCAGGTTGTTGTCGCCGAAGCCGTTGGGGACACAAACGGCGGGCAGGCCGCACAGGTTGCCGGCGGGAATGAGGCCCGGCCCACCGCGCACATCCGGGTATGCGTCCCCGAACTTCTTGCCCAAGGGGTAGGAGACACTGGCGCGGGCCGGCGACACGATGGCGTCGTACTTCGCGAGGACCCTGTTGACGGCGTACTGCATCGGCGCCCGGACCCGCAGGGCCTGAATGTAGTCGACCGCGAAGGTCTGCAGGCCGCCGTAGCCGCCGATTTGATCGGCAGCAGAGCGTAGCTTGTGCACCTCACCGGATTCGATGAGTTGCAAGAATGCGGCGGCGCCTTCGGCGTTGACGATCGTGCCGACGGCCGGCCCCCAGGGGAAGTCGGGCCAGTCGACGTCGCGCTCGATCGTCAGCCAATCGGCCATGGCGCGCAGGCTGGCTTCGAAGTTGTCACGCACCGCCGGCTGAACTTTTTCCGTGCAGCCTTTGGGAACCGCCAGGCGCAGCTTGCGTCCACTCTGCGCCGCGACATTCCAGTGGAAGCGGTGCTCCACCGACGTTGGGTCGGCGGGGTCTTGGCCGGCAATCGCCTCGAGCACGAGGCCGCAATCGTCGGCGGTACGGCACATGGGGCCCAGCTTGTCGAGCGTCCATGACAACGCCATCGCGCCATGCCGGCTCACGAGTCCGTAAGTCGGACGCAGGCCCGAAACGCCACAGAACGCGGACGGCGTTAGAATCGATCCCGAGGTCTCGGAACCAATCGCGAATCCCACGCACCCCGCGGCGACCGCGGCGCCGGGTCCGCTCGACGAGCCACCGCTCCAAAAGCCGGTGTTCCACGGTGTCAGTCCCGGACCGGTGAACGACGCGTCCGCTTCGTCGTAACCCATGCCGCCGGCGAGTTCCACCATCGCCAGCTTGGCGACCAGAACGCAGCCCGCGTCGTGCAGGCGCGCCACCACGGTAGCATCGAAATCGAAGACCTGCTCGCGGTACGGTTCGGCGCCCCACGTCGTCGGTGCGCCGCGCGCCGCCAAAAGATCCTTCACACCGTACGGTACGCCGAGCAGCGGTCCGCGGGCCTTTCCCGAGCGCAATGCGTGATCGGCCGCCCGGGCCTCTTCCAAAGCGCGCGCCTCGCACACCGTCACGACGGCGTTCAAGCTCGCGCCGACGCTCCGCAGCCGCTCGATGTAACCGCGTGTCAATTCGAGCGACGAAAATTCGCCGGCCCGCAGCCGGCGGCCCAACTCGCGGGCCGGCATGAAAAACGTCTCATGCGACAGCATGGTCAATCCTCCAAGGGCCGGGCGCGGAAGGTGACAGCCGGTTCGCTGGCGTTGCTGGCGCAGAGACTGCGCAACGTGCGGCCCGCTTGCAGGTTGCCGCGGATATCGTCGCGCACCGCTGCGAGCTGCTCCGGAGTGAGCCGGCTGCCGAAGCGCCGCTCGATGATCTCACCGAGCGAATGCGCATCCGCCAGCAGGCCGGCATCGGCGGGGTCTGCCGGCGGCGGCGTTGGTGTTGCCGGCGCCGTTGCCGGCGGGGAAGCCGGCGCCTGCGCCACCGCGCGGCCCGTCATCACCCCGGCCCATGGCCCCACCGCTGCCGTGGCGCCGATCCACTGCACGAAGCGTCGGCGGCTCGTGAATGCCGCCGCCCAGCGATCGAAATTCGAACTCACGGGCGTCCTCCCGAGGTTTGATTCCGGAGCCCACACCCATGGCAACACTGCATTGCAAGGGCGTCAGCCGCGGCTCGCGCGTACCCAAGGACGGAGCAGAAGGTACTCCGGAACGGCCGTCGGGTGGGCCCGCTCGGCACGCAGCAGGCGCCTTTTCGTGAGCCGGCGGAGGCCATCTTGCACGGCGCTCTTCGAGAGCCCGGTGTCTTCGGCGATCTGCTGCAGGCTGGCCCTGGCCCGGCGCTCGCGCCGTCCGGTGGCCCGGGCCCACAGATGCAAGTAGACGAGAAACGCCGACGGCCGCTTGTCGTGACCCACGAGGTCGCGCATCAGCACCTCGATGACATAACGATCGATTCGGATCGAATCCATCCTACAGTGATTATTGCTATAGTGAATAAAAGTCAAGCGGTTTGTCCGTTGACGCCGCGTAGCGCCATTCGCTAGCGTTTGGGCAATGCCGATTTGCCACAACCGGTTTCGTTCTCGACCAAGGGAGCTACAGGCCATGATTCGCAAATTGAAATTCGTCAGCATCCCGACTCGCGACCAGGATCGCGCTCTGGAGTTCTACACCGAGAAGTTGGGTTTCAAAGTCATGACCGATCAACCGTTCAGCCCCAGCCAACGTTGGATCGAGCTGCAGATTCCGGGCGCCGATACGCGCGTCGTGCTGTTCACCGCCGATGGCCAAGCGGACCGCATCGGGTCGGCGTTCAACGGCGCGTTTCAATCGGATGACGTCGAGAAGACCTATGCGGAGCTGCGCGAACGCGGCGTGGAGTTCACCGGCGAGCCGGCCAAGCAGCCGTGGGGGACGTTTGCGACCTTTAAGGATCCGGACGGCAATCAGTTCGTGATCAGTTCCAAGTAGCGCCGCCTCAGGTTCCCGTCGCGCTCGAGGTGAGCGCCAATTCCTCGGCCGCCCGCGTGCCGTGGTCGAAGGTGACCGCAAAATCGACATACACGCCGTGCGTGCCGATCCGAGCCAACGTGCCGGCGGGATAGTCTTCGATGCGCACCGGTTCGCCGACGTGTGCGTCGAGCGACGAGCCCGGCAGGTTGCGTAACCGCAACAGCGCTCCCGAGGCGCTGACGCTGAGCAATGTCGCCGAACACGAGGTGCCGTTCACCGACAGACGGACCGGCGAATGGACCGCATGGCGCGGCGCGCGCCGGCGCTCGAGAAAAAACCGTGGCGCGGGTGCCGTGATCGAAGCCTCGTCCCAGTGGACCCGCGAATCGCGGCGGCAGACGCCCAAAGCCGCACCGCCGAGCGCCAAGGCTGCGCCCCCGGCTGCGCCCAGCCGGCGCAGGTTGGAATCCGACGAACCATGTCCCATCACCAAGAACAGCCCGGCTGCAACACCGGTGACCAGCGAACTCCACGCGAGCGGTCTCACGAAGCACCTCCGCGGTCTGACGGGAGCCGGCGCGCGAAACGCGACGCGAGTTGCGCCCCGACGTTCGCGGCCGACGTTCCGAACCACGCTGTCAGCGCGGTGCAGAATCCGAACGTACCGACAAAAAACAGGACGTAGGCGGCGGTATTTTCCCGGAAACAGCCGGCAACGAGCGCCGCGCACGCCACAACGAAGCCCCACGCTTGACCGGCGCGGCGTGAACGCACCTCGCGCGTCCATTCGTCGAGGACTGGGCGCACGACTGCGTCGTAGTAACGCAGGTTCATTTCGTTCAGCCGCTCGGCTGCGTCGAGGTCCGCCTCCGCGAGGTGCGAGCCCAACACGCGCCGGTTGATTTCGTCCGGGGAGATGGGCAAGAGCTTCTCGACGGCGCGCATTTCCTCGAGGAACGGGCGCTCGGCCACGGCCGGCGCCGCGCCGCCGGGCTCGCTGCCGCCGCGCATCCCACGCAATTTCACGTTGCTCACCCCCGCCCAAGCTCCAGACATCGGCTGTGAATGGAAACCAGTGTAGACAAGCAGAACCCGTGCCGCGGCCACACGCGGCCGTTCGGGGAGTCTTGCGCCACCCGGCGCCCAATGTCGGGAATGCATTCAGCGCGATTTTCAGCCGAGATCGAATTCGGCCACGACCGGCGTGTGGTCCGAGGTGCCGGTGCCTTTGCGGGCCTCACGGTCGATGGCGGCGGCCGTGCAACAGGCGGCGAGCGCCGGTGATGCCAAAACGAGGTCGATGCGCAGCCCGAGGTTGCGCGGGAACGCCAGCCCGCGGTAGTCCCACCAAGAGTAGAGGCCGGCGGCCGCGTGGTGCAGCCGGAACGTGTCGACGAATCCGGCTTCGAAGAGTTGCCGCAACGCGGCGCGTGCCTGCGGGTGGAAGAGCACCGTTGTCTGCCAGAAATCCGGGTCGTACACGTCGCGCGGCTCGGGTGCGACGTTGAAGTCACCGCAGACGAGAACTCGTTCACCGGGCGCATGGCGCAATTCGAGCCCGCGTCGCAGGCGCTCGAACCAGCGCATTTTCACCAGCCACTGCGAACTGCCCACCACCTGGCCGTTCGGCACGTAGGCGGAGTACACATGCACGCCGCCGGTGCGTACGGCGAGCAGCCGCGCCCCGTCCTCGTCCTCGCCGTCATCGAAGCCCGGGCGTGGGTCTTCAATCGGCTGGCGCGCCAGCACCGCGACTCCGTTGTAGGATTTTTGGCCGTGGAACGCCACTTCGTATCCCAGAGCGCGAAACGGTTCGGCGGGGAACTTGGCGTCTTCGACCTTGGTTTCTTGCAGGCAGAGAATGTCGGGCCGGTGCTCGGTGATCCAACGCTCGACCCGCTCCTGGCGGGAGCGAATCGAGTTGACGTTCCAGGTCGCGACCTTCACGAGGGCTCACTTCCGGCCTGCGGCACGAGGCGGTTTGCCGCACGCCCCGAGGCGCGCGCGGCCGCGGCATTGTACGGGACCGCCGGCATCCGCGACCACCTTGCCGCGGCCGCGGGGTGTGCGCTAAACCTGAGGCATGACCAGGACCGAAACACTGCCGGCGCCGGTGCGCGAAGACGAGTCCACCGTCCAGGCGGGCCCCAAGTTCGAATCGATGTACAACGTCGTGCTCATCGATGACGACGACCACACGTACCAGTATGTCGTCGCCATGCTGTGCACGTTGTTCGGGGTCGGATTCGAGATGGCCTACATGATGGCCTGCGCGGTCGACGCCGATGGCCGGGTCATCGTGCACTCCACGGATCGCGACACGGCGCGGCGCAAGCGCGATGAAATCAAGTCTTTCGGCCCCGACCCCTTGATGCCGAACTCCATCGGGTCGATGCACGCCATCGTCGAGCCGCTCGCGGCTTGAGCGCCGGCACGTTATACTGGCCGGCGCCGCCAACCCAAGGTCCGGATTCTTTGGAGCCCTGCGTGATCGCCGACCGCACCATGTTCGAGATCTATCGCGAAGCGACCTACGGCCGCCTCTACCGGGTCGTGTATTTCACCGAGCTTGGTGAACATGACAAGGAAACGGAAATCGGCCGCGCCATGGCCGGCGAGCATGTCTTCGACGGTTTCATTCGCGATTTGGACAAGGTGGAAGCCAAACAGGTCATCGCCCACTTCGTGGATGGGCTCAATCAGGGCGCGCCGCCGGACATCGAGCAGCTGCAGCGGGCGCTCGAGCCGTACAGCGGCTGACGGCCGAACGATGCCGGTGCCGGCCGCCGCACCGCCCTTGGAGAACGCGTGAATCCTCCGTCGCAGTCCGGACCGGGCGTGCTCACCAAATTCATTGCAGTCGAGCGCTCGCACCGCGTGCCGACGCTCTATTGGTGGACGCTGCCCTTGCGGCTGCGGGTCTTGGCGGCTCTGAACGCCGCGGCCCTGACCGGCGCGCGCGCCCTCGTGTATCCGGGCACTGCGATCGGTGCCGCGACGGCTGAGGTCGGCGCCGACGGGGCCCCGAACGGCACGGCCCTGGTGGCCAATGTCGGCGCTTTGCTTGAAGCCCGCGACGCGGGCCGCATCGCGCCGTGCACGATCGCGATCTTTCCGCCCGCCGTGCGCCGGCCCGACCTCGATGCTCTCGCCGCGCACTTGCCTTCCGGTCTCGAACACCTCCCTTTCACCATCGCGCTTCGCGCCGACGGCGATGGCCGGGCGCGGCACCACTTCTGTTTCCGGGTTCCCGGCCAAGTCATTGCGGCGCTCGAGCACTTGGCGCTCGACCGGTCATTCGGCGGCAATCCCGGCCAGGTCGAGATGGCGCTCTTACAAGGGTTGCGATTGCGGCCGAAACAACGGGCGGGATTGCGTTTGGTGATGCATGCGGGCGAGGCGGCGCTGGTGGGTCATGCCGGTGGGGGCCGGAACCGGATCACATACCTCGAGAGCGGTAAGGGGTACACCGGGATCTACGAGCCGGTGCGTCTTGCCGACGCGCTCGCCGAACGCAGTCGCGAAGCGTGGCGCCGCTTTCCAGTCGGCATCATGCTGTTCATCGGCTTGCCGTTCTTCATCGCGACGTTTTGGATCGCCAACCTCATGGGCCGAAGCGGCGCGCAGGCAACCGCCGCGCCCCCGCCTGCCGGTGGCTCGGGAACGTAGCGCCGCCGTCACGCGTCGAGCGGCGGCAACATCGAAGCAAGATCACTTGTGGCATGTCCAAGTGCGGCGCGTCCCTGCTCGACGAGCACCTTGTAGCGTTCATGGGTGCGATGCACGTAAGACAGAGCAGCGAAGGGGAGCCCTTCCTCGTGTTCGGTCAAGAGCACGTTGAAAGGGTTGTCGGTTTC
>JANLSU010000049.1:0-19555 GCA_031362565.1 bacterium | reverse complement strand
CTCAAACCAGGGCGTGAGCTGCGTCGCAAGACGTTTCGTGACATCTCGCCACCGCGACAACCGCAAGCAGATCACCGATTCCCGGTCGCGACCGGCGGGAAACGCCTGCCCACTCGCCGTTACTGGGACAGGCTCCTAGTGGCCCGCCGCCGCCGCCGGTTCCAGAACCGCCTGCTCCACCCGCACCGCCGGAGCCGCCGCAGCCGTGCCCAGCGAGCGGCGAAGCAGCAGAACCGCCCGCGCCAGTGGAGCCAACGGCCCCTGTTGTCCCAGAGGTTCCGCCGCCAACCGTATTCCCGATTCCGCCGGTTCCACCATTCGTCCCGTCCGCGCCGCTGTTCTCGATCGAGCCCTGAAGATTGAGAACGCCCTGAACGAAGAGCTTATAGCCGTTGGTGAGCACTTTCACGCCCGCTGGCACCGTCAAGCTTGGGTAGAATACGTCCCGAGGCAGCGCGAAAACGGATGGCCCGGTCAACGCGGGCGCCGGATCCGAGCCGGCTCCGAAGAGATCTGTGGCAACAACAGTCGTCATCGTGAAAACTCCCGGGCTGCCGGACGCGGATGGGCTGACGGGATCAAATAATGCACCAGTCCCGGTGTTGTCAAGTCGCTTGACTCGGCGTGCTGAGAAGTGCTTTGGTCGTATTGGGTGCGCTGCGCCACCATGCGCCACGGCGGGATGGTCGAGTTCGGGAGGCTTCCCTATGTCTCGTTACTGTTTTCGCGCGCTCCTGTTCGGTGTTGCGGCGCTCGCCATTGCGGCCGCGGCGGTGACGGCCTGGAGCGACCCCGTCCCACAATTTGTCCTTCGTTGGGGGAGCTACGGCGACGGCCCAGGCCAGTTCGGTGCCGCAGCAGATGTTGCAGTCGCGCCCGACGGCAACGTGTACGTCGTCGACGGCGCGAACGCCCGCTTCGAGGTGTTCACTGCAGATGGGTCGTTTCTTTACCTCTGGAGTGCTGCGAACTTCAGTCCCAATCATCTCGCCATTGATCACGCAGGCAATGTCTTCGGCCTGAGCGGGGAGATCGCGAAGTTCACGGCCACCGGGCAGGAAATCCTGCGGTGGGGAGGCGGTGGCCCCGGCCCCGGACACTTTGGTTTCGCGAATTCCATCGCGATCTTGCCCAACGACCACGTGCTTGTGGGCGACAATGACCGCCCGAGTCTCCAAGAGTTCACGAACTCCGGGGAGTTCGTTCGCGATTGGGCGGTGCCCGGAACTGGCCTGGGGCAGATTGACCGTGGAGTCCTCGCTATGACTGCCGCGCCCACCGGCGACGTTTTCGTGTATGACGGCGGACATCGGGTGCAGCGGTTCACGAGCGCCGGTGTATACGTCTCGACCTGGTCCTTTCCCGTATACTACTTCGCTTCCGATGCAGGGTTTGTGTTCGCAACTGACAACACAAGCGTTCCAGTCCACGTCTTTACGTACGACGGACAGCCCCTGTTCACGTTCGGCCAATCCGAGCTTTCCGGAATCTCGGCCATTGCTTCCGCTGGCGATGCGATCTACGTGGCGGACGGTGCGTCATCCAGCATCGTCAAGTTCACCACATCGCCTGTCGGCGTCACACCGACAACTTGGTCAGCCGTGAAATTGAAGTACTCCGGGCTGCACCCATAGATCAGCACTCTCGATGCCACTGTGTTCAGCGCCACGGACCCCGGTTCCCCGCCTCGATCGCCGGAGGCGACTCGTCAATCCCCCAAGGTCTTGAGATTGCAGACGGGGCATCACTATTCACTGGCAGTCCGGCTTCTACGACGAGTCACACCTGGGCCGTGTCTTCCGCGGGCGCTTCGGCGTGTCTCCGGGGGGCGTTTCGCCGTTCGGTTTGAACGGCCGCGATCGGTTCGTCCCACTCGACGCTTTGCTCGTCCTATTTTCCGGCCGCCTCGATCCGCGATGCTGGTGGCCGGAGGTTGCAATGCAAAGACTCATCGCGCTCCTACGAAGCATCGCCGCGGCAGTCTGTGGATATGCCGTGATCTTCTTGGGCACGAGCCTCGGATTCAAGCCGCTCGGCACGATCGTTCGACTCGATGCGCCGCTTCGAACTCACATCCTGGCAACGCTGGTCGCTGTCTCGTCCGGTCTCGCCGGAGGCGCGATGGCTGCCTGGGTCGCGGGGCGAGCGCCCGTTCGGCACGCCGTGGCGGTGCTCGTCTTTCTCGCACTCGACACGGCGGTGGTCTTGTCGCGGCCCAGCACCCAGCCGCGCTGGTTCGAACTGCTCGGAAGCGCCACGCTGATGCTGGCGACGATCGGCGGTGGAGTCGTATACGACCGCGTCATGCAGCGGAGGCGGGCTGCAAGTGCAGCGAACCAAGCGCTGAAACGCACCGCTGCTTCATTTTCCGACTAGGATGGCCTCGAAGAAGTCGGCGACGCCGGGCTCGTCGAATTGCGCCAGCCAGAAAAAGGCCGCGCGCCGCACTTCGGGGTGCACCTTGCTGCGCGCGATGCGCATCAGCGCCGGGACCGCTTCTGGGCGGGGGCGCTGCGAGAGCGCGAAGACCGCGGCCTTGCGCAGCTCGACTTCTTCGTCATCGTCGCGGGAAAAACCGTCGAGCGTCTTGGTGATCGATTCGCCGGCGGCTTGTCCAACCCAAAACAAGGCCTGCTTGCGCACATCGGTCGCGAGATGGCGATTGCGCGCCAGTTGCACGAGCTGCGGCCACAAGACGACGCTGTCGGCGAGCGCCGCGGCCGACACCGCTTCCTCCCCCACATCCGAATCCGCAGTTGCGGCCAACGCCACGAAAAACTCGGCCGCGACCGGCGGCGCGATCTCGCCCAGGTCGGTCACGCCGGCGCGCGTCCGCATCTCACCGCCCACACATTGATCCAGGCGTTCGACTTCGCCCTGTCGCAACGTCATTTCGACGAACACCGGTCCGTTCGTGCACCGCGAACACCAATCGCCGTTCCGGGACCGCCGGCCGCCGTTGTGGTTGATCGACATGCTGTGCCCGTCGCCATAGACTCCCGGGCGGGCAGTAAAATGCAACTGGACCTTGCCGTTCTGGATCCTCTCGACCTCGGCGCGCAGCGCGTTCGGCGCGGCCGCCGCCCAGACCACACCGGGAGCGGCGAGCAGCAGGGCCAGTGCGGCGCGCGACAACCTTGTGAGTCTCACTGGTTGATCAGCTCCTCCAAGAGCTTCGCGGCGCGCGGATCGCCGCTTTGCCCGAGCCAGAATACGGCCTTCTTGCGCAGTTCCGGATTCTTCTCGTTCTTGACGATGTCCATCAAGAAGTCCACGGCCTCCGAACCGCCGCGCTGCGACATGACGAAGATGACCTGCTCTTTCATTTCCGGTTCGGTGAACCGCGTGTAGAGCTGGCGCACTTCGGCGGCGCTCAGTTCCTTTTCTTGCCCCAGCCAGAAGAGCGCCTTCTTGCGCAATTCGATGCCTTCGTCCGCCTTGGTGGCGCGCTGCATCAACCAGTCGCGACTGCCGGCATCGTCCCGCTGCGCGATGGCAAAGATCGTCTTATCCTTCAACTCCTGGCTGTCCAACTTGTCATAGAGACCGCGCAGAAATTCGAACGAACCGTCGCGCTGGCTGATCCAGAAGATGGCTTTTTGCCGCAGTTCTTCGTCCTGCTTGGAGTCGAGTGCCAGATCCTGCAGCATTGCCGCAGCCTTCGGACTCTCGTGTTGCGACAGCCCGAAGACCGCTTTCTCGCGCAGGTCGGGATCCTTGGAGTTGTGCAGCACATTCGTCAGAGCCGCGAGGGAGCGGTCGCCCGGAACCTGCGCCAGCCACGACACTGCCTTCTCGCGCACGTCGGAGCTGGGGTCGTTGTTGGCGACGTCCACCAGAAGGTCCACCGTATCTTCACCGGGTTGCTGGGACAGGATGAACACCGCGCGCTCCCGCAAGGACTCGCTCTTGGCGTCGCGCTTGGCCAGAATTCCCTTCAGGATCGGCACCGCCTGCTCCGAGTTCATCTGCATGAGAGCGCTGAGCGCTTCGAGCCGGATTTCTTCGTCCACATCGTCCGTGCGTGAGGGCTTCGCCTGGGGCTTACCTGCCAGTTCGGTGATTTTTTTCACCGCTTCCGAGTCGCCGCCGCGCGCCAGCATGCCGTTGATGCGCGTCGCCAACGCATCGGCCTCTTTGCGAGTCGGCGCATTGGGGAAGAGCGATTTTTGCTCCTCGAGCACTTCGAGGGCGGTCCGGTAGTTCGCGTCCTCGCCGCGCTTGTAGAGAGCGAAGGCCCGCCAGTAGTAGGCGTCGGCGGCTTGTGCCGACTGCGGGTAGCGTTGGTAGACCTGCGCGAAGAGTTCCGCCGCCTGCCGGAAGTTGGACCGGTTGAGTTCCCCGCGCGCTTGCCCAAAGAGCGGGGCTGCCGGGTCGTCCTTGGACGCCTGCGCGACGATGCGCGCCTCGCTTGCGAGTTCGTCTTTTTCGGCGTACGCCGCGGCCGTGCCGCTCCAGCACGCCCAGACGACGAGAAGCCCGCCGCTCGCCAGATGTTGCATTCGGACCTGCATCAATAGACTCCTCGGTTTCCAGCGGCGGCTGGGGAAATGGGCGCCACGAGCCGCAACCGGTCGACGACGCCTTGTTGGTTCACACCGGCAGCAACCCATTGGCGTTCCTGCGCACCGTGCTTCGAGCCGGCTTGGACCATTTGCACGAGAACCGTTTCGAGATCCTCCAGCAGGCCACGCACATCGGCATCCGCGGCGGCTGGCGAGTCGAGCAGCAAACGCGTGTCTTGCAACAGTTGCTGGGCGCGCGCTTCGACGGCGCCCGGCTGATCGGCCCCACTGCCGTCGCTTTGAAACTGCGTCAGCAGGACCTCGAAGCGCGTGAAGTGCTCAACGGCGGCCAGGCGATACGCCGGGTTGGTGTCACCGTGCTGTTGCTGCGCTACTGGCAGCCGCGGCCGGGCCGGTGCCATGAACCGGCCGATGCCGACGCCGATCACCAGTACCGCAGCCGCTGCAACGCCGAACCAGAGCCCGCGTCGAATGCGCTGCTGGTGCAAGGCGGCGACCCGCCGCTGCCCGCGCTCCGCCTCGATCCGGGCCCACAAGGCTTCACGCGGCGTCACCGGCGGTTCGCCCGCTTGGCGCATGGCGGCATCGAGCATGGCGTCGAATTGCTCGTCGGAGTTCATGCCGAACCCTCCGCGGCCAGGCCACTCATATCCTCACGCAACGACTCGCGCGCCCGCGACAGACGTGCTTTCGAAGTGCCGACGGGAATGCCCAAAATGGTCGCAATCTCGTCGTGCTTGTAGCCTTCCATGTCGTGCATCACCAGGACGGCGCGATAGCCGTCCGAGAGCCGGTCCATGGCGTCTTGGAGACGCAGGCGCAGCACGGAATCGCCACCCGTTTGGCGCGCGGCGACATGCTCCGCGGCTTCCAAGTCCGTCTCGTGACGCCGATAGCGTTTCACTTTGCGCATGCCGTTCAGGATGATCGAAACGCCGATCGCGTAGAGCCAAGTCGACAGCGCCGACTCGCCGCGGAAGCCCGCCAGCCGCTCGAAGGCGCGAACGAAAGTCTCTTGTGTGAAGTCGCGCGCCATCGTGTCATCCCGCGTCATGCGATAGGCGAGCCGGTAGATGCGGTCGACGTGCAAGTCGTAGAACTGCCGTTCGGCAGCCGCATCGCCCACGAGGAGCCGCTCCAACAGTTCGCGCTCGTTCAACTGTCCCCCCGAGAACGAACCGTTCCCCGCTCTCAATGGTTCAGACACCCCAAACCGGCCCCGGGTTGCATCACATATCGTGAGTGTTCACAAGCAGATGGGGCCGTGGCCGCCGGACGGTTGGTGGGGCTTCATGACCCTGAGATCACGGCAGCACGGTCACGCGCTGCGTCGAACTCCCCGGCGCACAATCGAGCCGGACGAAATACACCCCGCCCGGCAGCCGCCTGCCGCGGGCGTCGCGACCGTCCCAAGCCACTACTCCCCGGCCGGCGAGGACCGGCGCCGAGAGCAGTGTACGCACAACGCGGCCACCGGGATCGAAGACGCGCAACTCGACAAAACCGGCGCGCGGCGCGTCGAAGCGGAAGGTTGTTTGAGTGCGCATCGGATTGGGCGCCGCGGGCAAGAGGTACCAACCGCGGGTCGACGCGGCGGCCTGCGGCTCCACTGCGGTCGGTACGCACTGGGCTGGAACGACATGGATCCCGGCCTCGCGCGCTGCAATGCATACCCATCCGTCGTTCACGGCAAGCCCGGTGGCGATTCCCGGAGTCACCACGCCTCCGGCGAGCGAAGGCGCCGCGAGGTTCGACAAATCGACGACTTCGATGCCGACGTCTCCCTCGCTGACGTATGCGCTCGACCCCGCGACCACCACGTCGAACGCATATCCTCCGGTCAAGGGGAGTCTCTGGATGACGGTAGGCGATGTCGGCGCCGAAAGGTCGACAACATAGCACCGGGCGAACGAGAGTGCTTGCGGGCCTGGCTCCGTCGTCGCGACGTAAGCTCGAAGACCTGACATCGCAACGGCGATGGACCAGTCAAAGCCTGTGCTGGTGCTCCCCAGGACGCGCGGCGCTCGCCGGTCGGTGACGTCGATCGTCGTCAGCCCCTGATAGCCCGCGATGCAAGCCACGTTGCCGAATATCGCCACGTCCTGCCCTCCCACATCCACCGTCCCGACAACAGCTGCTGCGGCAGCATTCGAAACATCCACGATATCCAGTCTCGAGCCGGTGGCGACGTAGGCGTAACTCCCGGAGACCACGACTGCCTGCGCCGGTGTCCCAACGTTCCGGATGAATATGGGAATCGCCGGGTTGGAGATGTCGAAGATCTCCAGAGTCGGCGAGTCGGCGATGTAAACGCGGTTGCCGGCAACCGCGATGTCGTACCCAGGGCCAGCCGGAGCGCTTCCGACTTGAACAGGTGGCGAGGTCGTGACGTCAAACACCTGCAGGCCCGACGGCAGCTCCGCGACATATGCATGTCCACCAGCAAGCGCGACTTTCATCGCCCGCGCGGCGGTCGCGGTACTCCCGAGTGCCACGGGCGAAGTCGGATTCGTGATGTCAATGACCCGGAGACCCTGCAGCTCGCCGATGCTAATCGCTTGCTCCACGACGAAGGCCCGCGAGCCGCTCAGTGCCACGCCAACACTCGACGCCGGCGTTGCGACGCGGCCGGCGAGCCGCGGATGCACCGGGTCGGAGACGTCGACGGTCTGCAGCGCCCCGCTCGATGCCCTGTCAACGAGGAACGCAGTACAGCCCTGCAGCACGATTCGCGACGCATAGCCTGGAGTGTGGACACTGCCGACGATGACAGGTGCCGACGCGATCGAAATATCGGCAATGACAAGTCCACTCGGCCAATAGTCGGCGATGTACGCGCGTGTGGCGGCGACAGCGACATCCAAAGCGAAGCCCGGTGTGTCGACTGCGCCGACGATGAGTGGCGCTGCCGGATTCGCGACATCGATCACGCTCAGCCCCGCGGAGCCGTCGGCGACGTACGCTCGCGATCCCGCAAGTTCGACGCCTTGCGCGGTGCCAGGAGTGTCAACGCTGCCGACAACGAATGGAGCAGCTGGGTTCGAGACATCAGCGATCGTCAACCCGGCGGTTCCGTTTGCGATGTAGGCGTGAACGCCATTGACAGCGACATCAGAGGCGTTACCCGGCGTCACGACGCTGCCAGTCAAGACGGGCCCCGCAGGGTTCGAGATGTCGATGATATAGAGATCGTATCCCGCGATATACGCGTGTGATCCCGCGACAGCGAGTCGCATCCCGTCGGCGAATGGCAGACTCACGCTCCCGATGAGGACGGGGGCGATTGGGCCCGAGATGTCGTAGACCTCGAGCCCGGAGTCAGCCACGTACGCGTACGAGCCGACAATGACGACATCATCGCCGCCGTTCGGCCCGTCGCTTAATACGTGCATGTAGCCTTGATAATTGACACACGTTTGCGCCGCCGACGTCCCCGTCAAGCCAATCGCTACGAATAGGACCAACGCGACGTACGACGCGAGCGTGGCGGCGAACGTCGGCGCCGCCCTCGAGAGGCTCGGGCTCCCATGCATGGTCACCACTCCCTCCGCCCGGTGGGGTTCCTCGAGTCGAGCCGGGGAATGCCGCAGGATTCTAGCACCAATACTGTTGCAGCGTTCAAACTACCGGTCGCGGCGATGCTCCGTCTCCCGGCGCGCCGCCCCCCACCTGGTTGCGCTGCCTGAAGTTCGGTAGATTGCCTCGCACTTGGCCAAGCCGCTGCCGCCGTCCTTTGGGGGAACTCGCATGGGAATGAACAAGCGCTCCGTCGCTCTGCTCGCCGCCGCCCTCGGCCTCGCGGCCGGTTTTCTCATCGGACGTGCGGGGCCGACTGGTCCGGCGGTGCGTTCCGGCGAACTGGGCAGCGCCGAGGTCGGTGGCGACGCCGCAACCCAAGGCGCGGCAGTACCGAAGAGCATCGCCACACCGCGCGACGCGAACGCGCCCCGGGCGGTGGCGGCGCAACTCGAGGGTTTCGCCTTCAAACGCTTGAAGATCGACACCTCCGGCGATGTGCCGAAGGCCTGTCTCGAATTCACCGCACCGCTCAGCACCGATGCCAACGTGCGCTACTCGGACTATGTCCGCCTCGAACCCACGGCGCGCGTCGCGGTCGAAGCCGCGGGCTCGACGCTTTGCATCTCGGGTCTCGGCTTCGCGGACGAACGGACCCTGACCGTGCTCTCGGGCCTGCCGGCCGCGGACGGCACGCGGCTCGCGCGCGCCGAAACCATGACCTTGGCATTCGGCGACAAACCCGCCTTCGTGGGTTTCGCGGGCCAGGGCGTCGTCTTGCCACGCGCCGAGGCCGATGGCCTTGGGCTCGAATCGGTCAACGTCACGAAGATCAAGGTTTCGGTGTCGCGCGTCGGCGATCGTATCTTGGCGCGCAAGCGTGTCGAGGCGGGGCAAGCCACCGCCGAGGGCGAGTACGGCTACTGGGACTGGGATGCGCAAGGCAACGACGTGGCGACGCCAATTTGGGAGGGCAAACTCGATGTCGCCGGCGAGCGCAATGTCACGGTGACGACCGTCTTCCCGCTTGGCGCGACACTGCACGGTCTGCGGCCGGGCGCCTACTACGTGCAACTCGAAGACGTCTCGCCGGGCGCCGGTGCGGCCGGCGACGAAGGCGGCAAGGCCACCGCCTGGCGCTGGATCATGTTCACCGACATGGCGCTCACGACGTACTGGGGCGCCGACGGTCTCGACGTCTTGGTTCGTTCGCTGGCATCGGCCAAACCACTGGCGGGTGTCGATCTGGCACTCGTCGCCCAAAACAACGATGAACTGGGGCGCCTCCGCACCGACCGCGACGGTCATGCAAAGTTCCCGGCGCCGCTCTTGTACGGCGAAGGCGTGCAGTCGCCGCGCATGGTGATGGCGTACGGACCGGCGGCCGACTACGCGGTGCTCGATCTCGACCGGCCGCCGATCGATCTCTCGGACCGCGACGTCGGCGGACGCAGTGCGCCGCCGCAGATCGACGCCTTCGTGTATCTCGATCGCGGCGTCTACCGTCCGGGTGAGACGGTGCACCTGACGGCCCTCGTTCGCGACGATACGGGGCGCGCGGTCACGACGCGCGATGCGACCCTCATCGTTCGCCGTCCGAATGCGACCGAAGCGGCGCGCTTCCGCGTCAAGAGCACCGAAGCGGCAGCTTTCACGCAAGATTTCGAAGTGCCGCGTTCGGCGCCGCGCGGCGTGTGGCGGGCGACGCTCGAAATCGACGGCGGGGGCGGCGGCGGCGACGCAACGTTTTCGGTCGAGGACTTCGTGCCGCAGCGGCTCGAAGTGAAGCTCGACGTCGATCCCACCCCCATGCGCCCCGGCGAAAGGCGCCCCATCAGGGTTGCAAGCCGGTTCTTGTACGGCGCACCGGGCGCCAATCTCGTCGTCGAAGGCGAAGCGCGGTTGCGGCTCGATCCGCAGCCGTTTCCGGCTTTCGAGGGCTACAGTTTCGGCGTCATCGGCGAGGAGTTCGCCGAACGCTTCATCCACATGACGGGTGCCACGACCGACGCGCGCGGCGCGGCCCAGCTCACTCTCGCCATCGAGGATGCACCGAAAACCTCGATGCCGCTGCGTGCCGATGTCGTGGTCGGGGTCATCGAGCCCGGCGGACGCGTCGTCCGCGAGAGCACCCGCATCCCGGTGCGCTTGGCCGACCTGTATCTCGGCTTGAAGCCGAAGGCGGCCGGCGGCTACGTCCCCGAGGGCCAGGACGCCGCATTCGAAGCCATCGCCGTCGATGCGCGCGGCACGCGGGTTGCGGCACAAGTCGGTTGGCGGCTCATGGAGGAGGACTGGAACTTCGACTGGTACCGCGAAGCCGGTGAATGGCACTGGCGGCGTTCGGCGCGTGACATTCTGATCGCCGAAGGCACCGCCGATCTCGGAACGGCGACTCCGGCGACCATCGCCAAACGCCTGCCGTGGGGCAACTACCGCTTGATCGCGAGCGAGGTGCGGCGCAACGCCGAGACGGCAGTCCGCTTCCATGTCGGCTGGGGATCCTATGCCGCCAATGCCGAATCTCCGGATCGCGCCGTCGTGACCGGGCCCGCCACACCCATCGCTGCCGGTTCGGCGCTCAAGTTCGGCATCGCGCCACCGTACGCCGGCGAAGCGCAAATCGTCGTCGCCTCGGATCGCGTTCTGGCGATGCGCCAGGTCCAAGTGCCCGAGAAAGGCATGGAGATGCAGATCGCGACCGATCCCAGTTGGGGCGCGGGCGTCTACGTGCTCGTCACCGTCATTACGCCGCGCTCACCCAAGGACCGGCCAGTGCCGCGGCGGGCGGTCGGCGTCGCCTATGTGGCCTTCGACATGCATCGGCGCACGCTGGCGATGACGCTCGACACGCACGACACGGTGCGGCCGCGGCAGAAGCTCGACGTGCCGGTGACCTTCACGGGCCCCGCGGCCGGCGACAAGGTGTGGATGACGCTCGCGGCCGTTGACGAAGGGATTCTGCGTCTCACCAAATTCGAATCCCCGAACCCGGTCGAGTGGTACTACGGCAAGAAACGCCTGGGACTGAAGATTCACGATGACTACGGCCGCTTGCTCGACCCGAATCTCGGCGCCCCGGCGCATTTCGGCAGCGACCAATTGGGCGGCGAAGGCCTGACGGTCGTGCCGACCAAGACAGTCGCCCTCTATTCAGGTGTCGTGAACGTCGGTCGCAACGGCAAGGCGACTATTCCGCTCGACATTCCCGACTTCAACGGCGAACTGCGCCTAATGGCGGTGGCCTGGAGCCCGCAGGCGGTCGGCGCCGCCGCTAGACCGCTCACCGTGCGTGACATCGTGCCGGCCGATCTCGTACTGCCGCGCTTCCTGGCTCCGGGCGACCAGGCGCTCGCGACCCTTGCCATTCACAATGTGGAGGGTGCGCCGGGCGGTTACGCGGCCCAGGTGTCCGGTTCCGGCACGATCAGTTCGCAAGGCGGCGGGCAGACCTTTACGCTCGCCGCCGGCGAGCGCCGCACCGGCACGTTCCCGCTCCGCGCCGCATCGGTCGGCGTCGGCGAGATCACCTTGTCCATTTCGGCGCCGAACAACTTCAACGTTGCGCGCCGTTATCCGATCGAAGTTCGGTCACCGTACTTGCCCATCACCACGACCGAAACCGTGTTGCAGCGTCCGGGCGAGACCTATGCGTTGCCCAAGGATGCGCTCGCGGGTTTGGTCGCGAGTACGGCGTCGCTCGGCGTGTCGTATTCGCCGCTCCGTGGCGTCGACCCGGCACCGCTGCTCGATGCACTCTGGCGCTATCCGTACGGGTGCACGGAGCAACTCGTCAGCACGGCCTTCCCGTTGCTCTTCGTCGATGACCTGGGTGCGGTCCTCAGACGCGACAAGGCGCTCGAACTGCGGCCGCGTGTCCAAGACGCCATCAACAAGCTCCTCGACCGGCAAGGCCCCGACGGCGCCTTCGGCCTATGGCACTCGGCGGATGGTTACGCATCGCCATGGCTCGGAGCCTACGTCACCGACTTCCTGATGCGCGCCAAGGCGAAGGGTTACGCGGTGCCGGATGCGGCACTCGCCCAGTCGTACGATGCGATGACGCAAATCTCGCGCGTCGAGCGCTCGGCGAACCTCGGCTACACGATGGCCCTTCACTACGGGTGGTCGACGCAGGATACGACCGAGCGCTTGCGATCGCGCGCCGCAGCCTATGCGCTCTACGTGCTGGCGCGCGCCGGCGAGGCCGATCTCGGCGAAGTGCGTTATTTCCACGACGCGGTGTTGGCCAAGGAACCGAGCCCGCTCGCCAAGGCGCAAGTGGCAGCGGCGTTGCTGGCCCTCGGCGACCGCGCCCGGTCGACGTCGGCATTCGATGCCGCCGAGCAGGCAATCGGCTACACCAACGATGGCGACTACTACCAAACACCGTTGCGCGATGTCGCCGGGATGTTGGCGCTGGCGGCGGAAGCCGGTGAGACCGGCCGCGTCGAGCGTCTCGGCACGCGTCTCGAGAGCTTGATGAAGAGCGCCGACGAATTGCAGACGCAGGAAAAAGCGGAGCTTTTGTTCGCGGCCTCGGCACTCTTGAAGTCGGCGGGGGCGGCGCGCATCGGCGTGGACGGCGCGGCGGCGAAAGACCTCGGCCCGACGCCCCGTTTCGCCCCGGGCCCGGACGACATCGCCCGCGGCATGACGTTCCGCAATGACAGCCCGGGTGCCCTCTGGCGCTCGGTGACGCGGTCCGGCGCACCGGTCGCGGCACCCCCTGCCGTCGAAGCGGGCTTTGCGGTCACCAAGCACATCTATACACGCGATGGCCAGCCGGCGAATCTCACCGCCTTGCGCCAGGGCGATCGCGTCGTCGTGGCCCTTTCCGGCACCCCCAAGGACCAGCGCCTGCATCCGGCGGTGGTCGTGGATCTCCTGCCGGCGGGCTTCGAGATCGAAGCCGTGCTCCGGCCCGAGGACGGGGCTGCCGAAGTGCATGCCATAGGCACGCGCCCGGCCGGTCCGTATGCGTGGCTCGGAACGATCGACCCGACGCGCGTCGCCGAGGCACGTGACGATCGCTTCGTGGCGGCGCTCGATGTCCGGGCCACACGTCTCACCCTCGCGTACATTGTCCGCATCGTGACCCCCGGCACCTTCGCCATGCCGGGCGCGGTGATCGAGGACATGTACCGTCCCGCGTTCCTGGGCCGGACAGCGGCCGCGAGCATCACCATCGCGCCAGCTGGGAATTGAGCCATGCTGTATCTACGGTTCAGAAGAATCGCCCGGGTTGCGGCGGCCTGCGTCGTCGCCGTCGTGTTGCTCGATCGCTTGTTGCCGCCGCCGCTCGAACGCGGCCGCGATGTTTCGTGCCTCGTTCTCGATCACGAGGGCGAGTGGATCCGCGCCCTCCCTACGCACGCCGGACGGTGGCGATTCGCAGTGCGTCTCAAGGCCGTCGACCCAGTGTTCGTGCGCCGCTTGATCGCCTCCGAGGACAAGCGATTCTGGTCGCATCCCGGCTTCGATTGCGCCGCGCTCGCGCGTGCCGCCGGCGCCGCGATGGCCGCCCGGCACATCGTCTCCGGCGGTTCGACGATCACCATGCAAACGGCGCGGCTCCTCGAGCCGCGGCCGCGCACGATCCGGTCCAAGGTGATCGAAATCGTTCGCGCCGTACAAATCGAAGCCCGGCTTTCGAAACGCGAAATCTTGGAGCTTTACCTGACGCTGGCGCCGTACGGCGGCAATCTCGAAGGCGTCCGTGCCGCGAGCCTGGCCTACTTCAATCACGAACCGAGCGCATTGAGCGACGCGGAGATGGCGCTGCTCATCGCCCTGCCGCAAGCCCCGGAGCGGCGCCGGCCCGACCGCCATGTTGCAGCCGCGCGCACGGCGCGCGCCCAAGTCCTACGGCGCTTCACCGCCGGCGGTTGCATTTCCGCGGGCGTTGCATTGGAAGCGTCGGAGACCACTCTGCCCCAGCGCCGCGCGTTCACGGGAGCCGCGTACCACGCGGCGGTGCGGCTCGGGCGCGCTGCAAGCGGCAGCCCCGAAGTCCACTCGACTCTCGACCGTGGTTTGCAAATCGAAATGGAATCCCTGGCGCGCGATCATGCCGTCCGCAAAGGCAACGACGTGCATGCGGCGCTTCTCCTCGTCGACAACCGGACCAATGCGGTCCGGGCCGCGGTAGGTTCCGCGGGTCTCGACCGGCCGGGCGGCTGGATGGATCTGACGCGCGCGCCGCGTTCACCGGGATCGACGCTCAAGCCGTTCGTGTACGGACTCGCATTCGATGACGGCCTCGCCGCCCCGGGCACGATCATCGATGATGCGCCGCATCGCTTCAGCGGTTACTTGCCGGAGAATTTCGACAAGACGTTTCACGGCCAAGTGAAAGTGCGGGAAGCGTTGCAGCACTCGCTCAACGTGCCCGCCGTCGCCGCACTCGAACGCGTCGGAGCACGCCGCTTTTGGGCGACACTCGTCGCGGCCGGTACGACGCCGGCGCTCCCGGACCGCGCCGACGCCGAGCCGGGCCTCGCGATTGCGCTCGGCGGCGCCGGCATCACGCTCGAAGAGTTGACGCGCCTTTACGCGGGTCTGGCGCAAGGCGGCCGCGTTCGGCCGCTGGTGTGGACTGCGGAAGAGCAAGCCGCGGTTGCGAAAGACAGCGGCTATCAACTCATGACGCCGCACTCGGCCCAGGAAATCGCCGCGATCCTGCGCAACGGGCCAAGTCCGGCTGGACGCGCCCCCGCCCGGCTCGCGGCGTCGGCGCCGCAGATCGCGTTCAAGACCGGGACGTCGTACGGCTTTCGCGACGCCTGGGCGGCCGGTTTCACCGCCGATTGGACGATCGTCGTTTGGGTGGGCCGTGCCGACGGCGCCGCCCAACGTGGTGAAACCGGACGTGCGGCGGCGTTGCCACTGTTGTTCGACGCCTTCGACCGGTTGCCGAATGCCGGCACGGAAGCGCGCGACGTCGAACCCGATGCAGCGCCACCGCCGGCGCTTGCGACCTTTGCAGCGGCGCATAACGAACGGCCCGTCATCATCTTCCCGGCCCAAGGCGTCGAGCTGTTCGTGGCCGAGTTCGGACCCGGCGGGCGTGGTGTGGCACTCGCATCGCGCGGCGGTACCGGCGCCCCGGCGTGGTACGTCGATGGAGTCCCGGTTCGACGCGAATCCACCGGCGGCCAACCGGTCTGGCGGCCCAGCGCACCGGGGTTCTACAAACTCGAGGTGGTCGACGAGGCCGGGGCGCGTGCCAAGGCCTCGATCCGGGTGCGTGCGGCCGGCTCATCGACCTGAGAGATTGGTGGGTTGTTTCACCCACATCGCGACGTATTTTCAAGCCTCAACCGAGCTGAATTCACGGCATTTCAAGGTGAAACTAGAAATCACCCGGCGTCTCGCGGTACGATGAAGCCATCACCGCCGTGCGTCGACGTGCCAGCGCATTGGCGAGCAAGGAGACACACTCGTGCGTTCATCACTGCTCACGGTTGCTGCATTCACTGTCCTCGGCGCTACGCTATCCTGCAACGGGCCCGAGAACCCGAGCACGGTGCCAAGCTCGCAAATGCCACCGAATGCCAATGGCATGAGCTACCTGGATGTTTCATTCCGGTCCGCCAACCCCGTCACCCGTCCGCGCCCAGTAGCGCCGCAAGGTGGGTCCGAAGCCTTTGCGTTGGGGCCCGACACGCTGGTCGTGAACAGCGTCGATATCGTGGTGCGCCACTTGAAGCTCAAGGCAGTCGCCACCGACAGTTGTAGCACCGGCGACGACGATGATGATGACGACATGGTCGCGACGACAGGCCGGGACGTGGTGGCGGACGACGATGACGATGACCGTGACAACTGCGGTGACGTCCAAACCGGCTCGCTGATCGTCACCCTGCCTCTGGGCAACGGTCCGGTGCGGGCGATTCCGATCGCGCTGCCGGCAGGCACGTACCGCAAGATCGAGTTCAAGATCCATCGGCTCGGGAGTTCGGCGGCGGACAGCCTATTGCTCGCCGGCCGTCCGGACCTGAGCGGCGCGAGTATCCGCGTCAGTGGGACCTTCAACCACACCGCGTTCACGTTCGTGACCCGCGCCGAGGCCAAGCAGAAGCAAGTGATCGACCCACCCGTCACCGTGACGCCGGGTTCGAACGTCGAGCTCACCGTCCGAGTCGATCTCTCGACGTGGTTCCTGAACCGTGCACGGACGCGCTTCGTCGATCCAGCCACGGCGCTCGCGGGACAAATCAACGCCAATCTCGTGGCCCGCAACATCAAGAACTCGTTCCAACCGGCACACGAAGGCGACGACGACGACGACGATGACGGCGGCGGCAACCTCAGCGGGCGCGAATGAACGCCCCGACATCGGCTGCGAGCTCTGCCCGCGACCCGTCGTCCAAATACATCATGTGACCGCCGTTGTAGTTGCGGATCGTCACCCGGGCCGGGTCGATGCCGCTGGCTTGGAATTGGTGCTCGGCGCCAAAGAACGTCGTCGTGAGGTCGTGATAGCCGCTCGCGACGAAGACCCGGAAACCCGAGTTGACGATCGCGGCCTGCGCCAGATACGGCATCGTGTAGAGATAACCATCCGCCCAGCCATCACTCCCGGAGCGCTTCCAGGCCCGGTTGGCGGCGATGACGAAGCTCTCGTACGGACGGTCGTGTGCAACGCCGAGTTCGCCGGTCAGGTACGAATTCATCATCGAGACGAACGGGCCGCTGATCGCGCCGAGGAACGGATCGATCTCCACTGCTTCGCCGGCATCGTCCGGATCCTGGCCCAGAAAACGGCTGTCGTGCGCACCTAGGGTCTGGCCGCGCTGGCGCAGGAGTTCCTTGCGGAATCGATCGGCGGAAACACGAAACCGCGACCGGCGCAAGAAGTCCGTCGACAAGCCGGTGAACTGATGCATCTTGTCGGCAATGTCCTGCGTCTGGGCCGCGGGCAGTGGATCCCCCTGAAAGAGTGCGGTCACATATTCGTTCGAGGCGAATTTCCGCGCCGCGCGCAGGAAGGCGTCGAAGTCGGCGGGCGGGTTGTCGAGCGCCTTGTGATAGTAGGCAGTCGCTGCAAACGTCGGTAGTGTGGTGACGTAGGCGAGATCGTTCCCCGGCACGCCGCTTTGAAACACCCGGACATCGAGCGCGGCGGAAACGAGCACCACGCCGTTGATGGCGACGTTGTTCAAAGTTCCGAGCTGTAGCTCGCGCACCAGCAGGCTCGCCCGGATCGTGCCATAGCTCTCGCCGATGAAGTACTTGGGCGAGGCCCAGCGCTTGTGCCGGGTGAGATACTCGCGCACGAATGCCGCCATCGATTCCGCGTCCTCATCGACGCCCCAAAAGTCCTTGTCCTTCTTCTCGCCAAGCGCGTGGCTGTAACCCGTGCCCACGGGATCGACGAAAACCAGATCGGCCGCCGCGAGCAGGGTTTCGGGATTCGGTTTCAATCGATAGGGCGGCGCGCCTGGATTCACGGGATCCGACGGCACGTCGACACGCTTCGGGCCAAAGGCACCGAGGTGCAGCCAAATGGACGAGGAACCGGGGCCACCGTTGAACAAGAATGCAATCGGCCGGGTCGCCGTGTCGGCGCCGTCGAGGAAGTAGGCGGTCGAGAACACGCTCGCCTCCGCCACGCCCTCGTGATCGCGCAAGTACGTTTCCTCGGCCACGGCCTGATACGCGAGCTTGGTTTTGCCGACGACGACGTCGTGACGGGTCACGAAGGACTTCGCCGCCGGCGGCTCCGGCTTGGGCGGCGCGGCGGGCTCCGCCGCAATCGCCACCCCGTACAACAGAGATGCCGCCAGCAAGGTGATCGTGATTGCATGCTTCCGCATCGCGCGTCCTCCTTCGTGGGCGTCGCTCGGCGCTCGAGCCGATTTCGAAGTCGCGGAGTCGAAGAACCGGGCGAGGTTCCGCAAGCGGCCCATTGTCCAGGACCGCGGTCCAAGTTGGCAATGCCCGCGCCTCAGCGTCCCAACAAACGGTCCCGGTAGCGGCGGCTCATGGGCAGCTCGTGGCCATCTTCCAGAACGACACGATAATCGCCGTGTTCAGTCGGCAGAACGCTCTTCACACCTGCGGTGCGGACCAGCAAGGTGCGATGGATGCGGGTGAAATCCGCCTGCCCGAGGCGGGACTCGGCCGCAGCCAATGTCATGCGCACCAAGTGGATGCTGCGCCCCGCGTGCAGCTCGATATAGTTGCCGGCCGATTCGATCCACTGCACGGACTCGACCGGTACGAGCTTGAAGCCGCTGCGTTCGCGGGTCACGAAGCGCACTAGCGGCGCGGGGGCAGCGGCCGCGTGCGGCAGCGGCGTGCCCAGCGTCGAAAGCAATTCGGCGACCTGGCCGGGACTGGTTGCAGCGTCGCCACGTGCCAGTTCCGCACGCGCCCGGCGCAAGGACTCCACCAGCCGCCCCTGGTCGAGCGGCTTGAGCAGATAGTCGAGCGCGTGGACCTCGAAGGCGCGCACGGCGTATTCGTCGTACGCCGTCACGAACACCACGAGTGGCAGGTACTCGTCTGCCAGGCGGGCGAGCGTGGCGAAGCCGTCCGGCCCGGGCATCTGCACGTCGAGAAACAGGACATCCGGGTGTTCGCGCTCGACCAATGCCACCGCGGCATCACCGTCGCCCGCCTCGCCGACCACCTGCACATCGGGTTCGCGAGCGAGCCACAGGCGCAGTCCCTCGCGTGCCAGGGGTTCGTCATCGACAATGGCAACCCGCATCATGGCGTCGTGCTCCCGGGCGCCGGGCGGTACGGCAAGCGAATGCAAACCGTGGTGCCGGCTTCGGACGGGAGAAGTTCCAAGCTCTGCGCCTTGCCGTACAGTTCTTCGAGGCGGGCGCGGGTGTTCTTCAGGCCGATACCCGATGGGGCGAGTTGCGGCGCCGGCGCCAAAGCGGACGCGGAAGCAGACACGGGTCCCGCCTGCCCGAGGCTGCGGCACGCCAACCCCCGGTCGCTGATCTCCAGCACCAATTCGGCGCCGTCGCGGCGCGCCGCCAGGGTCACCTGGCCGCCACCCGTGTCCTCGAGTCCGTGGCGCACCGCGTTCTCGACGATGGGTTGCAACAAGAGCCGCGGTACCGCTGCCTGCAACACTCCCGCCTCGACGCGATGCTCGACCACCAGCCGGTCCGCGAAGCGCAACTGCTGCAACTCCAAGTAACGGTCCACGAACGTCAACTCGTCCACGAGCTGGATTTCGGGACCGCCGTCTTTGTCGAGCACGAATCGCAGCAGATCGGCGAGCGTCGAGAGCGCCCGCGTCACCGCCTCCCCCTGGCCCTTGAGCGCCAGAGTGGAGATCGCATTCAGGGTGTTGAACAAGAAATGCGGCGCCAACTGGCTGTGCAGCGCCGCGAGACGCGCTTCTTCCAACTGGGCGCGAAGCGCCTCTGCCGCCAAGGCGCGGGCCTCCGCTTCGCGGTGGGCACGCACGAACATGAAGGCGCCGGCAACCGCCGCATACACCAGCGCCTCGATCGCCAAGTATTGGGAGAGCATATTGACGAGGT
>JANLSU010000035.1:0-3133 GCA_031362565.1 bacterium | reverse complement strand
ACCAGTGTCGAAGTGCGCCCGTACCGATCTTCGATCACCTCCAGCAAGTCGCGTCGCTCCGAGTCCTTGAGCGGATGCAGCATCCAATCGTCGATAGCCAAGAGGTCCGTCTTCGCGATCTTTGCAAGCAATCGACTGTAGGAGCCGTCGCCTCGGGCAACGGCCAGGTCCTGCAGCAGGCGAGGCGCTCGCACGTAGCACGCGCTGTATCCGGACCGGCAGGCGCGTTCGGCTAAGGCGCACGCTAAGTAACTCTTGCCGATGCCCGTGGAGCCGACCAGGATGACATTCTGGTGCTCACGGATCCAGCCGCACGTGGCGAGTGCCAGCACGACCTGGCGGTCGAGACCACGAGGCGCCTTGAAATCGACGTCCTCGAGCGAAGCCGGGTAGCGGAGCCGCGCCGCCTGCAAACGCCGACTCGTCTTGCGTTGCTCGCGAGACGTCCACTCCGCATCGACGAGCATTCCCACCCGATCCTCGAAACTCAAGTCGGCCCACTGGCTCGAGCCACTTTGGTGCTCGAAGGCTTCGGCGGTCGCGTGCATCTTCATGGCGTGCATTTTGTCGAGAGTCTCTTGCTTGAGCATGTCGTCTCCATTCACTTGTAGTACTCGGAGCCGCGGATGTTGTCGTGCATGGCAGGCGCTTTGCCTGATGACACCTCCTCTTCGAGCGCGAGTTGATCGAGGCCGGCCGAGAGGATGTTCTTGATGGTCTTGTAACGGTACGAGCCCAGGCGCTCGGCGCGCAGACACGCCGCCTCGAGCCGGGCTGCGCCGTGTCGCTCACCGAGCCGCATGACACCCATGCACGACCGGAAGCCCTGTTCGGGGTGCGGGCGGCTCGCCATGATCTCGGACACGACTCGTGCCGTCCCAAGCCCTGTTTTCTCAGCCCAGCTGACGAGTCGCGACGGCGTCCAATCGGCGTATGCCCGGTGCGAGCTCGGCATGTGTTCCTGCTTCGTCGACGGCTTCCCGCGGCCCCAAAGCCGCAGGTGCGACGCAATGCGGCGTGACTTGAAGAGGACCTCGACCGTCGAGTGCGTGAAGCGCGCTTCGACGTGCTCTTGAATGAGCTGATACGGCACGCTGTAGTAGTTGTGATCGACCTCGATGTGATAGTCGATGTTGACGCGACAGGTCTTCCACTCCGCCATCTCGTAGCGATCGCGCGGCAGCGGCTTTCAAGGCTGGCTTGTCCAAGCGCTCGAAGATCTGGCGCCGACTCACGCCCAGTTTCTGCATCGGCCGCGCGTTCAAAGCCTCGAGCCGTCGCCAGATTGCGGTGTTGAGCTCCGCCAAGCTGAAGAAGGTGCGATTGCGAAGCACAGCCAGGATCCATCGCTGCGCCAAAAGCACCGACAGTTCCACCTTCGGCTTGTCCTTCGGCCGATACACCCGTGCCGGGATGACGACGGCACCGTAGTGCTCTGCAAAATCACCGTAAGCGCGGGTCACGGTCGGTTCGTACCGACAGCTGGCGGTGATCGCACTCCGCAGATTGTCGGGCACGAAGATCTCGGGAGCGCCACCAAACCACTCCACCATTCGCACGTGCGCGGCGATCCAGGACGGCGGGTCTTGCGTCAGCGTCGCTTCGGCGTAGATGAGTCCGCTCGCTCCCAGCACTCCCACGAAGAGTTCGACGGCCGTGATCTCGCCCGTCCTCTGGTCGACGATCGACGGCTTCTTGCCTGAGAAATCGACGAAAGCCTTCTCGCCCGCACGATGCACCTGTCGCATCGAAGGGTTGAGCTTCTTCGCGAAGCGCCGGTAGCGTTCGCAAAATTGACTGTACTGGTAGCCATCCGGGTGATCCTGCCGGTATTCCTGCCACAAGAGCTGCAGCGTCACGCCCATACGCTTGAGCTCTTGGTGCAGCTTCGCGAAGTCGGGCAGGGCACGCACCCACCCGGATCCCGCCGGCGCCGGAAAGAGCCGCGCTTCCAGCGCGGCGTCGTCCAGGTCCTCCGGCAGCGGCCACACGAGCCCCGCCCGCTCGGCGCGCCGCACGTATTCCGACACCGTCCCCACGCCCACAGCGCAGGCCCGTGCGATCGCCCGGTGCCCGAGCCCCGCCTCATACTTCAGCCTCATGATCTCTCGGTACGGCCGCATCGCTAGCCTCTTGGTCCCCATTCCCGGATCCCCCCCTGGTGAGGGATCCACCTGTACCAGCCTCCGCCCGACAAGTGATCACGATGCCCGGAATGGGTGATCACGATCCCCGGAACAGGTGATCAGCATCCCCGGAATGGCTGATCACGATGCCCGGAACGGGCGATCACGATGAATCGGAATGGGTGATCAGGTTCGAGCGGAATCAGCGATCAGGATGGAGCGGAATACTCAGTCGATTCCGGTCCGTGGAAATCCAGGCTAGTCCGCAAAGGGATCGCCAACGAATCGGAGCTCGCGGTCTAGGCTCCAATCTTTCTTCGCCTCGCGACTGCCTGAGGGCGGTATCCGAATGTGAGGTTCCGCCGGCGACCCACGCCCCACCGCACCGAGTTCGTGGACAATGTCGTTGTCTCGCACAAAGACAGTCGTCCCGATGTCTGGGAGCAGGATCCCAGTCACACCGACATGGCTGCCACGCAAGGGTACGTACTTACGCTTACGCTATTGTGCGCAGGCTGACATGCATCGCGATCGCGGACCATCGTTCAGCCCTGGCGTCGAGGATGCCTTCTCTTCAGACACGAGCTTGGCGTGTACGATCGGGGCTTTGCTCTTTACTTACTACTAATCGCTGCTCCGCAGCGCTCCGCTAGCAATCTCACCTTGACAACCAACGCGCAGGGGGACGAGAATGTGCTCGAATTCCGCTCGCACGGGGAGAACGGCCCTCGGTACGAGAGACCAAGTCTGAGGAGGCTTTCGAAACCGAGGTAGCCGCCCATCACGGAGTGGGTCATGAAAGAGCCCACCAATTGAATGGGGGCCGCAAGTGGTTAGCCGGATCGCGATAGTCCTTGCACTACTCTTCGCAGCCTATTTGATAGTCCCAGAAATTGCCGCAGGTGACTGCTGTCAGTGCAGCACGTCATGCTTTACGCCCTCGGGCACAAATCCGTGCACCGGTGGTTGCAGTTTGGCCTCGGGTACCTGTACTAACAACACCTGTA
>JANLSU010000106.1:0-127030 GCA_031362565.1 bacterium | reverse complement strand
GGGCGAGTCGAGAGGAGCCGAAGGCCTGGAGGGCCGAGAGGCGACGAGCGAGGGAGAGAGCCGACAGGAGGTCGGCGAACGGCCGCGAGCCCACCCCCATGCGTCCCCGCGCCGCCCCACCACCGCGCCATGCGCAATGTGGTGCACCAAGATCCGGTCCGGTGGGGTTTACGCGATGCGGTAGTGCTTGCTCGGACCGGCTAGGATGCGGCCGATGCGGCGGTTCATGGCCGCGAGAGCAGCATAGGCCGCCGCGCGGGCGACGTCGCCGTCGGAACGCGCCGCGCCGACATGGACGCGGGCGTCGCGGCCGTCGGCTTCTTGGACGACGACGCTGACGATTTCGTGCGTGCCGTGCGTGACGCGTTCGACCGAGAGAAGGCGGAGTGTGACGCGCTCGCCGCAGAGTTTTTCGAGCGAGTCGAGAACGGCGGCCGCGAGCAGTTCGGGGGCAGCGCCGGCACCGCGGCATTGGGCCCGGCCGACAGCCGTTTCCATGCCGAGTCCGAGTTCGACTTCGACGCGGGTCCATTCCGCCGAAGTGTCGGTGTGCACCGAGATGAGACGCGGCCGGACTTCGTGCTCGAGTTCTTCGAGCCCGCCCAGGCCCGCCTCTTCCGTGGCCCCGAGCTGCGTCACGTGCACCCGGGAAAGGTCGACGTCGAGCCGCGCTTCGGCGGCCAGCACCGTGATGACATCGACGGCAACTTCGGTGGCGGAACGGGCGCTCGAGGCGGTCACGAACATCGCCACCACCGCACCGGTTTCATCGGTGCGGAGCCGACACGCGAGGACGTCCGGCACCCGGCGAACGAGTTCTTCGACCTCGTGGTTGAGCACGATGCAATTCCTTGCGAATGGACAATGCCGATGGCAGCGCGCGGACTTCGATTGTAGCAGATGCGGAGCGAACCCTCAACGCTGGACCATTGGTTCAAACGGTCGCGAAGGGTGCTGCGGAGTCAAAATGCGTCAGATGACGCAGTTCTTCGTAGCGCGCCGCAAGTTCGTGCCGCGTGACGCTTTGCAGGCGGGCGACGCCGAAGTCCTGCACCGTGAAGCTGGCCAATACGGAACCACAGGCAATCGCCCGCCGCAACGCGGCATCGCCCAAGTCGCCGCTCACGGCGAGGGAACCGATGAGGCCGCCGGCGAAACTGTCGCCGGCGCCGGTGGGATCCACAACGTGCTCGAGCGGCACGGCGGGGACCGCGAACGTGCCTCCGGAGGCGAAGAGCGCCGCACCATGCTCGCCCTTTTTGATCACGATCGTCTTGGGCCCGAGTTCGAGGAGCCGCCGGCCGGCGCGGACGACGTTGGATTCGCCGGTCAGTTGCCGGGCCTCGCCATCGTTGACCACCAAGAGGTCGACCTTCCGCAGCACGTCCAGGAGTTCGGCGCGAGCGGTTTCGATCCAGAGGTTCATCGTGTCGAGCGCCACCAAGCGCGGAGAATCGATCTGCGCCAGCACTTCCTTTTGCAGCGACGGGTGAATGTTGCCCAAGAAGACGAACGGGCTCTGGCGGTAGCCTTCCGGAACCTTCGGGTGAAAGTGTTCGAACACTCCCAGGTTCGTGAACAGCGTTTCGCGCGTGTTGAGATCTTCGCCGTAGCGGCCGCCCCAGCGGAAACAGGGACCCTCGGCGACCTCGAGACCCCGGAGGTCGACGCCGGCCGTCTCCAGCAATTGCCGGTGCGCCGGTGGAAAATCGGAACCCACCACGGCGACCAGGCGCACGGGAGCGAAGAAGCGCGCCGCCAGCGCAAAATAGGATGCCGAACCGCCGAACGCATCGTGCAACGAGCCGGCCGGCGTATGCAATTCATCGAGGGCCACGGAGCCGACGAGCAAGATGGGTTGCGCGGTCACGATGTCTCCCCTATTTCGTCCTGCTTCACGCCGGAGCGTTCCATGGACTCGGGTGCGGCGATCGACATGAGTCCGAGCGCGTGCGCCAGCACCCGCCGTGTCGCGTGACACAGCCCGAGCCGGGCCAACGCCAGTTCACGATCGTCTTGCAGAATCCGGTGTTCGTGATAGAAACGATGAAATGCCCGCGCCACGTCATCGCAATAGCTGGTCAAGCGATGCGGTTCACGGGCTGCTGCGGCGCGCGCTACGAAGGACGGGAAATCGACGAGCAGCTTGGCGAGCTCCGTTTCCTCCGGTGCTTGCAAGCGCTCGAGCGGTGCATCTTCGGGCCGCGGCCCGGTCGCGCCGGGCCCCACGAGTTCGAGCCCCGCCGCCGCTGCTCTAGCAATCACACTGCAAATGCGGGCGTGGGCGTACTTGACGTAGTACACCGGGTTTTCGTCACTCGTCTCGAGCGCCAGTCCTAAGTCGAAGTCGAGATGCGAACTCTGCTGCCGCATCAAGAAGAAATACTTCGCGACATCGGGGTCGACCTCGGAAATCAGATCCGCCAGCGTCACGAGTTGCCCGGCGCGTTTCGACATCTTCACGGCATGGCCGCTCTCGATGAGCTTGACCCATTGAATAATGATGACCTCGAGCCAGTCGGCGCCATAGCCGAGCGCCTGCGCCACGGCCTGCATGCGCGGGATGTGGCCGTGATGATCCGGCCCCCACACATCGATGACACGCGCGTAGCCGCGCTCGTGCTTGTCGCGGTGGTACGCCACGTCGGCCAGGAAATAGGTCGGCGTGCCGTCCGAGCGGACGACGACACGATCTTTGTCGTCGCCCCATGTCGTACTGCGAAAATGTTTCGCGCCGGCATCGGCATAGACGTGGCCCTGTAGCTCGAGTTCGGCGAGCGCCGCCAGCACCCGGCCATCGGCGTGCAGTTCCGTCTCACGGTACCAGCGGTCGAACTCGACGCCGAACTTGGCGAGATCGGCGCGCTGCCACTCGAGCACGCGCTCGACGGCGAATGCACCGAAAGAGTGCCAGCTCCGAGCGACCGGCTCAGCCATCCAGCGGCGCCCGTCGGCCTCCGGAACGAGTGCTGCCAAGTCGCGAACGTACTCACCCTGATAACCGCCTTCCGGCACCGGCTCTTGCACGCCGTGGCCGGCCGCGAACCGCGCCCGCACCGAGCCACCCAACAGTTCCACCTGCTTGCCGGCATCGTTGACATAGAACTCGGTGTCGCAGGCGTAGCCTGCCGCCCGCAGCATGCGGGCGAGCGTGCTGCCATAGGCGGCGGCGCGCGCGCTCACGACGTTGAGCGGGCCGGTCGGATTGGCGCTCACGAACTCGATCTGCATGCGCAACCCACGCCCGGCTTCGGAGCGGCCGGGATCGGCACCGCGCCCCAGCAATTCCCGCAAGGCGCGGGCGGCACTGCCGTCGTGCAACGTGAAGTTGATGAATCCCGGCCCCGCCAGAGACACGTCGGCTTCGAGATCGGCACGTTCGCCGAGCCGCGCCATGATGTCTTGCGCCAGTTCGGCGGGGGCGCGGCCGGCGCGTTTGGCGAGCAACAACGCGACGTTGGTGCTGAAGTCGCCATGCTTGCGGTCGCGCGGCGCATCCACTTGGACGCGGCCGCCTGGATCGAGGCCCATCGTTCGCAGCACGTCCTCGACGATGGCTTGGATCTGTTCCTTGACCAACTTGCGATCTCCGGTGTCAGTCCGGGAAGCTTTCCTGCGGCGCGTCGCCCCACAACCGCTCGAGCGAGTAGTGGCCGCGTGTTTCCGGCAGGAAAACGTGTACCACGATGTCGACGTAGTCGAGCAGCACCCAGCTCCGGCCTTCGAAGCCTTCGGAGTGCCAGACCTTGTGCTTGATGGCGGCCAGACCGTCGGTGATGGCGGCGGCGACCGCTTGCACTTGAGTGTCGGACCGCGCCGTACAGATCACGAAGAACTCCGCGAAGTTGGTGACTTTGCGGAGATCGACCAGCACGATGTCTTCGGCCTTCTTGCTTTGGGCGAGTTCAACGGCTCTGAGGGCGAGCTGACGCGGGGTCAGGGCCAAGACGGACCTTTCGTGCGGGAAGTCCGGCGCGCGGAGAGCGCTCGCGAACCCGGCGACGGTAGCGCCGGCCCGCGCTGCGGTCAAGGCCCGGGCACGCCGCGCGCTACGTCGAGCCGCCGCAACAAGGCATCGGCCGCGAGGCCGGTGACGATCCCAGTGGCGATCGACAAGCCGAGAAACAACGGCAGCAAGGCCCACAGCGATGCGCCGCCCGCCACGAGTGGCCCGGCGATCGCAATTTGCGCCACGGCGTGGGCGCTCGCGCCGAGCAAGGAGAGCCCGAGCGGACTCCAGTACCGCCCGCCGAACCATACCCCGGCCGTCATGATGAACCAACTGGCGGTCGCGCCGGCGACGGCGAGCGCGAACTGCGGGCCGAACAGGCCGCCGGTGAAGAATCCGCCGAGCAGCAAGCGCAACGCCACGACCGCCGCGGCGGGCCCGGCACCGTGCTCAAGAAGCGCCACCAGTGTCACGACGTTGGCGAGCCCGAGCCGCACCCATGGCACCGGATTCGGCAACGCGCGCTCGACGACGAAGAGCACCGTCGCCGCCGCAGCGTAGAGCGCGATGCGCGTCCGCAGTGCCGTGCCGCGGCGCAACGTCGCCGCACCCGGCGTTGCCACCGGCGCGATGGTTCCAGACTGCGGCGGGGGCAAAGGCTCAGTGGGCGATGGCATCGGGTCCCTCCGCCTGGCCTTTGGATGCGAAGCGCACGAGAATCCGATTCGGCAGGCAGACGAGGGCGCGACGCGTGCCATGCAGGTGCCCCATGCGCACGCAAACCTGGTTGCGGCACGGGGCGCGAGCGATCCACGCATCGCCGTCGCGCACCGTCACCACGGTCGTGCCGAGCGGCCCGGTGAGGTTGTAGTCGGCGTCGCGGCGGGCGTCGACCCACTGGTCAGGTCCGCCGGCCGTCCGCAACAAGAGATCTTGCGACACGCCGCCGCGTGCGACGCCGGCCTGCAGGGCGGCGACTGCGGCGAGGAGGAGCACCAGCAAGAGGAGATCGGCAGGCGTCGGTGCCCGGCGGCGCGACCGGGCCGGAGGCGCCGCATTCGCGGCGCCGACGGCGGCGCCGACTTTAGTTGACGCGGCTGATGATGAAATCGACGGCCGCATCGAGGGCATCGCGTTCGGCGGAAGGCGGCACGCCGCGCAACGCCTCTTTGGCATCACGCCCGAGCGTGTTGGCGAGCGCCAGCGCGTACTCGATGCCGCCATGGGTCTGCACGAAGTCGGTCATCTCGGACCAATGTCCCTCGAAGACGTCGCCGGCGTGAATCTGCTGCACGATGCGCTGGCGCGCCGCGGCGGGCGCATTGCGGAGTGCGGCGATGAGCGGCAAGGTGACCTTGCCCTCGCGCAAATCGCTGCCCACCGGTTTGCCGACCACCGTCGCATCGCTCAAGTAGTCGAACAAATCGTCGGTGATCTGGAAGGCAAGCCCGACCGAGCGGCCATAGCGCGCCACGGCATCGACGTCGTGCCAGTCGGCCAACATGGCGCCGAGAGCGCAAGACGCCTCGATGAGGGCCGCGGTCTTTTCGCCGATGAGGAGCATGTACTCCTCTTCGCGCATGTCGAGCTTGGTGTGAAACTGGAACTGCATCATCTCAGCGATCGACATGCGGTTCGTCGTATCGGCGAGCAACGCCATTTCGCGCCGCAATCCGGCGGCGGTGAAGAGCTGGAAGCCCTTCGAATACAAGAAGTCGCCCATCATGAGCGCGATGCCGTCATGCCAACGATGATTCACCGTCGGCTGGCCGCGCCGGACGCGCGCCTTGTCGACGACATCGTCGTGGATGAGGGTCGCGGTGTGAATCATCTCGACCACCGCGCCGGCCATGATGGTGTCAGGACCGATGCCGCCGTGGGCCCGCGCCGACAGCAAGAGCAGCATCGGGCGCAGCCGCTTCCCCGGCGAATGCAAAAGGTGCGACCAGACCTCGTCGATGAGGTCGACGCCGCTCGCCTGGCAGCAGCTTTTCAGGAATTCTTCGACCGAATCGAGCTCGTCCTGGACCAGAACTCGAAAGTCGTGGACGCGTGCGTCGACGTTGAACTGAGGATTCAGCGGCCCCACGCCCCTTCTCGCAAGTGCAAGAAACGGCGTAACCTAGCATCGTTTTGCGAAGCCTGTCAAGGGCCGCGTCAGGCGTCGGCGGCCTTGATTTCGCGCCGCGTATGCTCTTTCCCGTCGAAGGTCAGCACCTTGTGGCGCTCGAAGACGACGGTCTCCAGGTGGACCGGCCGCTGCCACAGCCGGTAGAGGCTGCGGAGTGAGTCTTCGGCCTGGTCGAGCTTCAGATCGGCGCCCTCGTGCTGATGCACCAGGTAGAGTTCGCCGCGATTCCGGTGGTTGCCGTTCACCACCGAGATGATCGGCTGTCCGAAATTGGTGAGCTGGAACAGCAACTGTTGCTTGACCTTCTGGAAATCGCGGCTGTCGATGTGGTACTGGTCGGTCTGCTTGTTGTAAGCGTAGTGGAAGAGCTTGTGCTCGCGGCAAAAATCCTCGGTCATGAACGTATCGACGAAGGTCACGTCGTTGTAGAGGCGCCGCACCTCGAAGATTTTCTCCCGTCCGACGCCGGTCTTCTTGTCCCAGCGCCGTTTCGCCGCCCAGTCCTCGCAATCGTCCCAATCGGGCCCGAACCGGCCCTTGTTCCAACGCTCCTCGATGTCCCGGAAGAGGGCGAGCCCCAGCTTGTACGGGTTGAAGCCGCCGGGCGGGGTGTGCACGGTGCCGGAATGATGGTCGGCGTAGTCCACGACCTCGGAGGCTTCGAGCAGCGTCTCGGTCATCATCTTGGTGTGCCAGTACGTCGCCCAACCCTCGTTCATGATCTTGGTCTGCGCCTGCGGCGCGAAGTAGTACGCCTCGTCGCGCACGATCGACAAGAGATCCTGCTGCCAGCGCGGCAGGGGTGCATGTTCGAGCAGGAACAAGAGCACGTCGCGTTCCGGTGACTCCGGCACTTTGAGCTGCTCGACCGCCTTCTTGCGGCGGCGTTCGCGCTGCTCCTCCAGGAACACCTCGGGATTGATGAAGTTTTCCATGTACTGCTTGGCGCGCAGCCGCGGCACCTCGTGCTCGGGGCCGGCTTCCTCGTCGGAGACCGAGGTCTTGGCGACCGGCCGGCGCCGGACCTGCGACAGGGCGTGGAAGTCGATCAAGTTGTCGAGCGAATGGCAGGTGTCCAGGAACGACTCGGCGGCGTCCTCGCCATGCTTCTCGACATACTTGCGGACCCGCGTGCCGTGGTTCGCCATGACGTCCATCATCTTGCGATTGGTGGGCGCGAAACACAAATTGTTCTTGAAGAAGTCGACGTGCGCATAGACGTGCGCCATGACCAGCTTCTGATCCACCATCGCGTTGCATTCGAGCAGATAGGCGTACGACGGGTTGTTGTTGATGACCATCTCGTAGATCTTCTGCAGGCCGTACGAATAGCCCTTTTCTAGCTGGTCGAACCCCATGCCGAACGACCAATGCGGGTAGCGGCTCGGGAAGCCGCCATAGGCCGCGATCTCGTTCATCTGCTTGTAGTCGACGACTTCGAAAATCGTGTCGAAGAAGTCGAGGCCGTGGCTGCGCGCCAATTCCGCGATGCTCATCGCGAGGCGCTGCAGTTCCGGTGACGTCCGGCTGCCGGCGTTCATCGGCCCTTCCCTAGAAACTGCTTGATGGATTCGTAGATCGCGTCGCGATCCTTGATTTGCGAGGTCACGAGTGCATCCGGCTCCCGGAACTCCTTCTCGAGGTCCTTGATGAACTGGCCGCTGCCGTACGGGCTCTCGACCTGTCCGTAGCAGAACAAGTTCACCTTCGGCAGCAGGTCCTCGCGCAGCAAGCGGACGCATTCCTTGGTATCGCCGCCGCCCCAGTTGTCGCCGTCCGAGAAGTGAAACGGATAGATGTTCCAGTCGCTGACTGGATAGTGCCGGTCGATGATCTCGTTGCAGAGTTTGTAGGCGCTCGAGATCTTGGTGCCGCCGCTTTCGCGCGTCGAATAGAAGGTCTTCTGGTCGACCTCGGTGGCCACCGCGTCGTGGACGATATAGCGGCTCTCGATCTGCTTGTATTGCGACCGCAACCAGGTGTCGATCCAGAAGGATTCGACGCGCACGATCTCCTTCTGCTCGTCGCCCATCGAGCCGGAGACGTCCATGATGTAGACGATGACGGCGTTGTTCTCGGGCAACCGCACTTCGCGCCACGAGCGGTAGCGCTTGTCGGGCTGCATCGGCACTACGATCGGGTTGTCCGGATCGTAGGTGCCGGTCGCCATCTCGCGCTTCAAAGCCTCGCGGAACGAGCGCTTGAAATGCCGCAGGGATTCGGGCCCCGTGGTCCGAATGCCGACATATTTGTCACGGACTGCGGTGATGTTCTTGCTGCCGCGCGGTTGGATGCGCGGCAACTCGAGCTCTTCGCCCAAGAGTTTCGCCAGCTCGGTGATGGAAATATCGACTTCCATCATGTGCTGGCCCGGTGCATCCCCGGCGCCTGGATTCTCGCCGCCCGGCCCCGGCGGCCCCAGCGCATCGCCGATCTCGCCTTCGCCCTGGCCGACGCCGCCCTGCTTGTTGCGGCCGTAACGGAAATGCGGGATGTCGATCTGCGGCAACGGGATGGACACGTAGTCCTTGCCCTTGCGGCCGATCATTTCGCCGTGGGTGATGTACTTGCGGAGCTCGTTCTTGATCCGGCCGCGTACGATGCGGTCGAAACGGCTCTTGTCCTCTTCGATGCGACTGACCATGACGCTCCAAGCCACACGACCCCACCGCTCGTCCCGGCAGATCCCTCAAGCGCTCAGGAGCCCTTCACATCGCCGCGCGCGAAGATACTGGCGACGTAGTTGAGCACATCCGATGCGCACACGTCGCAATACCCGTAGTTCTTGATCATCCGCGACTTGATGATGTCGATCTTTTCCTGCGTCTGCTTGTCGACCACGCTCGACACCAGGCTCGTGAGCTTGATGGAGTCCTTCTGGTCCTCGAACATCTTGAGTTCGAGAGCCTTCTGCAGCCGGGCGTTGGTCGAGTAATCGAAGTGCTTGCCGTCGATGGCCAGCGCGCCGATGTAGTTCATGATCTCGCTGCGGAAGTCCTCTTTGCGGCTCTCCGGAATCTCGATCTTTTCTTCGATCGAGCGCATCAGGCGCTCGTCCGGATCCTCGTCCTCACCGGTGTACTTGTTGCGGACCCGCTCCTTGAGCGTGTAGGCCTTGACGTTGTCGATGTAATTGGCGCACAGGCGGCGGATGGATTCCTCGTCGGCCGAGATCGCCCGCTGCACCTCGTTCTTGACGATGTCTTCGTATTCCGCCTTGACGGTCGCGAGCAGTTCGCGGTAGCGCTTGCGGTCTTCCTCGTTGGTGATCAGCGAGTGGTGTTGCAGGCCGGTCTCCAGCTCGCTCATGACCATGAACGGGTTGACGCACCCTTCGCCGGTGTCGGCGACCAGCGCGTTCGAGAGCTTGTCCTGCACGTAGCGCGGCGACACGCCGCGCATGCCTTCGCGCGGCGACTCGCTCCGCAATTCCTTGATCGAGTCCTCCGTGTACCCCGGCAGCATTTTGCCGTCGTAGAGCTTGAGCTTCTGAAGGAGCGTCATCTTGGCCTTCTTGGGCTCCTCCAAACGGCTCAGGATGGACCACATCGACGCGATGCGGATCGTGTGCGGGGCGATGTGTTTGCCCTTCACGACCTTGTTGTTGTAGTCCTTGTCGTAGATGTGCATTTCGTCCGAGATCCGCGTCACGTAAGGCACGTCGATCTTGACGGTGCGGTCGCGGAGCGCTTCCATAAACTCGTTGTTCTGGAGCTTGCGGTACTCGGGCTCGTTGGTGTGGCCGATGATGACTTCGTCGATGTGCGTCTGGGCGAACTTCTTGGGCTTGATCTTGTGTTCCTGCGACGCGCCGAGCAGGTCGTACAGGAAAGCGACATCCAGCTTCAACACCTCGATGAACTCGACCAGGCCGCGGTTGGCGACATTGAATTCGCCGTCGAAGTTGAAGGCGCGCGGGTCGGAGTCACTGCCGTACTCGGCGATCTTGCGGTAGTTGATGTCGCCGGTCAGCTCGGTGGAGTCCTGGTTCTTTTCGTCCTTGGGCTGGAACGTGCCGATGCCGATGCGGTCCTGCTCGGACAGCGTCAGGCGCTCGACGCGCACGTTCTGGATGACCTTGGTCCAATCGCCGTCGTACTTGGCCATGAACAGCTTGTAGACGTGGCGGCTGTACGGGCTCAGGTCGCCGTCCAGCGTGATCTTGTCCTTCTGCAGCAGGGGCTCGTTCGCCTGTTCCAGAATGCGGTCGCGAATGTCCTTGGGGATGAGATAGAGCGGCTCTTCGTGCATCGGCGTCCGCGTCCACGTTTGCTCGTCGGGCTCGCAGTTTTCGTCGCGCCACGAGAAGGTATAGAGGGTGCCCGGTTCGGTGCGCGAATAGCGCTCGAGGCCTTTCTTGAGCAGCCGCACGATGGTGCTCTTGGCGCTGCCGACGGGTCCGTGCAGGAGCAGCACGCGGCGCTCCGTTCCGAAGCCGTGCGCCGCCGACTTGAAAACGTCCACCATGCGCATGATCGAACGGTCCAAGCCGTAGACCGCATCACGGCCGCCGTCGTCTGGATCCGTGAAGAACTTGTACCGGGTGATCTTTTCCTTGTTGTCGATGTATTCCTCGACGCCATAGGTCATGATCATGTCGTAAATGCGCTGGTAAGCGTTGCGCGCGATGCGCGGATTCTTCAGGAACAGGTCGAGGTAGTCCTCGAAGCTGCCGTTCCAATGGTGGGCGCGATAACGCTTGGTGTCCTGCGCGTCGCGGATGAACTGCATGATGCCCCGAGCATCTGCTTGCATGACTGTCCTCCTGCACCAGAGCGCGGGGCCCAAAGGGCTCTCCCGCTGCGATCACGACTGCCGCGGACCTGTCCGGGCGTTCCGGCCCTGTGAGTCGAACCCCGCGCCGCGGTAAATGCGGCGCTGGGGGTTGCAGTGGCTGGCAAGCAATCGACATACCCATGGGCGAGCTTTGAAAACTCGTTGTGGGGCTGCCGGTTGCAGCGCCGCCACGCTCCCGTCTCCGATTCACACGGCGCAGGAAGCCGCCGCCCACCTTGCCTCCGGCGCCAAGGGCCGGACGATTTCCGGCCACCTGCCGCCGTCACGCCGCCCGTCCATATTCCAAAAACGCCGCGTGCGGCAGGCGTTCCAGCCGCCGGCGCGTTGCCGGCGCCGGCGGGCGCAACCACCGCTCCATGCGGGCCTGCCAATGGGGGGAGATCGATTGCAGCGTGGTGGCCGCGCAACCACGGTGCGGACCGCCGCGTGCAGCGACGGCTGGCGTTCGAAATATCGGCCGCGCCGCGCCGCCCGGCAAGAGGTGTCAGTGCTTCTGGCGCCGCCGCCGGCGGCGCGCCACGAAGTAGGCGACAACCAGCGACCCCATGTAGAGCACGGTGAGCGGTACGCCCATCATGACCTGCGAAACGGCGTCGGGCGGCGTCAGCCAGGCGGCGATGATGAAGATGACGATGATGCCGTAGCGCCACTGGCTCCAGAGCCGTTCCGGCGTCACGATTCCCAATGCCGCCAGCAAGACGATGACGAGCGGCAGCTGGAAGGCCAAGCCGAACGCCACGCAAAACTTGGCGACGAACATGAAATACTCGGTAACGTTGATGAGCGGCGTGATCCGGCTTCCCGAGAACGACAGGAAAAAATCCACCATGCGCGGCACGACGCCCCAGTAGGAGAAGAGAATTCCGCCATAGAACAAGATGGCACCGGACACGAGCACCGGCACCACGGCGCGCCGCTCGTGTTTGAACAACCCCGGTGCGACGAAACCCCAAAGACGTGCCAGGAGAAGCGGCAACGCCACGATGCCGCCGAGCACCAGACTGACCTTGAGCTGGATCATGAAGCCCTCGGAGGGCGAGCTGAAATAAACCCGCTCCAACTTCGGAGTGACGACTTGATTGAGCACATACGGCGCCACGAACCAGCCGCCGGTGGCGGCGACGGCGGCGACCGCGATCAGAAAGAAGAGCGTCTTCCGCAGTTCCTCGAGGTGCTGGATGAAGCTCATGACCTCGAGCGGATCCGCCCGCCTCCGCGGCGGCGCCGGTTCGACGCGCGGCACCCCGGGCGGTGCCGGCGGCGCGTCCATGGGAGTCATGGGCGCTTCTCCTGCAGGATCGACTTCAGTTCGTCCATGAACTGGTTCAAGTCACGGAACGACCGGTACACCGAGGCAAAACGCACGTAGGCGACTTCGTCGAGAAGCTGCAAGCGATTCATCACCGCTTCACCGATGTCGCGCGACGGGACTTCGGTGCGCGAATCGGCGAACACGCCGCGCTCCACTTCTTCGACGAGATCCTCGAGTTGCTGGCGGGAAATCGGCCGTTTCTCGCACGCCTTGATGAGGCCGGCGAGCACCCGGTCGCGCGAGTAAGGCTCGCGCCGGCCGTCCTTTTTGACGACCAACACCGCCGCCTGCTCGACGACCTCGTAGGTGGTGTAGCGCTGGCGGCAACTGGAGCATTCGCGCCGGCGGCGCACCGCATGCCCATCGCGCACGCTGCGCGAATCGATCACCTTGTCGTCCTCGTGACCGCACGCCGGGCACCGCATTGGTCCGCTCTCCTCACCCGCGCCGGGCCGTCCGCGGCCGATCCCTCACCTTGGGCCGCCAAGCGGCGTCACACCAAGTCGAGCCAACCGTGACGATCCTCGCGCTCGCCGCGGACCGTTCCCAAGAAGAGTTCCTGGAGCCGGCGCGTCACCGGGCCGGGCTGGCCGTCGCCGACCTGGATGCGGTCGACGTTGCGCACCGGGCAAAGCTCGGTGGCGGTGCCGGTCAAGAAGACTTCGTCGGCGGTGTACAGCATTTCGCGCGGAATGTTCTCTTCCGCTACCGGGATCCCGGCATCGCGCGCCAGCTGCAGCAGCGAATCGCGCGTGATGCCCGCCAACACGGCGGCCGAAAGCGGCGGGGTACGCAACACGCCGTCCCGCACGACGAAAATGTTCTCGCCGCTGCCTTCGCTCACGTAGCCGTGGGTATCGAGCGCGATGCCCTCCTTGAAGCCGTTCAGAACCGCTTCCATCTTGATGAGCTGCGAGTTCATGTAGTTCGCACTCGCCTTCGCCATCGCCGGCATCGTGTTGGGGGCCATGCGCGTCCACGACGAGACGCAGACATCGATGCCGCTCTGCAGCGAGCCATCGCCCAGGTAGTGTCCCCAATCCCAGCAGATGATCGCGCTGCAGACCGGGCTGTGCAGTGGATTGACGCCGGGCTGGCCCAAGCCGCGGTATACCAGCGGCCGGATGTAGCAGGCCTCGAAGCCGTTGCGCCGGATCGATTCGAGAATCGCGGCGGCGAACGCCTCCTTCTCGACACTTGGCTTCATGCGATAGATGCGCGCCGAATCGAACAAGCGCCGCACGTGATCGCCGAGACGGAAGACCGCCGGGCCGCGTTTCGTCTTGTAGCAACGGATACCCTCGAAGACACTCGAGCCGTAGTGCAGCACGTGCGACATGACATGCACGCTGGCCTCTTGCCACGCAACGAACTCACCGTCCATCCAGATTTGCAGATCCGCACGGAACGGCGCCTCGGATTGGAACCGGGGGGCACTTGCCATGGCGGGATTGGTGTGCCCGTCGCTTGTCAGCTTGCTCATTCAGGCCTCCCGGTGTGTCGATCTCAGGCGTGCCGGCCCTTAGGAGCCGCGTTGGCTGGCTTCCGCCTCGAAGCGCTGCAAGGCGTGCTCCACCAGCGGCTGCAGCTCTGCCAGTGTACGACGATACGCCTCCCGGTCGCCGCCAAACGGGTCCCGGATTTCGTGCCCCGGCTCGCCCCTCAGAGCGTAGTCGCTGACGAGGAATACCCGTTCCATGGCCTCCGGCGCCAGGACCCGGATGAATTCGAGCTGCCGGGGGCCCATGACCAGCACCAGTTGCGCCCCCAGTACGTCGCCGCGGGTCAGCAGCCGCGCCCGGTGCGATTCGAGGTCGAGCCCCGCGTCCCGCGCCACGGCCCGTGCCATGACACTGGCCGGCTCGTCGTCCAGGGCGCCGATGCCGGCCGACGTGACCGTTACATCCAGCCCCGAGCGTTGGATCCACTGGCGCCCGACCGCTTCGGCGAGCGGACTCCGGCAAGTGTTCCCCGTGCACACGAACAGGATCTGCCCGAGTCCCGCCACGGCGTGCTCCTCGTCCTCAGGTCAAAGGCCACGCGGCAAGCGCGGCATCGAGATCGAACGCGCCCGGGCGCAGCGTGCGCGGCGGCCAGGCGGTGAAATCGCCGAGCGTCGACGCCTGGGCCGGACGCCGTTCGAGCCCCGGATCGATCACGATCGCCGCGACCTCGGCGCCGAACTCGCGCTGGATCGATTCGGCGTCCAAAAGCGGCGCCTGACCGCTACGATTCACACTCGTCGAAACCACCGGCTCACCGACCGCGGCGAGCAGGCCCCGGAGTGCCGGGTGAGCCGGGACGCGATAAGCGGCCGTTGGCACCCCGTTACGGACTTCGCCCCAGGGCACGGGCACCGCCGTCCGCAGTACCACCGTGAGTGGCGCCGGCCACACGGCGGTCAAAAATGCCACGACGCGCGGCTCGGCGATCGACCCTGCCCACACGTCCGCCGGATGCGCGGCGAGCGCCACGAAACTCCGGGCGTTGTGGCGGCCTTTCAGTGTCGCGATGCGCGCCAATGCCAACTCGGACGCGGCCCGCGCCGAAAAACCGTACAACGTGTCGGTCGGCAGGACGACGACCGCATCGCCGCCGAGGAGCCGCACGAGCGTCGCCTGCGTTGCCGCATCCGGCCACGTGAGGCGGGCGATCATGCGGCGCGCCAGGCGCGCCGCATCGCCGCCAGTCGATCGCGCAACGGCGCATCTTCGAGTGCCAAGATCTGCGCCGCCAGAATGCCGGCGTTGGCGGCTCCCGCCTTGCCGATCGCCATGGTGGCAACCGGCACACCGGAAGGCATCATGACCGTTGCCAGCAGCGCATCGAGCCCCTGGACCGGCCCCGATTCGAGCGGCACGCCGATCACCGGCAACAGCGTTTCGGAGGCGCACGCGCCCGCCAAGTGCGCCGCCATGCCGGCGCCGGCAACGACGACCCGCACGCCGCGTCCGGCCGCGTCGCGCGCCAATTGCCGGGTGGCCTCGGGGTTGCGATGCGCCGAGGACACGTGCATTTCGAACTCGACGCCCAGATCGGTGAGCCGCTTCGCACACTCGGCCATGACCGGGCGATCCGACTCGCTGCCCATCACGATCATCACCCGCGGCTCGGTCACGACACACCCTCCAACGCCTGCAGACCAATGTCATGGCGATAAAATGCGCCCTCGATCGCAATGCAATCGACGCCCGCGTACGCCGCTTCGCGTGCCGACGCGATATCCGCGCCCCGCCCCACAACAGTACAAATGCGCCCGCCACTCGTCACGAGTGTCGCACCGCGGGCGCGGACCCCCGCGCACCACACTTTGGCGCCACGCTCGCGCGCCGCTTCGAAACCTTCGACAGCGCGCCCTAGTTGCGGTGCATCCGGATAGCCGGCCGACGCAAGCACCACGGCCACCGCGGCGCCCGGATCGAGTTCGAATTCGGCGCTCATCACATCGCCTTGCTCGGCGGCATCCAACAGGCGGAGCCAGTCGGCGCGGAAACGCGGCAGCAGCACTTGCGCTTCCGGATCCCCGAGCCGGCAGTTGTATTCGAGCACCTGCGGGCCGCTCGGGGTCAGCATGAGACCGGCGTACAGAAAACCACGGTACGGCGCCCCCTCGTCCACAAGGCCGGCGAGGGTCGGCGCCAAGATGCGGTTGTGAATGTCCTCGAGGAGCGCCGCGTCGACGAACGGCACCGGTGAGTAGGCGCCCATGCCGCCGGTATTCGGCCCGCGATCGCCGTCGAAAGCGCGTTTGTGATCTTGCGCCAGCCCCAACAACCGGTAGCTATAGCCGTCCGAAAGCGCGAACACCGACAATTCGGGCCCCGTGAGTGCCTGCTCGAGCAACACGCGTGACCCCGCCTGTCCATAGCGCCCTTCCACCAGCATGGCGCGCAGACTCGCCTCGGCTTCGGCGCGCGAACCGACGACATGCACGCCCTTGCCGGCCGCCAAACCGTCGGCCTTGATGACGAGCGGGAACGTGTGATGGGCGAGCGCGGCGCGCGCCGCGTCGAAATCGTCATAGACTTCGAAGTCGGCGGTCGGAATTTCGAACCGCCGCATGAATTCCTTCGCGAACACCTTCGAACCCTCGAGTTGCGCCGCGTCGGCCGAGGGGCCGAAGAGCCGCAAGCGCTCGGCGTCGAATGCGTCCCAAACGCCGCGCACCAGCGGTTCCTCGCTGCCGGCAATCGTCAGGTCGATGTCTTCGGCACGCGCCAGGTCGACCAGCGCATCGATGTCGTGAGTGGCGACCGGCACGGGGCGCGCGACATCGCGCATGCCGTCGTTGCCGGGCGCGACCAACACTTCCTGGCAATCGGCGCTTTGCGCCAACGCCGCCGCCAGCGCGTGCTCGCGCGCGCCACTGCCCAGAACCAAGACTTTCATCACGCCAACCGGAGATCGAGATGCGATGCCCGCGCCGGTCGCGGGCCCGATGCCGGGCATTGAACACGATGACAGCCGGCACTGACAAGGCGGTTCGGGACCGCGGGCTGGTTCAGGATGCGGCGGCGAGCGTCTCGATGCGCGCCGCATCGAAGTGGAACGGTGCCTGGCGGTCCAAGTCGACCGCCATGCATTGGGATCCAATGCGCCGCACGACGCGAATTCGCAGTTCGAGAGCGGCGCCGTCACCGCTGCGCAGGATGACCCGGACGGCTTCGCCCTGCCGCACCGCCGCGTCCAGCCGTGCCAGCACCGCATGGAGCGCGGAACGGTGCCGCAAGTGAGCGCGCGGCGGCCGTCCCGCGGCACCCGGCACGGCGCCAAGGCGGTTGATGCCGGCGGCGGCCAGAATTTGCAGGAACGCCGTCCAAAGTTGCGCCGTCAACCGTGCATCGGCGAGCGCCCGGTGCACATGCGGTGCGTCGATGCCGAGCCGGTGCGCCGCCGTTCCAAGACCGCACCGGCCGCCCAAGAGCCGGCGCGCGACCGCCACCGTATCCACCACCGGGTTGCGGAGCCGCGACCGGCCCGCCGCCATCAAAGCGCGCTGCAGAAAACCGACGTCGAACGGCGCATTGTGGAAAACGAGAACGCGATCACGGCTGAATTCTTCGAGGAACGGCAACACCATTTCGATCGACGGCGCGCCGTGCAGCGCCGCGGGATCGATGCCATGGACGCGCTGGGCGCGCGTCGACACCGGGCGCAGCGGCCGCACCAACTCGGAGAATTCGCGGCCGAGCTCGGCGCCGGTACAGTGCACGGCGCCGATCTCGACAATGTCGTCTTCGGCCTCGGCGCCGGTCGTCTCCAAGTCGATGACGCAATAGCGCGCCGAGCGGAGATCGATCTCGAACCAGCCGGGTGGGGCGACGAACGGCTGGCGTTGCCGGCGCCGCTCGATGCGCTGCAGATGAGTGCGCGCCGCCTCGACCGCCAGAGCGGCGAGCCGCGCCGCCGCTTCGGGCGTTGCAACAGCGTCGACTGGCTTGGGGCGGGCGCGTGCCGCGGCCGAGTCGGCATCGACGCTGATATCGCCATGCCATTCGTCGGGGTCGACGTCGTCGACGCAAGGGACGACTTCGATTTCGCCGTTGCCGCCGGTCTCCTGATCAGTGTCCGGCGCCAAATTGCCGCTCCCCCGCTTCGACCGCGACGGCGAGATGATTCTCCTCGGGGGCCACGGGACAGACCCAGCCGTCGTTGTACGCGCAGTAAGGACTGTAGGCGCGATTGAAGTCGAGCGCCACCGCGCCGTCGGCTGCAACATCCACGTCGAGATAACGGCCGGCGCCATACGTTTCGTGCCCGGTCGTCGTGTCCGTGAAAGGCAGGAAGTAGGTGGCGTCGGTGGTGGAGCGATACAGCGTCAGTGCAAGATGGCGGCGTCGGCGGTCGAAACGTACTTGCCCGACGCGCAAGTAGGCTTCGAGAGTGCGCTTCGAGGTCACGAAGCGAACCGTGTCGACGACCGCGGCGTTTTCGAGATACCCGGCGAGTTTCCACGCGACATCGGGCGGAAAGTAGCGGAGACCGGTGAACGCCACCTGCTGGGCCGGAGTGAGCGGTCCATTGGCGGTGTGAAAGAAGATGTCCTTGCCGGCGCGCCAAGCTTCGAGTTCGGTGCGCCACGCCGCGTCCTCGGGCGCCTGCCGCGCGCAGCCCACGCATACGGCCAGCGCGATCGCGACCACCCGGCCGCCGGTGTTCCGCATCAGGACCACGCACCGGCGCGCAATTCGGACGCCACGAGCGCCGGATAACATGCCCCGTGTTCGACCACCGACCAGCCGGCGGCGTCCGAAGCAAGGCGCAGATTCAAGACCGCACCCGCCGGCAACGCGGCAACGACACCCGCCGGCAATGGCACCGGGCCGACGCAAGCCCCGCCCTGCAGATCGCGCAGCACGACATGCGCCGTGCCGGCGAGCGCCACCTGCCAAAAGCCATCGCGCGTGCCGTTCTGTGGTCCGGTGGTGATGCACGCATCGAGCAGCGCGCCGGCGCGAAATGCCTGCTGCGTATCGCGCACCCCACGCCGCACATCAGCGCGCAAGCGCCGGCCGCGGCCGGCCGCGAGACCGGTTGCATGCCAGGCGGCGAAAACACACAACGCGGCGCCAAAGGCGCGCAGTTCCGCGCCGCGCATGCGCGGTTCGTTGCGCAACGCCCAGCCGGCCAGAAACCCGCGCAGGTCCGCCGCGCCCAAGGTTCGCGCCCGGCGGCCGCGGCGCCGCAAGTGATCCGCCAGTTCGACGACCATGGCTTCGAAAAACGCCGCGTGCCCGCGCCGAGTTCGTGGCCGCACCCAATTTAGAAACCGCGCCAGATCGGGATCCACTTCATTGCCTCCCACTGCGATCCATCCATGGCCTTTTCGAGCGGCACGGCGCAAGGAGAAAAACGCCGGCGCCGAATCGCACCGCCGGTACGGGCTCGCGATCGGCGGCCACCGCATCGGACAGAGCGTCCTCCAAGGGAGACAGAGCGAGACTCGATCGAGGCGCGAGACCGCTCCCGGTATCGCCCCGAAGCAGGTACAGAACCCGTTGTTTTACAAATAGTTAGAAACTGTGGTCGCAGCGCGACGCGGGGCCTCCGGCGGGCTGGCATCACGCGTGCAATAGGAAGTCTTCGAGCGATTCGGAACCTGGAGAGAGGCAAAGGATCACTCAGACGACGAACAGGCGGAGGCTCATTCCCCCCTTTTGAGTCTCCGCCTTTTTCTATTCCCCCCCCACATTTCTGATCTTACTCGTCGCGCGTTTCGGGGAGCTGGAGCCGCGCCGTCGGATCGGGATCGAGGCGCTGGCCGGCGGCGGTACGTCGTTCGATCGCTTGGCCGACGACGTCGCGCAGCAAGAGCGGTTGGTCGGTCTGCGTGCCGGCATCGAATCCCTTGAAGCCGTCCCCACCGCTCGCCAAGAAATTCGTCGTGACGACACGATACGTATGATCGAGCCGCAAGGGTGCGCCGCCTGCCTCCTGCAGTTCGAGCCGCGCCTCCGGAGCTTGGCTCGGATCCCAACGGCCCTGCACCCCGGAAACCCGGCTTTTTTCGGGTCGCGAGGCAATCACCGCCCGCAACTGCGCCCCGGTAAGCTCGACGACGACGAGCGAGTTCTCGAAGGGCAAGAGTTCGAAGATGTCACCCGCCGTCACGGGTCCGGCTTCGAGGTTGCGCCGCAACCCGCCCGGATTGGTGATCGCAACCTCGGCGTGCGTCGCCTCGCGCATCGCGTCGGTGACGAGATTGGCGAGTGCGGCGCGATTGAGCGGCCCGGTGGCTTGCCCCAGCACGCGGCGCGTGTAGGGTGCGGCGATCGCCCGCATCGAATCGACGAGTGCCGAGATCGGGTCCCAGGGCGCCACCGTCATCGAATCCGAAAAGGCGCGCAGCAGATCCACCGACGTACAGCGCGCGTGGCGGCCATCCCAATCGAAGACGATGCGGCCCAGGGCGCGAGCGCTCGAACCGGCGATGACGATCGGCACGCCGTGCGCGCGTCCGGCCACGAACGTGTGCGTGTGGCCGCCGAGAATGGCATCGACGCCCTTCGCGGCCCGGGCCAGGCGCTCGACATCGCCCGTGATGGCGCCATCGGCCGCTTGCTCGCCGCCCATGTGGCACAGAATGACGACGAGATCGGCACCGTGCTGCCGCACTTCGCGCACCAGGCCTGCGACGAGCGGTTCGGGCGCCTCGAAACGCAACGCCGCGACGTTGGTGGGCAAAGTCACGCGCGGCGTATCGGGGGTCGCGAAACCGATGACGCCAAGACGCACGCCGTCGCGCGTCACCACAGTCCAGGGGCGCACCCAGTCCGGACGCTTGCCGGTGGCACGTTCGAAGACGTTCGCCGCCAGCGTCGGATACTGCATCTCGCGGCGGCGGGCGCGGAGCGAATCGATGCCCCAGTCGAATTCATGATTGCCGAGTGCGGCCGCGTCGACGCCGAGCGCGTTCAAGATCGCCACCGACGAGCGCCCGTACACGAAATTGGATTCCGGCGTGCCCTGCATCTCGTCGCCGCCGTCCAACAGAAACGTGCGGTCGGGCCGCCGGTCGCGTTCGGCGCGGACGCGTTGCGAAAGCGCCACCGCCCCGCCCCACGGCCGGGACGTGACACGGTCCTTGCCACCGCCCACCAACGCGCCATGAAAGTCGGTCATTTCGAGAAGCGTGATCTCGCCGTGCCGCGGCGGCAACGCCGCAACGACAAGCGGCACGAGCCACAGCACCAGCGCCGCGAGACCGAAGTGATATTTGCGGTGGAAGTCACGCATCAGGAGCGCCAGTCTAGGGGCTGGGCGCTGCGCGTGCAAGGTCACTCGTCGGCGCGGCCGAGTGCGGCCGGCGGGTGGGCGCGGCCGATCGCGCCCGCCAGCGCCACGAGGGTCACGACGTAGGGCAGCATCTGCACGAACTGCGTTGGGATCCCGGTGCCGTGCGCTTGCAGTTGAATCTGCATGGCCTCGGCGGCGCCGAAAAGCAAGCACGCCGCCGCGGCGCCGCGCGGCGTCCACTTGCCGAAAATCAGCGCCGCGAGCGCGATGAAACCCCGGCCGTTCGAAATCCCCGCCGTGAACTGATGTTGGTCGAGTGCGAGCCACGCGCCGCCGACGCCGGCCAGTGCCCCGCCCAAGAGCACCGCACGCCAACGCAGTCCCGCAACCGAAACGCCGGCCGCCTGAACCGCACGCGGCATCTCGCCGGCGGCATGCAAGCGCAGGCCGAAGCGCGTCCGGCGCGCCACGAACTCCGAGCCGGCGACTGCCACGGCCGCAAACAGCACGAGCGGGGTGCAGAACAGCACCCGCGTCACGCCCCAATGCGCCAGGCCGGGAATGGCCCAGGGCTCGAGGCCGGCGATTCGTGCCGAGTTGGAAGCGCTGCCGAACACCAGCGTGAGTACCAGTTTGGTGACGCCGGCGGCGAGCAGGTTGATGGCGATGCCACTCGTGATCTGATCCCCCTTCGCGGCGACACAGGCAGCGGCGTGCAATGCGCCGGTCAGCGCCCCGGCCAGAATCGCCGCCGCGATCCCCGCCCAAGCGGCCACCGCACCCGAGGCGCCGGCCTGTTCGCAAGCGTGTGCCGCCAGCACGCAGGCCAGCGCCCCGTGCAGCAACATGCCTTCGAGGGCCAGATTGACGATGCCCGAGCGCTCGCTGTACCAACCGCCGAGCGACGCCCAAAGGTACGGCGCCGAGATCCGCAACGTCGCGACGATGAGCGGCGCGATCAGATCCACGTCACTCCCGCCCTTCGAGGGATTGGCGCCGTTCCATGAACCGGCGCAATCCGGGCTGCAACACGACGACGAACAACAAGACGAGCGCTTGCAGGATGTCGGCAAACTCCTTCGGCACCTTTTGGCTCAGCACGAAGCCGCCGCGATCGAGTGCCCCGAACAGAATCGCGGCCGGCACGATGCCGAGCGGATGGCTGCGCGCCAACAGCGCAACTGCCAAACCACGGAATCCGGCCTCGGCGGTGAATCCATCTTCGAAGTAGTACTTGTAGCCTTGCACGAAATTGCTCGCCGCCAATCCGGCGAGCGCGCCCGACACCGCCATGGCTTCGAAGAGTCGGCGGCGCACCGGGATTCCGGCGGCGCGCGCCGCCTTTTCCGAAGCGCCGACGGCGCGGACTTCGAAACCCCAGCGCGTATGCCACAAGAGCACGACGCAGGCGCCCGACAGCACCAGCACGAGCCATGCGGCGCCGTTCAGCGGCGCGCCGCGAAAAGCCGGCCACACCGATTCGAGCCGCGCCCAACGCGCGGCGGCGGGAATCTCGGCGGTGTGCAGGGTTTCGAACTGCGCGAAGTGCGTCACCAGAATCCAACTGCCGAGCGCCATGGCGATGAAGTTGAGGAGAATCGTCGCGATGACTTCATGCACGCCGAGCCGGGCGCGCAACACGCCCGCGACACCGGCCCACGCGGCGCCCGCGGCAGCGGCCGCGACCAGCGTGACCGGGATCGCCAGGACCGCCGGACACGCCGGCGGCAGAGTGAGTGCCGCAACGGCGGCGGCCAAGCCGCCCAAGTAGAGTTGGCCCTCGGCGCCGACATTGAAGAGTCCGGCCCGAAACGCCATCGCCGCCGCAAGGCCGGTTGCCGCCAGCGTCGTCGCCTTGAACAACACTTGCCCGAGCCCGTACCAACTACCGAAGGTCTCGCGCCCCAGGAGCGCGTAGATCTCGAATGGATTTCTGCCGAGTGCGGCGGCCAGCAACGCGCCGGTTGCGAGCGCCGCAAGGACGGCGAGCGCCGGCGCAACGATTGCCGCGACCCATGCGGCACGGCGGTTCACGCGACATCCTCCGCGCCCAGCATGAGCCGGCCGAGCCGCTCGGGCGTTGCGGCGTCGATGTCGAGCGGACCGCGCAGTTGGCCGCCATAGAGCACCACGACCCGGTCGGCGAGAGCGCGAATCTCGGCCAGATCGGCGGAGACAAGCAGTACCGCCGCACCCGCATCGCGGGCGCTCAGAATCTGCGCATGCAGAAACTCGATGCCACCCACATCGACGCCGCGCGTCGGCTGTCCGAGAACCAACAGTCGGGGCGCACCCGCCAACTCGCGCCCAAGAACGACTTTCTGTTGGTTGCCGCCCGACAGGGTCCGCGCGTCGCGATCAGCGCGCGCCGGCCGCACTGCGGCGGCGTCGAGAATCGCCGCGGCCCGCGCTCGCCAGGCCGCCGGACGCAGGAAACCCCGCCAGCCCAGTGCGTCGGACTGCGGGGTCGACAGCAAGAGATTCTCGGCGAGCGTCATCTCGGGAACGAGGCCCTCACCCAACCGGTCGTCGGACACGTATGCCATCCCGCGCCGGCGCCGCTCGGCAACGCCGGTGTGCGTCACGTCGTGGGCCGCGAACCGGATGGATCCGGAGCGCGGTGTTTCGAGCCCCAAGACCGAACGCAGTAACGCCTGCTGGCCGTTGCCTTCCACGCCGGCGACACCGACGATCTCGCCGGCGCGCACCGTCAGCGACACACCCTGCAGCGCGCCGCGCGTGCCGGCGGTGCGGACATCGGTGAGTTCGAGCACCGCGCCGGCGACCGAGCGCGCCCGCGCCACGACCGGCGCCGCCAGCGCCCGGCCGACAATGGCGCGCGCCAGATTGGCCTCGGAGGCAGCACGGGCCGCGAGCGTTTCGACGACCCTTCCACCACGCAACACGGTGATCGTGTCGGCGATCGCGCGCACCTCGGGGAGGCGATGCGAAATAAAAACGATGGCGTGGCCGGCGGCCGCCAAGTCGCGCAGGATGCGCACCAGTTCGGCGGTTTCTTGCGGCACGAGCACCGCCGTCGGCTCGTCGAGAATGACGACTCGCGCCCCCGTGTCGAGCACCCGGACGATTTCGACTCGCTGTTGCTCGCCCACCGAAAGATCGCCGACCCGCGCCCGCGGATCGAGATCGAAGCCGTAGCGCAGCGCGGTGGCGCGAACGCGGGCCTCGGCGGCGGCGCGGTCGTAGGCGCCCAGGCGTCCTGGTTCGCGCCCGAGAACGACATTGTCGGCGACCGACAGCGTCGGCACGAGCAGGAAGTGCTGGTGCACCATACCGAGGCCGAGCGCCCGCGCTCTGGCCGGGCCGCGTCGGCCGAGCAGTTCGCCGCCGATGTGCACGGTGCCGGCGTCCGGCGCCACGAGTCCGCAGGCGATTGACATGAGGGTCGACTTGCCGGCACCATTTTCGCCGACGAGCGCGTGCACCGAGCCGGGTTCGACGCGAAAATCCACCGCGTCACAAGCGAGCACGCCGGGATAACGTTTGGTGATGCCGGCGAGTTCGAGTGCCGGCGCCGTCACTGGCGCGGAACGGTGATCCATCCCTGGATGACCGAGTCCCGGAGGGCTTCGACGCGCGCGTACACCGCATCCGGAAACACGCCGCGATTGCGATCATCGCGCACGATGCGCACCCCGTCTTCCTTGAGCCCGAGCTCACGGACCCCGCCCTGCAGATTCCCGTCCTTGGCGTCGCGGATCACCCCGAACACCGCCACGTCCACATCCTTCACCATGCTCGTCAGGATGTGCCCGGGCGCTTCGTCGTACTGATCGGAGTCGACGCCGATCGCCAGCTTGTGCTGTTCGCGCGCCGCTTCGAACACCCCGAGGCCGGTGGTGCCGGAAGCGTGGAAGATGACGTCGGCGTGGTTGCCGAACATCGTCGTCGCGAGTTCCTTGCCTTTGGCGGGATCCTTGAATGCGCCGGCGTTGACTCCGGCGTACGCCGACAGGACTTGTAACGCCGGTCGCACGTGTTTGGCGCCGGCAATGTACCCCGCCTCGAATTTGTGGATGAGCGGAATGTCCATGCCACCCACGAAACCGACGGTGCCGGTGGTCGAAACCAGCGCCGCGGCGGCGCCCGCCAAGAAACTGCCCTCTTCCTCACGGAATTTGAGTCCCACGAGGTTCGGCGGCAGCGCCTGGGCGGCGCCATCGGCGCCCGTCTTCAACGTGTAGTCGACACACGCGAACTTGACGTTCGGAAACTCGCGCGCCATCTTCTCGATGTCGTCGCTGAACATGAACCCGACCCCGATCACCAAGTCGTAGCCGCGGCTGGCATATTCGCGCAGGCCGGTTTCGCGATCGGCGCCTTCGGAGGGTTCGTGATACTCGTACGGCACGCCGAGTTCGGCGCGGGCCCGTTCGAGCCCGCGGTAGGCGGAATCGTTGAACGACTTGTCGCCGCGTCCGCCGATGTCGAACACCAGACCGACGCGCAGCCCGTGCGGCGCCTCGGGCGCCGGCTTGCGGCTGCAAGCCGCCACCAGTGCAAGACCAATCCCGAGTCCGAGCCACAGCCCGCGTGCGAGCCGGCGTGAAAAACGGCGACGATGCATGGATCCTCCTCGGCGCACCTTATCCGAACGGGCTCCGGACCGACAAGGCAGCGCCGGTCGAACGGCGGCGGCGCGATGCAGGCGCGGCACGAGTCCGGACGCTCGGCCACACCCAAAACGTGCCGGCGCCGAGATGCCGGGCGGCAACGAGACGAAACGGCCGCTTGGCGTCCTGCGACCCATGATGGGCGCGCAGCGCACGGCGAAACGCCCGGCCGAGACGGGTCGCGAGCTCGAGACGGCCGGCGTCGATGCCGGTCAGCAAGAGAACGAGTGCGCCACGCGGCGGACACACGGCGGCGTAGGCACGCACCATCTGTTCGAGATGCACGGCGCGGACTCGCGCTCCCGGCCGCGCGCCGTGCCACGATCGTGGCCGGCTCGCGACCTCGGCCAACGGCCGGTCGAGCGCATCGCAACCGACGACGACCACCGTGTGCACCAGTCCTGCCACCGGCCAAGCAGGCGCTCCCGGCACCGGCAACTTCACGAGCCGGCGCCCGGCATCATCGGCTTCGACCAGAGTGACCGACGGGTTGGCGGCGATCCACGCCGCGAGTTGGGCGGCTGCCGGGGCGCCGAGATGCGTCGCCGCGTCGATTGCCAGCGTCAGTGGCCGAACGTGCGCCAGACGAACCGCCAGACGGCCGAGCGCGGCAGCGTCGGCCGCGACCGCGAGCGTGCCGCAATCGAATCCCGAACGATCGAGTGACGTCGTGGTCGAAGCCAACGAGCCCGGCCGCTCGTGCAGCAGGCGGCGAATCGCCGCCGTCTTGCCACCGGCGCCCACGAAGGCCCAGCAACCGTCGGCACCCAATCCCAGCGCCCGCCCCAGCGTGCGAGCGCGCCGCGCCGGCACCGGCGCGTGTTTCGCCACCCCGCGAGTCGAAAGCCGTGGGGCCATCTCGGCCTCAGCCGAGCGCCGTGACCGTGGTGCGAATCCGTTCGAGCGCTTTCCGGATGTTGGCCTGCGAGTTGGCGTATGAGAAACGCAAATACCCTTCGCCATGCTCGCCGAAGGCCGTTCCCGAGAGCGCCGCCACACCCGCTTCGCGCAACAAGAGGTCGGCGATTTCCTTCGACGGCCGTCCCAGTTCGGTGATGTTCGGAAAAGCGTAAAAGGCACCGCTCGGCCGCCGGCATTTGAGGCGCGGAATGGCGTTCAGCCCGTCGACGATGAGATCGCGCCGCTGACGGAACTCGGCCACCATCGCTTCGACCGAGTCTTGCGGCCCACGCAGAGCTTCGATGCCGGCGATCTGCACGAAGCTGGCGGTGCAACTCGTACAGTTCGTTGCGAACTTGGCCATCATGTCGGTGACCGGTTTCGGCGCGATGCCGTATCCCAAGCGCCAACCGGTCATCGCGAACGTCTTGGAATGTCCGTCGAGCAGAATCGTCCGCTCGGCCATGCCCGGCACCGAGAGAATGGAGAAGTGCTCGCCGTCGTACTGAATGCGGGAGTAGATCTCGTCGGCCAGGACCCAGAAATCGTGCTTCTGTGCCAACGCCGCGATGGCCTCGATGTCGGCGCGCGACAAGATCCCGCCGGTCGGGTTGTGCGGCGTGTTGAAGATGAGCATCTTGGTACGCGGTGTAATGGCGCGCCGCACGTCGTCCAAATCGAACCGGAAATCGTTGTCCTCGCGCAGCGCCACCGGCACCGGCGTCGCACCAACATAGCGGATGACCGATTCGTAGATCGGGAAACCGGGATTGGGATAGATCACTTCGTCGCCGGGATCGACGAGCGACAAAATACCGTAGAACAGCACCGGCTTCGCACCCGGAGTAATGATGACATTTTCGGCCGGAATGCGGATGCCGCGCGCCGCGCCGGCGACCTCGGCAAAAGCCGCCCGCGCCTCGGGCAGTCCCGGCGACGGCCCGTAGTGCGTGAATCCACCGCGCAGCGCCTTGACCGCCGCCTCGATGATGTTCGGCGGCGTGTCGAAGTCCGGCTCACCGATTTCCAAGTGCACGATGTCGCGGCCTTCGGCTTCGAGGGCGCGCGCCTTGGCCAGCACCTCGAATGCGGTTTCGGTCCCGAGCCGTGCCGTTGCCTTCGCCAGCATCGCCGTCTCCCTTCGAGCCCTCAACGCTCGTGGCTTGCGGTCGAACTTCAGCCCGCGGTACGTCGCCGAGCACGAGCCCGCCGTCACCCTGCGGTTGAAACCCGAATACGAACAGTACCGGAAGCCGATCGAAGCCGTCAAACCATGCCCGAAGTCCCCTGCTTGCCGCTGCATGCGCGCCGCGCCGCGCTGGCGCCGCGTTCAAGTAACCGCCCGGATCTCAACGCCGCGGCGAAGCATGCGACGCGAAACGGAGTGCCAGGCTCGCATCAGCATTGGATTGCCAACCGATGCCGTCGATCCATTTGCGGCTGGCGGCAGCGCGCAGTTCGCAGCGCCCGAACACCGCCCGGACACCGGCCGCGAAGCGCATGCCGTCGCCGCGCATCGAGCTGCCGTGGGCGGCGGCGGGCAATGGCAAGGCGATGGCCTGCCGTGCGGCGAAGGTCGCGACCGCGAGGCTCCAGCGCGCGTGGCCGCGGCGTTTCTCGATGCGTGCCTGCCAGGCACGATCGAAGCGCCCGCGCTGGGGATCGAAACGGCAACGGGCTTCGAGACTGAAGACACGTTCGGCGCCGGTGCGCCAGGCGGCGAGGGCCAGGGTATGCGTCGCGGTGTGACTGGCGGCCTCGAAGCCTTGTTGCAACCGGCGCTCGGTGCGGCTGCGTTCCGTCAGCGTCGCGTCGCAACCATGCACACCGCGGCGCCAAAGCACGCGCAGACGCCGCGCCAACGACTCGACGCGCGCCCCGTCCAGAACCCGCTCGGCGCGCCGCGCCACGCCGCCTTCGAGAAGCGCCGCGCCGAGGCGCAGCCGGGCTCGCGCCTCGGCCACCTGTACTTTTCCCCCCGCAACGTTGCGGTCCCAATCGCGCCGGGTGCGTTCGAAGCGCGCGTCGGCGTCCAAGCGTCCGGCGCGGGCCTCGGTGGCGACCGCCAGGGCATAGTCCGCACCGGGCCGCGCGGCTTCGAAACCGGCGCGGCTCCCGGCCCGCATTCGGTCGACACCGACTCCCGTCGTTAGGCGCTTGCCGTCCCGCACAACCGCCGCCGAGAGTCCGGTGCCGCGCCACGTGCCGCGCGCCGCGAGGGCGGTTTTCATCAGGGTATCCTGCTGCCCGGTGAACGCCACAATGCGATCGTCGGCGAGCGCAATCGCGGCGCCACGTGCGAGCCCCGGGCCGGTTGCGAGTCCAAGACGGCGGCCGCCCGGCCATGCGGCGCGGTTGGCATCGGCACTGCGGCGCAACCGCCCGACAACGAGTCCCAGAGCGTGCGTCGCGACAAATTCGCCCACCACGATGCGCACCGGCCCACGCGCTGCCTGCAGGCCGCCGTGCGCGGTGCGGCGCTCCGGCGCGACGCGCAGGTGCATTTCGTCGCCACCATGTTGCCAGCGCGCATCAGTGCGGGTTCGATGCACGACCAGCGACACGGCAGTGCGTTCGGCGATCCGCGCCGCGGGACGCACGAACGGCGCGGTTTCGCCGGCGATGGCCAACGGCCAGCCGGCGCGGGTCACCAGTTCGTTCAACGATCGAATCGGCAACGCGGCGCGCAGCGATTCGAGATCGCCGTGCGTCAGCCAAGGCAGTTCGGCGAGCCGGTCGAGATCCGCACCGGTCTCGAGTCCGACCGGGTCAAAGAGCAGCACGTCGAGTTCCGCCAGCGTCGCCGGATCCAGATCGCCGGGATCGAAGGCTTCGTCTTCGACGACGACATCCGTCGAGTCCGGGTCGTTCCCGAGTCCATTCGCGCTGGCGCCGTTGGGCTCCGCCCGGACGGCGCTGGTCATGACGAGACACCACACGGCTAGGAGACGAAACATTCGCATCACAATCTCCACTCGCACGTCCACAGATGGCTCCAGCCGAGATCGGGATGGGCGCGCGCTCCCCAAACGATGCGGCAGCGGCCGAGCCCGCAGGCGAGGCCCAGCGTTGCCGCGTCGATCGCGTTGTCATAGCCACCGAACCAAGTGATGGGATCGGTGCGCCACGCGGCCGCAAGACGCCATCGCGAGGGCGAGCCGGGCTCCCGGTCGAGCTGGGTTTGGATGCGAACCGCGCCGGCCGCCCGCCACTCGGTAGCGATGCGAACCTGCGGCGCGACGCGTTGGTTCGCCGGCGCTTCCAGAACCGCCACGGCCGCGAATGAACCCGATTGCATTCCGAACCCGGCCCGGGCGCGTGTGTCGCCGGCGTGATCACCGTTCGTGAACTCGAGCCGGCGTGCTTCGAGGGCGAGCCCAGCGGTGACAGTGTGGGTGTGCAACTGCGCGCCAAGCGTGATGCCGCGATCGTGATGCACCGGACTCTGAATTCGATCCACCGACGCGGCCATGGCAAAGCGCGCAGTGCGACGTGTCACGCGCAGTGCAACCGCATCGATTCCAGCCACCGGATCGATCTGCCACGAATCGATGCCAACGCTGGCGCCCAACGCGACTCGCGCGCCGGGCGAACGCTCGAGCCGATCCAAGGCATCGATCCCACCTTGGGCCCAAGCCGTCGCATTGGGGACGAGCGCCCGAACCGGTGCCGCTCCGCTCAAGACCACGGCAACGATGCACGCGGCGCGTTTCATGGCCGCACCAGCCCGACGGCACGGCGCACCTGATGGCGCCCCTCGGACTTCGAGTACCACTCGAATCGGAGCACGTAGACACCTGTGGGGAGAGATGCTCCGCCGTCTGCACCGCCATCCCAGGCGAGTTCGCGGGACCCCGGCCCCAATTCGTCGGCGCCGCGGCGCCGGCGGCAGCGGCCGTCGAGATCGAAGACCTCGGCGCGAAACCCGCTCGCACCCAAAGGCACTTCGGCGCGAATCCAGAGTTGGTCGTCGTGGCCGTCGCCGTTCGGCGAAAAGGGATTCGGAGCGAGATTGAGCCGCGGGTCGAGGCGTGGCGGTCCGTTGACACTATTCTTCGCGCCGGCCGTGGTGCCGCTTTGCGACGTCGACGGCACCCACGCCACACCGCGGGCGGTGGGCTCGACGCTCTGCCGTTCGATGCTGCGGCCGCGCTCGCCACCGGCTGCCGCATAGCGAATTGCATCGGCGACGATTCCCAGCGAATCGCGCAACACGACCGTGTCGGCGTAGCCCGCGTCGTTGTCTGAATCATTGAGCGACGGCCACGGCGTGGCCTCGATCCGTGGTGTGCCGAACGCGATGCCGGCGACGACCGCCGTGGAGTCGGCGCTCGCGATGGCGTACGCCCCGGGGGCCAAGTCGACGCGGGCTCGAAGCGTCGCGCGGCGGCCGCTCGCATCCGCCATCGTGAACCCACCGAGCCGCACCGGCCGCGTGCCGCGATTCCAGAGTTCGATCCATTCCGGTGCACCGCTCTGCGGCGCATAGAGGATTTCGTTGATGACGATGTCACCGGGACCGACGCGCACCCAAACGCTGGCCCGATCGTCGAGACTGTCGTCATCCGCCGTTCGCAATGCGGCACCGATCCGCACGAGTCCGAGCGACCCCAGCCATTCGAGCCCGACGACGCTGCTGTCATGCGCGGCAATCGCCTCGCCCGGACCCGGAGTGGCGAGCGTTTCCGCCACCGCCAAGACCGGCTCGCCGGTCACCGGCTCGCCGACGGCGCGTTCGAGCCAGGCAACGAGCGCCCACGACGGCACCGTCTCGCCGCCCGTGTTGCGCACCGTGACCCGGGCCCGCTGCGCTCGACCGGGCCACGCGGTCGCCGGATCGGGCGCCACGAGGGTGACGCGCAAGTTGTGCAAGAGCTGATTGCGGCGTCCCGGCGACGGCGGCGCCGGACTGAAATCGGCCAGATTGTCGCCGGTGTCACGGCCATCGGGAAGACGCGCCAGGCCGGCATTAGCGACGTCTTGCGCCGGCCGGCCCTCGAACATCGCAGCATCGTTGAGGGCGCCATAGCCCAAGCGATCCAGGACTTCGCCGTCCTGCCGCAGCCGCAATGCATCCGGCCCGTTCTGCAGGTCCGCGGCGAGATGTTCGGGAGTGTGGATGCTGTCGCCACCGACCACCAAGAACGCACCGGGCGCCAGAACGCCGCCTGTGCCGCTCCAAGAATGCCGCCACACACCGGGATGCGCCCCATCACCGGTCTCGAGTTCGAGACCGGCAAGCGGCACGTCGGCGTTCGAAACGTTCAGGATCTCGACAAATTCGCGTCCGGCATCGACGCCGGGCGGGTCGTACAGGACCTCGTTCAGAACCAACGCCGCGAGCGCGGCGACCGGCGCGAAAGACATGCGGGACGGGAGTTCCCAGGGCAGAATTCGATCAGAGCAAACCGAACCGTTTGCGCATCAGCCACTCGACACCCAACACCAGAACGAACAGCACGAAGAGCGGCGTCGTGTTCCAGATTTCAATTTCGCTGCGCACCAGGATGTCGCGCGCCGCGTGCGGCAAGTCCTGCACCAGGCCGGCCACTGCTTCCGGCCCCACATAGCGGCCGCCGGTGCGCGCCGCGATTTCGCGCAGGAAATCCACGTCCTGGCGCGCGTCGGCGAATTCGATCGAATAGGCATCGACGGTAAACCGCACCCGTGCCCGGCCGACTTCCCGCCCGCCGTGGGTCGCGACTGCTTCGGCTTCGTACTCCCCAGCCGCCAGGCCAGGAATCGACGCCTGGTATTCGCCCGGCTGCCCGCCACGCGGCTCCAACAACGCATTGCCGCTCGGGCTGCCGTCGTCGACGCGCCGCACATCGGTGCGCACCTGCGCGTCGGCGAGCGGTGCATATTGCGGATCGAGCACGTGGGCGTAGATCTCGACCGCTGCACCGCTTTCGTACACCGGTTTCGGAGTCGTCACTTGCACCGCGGTAATGTCACGCGGCTGCGTCAGCCAGCGCACCATGCCGCTCGTGAACGCGCCGACCGATTGGCGCACGACCGGGTTGGCGGCGAATCCCCACCGCCAAAGGGGAAAGCCGTTGACCACCGCCACCTGGCCTTCGCCGGCTCGCCCCACGACAAGCAATGGCAGCGCCGGGTTGGCGTCGGTCGAGAGCAATGTGAGGGCACCGACGTTGGCGGCAAGGTCCGCTTGGCCGAGAAGCGGCGGCAGGCCGGTGAGAGTGCCGGCCGCATCCGCGAGCGGTAAGAGCGCACCGGTCACCGGGTGGAGCCTGCCTTGGGGTGCGAGGCGCGGTAAGGATTGTCCAAAACGCGTCCCGCGCACCCGCAGGCGCGCCACCGGCAAGAGCGGACCGATTGCCTCGAAGGACGCCGCATCGCCGAGCACTCCGTCACGTCCGCCCAGCACCAGCAATCCCTTGCCGCGCTCAACGGCGGTGCGCAATTCCTTGGCGGAGTCACCGCGCCACGCGGTGCCCGGGGTCCCTAAAATGTAGAGATCGTAGTCACGCGTCCACGCCACACCGCGCGGCCATTCGAAAGCGCGGCCGTCTTCGGCATTGCGCCATCCGCCGTTCACATCTTGCGTCACTACGGTCGGCCGAACGCTGGGATCGCTGCGCAGCGCGCGGGCCCAAAACGCCACATCCCAATCCGGCCGCGCCGCCACCACCAGAACGCGAATCCGGTTGCGCAACACTTCGATGCTGATCTCGCGGGCGTTGTTGCGCTCGGTCCGTTCGCCCGGCAAGGCATCGAGAACGAGCCGGTAGCGCTGGCGGCCGGGCTCGTGCAACTGCACGGGCACGCGCACCGAGACGCGGCTGCGATCCTGATCGAAGCGCAAGTGCGTCGAGAAAATGTCGCGCTCGCCTTGGCGCAAGTGCAGCGTCGACGCTTGGCCGCGAAAGCCGCTCGACTCGATGCGCACATCGATCTCGGCTTCGCTTTCGACATAAGCGATGGAGCTGTACTCGCAGCGGCCGATGGCCAGATCGCGCCCGGCCAGTGAATCTCCGAGGCCGATCGCAAAAACCGGCTGGCCCGGATCGGTGCGCGAGCCGGGATCGAGACCACCCTGGGTGGGGCGGCCGTCGCTCAGCAGCACGATGGCCTGCAGATTCTGGCCGCGCAGCCGGTCGGCGGTCGCCGCCATGGCTCCCAACGGATCCGTTGCCGGTCCCACGGCGGTGCGGGCCGCCGCCAAATACGCCTCAGCAGACTGGGGCGCGTCCGGCGCCGCCGCGAACGGCACGACTTCGAGATCCACCGGCGCGCCACGCAGTGCATCCCGCAGTGTCCCGAGCGCGGTACGCGCCCGCTCGAGCCGCGTCGGCCCGCCGGGTCCGTCGTTGTTCGACATGCTCGCCGACTCATCGATGAGCACCGCAATTCGCGCCCGCTGCGGGTCGTGCCGCTCGCGGTTCCAAACCGGACTCGCGAGCACGAGGCACAAGCACGCGTACGCGGTCGCCCGCAACGCCGTCAGTACGAGGCGTTGTCGCGGTGCGAGCGGTGGGGTGGTTCGACGATACGCCCAGAGCGCCAGAACCAGCGCCGCCGGCAGGAGAGCGAAGAGCGGCCAGTGCGATTGCGTCGCCAAGTGAAGTGCGAAGAGCACGCGCGAGCGCCTCCTTCCCGTCGTCGGCCCCTGACACGGCGCTCACCGTGCCGGGACTCTACACGATCTTACGTGTCGCGGGGAGGAGGATCGAGGCGTCGGACGGGCGGTGCGGGCCTCGAGATGGCCTGCACCGCCCAGAAATCACTGGGGGCTTCAGACGGTGCGACGGCCGCCGGTGACGACCTCGCGCTTGTCGCGCCCGCTTTGCGTTTCGAACGCGTTGACCGCGTCCTGCACCGTATCGTGGGCTTCGATGATGTGGCCAAAGCCGAGCAAGTCGAAGACGTCGCGGACGTCGGGACGCATCCCCGCGATCTTCAGGCCACCGTTGTTCTCACGGATGTCCTTGATCTTGCTGATGAACACACCCCATCCGGCCGAGCTGATATAGCTCACCTTGGTCAAATCGACCACGATCTGATAGACCCGCTGCTGCAGGATCGAGTCGATAGCCTCGTCCATGTTCAGCGAGGTCGCGCTGTCGACATAACCGTCGAGCGACAAGATCGCGATCGTCTTCTTCGCACCCACGGTCTCGACACTGTACTCGAGGGACCGCATGCCCACCTCCTTGGAGCCACGAGGGCTCTACAAGCAAGGTTTAGTCCAGCGACCTTGGGCGGCGCGGAACACTCCGTAGCGATACACCACGCAGAACCATGCGGCCGCCGCCGCGACCGTGTGGACACCCGATGGCTCCAGAAGTGACAGGTCAGGCGGCGGCAGCCCGCACCTCGTCGAGCAACGAGACGTAGTCCAACGCCGCGCGCGATAGCGGTTCGCAATCGAAGATCGTGCCTCTGCGTGCCGGTGCCGCCCGGAGCCCATCGCAAAGCGCGATGCGCGTCTGGAGGACACGGCCGGCGTGCAGTTCCGCAAGCACGGAATCGACGTTCAGGGCGCTCGGAGCGTCGGCGTCATAGAATGTCGGCAGGAGTCCCAGAAGACGTGGCGCGGCGCCGTTCGTGCCCCGCATCTGGACCAGGCGCTCGAGCAGCAGGCCGGCGCTCGCCAAACTCAAATAGTCGGCGCAGAGTGGCACGAGGACCTCGTGGCTGGCGCGGAGCGCCGCGCGCGCGATGGGTCCGACGCCGGCCGGACAATCGAGCACCACATAATCGACATCCTGCAGCGTGTCCAGGGCGCGCCCAAGCCGCAGTTCCTCGAGCGGATCGGTGCCGAGTGTCAGTTCGAGATCGGCAAGCGCCTCGCCACCGCTATCCAGGACGCAGAGGCCGGCACGCACTTCCATGACGCGCGCCGGACGGCCCCGCAGCCAGGCTGCGAGTCCGGGTTCGGGCGACAGGCCGAAATGCAAGCTCGAGTCGCGGCGTGGATCGCAATCGATGAGCAACACGCGCTCGCCGGCCAGCGCGAGGCCGTGCGCGAGTGCGACGGCAGTGGTGGTTTTACCGGTGCCGCCCTTGGCAGCCGCAATTGCAATGCGCCTCACAGGGCGTCCTCTCGGAATGCCTGCCGGAGCAGGTCGACATAAGCGTTCCAGCCCTCACGCCGGATCTCCGCGTCCTTGCTGAAATCGCTGTCTTCGACGCGAACGGTCTCCAGCCGTACCGGGCGGCTCTGCTGGGTGCGTAGCGCCTCCACCACCGAACGGTGGACGTGCAGGCCGGCGTCGACTGCGGGCGCCGTTGCGGCGCTCGCCACCACGCACACTTGGCCGCCGTGCGTCGCAAGACTCTCGGCGTGCCGGCGCAACACATCCCAGGCTTCTGCGTCGACGCTTTCGAGGCCCCGGCCGTCGACCAGCAGCAGGTCGACCGGCGTCGCATGTGCGCCGAGCCAGGCCTCGAACGACGCTCCCGCGTCACCACGCCACGTGCCGCGGAGCGCCAGGCGATGCGCCCGGCCACTGGTTCCATAGGGTTCGAGTCGCGCCTGCAAAGCGCCGATTTCGATTTCGATGCCCACCGCACTAGCACCGTGCGCCGCACCAACCGGTTGGCTTGGTGACGCGGTGGGCGCCACCGTGGTCGCGTCGACGCGCGCCGGAGCTGCAACTTCGGTGGCGCCGCAGGCCACCAACGCGTCCGCCAGGATGTCGTCGGAAGGCAGCACCGCTGCCAAGTGCAGCAATTCATAGATGCGCGCCACCGAGGCGCTCATCCCGAACAAGCGCACGGCGCTGCCGATGCGGGCGCGCTCGGCTGCGAACGCCGTCAGACATCCCCAACCGGCACTGCTCACGAACTCGATGCACGACAGGTCGATCAGCACCGCGGTGCGTTCGCGGAGCGCGAGTTCGGAGAACATCCGGGCACACAATTGCGCGCTCACCGTGTCGAGGATGCCTTCGAGGGCGATCACCGCCACTTCCCCATCGCGCCCCGCGTGCCCAACGCGGCAGCGCAGCGACGCACCGGCATCGTCCGGGGCGGCGGCATCGAACGCCACCTTGCACGGCACGATCGCCGTCGTGGGTGCGGCCTTCGACTTGGATGCGGCGCCGGGCGATGCATTCGAAGCCGCCTTGCGAGCCGCCGGCAACAGACGCGCCCGCGCCGCATCGCGGTCGGCCGCGGACGGTACAATCGACTCGAAACCCAGCATTCGATAGACGTCGAAGACATCGGAACGCATCTCGGCGAGCGCCAAGCCACCCACGGCGCGCGCACTCGCGGCCGCCAACAGGCCCCAGCCTCGACTACTCACGTACGCCACTTCGGCCAGATCGACGACCAGAGCGTGACCGGCACCGGTTGCCGTCGCGAGCAGGCTCTCCAGCGCATCGCATGACGTACTGTCGATACAACCCTCGAGTTGCAACAGCGCGGCGCCCGGACCGGCGGCCGGCGCTGCAAGGAGACCGCGCAATCCGCCTGCATCGAGCCATGTTTCCGACATCGCAACCGCGCTGCTGTCGGCGCCGTTGCTGTTTGGAGCTTCGGTTGCGGTGTCATCCGCCATCGGCAGCGCCGCAGCTGAACCCGGCGCCGGCATCGCCGGCACTGCACTCACCGGCAGGTCGATTCCCATGCGGCGCAATTCGACGTGGATGCGCGTCGGTGCAAGGTCGATGCTGCCCCACTCCGGGGTGCGCAGCAAAGCGGCGATCTCGCGCGCACCCAAGTCGCGGCGCGCCATGGCCAGACGGCGAAGTGCGGCACCCTTTTCCATCGACAACTGTTGCGGTTCGCTGTCATCGCCCGCGACGCGCTTCAAACGATAGTAGGTCGAGGGTGATACGCCAAACCGCCGGCACGCATCCGCCACCGGCACACCTTTGGCGTCGATGGCGTCAACGAGCTTGCGAAACGTTTCGCCGCCGACTTCCGGCGCTCCCTGCTTCTCCTTGATCGCGACCAGCGTCAGATCATCAGTGAGCGCCATACCGCCAGTGAACTCGGCGAGGTCCGCCTCGAGCGCCCGAACGAAATCGTCCGCCGATTCGCGCCCGAAGCGTTTGACGGCCGCCACCAGCCGCTCTTCGCCATACGCCTCGCCCGCTGCATTGGTGGCCTCGGTGATGCCGTCGGTGTAGAGCAACAAAAGATCACCGGTCCGCAGCCGCAGACGCTCCACGTCGAGTTCCTTTTCGAACATTGCGGTGTCCGATCCGGCGAGGCCGACCGGCAGTCCCTTGGGCGACAAACAAAAGGTTTCGTCCTTGCCGGCGCGATACAGCACCATGGGCGTGTGGCCGGCCGAAGCGTAGCTCACGACCCGGTGCCGCGTGTCGAGCACCACGTACAACATCGTCACGAACATTCCCTTGCGCATGTCGGCGGCGAGGAATTGATGCAGACGCGACAGCACGTCGCCGGCGCTGGCGTTGCGCCGGGTTTCGAGCCGCAGAGCCGTCCGCAACATGCCCATGACGAGCGACCCCGGCACGCCCTTGCCGGCGACATCCGCCACGACGACGCCGGTCAGCCCGTCGCCTACATCCAAGAAATCGTAGTAGTCGCCGCCGACTTCGCCGGCCGGCCGGTACAAGCGGCCAATCTCATAGCCCGCAATGTCGGGCACGTGCTGCGGCAGAATCGCCGTCTGAATCTCGCGCGCGACCTGCAGGTCTTGCTGCAAGCGTTCGTGGTCGGCGGCGGTTTCGCGGGCGGCCTTGTAACGGGCATTCATGTCGTTGAAGGCCGCCGCGATGGAACCGATCTCGCCGGGGCCGTCTTCCGCCAAATCAGCGCCTTCGGACGCCATGCCGCGAACTCCGTCGACGAGCCGCTGCAAGGGCCGCAGGAAAGCCGTGAGGGCGGCGCCGACGAGCAGCAGGGCCAGCGCATCCACGGCCAGTGCCCCACTTGCCAAGCGGGCGCGCGCGGCGCGCACTTCGGCCTCGATCTCGTCGCGGCGCACCGAGAGATGCACCGTCCCGACTTCGGTCGCGCCGTTGCCCATCCGCACCGGCACTGCGAGATGCAGGACCGCGTGCCCGTCGACGCGCTCGCGCGCCTGCCGGAACCCGTCGGCATCGGCCGCCGTCAAGCCGGCCGGTTCGATGAAGTGGGTGAAGGTGGCGGCAGCGCGATCCGCCGCCCAAATCGTTCCGGCGCGATCCACGACATCGACCGCCAGGATGCGTGGCTCCTCGCGCCCGAGCGCCAGTACCGCCTCGAACAAATGCGTTTGCTCGGGGGTGAGTTCGGCGCGCTGTACGAGTGCCGGCCGCGCCGCTTCGGCGAGACCGAAAGCCAGCGCCCGCAGTGCCTGCAAGTCGGCGCGCTCACGCTGGCGCCCTTCGCGCAGCCAGAGTGGCGTGACCGCCAAGACGCTGATGGCGACAATCCCGAGGCTCGCCTGCAGCGCGTAACGCAGGCGCATGCGCCGCGCAAAGGTCGAAGGCGGTTGCGGCAGGCGCTTGCGCAGAATCCATTCGTTGCCTGCCGGGGTCGTTTCGTAGCGCACTTCGTCCATGAGCCGGTGCATCAGGAACATGCCGAAGCCGCCCTTGCGTCGCGCTTCCACCAGTTCGCCAAGCTGGGGCAGGTCGATCTGGCCTTCGAACGGCTTGCCTTGATCGACGATGCGCACCTCGAGCCAGCCGCGGTGCGCGCCGGCCGCGATGCCGAGCCTGGCGCTTGCCGCACCGGGGCCGCCATTCGGGTAGGCGTGCTTGATGACATTGGTGCAGGCCTCGTCGACCGCCAGCCGGATATTGGCGATCGCCCGCGGCGCAAAGCCACACGCGGCACAGGTGCGATCGATGAAGTCGCGAACGTCCGAGAGATGGCGCTCGTCGGCGGCGATCTCGAGGCGCTCGGTCCGTCCGTTGCGACTGCTCATAGCGATGCTCCAAAGGAAGGGCGGGATCAAGGCTGCAGGGCACGCAGGCGCGCGCGGGCTTCGCGGATGTTCTGGTACACGCTCGTATTGCCCGGATCGACATCGAGAATCTTGGACCAGGCTTCGATCGCCTTGTCGAATTGATTGGCGGTGAAGAAACTCATCCCGCGCAGGTACATCTCGCGCACCCGGGCGCGATCCTCGTCACCCAAGGGCAGCAGTTGGCGCTCGGCTTTCGCCAACAAGCGCTCGGCTTCCTGATTGGCGGGATCCAACCGGCGAACCTCGCGCAACAACGTCACGGCGCGGCTGATCTCACCGCTCGAATACGCCGCGACGGCGTCGCGGAACGGTGCGGCGGCGGCTTTCGATACCGGCGCCGCCTTGGCGATGGCGTTGGTACCGGCGTTGACGTTCGCATTCGAGCCGCGGCTGGCATCCCAGCGGCGGGCATTTTGCCGTTCGAGCCCCATGCGACAGCGTTCGAGCGCTGCTTCGGCGTCGGCGCGTTGATTGTCGGTGGCCCGAATGCGGGTCCAGGCCGCGAGTGCGTCGACCCAGTCGCCGGCGATTTCGAGCCGGTGCGCTTCGTCGGATTGGGCCCGGAGCTGGTCGCGGAACGCCTTCTCGTTCTTGTCCAGATAGCGTTGCACTTCGGTGTTGGCCGGGTCCTGCTGGCGCAGTTGCGCCCACACGTCGCGCGCCAACGCATACTCGCTCTGGCCGTAGTAGCGCAGCCCGAGTTCGAACTGGGCGGTGTGCGCCGCCACCTGTTCGCGATCGGCGAGATCGCGCGCCTGGGTTTCCGCCAGCTTGGCACCCGCGGCTTGAATGCCACGCTCGGCCCGTTCGTCGGCGGGATCCAACCCGGCCACGACCTTCCACTCGTCCACCGCTGCCGCATAGTCCCCACGATCGAATGCCGCCTGCGCCGCATCGAGGCGGGCCTCGAGCCGGTCTTGCAATTGCGCCCGCAGCGCCGCCTCGCGCGCCGTCGTGCGCGCCGCGAGGCGGTTTTCGAGCCGCATGCCCCACTCCGTGCGCACCGAGACCGGCTGGGTGGCCGCCGACTCGTGGCCCAGGAATGCATAGTCGAGCGCCGCATTCTGCCAGGTCACGCCGAGGCCGAAGGCGACGCCGTTGCGGGACGAACCGAGCCGCAACTGCAGATGCGAACCATAACCGGCTTCGAGTCCGAGGCGTGGCGACCAGCCGAGCGGGCCGGTGTGATCGACACCGGCGTTCAGCGCCAGCGTTGTCGTACGCGTGGCGCGGGTCCGCCAGGTGCCGGCGAATTGCAATGTCGCGGGTGCGGCATCCGAGGTTTGATCGAGCCGCACATGCGGGGCGATCGCATCCCGCCACACGAACGCCAAGCCGAGATCCGGAAAGCGGCGCGGCGTGCACGCCAAACCCAAGTCGAGTCCGGCGCCGGTGCTCGACCAAGGCGTTAGACTTTGAGTGAACGTCTTCGCGGTCGCGCCGACTTGCAGCGCACCCAGCGTGCCGGCGGCGATCGCGTGGGCATAACCGGCATAGAGCGCGGTCTCCGAATATTCGAGGCTGCCGAGCGCCTGACTCGTGGCGTCGTAGGCCTGAATGCCATCGGTGGAGAGGTGCTGGAACCCGAAAGCAAACGTGCCGGCACCGAGGGTCGGATACGCGACGCCGGCAAAACTCAGAGTCGCGTCACCGAAGCCGATCGGCATGTGAGTCAGAATGACGCTGCCGCGTTCGAGGCTCGCCAGCTTGGCCGGATTCCAGTACACGGCGCTCGCGTCGTCGACGCTCGCCAGGAACGCGCCGCCGAGTCCGATCCCGCGGCTCGTGGCTCCCAAGCTCAGATTCGATTCGGTCCCGCCATTGGCGGTGCCGCCGGCATGCGCGGTCGTCGCGAGCATGCACGCGAGTAGGATCCAGGACTTCCGTGCCAGCATCATCATCCTCCTAGCGGGTCACCGCGATTTTGAACCGCGTCGCCCGCGTGCCGACTTGCACGGAGCACACATACACACCATTCCGTACCGGCTGTCCGGTGCCGTTCCGGCCGTCCCATTCGACGCCGCGGAGCGCCGTCCCAACGGCAGCCTCGTGCCGGTGCGTTTCCCACACGAGGGCGCCTTGCAGGGTTTGAATGCGGATCGTGACATCACTCGCGCCGTCCACTTGGTAGTGAATGGTGGTCGGTTCGCGTTCGGCGTGAAACGGATTCGGCGCGTTGTATGCGGCGAGCGCGGCGCCCAAAACCCGCACCGCTGCCGACGCCAGCGTGGCGCGTGCATCGGCGTGCACCGGCACCGCGGCGCCCGAGCTCGATTCACTGGCCCGTACGAGCACTGCACCGGCGGCGTTGGTCCGCAATGCCGCACTGACGGTGCGCGCCGCGGCCGATGTCGCGATGTCGGCGCGCAACGTCCAACGTGCCGTGGCGCCCGGCGCGAGAATCGCCGCATTGCCCGCGGCGCCGAAATCGATCCAGACCGGGGAGCTGCCGGACGGCAGCGCTTCGACGCGGATCGCCGCATCGTCGTCGCGCGTCAGCACGTAGTGGGCGAATGCATCGGGCAGAATGACGCCGTCGGCAAGGGGTGCGACACCGACGGCGTCGATGCGCACCGCGGCTTCAGCCTGATTGGTGATCAGCAGGTGCAAGAGCGTGACGTCGCGCTCGCCCGGCGCCACCACGGTGGCTGGCTCGGCGGTAGCGTCGACGGCAACCGCGTCGTTGGCGACCGAAACCACGCAACGGGCGATCGTCGAATCCGGATCGAGCCCGACGGCCTGCATGGCGTTGGCGTCGAACGGCAGAGCGGCGAAAACGATCCGCATCGTCTCCGCACCCGGCCGCACGACCGGAGGCGCGGTGAGATTCCACGTGATGCTCGCTTCACGGCCGGTCAGGACGTACGGCTGTTCGGCGGCCTGCACGCCGTACCCCGCGGGCACGTCGATGAGGCGGAGCGTGCCGCCGGACGTATTCCCCGGCGCCGCGACGACCGCCGCGTCACCCTGGTTGCGCACCCAGGCGCGGACTTGAAACGCTTGGCCCGGCAGGAGCCGCCCATCGCGCGCCTCGTCGGGCGCGACGATTGCCGCATCCACCGCCAGCCGTGCGGCGCGAACGACTTGCAATTGCAGGGTATCCAGCGCGGCGCGCGGCGATTCGTCGTTCCGGTCGACGGCGGTTGCATGCAGGATGACTTGGGCCATGCCTGGCGCATGACCGACTTGCACGGCTGCGGTCGTACGCGCTTCGGCGCCCGGTGGCAGATCGAGTTTCGGCGGACTCCCCGGTGCCGGCGACCAGCCGGCCGGCAACACCAGATCCGCTTCGCGGCCGATCAAGTCGGCATCGCCGCGGACGACAACATCGAGGTCGAGCGTCTGACCCGTTGAAACGAAGATCGAGCCACCCGCCGCCGCACCGCCACGCGTCAGCAGGGCGGCCAGATCACCGGTGGCGCGCACCGCGACGGCGACCGTCGCCGTGCCAACCCGCACGATCGCTGGGGTGCCACGATTCTCGTCGAGCGGCACGGCGGCCAGCGCAATGACCAAGGTATCGCTGAACGCGTGCGCCGCCGCTCCGGCCTGCAACGTCCACCGGATCACTTGGCCGGCGTCGGCAAATTGCTCTGGATCGCCATCGACGATGGCATATCCGGCCGGCAACCCGAGCGCCACACGCCCGGACGCCGAGAAATCCGCGCTGCCCTCGTTGTCGAGCCGCGCCGCGAGAATGAACTCTTGGGCGGCCGAGAGAACGCCGTCGCGAGCGCCATCGGGAGCGTCGATCCAGGCCGTGAGCGCGACCTGTGCGGGTGTCTCGATATACGCGAAAGTCGTGGCGTCGACGGCCGCGCCGGGCAGAACCGAGATGCCCGTGTTCAGATCCTGGGCGGCGGCGATGTGCGCCGTGAAAGCTTCCGGCAGGCCGGGCTGCGACAACCAAGTGCCGCCGACGACCGCGAACTCCAATTCGCCGCGCTGTCCCGGTGCGAGCGTGTCGAGCCAGCGCCGGCCATCGAGATGCGAATTGCCGCGCTGCGACTCGACATCGACGCCGATGCTGTCCAGTTGGGTGCCGCCGGTATTTTCCACGACGACGCGCACCGCGAAGGCCTGCCCGGCATCGACGCGGTCGTCGTCGAAACCGCGGTCCCGGCGCCAGGTCCGGGTATCGGTCGAGAGAATTCGCAAACTGGGTTCTGCATCGACGGCGATCGTCGCGGCAGCGGTGGCTGCCATGTCGGGGGCGGTGGCATCGTTGGCGTGCAGCGCACTCGCCGTGGCCGTGATCGCAATGCTGCCGCCGCCATCACCGGTGCGGGTGATCCGATAGCGCAGCGTCCCTTGGCCGGCGCCGGCGAGCGTCAGGCCGCCTTCGTCGAAAGCGGCGGGCGCCAACACGACATAGTCGCTTTGCGGGACGTTGCTGCGCTGGAACTCGATATCGCTCGGGCGCGGCGCGCGCAGCACCAGCGGTTCTTCGCCGACATTTTCCACCTGCACGGCCAGCGACCACTCGCGCGCCTGTCCGGCGGACACCCGCCCCTGACTCGGAACCAGGGTCAGCGCCAAGCTGCCGGGCGTTTCGGCGCGCAAGTCGAGGTGGGCCGCGGTGGTCGCACCGAAGGCGGCCGTCGTCAAGGAATCGTTGGCATCGTACGCTTCCAGGACCGTGAATTGAATCGCCGCCGGTCCGGCATCGTCACGTAAGCGCACTTGGGAGTGCAACGTGACACTTCCACCGCCCGGTACAGCCGCAACGAGAAGGCTGTCCGCCGGGGTCGCACCATCCGCGTGCGCCTGTACGGCGACACGCCGCAGATCGGCTTCGCCGCTATTCCGAACCGTGATGTCCAAGCGGACGGTTTGACCGGTGTTGGCAGTGCCGGGGCGCTGGGTGTGCGCCGTCGCGGTTTCGAGCCTGGCCGCGGCAGGACGCTGCACGACGATGGTGACCGGCGCATTCGGGAGAGCGGCAATCGCCGCGCCGTCCGATTCCTGGACACCTGGCAGGCTTGCAACGAGTCCGACGGCGCCGAGTTCGGCGCCGGTGCGGTGAATCGTGAAGACCGCGCCTTCGGACTCGCCGGCATCCAACAGTTGGGGTGCGGCCGGTGCTCCACAGGCAATGCTGTCATCGGGCGCCGCACCGAGCACGAGCGCCGCGCGTGTCCAGTCGGCGCGCCACGGCGACCCGCCGTCATTGCGCACCGTGACTTGCACGCGCCACGCGGATCGTTGACCGGCACTCACGAGCGCTTGACTCGCTTGCAGGGTGGCAATGACCGGCTCTGCCGGGGCATCGATCTGCACGCTGCCACGCGCCTGACCGACGCTCGTCACCACGAGCGGCGTGCCGCTATTGGCATCGTGGGCGTGGAGCGTCGCGTCCAGAGCGACCAGACCGATGGCGTCCAGAGTTCGCGTCACGTCGAAGCGCAAGGTGTCAGCTGCACCGGCAACCAGGAGCGTGGTGCCGGATTCGAAGTGGGCCGGAGCGGTGACCGTGAACCCAGTCGCGACGTCCGCCGCGCCGAGCGTGAATCCGAGCGTTGCGGCATCCAGCACCGCATCGCCGCCATGATTGCGCACCGCCGCCCGCACCGTCCAAGCGACAGTTTGCCGGCGAGTGACGCGTGGCCGGGAGGGGCGCACGGCGGTAATTTCGAGTTGGGCGGCCGCATCGAGCCGCAGCACGGCGCCGGTCGAGAGATCGGCGCTCCACGCATTGCCGTTCTCGGTGCCGGCAAGGTGCAGGCGCAGCGCCCCGGCGCCCGGAGCCCCATCGAGTGCCGCCGCAGCGAAGCGCAGCGTCGCCGTCCCGCCGCCTGGGAGCACTGCCGGCGCCATCAACGAATGCAGCGTCGTGCCATCCACGAGCCGGGCCCAAGACTGGGTTGCATCGAGATCCAAGCGCGACTCACCGGTATTCTGGGCATCGAGCGTGAACCCCACGACCTGGCCCACCGCGGCGCGCGCCGGCGCGAGGGATGCATCCACCAACTGCACGGCGGGTGGCGCTTGCACGCTCACGGTCGCGGTCGCACCGTTGGCGATCGTCAACGCGCGTCCCGAGAGTTCTTCGACGGCGTCACACGCGACGCCGATCGTGACCCGGCGCGCCGTCGCATCGGTTCGGTTGATAACGAAGGCGAGAGTCCCCTGCGCACCTGGTGCGAGCTGCAACGGCCGCCCGTCTTCGAAGGTGAGCGGTGGCGTGACCCCGAACGTCGTCGCGGCGCCCGGCGCCGCAAACACGAGGCGCGGTGTCGCGACCGTCACGCTACTGCCGCCGGAGTTCGTGAGTTGGAAGCGCGCCGTCCAAGCTTGCGCCTGTGCCACGGTGACGCTCGCCGGCGCATTGGCCTGGCTGACAACGACCGCCGCCGGCCCTTGCACCGGCACGTTGGTGCTCGCGCTGCAGGTCAACAACGCGGCGCGATTCCGTTCCACGAATTGCGGGGTCGCGGTCAACTGCAGACTGCCGGGCGCGGCGGTGAAAGGGCCCAAGGTCCAGCGCAGCAGCATCGATTCACCGGCTGCGAGCCCGGGCCCGCCGGTGTAACTCGCCGGCACGACCGCGATCGCCGGCGCGGTGACAAAGCTCGCCGCGAGCGACGCTGGATCGAGATCGAGGATCGCTTCACCGGCGTTGCGCACCGTGAGCGTCACTTCCACGGGCGCTGTTTGGCCGGCGACGACGGCCGGCTGCGACAGGGTCAACACGCCCGCCGCGGCGATCGCCGGGTTCTGGACCCGGAGACTGCCCTTTCCAGCCGTGAACGTGTTGGCCTCGACGGGCAGTCCGGTGGTGAGATCGGTTGCCTGCACCGCGGCTTCGAGAGTCGCGAGTCCAGCATCGGGGCCGGTTTGTGTCACCAAGAAATCGAGCGTATCCCGGGCTGCGGGTGGCAACGCGCTGGTAAAGGGTTTTTGGTGCGTCATCGTGTAGGTCGCGGTGCGGTCGATGCCGCCCAACACGATGTGCACATCGGCTGCATCGATGCGGTATGCTGTCGCACCGCTATTCGACAGCACGACGCGCAGCAGCCAAGACGCGGTCTGCCCGGCCGTGACCGTCGCCTGGCTCGGCTGAATCCCCAAGATGGTGAGCGCCGCCGGCGCAAACAGCGTGAGGCTGTCGGCCAAGGCGACATCTTGCGCGAACGCGGCGCCATTCTGCGTCCCCTGTGCCGACAACCACACCGAGTACAGTCCGGCCGGCAGGCCGCCGAGATCCACTGGCGCGAAATCGAGGATCGCGGCGGAATCGGGTCCGACGCGAACCGGTGTCACCAGACCACCGGCGCGGCCGGCGATTTGCACTTGCGTGTTGGTATTCAGGGTCACGGCACTGCCACCAGCGTTCTGCACCGTGATCCGCGGCGCCGGGCTCGCACCTTGCGGCACCAGGACGGGCGTCAGTGCACCCTTGTCGGCGATCAACGCCGCCGTCGCATCGACGCGCACCGTGCCGCTCGCCACCGACGCATCGAAGGCGCCGCCGGTTTGGGTGCCGTGCAGTTCGAGATCGAGCGGCACATCCCCCACCGTCGCGCCAAGCGGCCAAATGGTGGTGACGAAATCGAGCCGGGTGACAGTGCCGCGGGCGAGCGTCGTGGCACTCCCGGGGGCCAGCGCCGCCGCGAACGCGCCGCCCTGCAGGAGCGAACGCGCCGCATCGAGCTGCACGGCAACATCGCCGCTATTCAGAACATCGACGGTGAAGTGCACCGGCGTTCCCTGCGTCAGGCGGAGCGGCGCATGGCCGGTCACCTGGGTCACGGCGCCATCCACCAGATCGAGTGTCGCACCGGCGGTGCCGATCTCGAGATCGAACGGCGACCCCAGCTGGTCCTGGCCGGTGACGTGCAAGCGTGGCGTGTAACGTCCGGCGCGGAGCGCGCCGGGCGTATCGAGCGACACAAAATCGACACCCGTTGCCATGCCCGGCTGGAGCGTGACCGGCGCGGCGAGTGAGGTTTGAATCGCGCCACCGTTGCCGTCGTCCAACCGCAGTTCTGCCGTCGCGAGGTCGAGCGCCAGCACATCGGGATTCACGAGCGTCAAGTGGGCTGCAAACGGCGCGCCACGCAACCATTCGATCGGCGTGAACGATCCCGCCAGCACGCCGATGCCGATCGGCGGCAACAAGGCAATCGCCGCTCGGCCGGCCGCCGTCCCCGCCGTTGCATCGACGGTCGCCGGGCCCGCAAGGGCGCCCGGCACGAGCGTGAAGACGAAGTGCCCGGCGCTCGTCGGGCGCTGCACGCCGGCACGCACCGGATCGAGATCCTCGCCGGCGAGACCCGTGGCGCCCGTCAAACGCACATCGATGCGCGTGCCGTCGGCGACGTCATTGCCCCATGCGTCCGTGACGGGGCCACCGTTGCCGAGCGCCGGCAACGGTCCACCGGCCCGTAGGGTGTTGGGCGTCAAGCTCATCATAAACGTACCGGCGGGCGCGCCGGCGCCGAGATCGATTGTCCCGCTCACCGCGTCGCGGCCATTCCACGTCGCCTGCAAACGCACGCTTCCCGGATGGCGCGCCTGCAGCGCAACGCCACCCGCCGCGGTCGGATTCAAGATCGCGCTCGTGGGACTCCCGAGAACACTCCACGTTGCGACGACATTGCCCACCCAGTTCCCAAGTCCATCGCGCAGCACCGCGTAGGCCTCGACGGAATCGCCGGCCGCGAGTGCGGTGGTGTCGAAGGGGTCGAATGGATCGCCGGGCGCCCGCTCGAGAACGAGTGACGCGGGCGTGCCGGCAGTGACCGTCAATGCACCGGTCGTCGCCAAACCCACCCCCGGGTAGGCGGCCGTCACATGGCACAGGCCGGGCCGGTCGGCGGTGAAACGCGCCGCGCTCTGCCACGCCGTGTCGAGCGTTCCACCGATGCCGACGACGCTCCACGCCGCTGTCACCGCACCGGTCAAGTTGCCGAGCGCGTCACGGCCGATGGCGTACAACGCGACCACTTCACCGGCGCCCAAGGTGCGATTACCGATCGCGAAGCCGCTGCCATCGGCCGCCGTCTCGATGCCAACCGTGGCGAGGCGTCCAACGACGAGGGCGAGCGGGCCGGAGAGTGCCGCGAATCCGTTCCACGTCGCGGTGAGTTGCACTTGCGCCGGATGCTGCGGCCGTAGCACGGTTGCGGTTGCCGGGCCGGGGCTGGAAATCTGCGCCGCGCCCGCCGGGCCGGTCACACTCCAGAATGCCGGCACCGTGGCAATCCAATTCCCGAACACGTCCCGCACCACTGCGAAGGCCATCAGCGAATCATCGACACTCACCGTCGCCGTGCCGAGCGCGTCGGCCGGACCGGCCGGCGAACGTTCGATGCCAAGTGCCGCCACCGGTCCGGGTGTGACGTCGAGAATGCCGGTCTCGTCGCCATCGATGAGCGGCACGGTCAGCGTCACGCGGCCGCGGCCGCGGTGCTCGGCGAGCAGAATCGTGGCGGTGCCTTGCGTCACGCTCAAGGTGCCGATGCCGCCCGACTCGAACCAGTTGGCATTCACCGGCGCAACGAAATTGCCCTGGCCGTCGCGGCCGACCGCGAAGAGCGGCAGCAGATCACCGGCCGCGAGGCCGCGCGACGCCAGGCGCGATCCGCTGCCGTCGGCTGCGGTCTCGATTGTCACGCGCGTGATCTGTCCGGGAACGAGAGTCAGATCGCCGGACTGCGCTTGGACCCCGCTGCCATGCAGTGCCGCAACACGGACGACACCTGGAGTGACCGGGCGCAATACCGTCGCCGAACCTGCAAGCGGTGCTACGGTGGCGCTGCCCGCCGTGCCGAGCACGCTCCATGTGACGGGCACCTGTCCGAGCTCGTTGCCACTTCCATCGAGAGCCCATGCATGCAGTTCGAGAAGCGCATCGCACGACAAGGTGCGCGCCCCCACCGGTAGTCCCAATGCGTCGCGCATTTCGAGCCTCGCGGGTGAACCCGCCACGACGGTGAACGTCGCACTCGTGTCGGCCATCAGGCCGGGAGCTGCCAGCACGAGCCGGCCTTGGCCGACCCGGCCCGCGGTCCAGTTGTATTGCGGCGCGGCGCTGCCCGGCAGGAGCGCCAGCGCATCGCCGAGCCAGCCCCAAGTCACCGGCGCCGCAGTCAGCTGGTTGCCGTCGCGATCGAGGGTCATCGCGACCGCGCTCGCCGTTTCGCCCGGCGCGAGAGCGCGCGGCGCGAGCGCCAAGCCAAGACTGTCTTCGGCCCGCAGGCGATACGGCGCGCCGGCGGTGACGGTGATCGGGCCCGCAACATCGGTTTCGATGCCGTCGACGGCGGTGAGAAGCGCGGTGCCCGGATGTTCGCCCAGGAGTACCACGTCCGGACCCAGCGGCGTGGACAACGAACCGATGGGACCGGTGAGCGACCACAGAGCATTGCGTGCGCCGACGAAATTGCCGTCCGCGTCGCGTCCGACGGCGTGGAAGGCGATGACGGAATCCGCCGAGAAGCCGAGGGCGCCCATCTCGCTGCCGGTGCCGTCGCCGAGTGATTCGATGGTCAGGCGCGCGAACCGGCCCGGCGTGACTTGCACGGCGCCGGTACTGTCGGGGGCGAGTCCAGCGCCCGTCAGACGCAGGCGGGCGGTGCCGATGCGCGCACAATCGACGACCGCACTCGGCCCGGTCGTCGTCGGCGAGTGCAACACGGCGGCGTCCGTGCTCGTCCACGTCGCGCTCACCGGTCCGAGCCAATGGCCGGCGGCATCTTGACCGAGTGCGAACAATTCGAAATTTTGATCGGCGTCGACGGTCGCCGGATCGACAGCGACATACGTGTCCGGAGCGCGCGACACGCGCAAGCGTGCGAGGATGCCGGCGGTGATGCGGATGATCCCCGTACTCGTTTGGATGGCGCCGGCGGTCGCCACAATGCGCGCGCTGCCGGGAAGCGATGCGAGGGCGTCCGTTTGCACGCCGTTCACGGCACCGAGAGCGAGTCCAGTGCCGGTCGCCGACCAAGTGGCGCCGGCGAATGGCGTCACGGAGTTGCCGTCGGCGTCGGCGGCGCGCGCCTCGAGATGCAGCGTTTGGCCGGCGACGAGTGTCGTGTCGGCGAGCGGCGTACCGCCCGGCGTGGTGGAGACGAGCAGTGACGCAATCCGGCCGTGGGTCACCGCGAGTGGCAGATCGAGGCGCGGCAACGACGGCGCATCGAGCCACAGGTGGCCGTTCCCCGTGCGCCGCGGGTCGAGCACGGTGAGCGTTGCATGCGACGGCGTGACGGCGGCGATCGGCGCATCGAGCGACCAAGCGACGTCGATCGGTCCCGTCCAGTTCGAGAATTTGTCGTAGCTGCCAGTGTAGAGCACGAGGCTTGAATCGGCCGAGAGAGCCAGCGACGTGATGGCAGGCGCGCCGAACGCCGGCGATGCGAAAGCCGCCAGGCCTGAGGGGGGTCCGGGTACGACCGTGATGTTGCCGGTGTCGGCCGTCGTGCCGTCCATGACAGCTTGGACGTGGAATTGGCCGGTGAGGCTCGTTTGCACCAGCGTTGTCGTCCCTTGTGTGGCGTCGAGCGTCGCGCCACCGGGAATGATCGACCAATCGACGGCCGCCGGCCCGGCGTAGAATCCCAGAAAATCGTAAGTCGCCGCGAAGAGCCGCAGCGAATCGCCCGCGACGCGCGTCGTCGACGCAAGATCCGGTGCATTGCCGCCCGGTGCGGTCTCGATGCGCAGTGACAAAAAGCCTTGGGCGCCGGCCGACCGTCCGGCCAGGACGATGGCTGCACCCACGATCCAAAGCGACCATCGGCGGGACAAGAAATCCAACACTCGCGAACTCCCTGTGCGGGACGCAACCACGAATCCCGGAAGGTGCGATGCGCTATTCCGGGATTGCTGGCGGCCATCGACGCGTGGCTCGACCCAGTTCATGCGTCGCAGGGATTTAGCGTCGGGGCGCGAACGACCCGCCGGTTTCCCGGCCACACGTCGAGGGTGCGGCCAAGGGCCCCGGTGCAGGTCGTCGCGCAAAGAGCATGCCCTGGAAGGAACACGTCGAAGTGAGGACGAACGTCACGCGACGCAGGCGCCGGCGCCACAGCGCGCCGCATTGATCACGGCGGAGTGGAATTAGGAGTGGAACGCGAACGGGGGAAAAGGCGCAGCAGGGCGGCGCGAAGCGCGGGCGAAGACCCGGTACGAAGGATCGCGCGCCGCCGGTGCAACCCAGGCGCGCCGCCCGCATCAACCGTTGCGGCGGCGCCGCAGCGCCAAAACGACGAAGACCACCGCAATGCCGATAAAAGCCCCGCGCTGGCCTCCGGTGCGCCCGAACGCCAGGCAGAAGAAGATGACCGCGACGATCAGCGGGCCGGAGACGCGGGCGTTCATGGCGGGCCCGCGACCGCGGCCTCGGATGCGGCGTACTTGTGGAAGAGCCGGCCCCACTCGGTGTCACGCCGCCAGCGCTCGAACGTGTGACGGTCCTTGGCCGGCCAACGATACAGATCATGGTAGGCCTCGGAACCGAAAATGAAGGCATGCACAAGCGGCGTTCGGAAGAAGAAGTTCTGCACCGATTTCATCGGCCCGAACCAGAAGAAGTCGCCGACGCGGCTCGCGCCGTTGTCGCCGACACTGAAATGCCAGTTCTCCTGGGCCGCATCGGGATGGCCGACGATCTCGATTTCCTCCGGCCGTCCGACGCCGAGTCCGGCTTCGTGCGCCAGGCGAATGAAGTCGAGCCGCATCGGATCGAAGCCCATCATCGTCGCGGCCACCGCGTCGATGGCGACTTGGTCGGCGCTCGCCAACATGACATTCTTGATCTCGGGAAACATGGTCCGTGGCCCCGGGCCATTGCCGGCCGTCGTGCCGTCCATGATCGCGAACAGCCCGGAGTGAATCTCCTTCTGAATCGCCAGCAGGTCGACGAGCGTCTGATGAATCCAGCTGTGCGTGTAGTGGCGTTTTGTACTCAGCAGGCCGCCGAACGCGTTCTTCATAGCGCCGGTGGTCGTCGTGTAGATATGGCACTTCACGGTCGGCAAATGGACGATGTTCTTGCCGGGGAAGTAGTCGGGAATGCGAATGCCCTCGGGAAAGATCTTGTCGAGGACGAGCATCTTGGCCTTTGGCTTGTAGTCGATCCACTGCATGTCGGTGTCGCGGAAGTTGTAAAGCACCGGAATCTCGTACTTCCGGAACAGCGGCACGTAGTGGTTGAGGTCTTCACCTTTGAAGGCATTGGTGACGACGGTCTTGTTCTGAACGCAGACCTGGTCGGCGAATCCCGCCTGGCGTAACGCCAGGATCGTGCCCTCGAGCTGCCAGGGAGTGGTGTTGGCGCCGGGGAACGGGAAATGCCACGAGATGTTGTCCTTGAGAATCGTCGTGGATGCAGGCGCGAGCGCCGTGCGCACCCCAGCGAGGTCCGCGAGCTTGTCGATGTCGGTCAGGATCGTTTTGGGCGTCGTGCGAAGAACCGCGACGCGGGATCGAGTTGCCATGCGGGCAGTGTACCAGCCTTCCGAGCCCCGGGAAAGACGTGTTGTGGCCGCCCTCTACGGCACGACGAGAAGCGACCGCGTGCCACCCTGGCCATCCGGTACACGCTGCGGATTCGTGGGATCGGCTTCCCAGAACGTGCCATCCACCAAGAACACATATTCGTAGCGTCCCGGTCCGAGCGGCACCCACGCTTCCCACACGCCATCGTGATCCGGATCCTGCATCTGACCGACACGCGTGTCGCGCGTCCACTCGCTGCCGCGTAGAAAGGTATTGCCGTCCCAGCTGCCGGCGAGTTGAACGACGCGTGCCGCAGGCGCCCGGTAACGGAACACGAAGCCATTCGCGGTTCGTTCCGGCGATGACTGCGAACGCGGTGGCGGCTGGCACGCGAGTCCGAGACCGCCGATCAGGAGCAGCACCGCGCCCGAGCGCCGCCCGGCGCGCCGACGGCGACGCCGCGGTGGATCCGGTTCAGCACCCCGCATCAAAACTCCGATCGACACTTTGACGCTCCCGCGTACAGACGTGGTTGGCTCCCGGTTCAAAAGCGCAGCCGGGCTTCGATCCCGATGCGCCGCTCGCGTTCGAGCGCACCCTCCGCCGCGGCGATGCGCTTCCCGAGCCCGGCGGGATCGATCCGGGCCTCCGTGGGGCTCGCACCGTGTGCGAAGAGGAACTCGTCGTAACCGATCGGCGCGTATTCGTTCGTCACTTCGTAGACCACGATGGGATCGACGCCGAAACCGAGCGCGATATCGGAGCGCGCGCTCAGCGCACAAACCAACTCGACAAAATGCGCCCCAAACGCCTGATACGAACGCCGGACCGCGAACCCGTGGGTGTCGGCGGTGCCCGCTTCGATGCGCGGCCCGGCCCCGAGCGCGGTAATACCGGCCGCGTCGAGCGGCTCGAGTTGGCGATACACCGCGAGCCGCGAGTGGGTGCGAAGCGACACCGGACCGCGGACCGGCAGCGAAAAGCGCAGAATGTTCTCGACGGCGCGCGGCGCGTGGCCGAATCCCGGCGCGCTCCACGTCGCATGCAACTCGCCCTGCAATTCGCGGCGCGGCCACAACATGCGGCCGGCGTGCAGGCGCGCGATGGCAGCTTGTGGAGTTCCCAGCAGGGTCAGCCGTTCGAGGCCGACGACATCTTCGTCGAGCCAAAAGTTGCCGCTTCGAAACCACGACTGTGTCGACCACTCGGACCCGGCGGGCGAGCGGAACCAATTCTGCTCGGCCTCGAGGCGCAGGACGGTCCCGGCGGCATGCAGATCGACGGCGCCTTGCAGCGAATTCCGGCGCAAGAGAAACGGTGCGCCGGTCCTGAGCGCGGTGAAATTGTGCTCTTCGTATTCGTAAGCCAAGCGTGGCCCCGTGAGGCCGCCGGTTCCCGGCCGGGCGCTCCAGGTTTCGGTGCCGACGATGTGGGTGGCGCGCGGCCCCCCGGCGCGGACAATGACGCGCCGGCTATGGTCCAAATCGAAACCGTCGGCGCTCGCATCCGAGGTCCCCAAGAATCGTTCGGTCGCGGTCGCGCCGGGCGCGGCTCGCAAGCGCACGACCGGCGCGACGCGCTGGGCGCGGGCCCGTAAGACACCCTCCAAGAACTCGGCCGCGAAACGCAACTTGCCCCAGCGCGACCGCACATCGAGGCCCCACGCGGACGAGGTCTCGGTGGTCGTGAGTTCGCGGCCGGTACCGATGAGCGTATCGCCGGCCGTCCGCGCCACCTGCACGTCGGCTAAGCGGCCCGCATTGCGGCCGCGATTGCCGCGCAACGACACTCCGAGGCCGCGGCGATCCGTGCCGATGCGGGCCCGGAAACCAACCGCGTCCGAACCCCGATCGCTTTGCGAAGTCACATACCGCTGCACTTTTTGACCCGCCAGCCCGAGCGCATCCGGACCATGCAAATCGGGAAGCGCCGTCTGCGGGGCGCGATTTTCCCCTGGCTCGGCGTCGTCGGCGTACACGAACTCGAGCGGCGCACCGAGGACTCGCCGGCGCAAATCCACCCCGCGGCGCCCGTAGCCGAAGTCATCCGCATAGCGCCCGACCCGGCCGACCAGCGCCGCCGGATCATCAAAGACGCTCGCGGCCGTGTGATCGAAAAGGCGCAGTGCCCATGGCGCCGGCGTCCATGCCACCATGCCGCGCTCGTACCGCAACGCCGCGTTGTCGGGACCGCTGCCGTCGCGATTGTCGAAATGGCCGAGGAACCATCCAGTGGCATCAGGCGTCATCCGCGCATCGAGACGCAGGTCGATGTCGTGCACCACCGGGCTGAGATCGTAACGGTCGAGGGTGCGATCGCGGCCCGCGGTCGCGAAACCGAGATAGCGTACGCCCCACAACAGCGAGCCCGGTCCGGCCGCGGTTGCCGCCGTCGCCGCCTCCGCGACCGGCGAACGCGGTGGCTCGACGCTCCCCTCCTTGCCGACTCGCACGACCGAGTTGCCTTTCGCGGTCGTCTCCGGATTGGCGGCATCCACCGTCCAAACGCCGTCGACCTGGAACTTGTATTCGTAGGTTCCCGGGTCCAGAAAAACGCGCGTCACCCACGCCGGGCCCTCGCGATCGAGCGGCGTCGCATTCGGGCTCCAGCCGTTGAAATCCCCGGCCAAGAACACCGCCTTGGCCGTCGTGTCCGGGTACGTGAAGCGCACGACACCCGCGTCGCTCGCCGGTTGGGCAAACGCCGCCGCACCCTGCAACCCAAGGACGAACCCGGCCGCGCACCCGATGCGGAACCAGTCGCGCGCCTGCCCGGCGCGGCGAAACGGATCGCGTTGGATCGGCTCGCCGCCAGCGTGATGCATCAAAACCACCCCCGAAAATGCAACCGTATGCGGTCGAGTTGCGTGCCGACGACAGAGAAATCGGCGTCGAGCGCCGGTTCCGACACCGCGCCTTCGAGCGTGGAACCGTAGTCGAGCCCCAGTTCGAATTCCGGCAGGTGCCAGTATTGCAGCCCCATGTAGGCGCTGCGCCGCGCCCCGGAACCGCGCGACGCACCCGCGAGACGCGACACCAGTTGCACGCGCCCGGCGATCCGGGCCGTCGTCTCCAACATGATGACGCTGCGTTCCCCAGGCGCATTCAGATCGATCCATCCGCCCTGGACGCGAACCCGCGCCGCGCCATCCTCGGCGACGATCTCGCCGACCAAATCATCTTGGTGGGCGTGCTCCGGCACATCGAAGGTGCAGAGATCGCGCTGCACGTAGAAGGCGCGCGAGCGCATGCGATCGGTGAGCCACGCCTGCACCTCGGTCGCTTGCAGCCAAGTCCGCCGGTCGGCGCCGGTGAACTCGCGCCGGCGCTCGTACACCTGCCGCACCCAAGCCGGCCAGGCGCGCGGCACGAACCAGGCTTCGACGTGTGGCCCTTCGAAGCCGCGCGCCGTCGCATCCAGGTCGCGTTCCTGCACCGCGAGCCGATCGAAATGCCGCGTGCCGACGGCGCGATAGGCGGGCGCGAGTCCAAGCGTGCCGAACGGACCCACCGGCAAAGCCGCGGCGCGCAGCTCGAGGCGCAATGCGGCGCGCTCCGGCAGCGCGTTCGTCCACGGCCCCGGCGTCGCGACGTGTGTGCCGGCAGCGGCGGCACGTGCGACCGACAAACCCAATTGGTTCCCGTCGCGCCACGATGCCGCGTACTCGGCGCTCGCAACGATGCCGGCGGCGTGCGCTCGCGCGTCGAAAGTCAGGACGTCGCCGGCGCCCGAATCGATTTGACGCGCCGACGGCAGATCGCGGCTCCAGGTCACACCAAGGCGGGCCGCGCCGGGCATTCCGAAATCGTGGCGCAGCCGTGCGACCCAAGCACGCGGCGCATCGTCGGCGCTGTCGCGGGACGCGGACGCCGACCCGCGCAAGGCGAGCACGGTTGCGGTCCAGTGCTGCCACGCCGCGTCACCGCGCACGCCGGTGATGGCGCCGCCACCGATGCGCCCTGCATCGACCGGTGCCGAGAGCGGCAGATCGAGCCAGACGCGCCCCGGCTGGTGCGCGAAGAGGACGAGCCCGGCGCTATCCGCCGCGGCATGCCAGGCAGCCGCCAGCGCCGCTTCTCGAATGCGAAACTCCGGTGCATCGGCGTCACTGGCGACGCCCTGCGTCGCGGCGAACGATGCGAAGCCGCGCAAGTGCTCGGCCGTCGCGCCCATCCGCAACACCGCGAGTGCTGCATCGCGCGTCGAATCGAAGTCCCAGCGAAACGCACCCGGCTCGCGCGTCGCGGCGAGGCCGACTCCCAAGACGCCGCCCCAGCGCGTTTCCGTAGCGTCGACCGCGACCGCATTCCAAGCGACAAGAACTCCCACCCATCCGGCGGTGCAGGTTGCAGAAACGCGCCGCGCCCCGCGCCGGTCAGAAATCGTCATAGGTCGTCCCCACCGCGTCGCGCACATGGCCGAACCCACGCCGCAGTCCAACCCGTGCCGTGGCGCCGAGCGCGTCGTGGACGCGGTACGCCCAATCGAGCTCCCATGCACCCAGCGCTACACCGATGCCACCGCCGACGGCATCGCTCGCCGCGCCGGCGCGGACGCGGAGTGCGCCGCCGACCCGCAATTCGGCGCCGACCCGCGTCGCAGTCCGGCCGCCGGACGTGTGGAGGTGCGAGACATGCACGCGCGCATCCTCTCGCCAGCGCAGCGACACGCCCCACTCGACCTCGGCGTCGAGCCGGGTACGGGTTCCGCCTTCGATGAGGTCGAACGTCGGTTGCCCGAGATGCCGCATCACCGCTCCCGCGGTGACATTCGGAATCGGCTGCAGGAGCAAGCCGAGCGTCGCGGCCGCCCCGTAGTCCGAGTCGCGCAATCCGGGCACCGATTCGAAACCGCTGGTGTCGAGTCCGACGCGCAGCAGTTCGAGGGTTGCGCCGCCGGCAATGAACGCGCCGAGACTCCGGCGCACGAACGTGTGCGCCGTCGAAATCAACAGGGCATCTTCGCGCGCCGCGTCCTCCTGGCCTTGGTGCCGCCATCCGACGCCGAACGTGAGGCCGGGCGCATGCACCGAGACCGCGGCGAAATCCGTCGCCATCCCGTCGAGCGCCGCGGCGCGGTCGGTCGCCAAGAGCCCTTCGTGACGCGGCAATTGCACCAACCCGGCGGGGTTCCAGTAGACCGCCGACGCGTCGTCCGCAACCGAGACGAATGCGTCGCCGACGCCGGCAGCGCGTCCGCCGACCTCGCCGGTTTCAAACCACGCGGCCGCAGGCTGCGCTGCGAGCCCGAGGATTGCGCCCACAATCCAACCTCGGGCGCGCATCACCGCACCACCGTGATCGAGTGTGCCGACTCGGTGGTAGTGCCGCCGGGGGCGAGTGTGGTGCGCACTTGCAGCACATACGTGCCGGCGGGCACCGGCCGCCCGAGCCGGTCGCGTCCATCCCAGCGGTCTGCCAACGGGTCACTGAACGCGCCGAACGGCGCCACCGGCGTGCCGCGGGTGCGGCGCACGTCGCGCGCCAGGTCGATGACGCGCTCGCCGCGCGCCGAGAAGATCGCCGCACTCAAGAAGAGCACTTCGGGATACGGCAGCGCGACATCGAACGCAAACGCCAGATCGAGCCCGGCATCCGCCAAGAGCAGGCGCGAAACGCGGCTCCCGGCGTAGGTGCGCAAACCTTGAACGCCGAGCGCGGCGGGCACGACCGTCGGCCCCGAAGGCAACAACCGCGGTGCCGATTGGGTCTGCACCGCCGCACCGAAATCGACGAACTGCGGCGGCGCCCCCAGGGTGTGTTCATCCCAAGCCACCTGAACGGCGCGGTCGATGTCGCTCACGTCACGGGCATCGAGCGGTACGCCACCGAGCGGATCGGGTGCTACGTCGCGCGCCCCGAAGCCATCGCTCGTGCCGACGACGAGCGCCGCGATGCGCAGGCCGGCGCGGCTCGATTCGGGCGGCAGCACGAAGATCGGTTCGGCCGGCGCGCCGGGCTCGGTGTCGACGGCGGTTGCGGTTTCGGGGAACAACAGGGTCCACGGCAGTGCCGCTTCGAGGCTGCGATCGGCCGCGTCGCCATCGAAGGTGGCGCGCGCCGTGAAATCGGCGCTCGCGATGCGTTCGATCGCGGCATCGCCGCGCGCGCGCCAGGCTTCGACTTCCCGGCCACGATCCCCGACCGCCAGGAAGAGGTCGGGGCGCAGGACTTCCGTGCAACGCACCGCGTGGCGCCACGCCGGCAAATTGCCGAGCCCCGTCAACCCGCCGGGCCGCACATCCAAGAGAACGATCAGTGCCGCGTTCTCGATCGTCGCATCGACCGCCACATAGAGCGCGTGTGCATCCCAGGTGACGTAGATCTGCCGCACATCCTGGAACCGGTTCGAGCGCGAATCGTCGTCGCGTTCCTCGTCCGGGCCGCACACCGGCCGCGGCACGAGTTGGGCGCACACGGCGGCGTTGCGGAAGCAGGCTTCGACGGTGCGGTAGTCGTGCGTCCGGCCATCGATGTGAAGACGTGGCGTGAGATCGGCGGCAGACTGTGCCTGAACGCACGGCGCCAGAAACCCAAGGAACGCGACCACAACGCCGGCATAGACGCGCCACGGGTCCTCAGGCATGACCCTCGTCCGGCGCCGCGCCGCGTTTCGCATCGTCGAGCCGCGCCATGCATTCCAAGAGCAGCGACTCGAGTCCCACATCGAGCAAGATGTCCTCGTCGCGCGGCTCGGCGCCGGACTCGAAAGTGAATTTACCGTCGCGCCAGTCGACGACGGCATAGATTGCATCCTTGATCCGGGCGCGAATGACCCGCTCCAGATCCGGGCGCTGAATGAGGCCGCGATCCACCAAGATGGTGCCGATCCGCGGTCCGGTGCGCCGCCGCAAGCGCTCGCGTGCCGCTTCCTCGACCGGCTCGGGTCCGACGAGGCCCTGCGCCACGAGTTCCTCGCCGACGGTCGCCGTTTGTCCGGGGCCGCGTGCGAAGACCAACTTGCCGCGTTGAAAATAAGCGTCGAATGTCGCGTTCGGGCCACGCAGAGTCAGGCGCCCGTCGAGACCCCCGAGCGCCAGCATTTGAAAAACAAGCGGCGCCGGAAAGCTGCGCAGCTCGCCTTGCAGATCGAATGGCGGTCGCCGGGTCACGCCCCACGCACCGCCGCTTGTGCCGCCGCAAGTCGCGCCACTGGAACTCGGTACGGTGAACAGCTCACGTAATTCATACCCACCTTGTGACAGAACCCGACGGAGGTTGGATCGCCACCGTGCTCGCCGCAAATCCCGACCTTGAGATCCGCGGTCGTCGCCCGCCCGCGCTCGGTACCCATCTGAATGAGGGCGCCCACGCCCTCGACGTCCAGACTCTGGAACGGATCGCGTGGCAGAACTCCCTGCTCGATGTATGCCGGCAAGAACGTACCGGCATCGTCGCGGCTGTAGCCGAAGGTCAGCTGGGTCAGGTCGTTGGTGCCAAAGCTGAAGAACTGTGCTTCCTCGGCAATGCGATCCGCCACGACGCAGGCGCGCGGCACCTCGATCATCGTGCCGATGAGGAACGGAATCGAATCGCGATCGGCGCCGAGCACGTGGTCGGCGGCTTGCAAGACGAGCGTTTTCAGGCGCCGGTACTCCTCCACCGTGCCGATGAGCGGCAACATGATCTCCGGCACCGGTTTCGAGCCGCGTTTCTTGACTTCGACCGCGGCTTCGAAGATGGCCATGGCCTGCATTTCATAGATCTCGGGATAGGTGATCCCAAGGCGGCAACCGCGGTGCCCCAACATCGGATTCGATTCGGCGAGCGCTTGGCACCGCCGCCAGACCTCGGCCGGCTGCATGCCGATCTCGCGCGCCAGTTCGGCGGCTTCCTTTTCGGTGTGCGGCACGAATTCGTGCAGCGGCGGATCGAGCAGCCGGATGGTCACCGGCAAGCCGCTCATCGCGGTGAAAATGCCGACGAAATCCTCGCGCTGCATCGGTTTCAGGCGCTCGAGTGCGGCCCGCCGCTCGACTTCGTTCGTCGCCAAGATCATCTTGCGCACCCAAGGCAAGCGATCCTCGCCGAAGAACATGTGTTCGGTGCGGCACAGCCCGATGCCCTCGGCGCCGAACTTGCGGGCCGCGGTCGCGTCGTGCGGCGTGTCGGCATTCGTTCGGACGCCGAGCGTGCGGTGCTTGTCGGCCCAACCCATGAAGAGTTCGTAGTCGCTGCTCAATTCCGGATCCACGGTCGGGACAACACCGAAATAGACGTAACCGTTCGTGCCGTCGACGGTGAGCGGATCGAATTCCCGCACCGTGACCGGGCCCTTCTTGGTATCGAAGGTCGCGGTGCGCGCCGCCGTGTCGACGTGCATCGCGCCACAGCCGGCGACGCACACCTTGCCCATGCCGCGCGCCACCACCGCCGCGTGCGACGTGCGCCCGCCCCGGGCGGTCAGAATCGCTTTGGCGGCCGCCATGCCCTCGATGTCTTCGGGGCTGGTTTCGGTGCGTACGAGCACGACTTTTTTGCCGGCTTTCGCCGCCGCGACGGCCGCCTCGGCAGTGAACACCGCGCCACCCGATGCCGCCCCCGGCGACGCATTCAGACCCTTGGCAAGCGGTTCCACTTTGGCGCGCTTGTCGATCATGGGATGCAACAGCTGATCGAGGTGCACATCCGGATCGACGCGCAAGAGCGCCTGGCGCTCGTCGAGGGTCTTGCTGCGGACGAGATCGGTGGCGATCTTGATGGCCGCGACTCCCGTCCGCTTGCCGCTCCGCGTCTGCAACATCCAGAGGCGGCCGCGCTCGACGGTGAATTCGAGGTCGAGCATGTCCTTGTAGTGTGCCTCGAGTTTGGTCCGTACGTCGGTCAGAGCCCGGTACATCTCCGGCATTTCTTCCTCGAGCGAGGCAAGATCGTCGCCGGGTTCCTTCTGCGCGATCGTCAACGGGCGCGGAGTGCGAATTCCGGCCACCACGTCTTCACCCTGGGCGTTCGTCAAATACTCGCCGTAGAATTGATTCTCGCCGGTCGAGGGGTCGCGCGTGAACGCCACGCCGGTCGCGGAATCCTCGCCCAGGTTCCCGAACACCATCGCCTGCACGTTGGCGGCCGTGCCCCAGTCGTGCGGGATGCGATTCATGCGGCGGTACGAGTAGGCGCGATCGTTGTACCACGACTGGAAGACCGCGGTGATCGCCGCCCACAACTGCGCATGCGGGTCTTCGGGAAACGGTTTGCCCGTATGCTCCCGCACCTTGTCCTTGTACAGTTTGGTGAGTTTCTCGAGATCTTGGGCGTTGAGCTGCGTGTCGAGGCGCACGCCGCGCTCCTGCTTGACGCCGTCCATCAAGTGTTCGAAAACGTCGCGGTCGACGCCAAGCACGACATCGCCGAACATCTGCACGAAGCGCCGGTAGCTGTCCCAGGCAAAACGCGGGTTGCCCGTCTGCTCGACGAGGGCGCGCACGGTCGTGTCGTTCAAACCCAAATTCAAAATTGTGTCCATCATGCCGGGCATCGAAGCGCGGGCGCCGGAACGCACCGAAACGAGCAGCGGATTCTTGGCGTCGCCGAACTGGCGTCCGACGATCTTTTCGACGCGCTGCATGGCGGCCAATGCATCGCGTTGCAGATCCGCCCGCATCACTTGTCCCTCTTTGTAGAAGCGGACGCATTCGACGGTGGTGATCGTGAAGCCGGGCGGAACCGGCAATCCCAAGCTGGTCATTTCGGCCAGCCCGGCGCCCTTGCCACCCAACAGTTCCCGCATCGAACCCGAGCCTTCGGCGACGCCATCACCGAAGAAATACACGGCGCGTTCCGTACCCATGCAGCCTACCGTTCCTTTCGACATGCTGCGCGGCACCCCAAAGTTGCGCCGCGCCCGCGTGACGGACCAGCCGTCACCACGATGTGAATCTCGACGTTGCAGAGAGCCTGCGCGCCGGCGCGGCGCGCTCTCGACCCGCACGTCTGGAGGGCACGGTAGGGACCCCGGCCCTGTGGCATCAAGCGTTTTTCTGGCGCGGCACCCCCGGTCCACCCAAGAGCTGCTGCAGGAGGTCATCCAAGAGGTAGACCAGCCGGCCGGATTGCGCGGCGTCGGCCTGCACCCCCACCTGGCTCGGGCTGCGCTGCAGTTCGGCCAGTACACGGTCGGCGCCCAGGCCGGCGGCGAGGCGCACCACGGGTTGCAGGTACCCTCCCAGCCGGGCACTGTTTGGGGCGTCGAGAAGCGCCGCCGCGATAACCACTCCCGCCACATCGCCGCCGGCGGAATCGGTCACCACCAGGCGCCCCAACCGGTTCTCGCGCATGAACTCCTTGGCGGCGCCGGCGAAGACATCGACCGAGAGATGCGGCAACGCGTCGAGCCGGCGCGCAAAACGCACCGGGTCGCGCCGCCAAAATTCGACGATCTGGCCGATGAGATGGCGCTCGTCCCGGTCCACGTGGCCATGTTTCTCGCTGTGCGCCACGAACTGCTTCAACTCTTCCCGCGACAGCACGTCGCGCAGATCCGGTCGCAGGCCGGCCAAGCGCCGCACCAGACCGGCGATCGCGAACGAGACTTGGATGAGCGGCCACAAGACCCAGCGGACGATTTGCAGCGGCAAGGCGAGGCGCGTCAACGTGCGGTTGGGATAGGTATGGGCCAGCGCCTTCGGCACCGTTTCACCGCACACGAGGACGAGAGGAACGAGGACGAGCGTCGTCAAACCTTCGGCGGCAGCGGTGTGGAATCCCCCCACCTCCATGAGCGCCGTACGCCCAAGCGCCGCCATCGAACATTGAACGAGCGTGTTGCCGACCAAGCACGCGGCGATGGCTTTTTCCGGATGCAACAGCAAGCGCTCGGCACGCGCCGCGCTCCGGCTGCCGCCGGCGGCGCGCGTTCGCAAGCGCACCCGGCTCGCCATGGTGACGGCGATCTCGGTTGCCGAGAACAGCGCCGAGAACAACAAGAGCGTGGCGATGGCGGCTAGATAGAGTGTCATCGCCGCTCCGGTGCCGGCGGCAGTTTTTTGACCCGCAATTGGATGACACGGTTCGGAGTCGCTTGCTCGACGGTCAGTCGCAGGCCGTGCGTCTCCAAGGTTTCACCGCGGAGCGGAATGCGCCCCAATCGATTCAGCACGAAACCGCCGATGGTCTTCGCCTCGCCGTCGTGCAGCCGGACTCCCAGAAGTTCGTTGAACACCGCCAGCTCCATTGGCGCCACCACGAGCACATCGCCATCCGGCAAGCCGGTGAACCGCAACCGGTCGAGGTCGTGCAAGTCGAACACTTCGCCGATGATCTGCTCGATCGCATCTTCCATCGAGACGACACCGGCAAAGTCGCCATGCTCGTCGACGACCGCGGCGATTTCGGGTCCGGTGCGGCGCATGTCGGCCAGGAGCTCACCGACACCCTTGGTTTCGGGATAGAACGGCAGCTCGCGCCGCAGGTCGGCGACACGCCGCGGGTCGGGTTCGTCGCGGCCCCACAAAAGATCCGTCGTCTCGACATAGCCGACGAGGTTTTCCGGCGTCTCGGCAAAGACCGGCACGCGCGCGAATCCGGCGCGCCGAACCGCGCTCCGCACCGCCGCCACCGGCGCTTCGATATCGATGGCGAAGACACGCGACCGCGGCGTCAGGATTTCTTTGACCTGCCGGTCGTCGAGTTCGAAAACGTTGTGGATGAATTCCTTCTCGCGCACCCCGACGATGCCCTGTTCCCAACCCATGGTGACGAGCATCTTGATCTCGTCTTCGTTGAGCGCCGCTTCGCGCGGCTTCACCCGCCGGGCGACGAAATGACTCGCCAGTTCGGCGAGCCGCGCCAGGCCGCGGGTGACCGGCGACAACGTCGCGTGCACGGCGGCAAGCGGCACCGCGAGCCGCAACGCCACCCCCACCGGGCGGCCGACCGCCATCGTCTTGGGCCCGATCTCACCCAACACGAGTACCACGATGGTGACGCCGACCGTGGCGACGAGCAGGCCCCGTTCCTCGCCCAGCCAACTCACGAAGGCGCCAGTTGCGAGCACGGACAGGAGCAAGTTGACGGTCGTGTTGCCGACGAGAACCGTCACCAACAGCCGCCGCGGATGCTCGAGCAAAGCCAGGACGGCGCGCGCCGCACGTAAGCGTTGCGAGCGCAGGTGGTCGAGTTGATTGGGACGCAGCGAAAAAAGCGCCGTTTCCGACGCCGAGAAGAAAGCGGAACAGCCCAAGAGCGCGAGCAACATCAGGAAGCGAACTGCGGACACCCCACCGTCACCTCGGGCGGGATCCTAGCACCTTCGCGCCGCGCCGTGGCCTTGCCGCCGGCGGCACCCCCCCCGCCATCCGTCTCGCCCGCGGTTTCCGTCTGGTACGATGCCGAACCCTGAATGGGGGTCTCGGGTGAACGGTGCGGTTCTGGTGTTGCGGCTCTCGTCGCTCGGCGACGTCGTCCTCACGTCGGCTTTCTTGGACAGCCTGTCGTCGGTGTGGCCGGAGTCACGAGTCACTTTCGTCGTCCGTGAAGACTTGGCCGAAGTCGCGCTGGCATTGCCGGGCGTCGAACGCGTCGTCGCGGTGCGGCGCCGCTTGGGCCTCTTCGGACTCCTCGGGCTGGCGTCGGAACTGGCGCGTACACCGTGGGCGCACGTCTTCGATCTGCACGCCAGCGTCCGCTCGCGGGTGCTGACGGCCGGATTGCGGCGCCGTTTGCGTTCCGGGTTCGACAAGCAGACGGTGCCGCGCGCGATTCTGGTCGCCCTGCACCGTGATTTGTATGCGCACTTCGGCGGCGCGCGCTCGCTGCGGGCTCGCATGCTGACGCCGCTCGTGCGGCTCGGCCTCCGGCCGGCACTCTCCGACACGCGACTCGTCGTCGCGCCGAGCGCGCACCTTTTGGCGGACGCCGCACTCACCGCCGCCGGAGTGCGAGCCGGCGAACGCTGCATCGCCGTCGTACCGGGGGCACGTTGGCCGAGCAAGTGCTGGCCTGCCGAGCGCTTTGCGACGCTCGTCGAGCGCTTGAGCCGCGACCCGGCGCACCGTGTCTTGGTTCTCGGCGGAGCGGCGGAACGCAGCCTCGCAAGCGTCGTGGCGCTCGGCGCACCCGGACGCGCCGTCCCGCTCGCCGGATCGCTCGACTTGCTGACGACGGCCGCCGTGCTGGCGCGTTGCCATGTCGCCGTCGTCAACGATAGCGGCCTCTTGCACATTGCCGAAGCGGTCGGGAGGCCCGTGGTGGCGATCTTTGGACCCACGTCACCGCAATTCGGCTACGCGCCGTACCGGCCGGAGAGCGTGCTGCTGCGGGATCCGCCGTCCTGCTCGCCCTGTTCGAAGAACGGCAGCCGGCCCTGCATGCGTCCAACGCACGAATGCATGGAAAACATCAGCGTCGATGCGGTCGTCGCCGCCGTCGAAAAAGTGCTGGCGCGCGTCGCACCGCCGAACGCACCGCGAACGGAGTCCTAGCATGCTCTGGGCGTACAACACACTGCTGCCGGTGGCGCGCGCGGGAGCCCGTTTGGCCGCCGCGCGGCGCTCCAAGTTGCGCGCCGGACTCGCCGGCCGCCGCGGCGTCGGGGCGCGCCTGGCGGCGTTCGGCGCCGCGCATGCGGGGCGCACGGTGTGGTTTCATTCGACGTCGGTTGGCGAATACGAACAGGCCCGGCCGATTACCTCGCTGCTGCGCGCCCGGCATCCCGATCTGGCGATTTTGCACACGTTCTTCTCGCCCTCCGGTTTCGAGTATGCGAAGCGCCTGGGTGAAGCCGAGCACTTCGATTACTTGCCCGAGGACACTCCCGCGGCAATGGCTGCCGTCTTGGACGCGGTGCGGCCGCTCGTGCTCGTGTTCATGAAATTCGATCTGTGGCCGAACGCGATTGCGGCCGCCCGCCGCCGGTCGATCCCCGTGCTGCTCTTCGACGCGACACTTCGGCCGCGGTCCTGGCGCTCGCGTTGGCCGGCGCGGGCGCTCTACCGCGAGATCTACGCCCAGATCGATCTCATCAGCGCCGTGTCGGAAGCCGACGCCGGGCGTTTCCGAGCCCTCGTCCCCCTGCACCCGGCGATCGTCGTCGACGGCGATTCGCGCTCCGATCAGGTCGTGCGGCGGCGGCGCGCGGCCCAACGCACCAGCATTGCGCCCGCACTCCGGACCGAACCGCGGCCCTGGACGCTCGTCGCGGGCTCGACTTGGGGCCCCGACGAGGCGCTCCTCGTGCCGGCATGGCATGACGCCGCCGGCGGGGATCCAGCGTCACGGCTCGTTCTCGTGCCGCACGAACCCACCGCCGCGCACCTCGTGCCGCTCGAGCGGGCGCTCGCCGCCGCCGGGTTCAAGTCGTGTCGTTACTCAGAGCTGGAAACCATTGGAATGGATACACCTGGCGTGATTCTCGTCGACCGCGTCGGGATCCTCGCCGAGCTGTATGAAATGGGTACGGTGGCATACGTCGGCGGCGCCTTCACGACCGGCGTCCACAACGTCCTCGAGCCGGCCATCATGGGGCTGCCGGTGCTGTTCGGGCCCCGGCACCACAACGCGCCGGAGGCGGCGCGCCTGCTCGACGCCAACGCCGGCACCGTGGTACGGTCGCGGGCCGATCTCGGCGCCGCGTTGATCGCGCTCCGCGCCGACGCGGACGCCTGCCGCGCCGCCGGACAACGGGCCCGCGCCGTCGTCGAAGCCGACTTGGGCGCCTCCGAGCGATGTGTCCAGCACCTCGAACGCTACCTGGGCCGTTAGAGCCCGAGGAGACCCGATGAGCAATCCCCGCCTGATGGCGCCGGACGGCACCGTCCGCGAGATGCACTACACCGAGGTCCCGAAGAACATCCAGATCGAAACGAATCTGGCGTGCAATGCCAAGTGCCCGTTCTGCCCGTACTCCCACATGGAGCGCGGACCGAAGTTCATGGAGGACTGGATCTGGCGCAAGATCGTCGACGAAACGCGCGGCCTCGGCATCACCTACCGGCCGTTCCTCATCAACGAACCGCTTTCCGAGCGGCGCTTGACCGAGATCCTCGGTTACATCAAGCAGGACTCGACGGCGGTGACCGAGATCAACTCGAACGCCGGGCTTTTGACCGAGAAACGCGCCAAGGAAGTCCTGGATGCCGGGCTCGACGTCGCACGCTTCAGCGTCGATGGTTTCTCTCGCGAAACGTACGAACCGGCACGGCCGGGTGTCGACTACGACGCCGTCGTTCGCAACGTCAATCGCTTCGTCGAGATCCGCGATGCCGGCAATTACCGCTGCTATGTCGAAGTCCGGATGATCGACATGCCGGAGAACAAGCACGAGCATGCCGCCTATCGTGATTACTGGACGCCGCGCGTCGATGCGGTGCTCATCGTGCCGTTGTACCGCTGGCCTTGGGAAGGCCAGGAGAAGCCGGTCCAAAAGCCCTGCTTGAAGATCCTGGACGAAATGTTCTTCTACACGGACGGCACGGCGCCGCTCTGCTGCTGGGACAGCGCCGGGCGCGGCTTGATCGGCGACGTGAAGAAGGAAAGCGTTCTCGACATTTGGAACGGACCGGTCTTGGCGTCGATGCGCGAGCTCTTGAACCGCGGCCGGCGGGACTTGCTGCACTTGTGTTCGCGCTGCGACGCGTATGCCGATGTGAACTTCGTCGGTTTCGACGCGCCGGGCGTGGGTTGACGGACCAGCGCCCGCACCGCCCAAGGCGCCGCGAACCTGCCAGACTCCGTTTGTCGCTGCCTTGCATCCTCTCAAGAGGTGTCGCGTGACGGACGTTGCCATTCGACAAGTGATCAAGCGCAACGGCACAGTCGTGGCGTTCGATCGCGTCAAAGTCGTGAATGCGATCTACAAGGCGGCGGCCGCGGTCGGCGGCCACGACCGGCCGCTCTCGGAACGTCTTGCCGACGAAGTGCTGCGGACCGTTGCAGCATCGAGCGGCACGCCGAGCGTCGAGGAGATCCAGGACGGCGTCGAAAAGGTGCTCATCGCCAACGGCCACGCCCGGACCGCCAAGGCGTACATCCTGTATCGCAACGAACGCGCCCGGCTGCGGCTCGCCAAGGGCGGGCGTTCCACGGGGCGCGACGACGTGCCGTACAAGGCGCTCTGGCGGGCCTTGCTGTGGAACTTGGATCACGACGTCCACACGGTGGCCGGGCTCAACCGCCACGTGACGGATGGGACCTTCGGAGCGCTGGTGGCAGCGGCGGAAGCGGCCTACGACGAAGACGTCGCCGACGCGGCGCGCGCTATTCTCGCGGCGCGCGACCGGGTGCGCCTCGTCATCATCGCCGGGCCATCGTCGTCCGGCAAAACGACCGCCACCTGCAAGGTATCGGAGAAGCTGCAGGCGGCAGGCCTCGATGTCGTGCCACTCAATTTGGACAACTATTTCTTCGACCTGCGCATGCATCCACGCGACGACCACGGCGACTACGACTTCGAAACACCCGAAGCGCTCGACTTGCCGCTCGTCAACGAGCACTTGGCGATGCTGCTCGCCGGCCGCGAGGTTCCGATGCCGGTGTACGATTTCAAACTGGGCCGCCGGCTCGAGACCCGAGTGCCGCTTCAACTGCGACCGGGGCAAGTCCTGCTGCTCGACACACTGCACGGCCTCTACGACGGCTTGTCGGCGAGCGTCACCGAGGACGTGAAGTTCCGCCTCTACATCGAAACCGTACTTCAATTGCGGGACGACGCCGGACGCTGGGTGCGGTGGACCGACATCCGGCTGCTCCGGCGCATGCTGCGCGATGCCGCGCACCGCAACTACGATCCCGAAAAGACTCTGCTCCATTGGCACTATGTGCGGCGCGGTGAGTTGAAGCACATCATTCCACATGTCGGCCGCGCCGACGCGGTGGTGAACGGCGCATTGCCCTACGAACTCTGTATCTTGAAGAAACATCTGGCGCACCACTTCCCGGCATGGATCGCGGCCTGGCGCCAGGATCCGCGCTGCACCGATGCGTTGGCGCGGGCCGAGCGTATTCGCAGCCTCTTGGACGCCGTGCTGCCGGCCGCCGACGATGTCGTGCCGACGACCTCGGTGTTGCGCGAGTTCATCGGTGGCAGTGCGTACAAAGTGCACTGAACCGCAGGGTGCCACAGCGATGGCGCCGGCGAAATGAAGGGCGGCTCGAAGCATGTCGAATCCGGTCGAAGGCGGCAGTGTCCCGCGGTCGAGCGAGGCCGATCTCGGCCGCTTGCGCATCGATCGTGATCCCGTGCGCGGGCCCTCGGTGCGCCGCTGGCTCGTGATCGTCGTGCCGATTCTGATTCTGGCCGGCGCCGGACTGTTCTTGCGAGCCCGAGCCGGTTTGTTGCCCGGCATGCGCGTGCGCCTCTTGGAGACGGCAGTCGTGCTGCGGCCGGCGGTCGCGAGCGGCGGCCGCGACGAATTGACCGCCAACGGCTATGTGCAGGCGCGGCGCAGCGCCGCCGTCAGCGCCGAGATCACCGGACGCCTGCAGCGGCTTCTGGTCGAGGAAGGCAGCCGCGTCGAGCGCGGTGAACTCATCGCCGAACTCGCGAGTTCGGATCTTCGCGCCCGGGTCGCGACCGCGCAGTCGCAGATCGGGGTGCGGACCGCTGCCATCGAGGAAGCGCGCGCCGAGCGCACCGACGCCGAAAACGAGCTCGGCCGCCAGAAAACGCTTCTCGAACGTGGGCTGGGCACCCAGGCGGCCTTCGACGGCGCCCAGGCGCGGCGGGATGTGATCGTGGCGCGCATCGCGACCGCCACCGAGCAGCTGACGGCAGCGCACGCCGACCTGGATCTGGCGCGCGCCGAACTCGCCAAGGCGCAAATCCGGGCGCCTTTCACCGGCACCGTGCTGCGCAAGAATGCCGAAGTCGGCGAAATGGTCTCGACCGTGTCGTTGGGTGGCAGCGGCAGCCGCGGCGCCATCGTGACGATTGCCGATCTCGATTCGCTGGACGTCGAAGTCGACGTCAACGAGGCCTATATCGGACGCCTCAAGCTCGGCCAGCCGGCGCGCGTCACCACCGACGCCTATCCCGACACGTCATTCGCGGCGCGGGTGCGCCAGATCGTGCCGACGTCGGACCGCCAAAAGGCGACGGTGCTCGTGAAAGCCGAAATCCTCGCTCCCGACTCACGGCTTCTGCCGGACATGGGCGCCAAGGTCACATTTCTGGCCGCCGGGACGACGGCGGCCGCGTCGGTCGAGCGCCGCGGGCCGACCCTCGCCGACAATGCGATTCAACACGCGGGCGCGGAGACGTTCGTGTGGCTGGTCGGACCCGAAGGCCGCATCGAGCGCCGCACGGTGGAATTGGGCGCGGGCGTTAACGGGCGGGTCCAAGTGGCGAAGGGGCTCGTAGGGGGCGAAACCGTCGCGGTGCGTGCCGCCCGGCCCCTCCGAGACGGCCTCAAGGTGAGTCTCCCGGAATCGCGCTGAACGGCGTATTCTCCGCCGCCGGCACTTCTTGCCTTCGGAGGTCGTGAGTGTCCCTCGTGCAGATCCAAAATCTTTGCAAGGTCTACCACCGGGACAAACTCGAGATTCCGGTGCTCGATCAATTGAACATGGAGATCGATCAAGGCGAGTTCCTGGCGCTCATGGGGCCGTCGGGCTCCGGCAAGTCGACGCTCCTCAACCTGCTGGGCGGCATCGACAAGCCGACCTCGGGGCGCTTGGTGGTGGCCGGGAAGGACATCGCGACGCTCGGCGGTGGCGGCTTGGCGCGTTGGCGCGCCGAGCATATCGGCTTCATTTTCCAGCTCTACAATTTGATTCCGGTGCTGACCGCGTACCAAAACGTCGAGCTGCCACTGCTCTTGACGCCGCTCAAGTCGCGCGCGCGGCGCGAACATGTGCTGGCGGCGCTGCAACTCGTCGGCCTCGCGGATCGCATCAAGCACTACCCGCGCCAGCTCTCCGGCGGGCAGGAGCAACGCGTCGCCATCGCGCGCGCCATCGTCAGCGACCCGACCCTGATCTTGGCGGACGAGCCCACCGGCGACTTGGACGCGGCGTCGGCGGCGGAAATCCTGACGCTTCTACAACGGCTCAACCAAGAACACGGCAAGACCGTCATCATGGTCACGCACGACCCGCATGCGGCCGAGCGCGCCCACCGGGTGGTGCACCTGGACAAGGGTGCCCTGAGCGAAACGCGCGCCACCGGAGCGAGGTGACGGTATCGTGAAGTACCTGCGGCTGGTGTTCAGTAACATGCGGCGGAGCAAGCTCCGCACGACTCTCACGGTGCTTTCAACGGCGCTGGCACTTTTCTTGTTCTCCATGCTCCGCACCATCGTGACCTCGCTCGACGCCTCGGTGGATGTCACCGACGCGGCGCGGGTCGTCGTGCGGCGTTCGACCTCGTTGATTTTCCCGTTGCCGTTGTCGTATTTCGACCGGCTGCGCCAGATGGACGGGATCACGGCAGTCACATACATGAACTGGTTCGGCGGCGTCAATCCGGCGGACGAGCGTGGCTGGTCCTCGCAGTTCGCCGTCGACGCCAGCACTTTTTTCGAGATGTATCCCGAATACCTGCTAACGCCGGAGGAAGTGGCGGCTTTTCAACAAGAACGCACCTCGTGCATCATCGGTGAACGCCTGGCGAAGCAGTACAAGTGGAAAGTCGGCGACAACGTCACATATCGTGGCACGATCTATCCCGGCGACTGGACATTCACGGTGCGTGGCATTTTCCGCCCGAAGTCGCCGGACGTCGACACCAACGTGCTGTACTTCCAGTGGAAGTACTTGGACGAGCGGAGCGAGCGCAAGGGCAATGTCGGCGTGTACATCGTAAGACTCGCCGACCCGAACGAAGCGGCCGCCACCAGCGCCGCCGTCGACCAAGTCTTCGCGAACAGCGCCTTTGAAACCCGGACTGAAACCGAGAAGGCGTTTCAGCTCGGCTTCGTGACCATGATGGGCAACGTCAAACAGGGCGTCCGAATAATTTCCATTTTTGTCCTGGCGGGTTTCATGCTGGTCGCGATCAACACCATGATCATGGCGGCCCGGGAACGAATTCGCGAGATCGCGGTGCTGAAGACGCTCGGGTTCCCGGACGACCTCATCCTGAAGCTCGTCCTCGCCGAATCGACGTGCATCGCACTCTTGGGCGGCTTCGCCGGCTGCATTGGCGCCAAGCTCGTTTTCAAGCTCATGTCCTTCGGCGGGGGAGTTTTTGCGAACTTTATCGTCAAACCGCAGACGCTGGTGATTGGGCTCGTGATCGCAGCTTTGATGGGGCTCGTGAGTGGCATTGTGCCGGCGATTTCAGCGGCGCGGCTGCGGGTCGTTGACGCGCTGCGTTCGGCCTGAGGAGGCATTCAGGTGGCTTTGCCAGTCAGTTACAACATCCGCAACCTGACGGTGCGGCGCGCCTCCAATCTATTGGCGGCACTCGGCATCGCGCTCGTCGTCATGGTGATGATCTGGGTTCTGGCGTTGGGACAGGGTTTCCGGGGGGCATTAGTCGGTACCGGCCGGCCCGACCGGGCCCTTCTCATGCGCGGCGGCGCCACGTCCGAAGTGCAGAGTTCGGTGAGCCGTGAGGTGGCCGACATCGTGCGGGTCATGCCCGAAATCCTCCCGGGCACCGATGGGCGGCCACTTGCAAGTCCGGAGCTCGTCATCATCGCCAACCTGCCGAAGGCGTCCGACGGGTCGCCGGCCAATGTTTCGGTGCGTGGGGTGTCGCAGGCGGTGTTCGAGATGCGGCCCGAACTTCAACTCGTCACCGGCCGGCGTTTCGCCCCCGGCACGACCGAGATCATGGTCGGAGCGCCGCTCGGAGGCCGGCTGCGCAATTGCGGCGTCGGTCAAAAACTGCACTTCGCAAACCAGGACTGGGAAATCGTCGGGCAATTCGCGACCGGCGGCTCCGGCTTCGAATCTGAAATCTGGGGCGACGTGGAAACTATGATTCCCGCCTTCGAACGCGACGGCTATCAATCGATGACGGTGCAGTTGCGGAGTGCGGCCGACTTGGCGGCACTCGAAACCCGTATCGGCGCCGATCCGCGCCTCAATCTGAAAGTGCAGAGCGAACTGGCGTACTACGAAGCCCAGTCCAGCGGTTTCACGTCGTTCATCCGCGGGATTGGCGTCGTGATCGCGGTGCTCATGTCCTTTGGTGCGATGGCGGGGGCACTCAATACGATGTTCGCGGCCGTCAACGCGCGGACGCGTGAAATCGGCACTCTGTTGGCGCTCGGGTTCTCGCGCTGGAGCGTGCTGGTGGCGTTCGTCGTCGAGTCAGTGCTGTTGTCGATCGCGGGCGGCGTCCTGGGGTGCCTGCTGGGCTTCATCGTCAACGGCACCTCGACCGGCACCACCAACTGGGCGAGCTTCAGCGAACTCGCCTTCGCTTTCCGGGTGACGCCCGCAATCATGGGCCTCGGGCTCCTCTTCGCGGTCGTGATGGGGGCCATCGGCGGATTTCTGCCGGCCTGGCGCGCGTCGCGCAAGCGCATTGCGGAGTCGTTGCGGGCGGCGTGAAGAGCAGGTCGCGCTTGCACGGACCCGACAACAATGGTTGCGCTACACCGGCTGCACGGTTGTCGATGCGCTCGCCATTCGCTGCCGGGTGATGCGCCAGGGCATGCAGGAGCGCGGCTCCGGCCTGGCATCGGCATTGCGTCTCTGGGCCTTCGAGCGGTTCGCTGCTCGGTCCGTTCTCCTCGGCGTCGCGCCCTTCCCAAAGGGCTTGCACGACGCCACCCACCTCGTCCCGGGCGCTTGCGCAGCCTTCCGGGGTTCCTCGGCCTGTCGCGCTCCGATCGCCCCGCGCGTGCTGCACGCGCGGGGCCTGCCCTTTTTGGCGTCGTCCGGTTGTGGCCGGGGGCTCGATCGTCGTACGCTCCCGTCACCCTTTCGAACCCACGGAGGCACCATGCGCTGGATCCTGTTCTCTGCCATCGCGCTCGCGACCGGCGTGGCGGCAGCCGAATCACACCCCTTTTCAGTTCATGACATGCAGGCGATGCAGCGGGTGTCGGATCCACGGCCTTCGCCGGACGGGCGCTGGGTGGCATTCACCGTCGCGACCACCGATCTCGAGGCCAACAAACGCCGCAACGACCTGTATCTGGCGGACGTCGCCGGCCGGAACGTGCGGGCGCTGACGACGAACGATGCCTCGGACACGAGCCCCCGTTGGTCACCCGACGGGCGCTCGATCTATTTCCTGTCGGCGCGTTCGGGCTCGCAACAGGTGTGGCGTTTGTCCCTGGCGGGCGGCGAAGCCGAACGCGTCACCAATGAACCACTCGACGTCGACAATCTGGAAGTTTCGCCGGACGGCACGTTCCTGGTATTTTCGATGGCGGTCTTCCCCGGCACGACTCCGGCCGCCACCCACACCAAGCTCGAGACGAAGGCGAAGTCGTCCGCCCTGGTGTTCGACCACCTGTTCATTCGCCATTGGGACACCTGGTCCGACGGTACGCGCAACCACCTGTTCACCTACCCGCTCCCCGGCGGACCGAGCCGCGACGTCATGCCGGACCTGGATGCCGACAGCCCGTCGAAACCGTTCGGCGGTACCGAAGAATTTGCTTTGTCGCCGGACTCGAAGACCCTGGTGTTCGCGGCCCGTGATGTGGGACGCGAAGAAGCCTGGTCGACGAACTTCGATCTCTTTCAGGTGAGCACCGCGAGCGGCGGAGCGCCCCGCAAACTGACGGCGAATCCCGCCTGGGACACCCAGCCGCGTTATTCGCCGGATGGACGCACCCTCGCCTACTTGGCGATGGACCGCGCCGGCTTCGAGGCCGACCGGTTCCACTTGGTGCTGCGCGATGTGACGAGCGGCAGCGAGAAACGCCTCGACCTGCGTGCGTTCGCCGGTCCGCGCGGCGATCGTTCACCGGCTGAATACTGCTGGTCCACGGACGGCAAGGAAATCGACTGGGCCGCCGATCATCTCGGCCAGCACGCGCTCTTCGCAACCGATGTCGCCACCCTCCGGACGCGCGTCGTCGTCGGCCAGGGCACGGTGGTCGCGCCGCAAGCATTGCCCGGCGGCCGCGTTCTGTACGGCCTCCATACGCTCGCCGGCCCGACCGAGCTGTTCACCAAGAGCACGCGGGGTGGTGCGGTGACGACGATCACGCGCTTGAATGCCGAACGCGTCGCGGCAGCGAAGTTCGGACGCAGCGAGCAATTCACCTTCACGGGCGCCAAGGGCGATTCCGTCTACGCGTACGTCATGTATCCGGTCGATTTCGATCCGGCGCGCAAGTACCCGGTCGCGTTCCTCATCCACGGCGGACCACAGGGCTCCTTCGGCAACGACTTCCATTACCGCTGGAATCCGAATGCGTACGCGGGCGCCGGGTATGCGTCGGTCTTTGTCGACTTCCACGGTTCGACCGGCTACGGCCAAGCGTTTACCGACGCCATCAGCGGCGACTGGGGTGGCGCGCCCTACGACGATTTGATGCGGGGTCTCGATGTGGCGTTGCAGAAATACCCTTTCCTGGACGGCGACCGGGTCGGCGCGCTCGGTGCCTCCTACGGCGGCTACATGATCAATTGGATCGCCGGTAAGACCGATCGCTTCAAGTGCCTGGTGAGCCACGACGGCACGTTCAACGAGCGCATGGCGTACTTCGACACCGAGGAACTGTGGTTCGAGGAATGGGAACACGGCGGTACGCCGTGGACGAAGCCCGAGGCCTACACCAAGGACAGCCCGGATCAGTTGGTGCAGAACTGGAAGACACCCATGCTGGTCATTCACAGCGCCAACGACTTCCGCGTCGTCTCGACGCAAGGCATGAGTGTCTTCACCGCGCTACAGCGCCTCGGTGTGCCGTCCAAGTTCGTCTACTTCCCCGACGAGAACCACTGGGTCCTCAAGCCGCAGAACTCGATCTTTTGGCACGACACGGTCATCGGCTGGCTCGATCAGTGGTTGAAAGCGACGTCGACCGCGAAGCGGTGAACGGGTTCTGTTTCCGACGTCCAAGACGCGGTCCATTCCGAGGAGGGTTCGATGCGGCGCCAAACTCCGGCAGCGAGGCTCGCGCCCGTGGCGGTGGGGGGGCAAGTTTGCCCGAACTGCCCGCGGGCTGCCGCGCACCGCATGTTCCTGATCGGTCCCGGCAACGCTGTCGTGCGCTGCGACTCCTGCCAGTTGCAGTACGCGCAACGTTATCCGGAGCTCGCGACCGAGGGCGAGCAAATCTACTCGGAGGCGTATTTTGAGCGCGCGATCGAGCAAGGCAAGCAGCGGGAAGCGGTTTTTGGCGAGTTGCTCACCGAGTTGGAACAGGCCGTCGGCCGCCCCGGCCGTCTCCTCGACATCGGCGCCGGTGAGGGCACGTTGCTGGTTGTCGCGCGCCGCCGGGGCTGGACCGCGGAAGGGACGGAGATCTCATCCGCGATGGTCGAACGGGTTCGCGAACGGCTCAATCTCGTGATTCATCACGGCGAATTGGAACAGCTGAAGCTTCAGGGGCAGTCGTACGACGCGATCGTCATGAACCATGTCCTCGAACATGTGAAGAATCCAAAGACCACGCTCGAGAGTGCGGCTCGCCTGCTGAGTCCTTCCGGAGTCCTGCGGATCGAAGTTCCGAACCTCGCGGGCCTCTCCTCGCGGGCCAAGAATCTTCAGAGCCGCTATCACCTGAAGCAGAGTCCCTGGAAGCACTACTCCGTGGACCACCATTTTTGGTTCTTCACCCCGGCCACTCTCCGGCGCACCCTGGCGGGGGCTGGATTGGAAGTCATTCGCATCCTCGCGCCGGCCAAGCAGTGGGGTCACAAGTCTCTGGCGGACCGCGTCCTGAATGAAGTGTATGGCCGCGGGCTGTGGGGCGGGCACCTCGTGGCTTACGCGCGGCAACGAAACGCCGCGCCGTCGCAGAATCGCGACCGGCGCGGCGCGGTGGCCGAAAGGCCGTCGAATCAGTAGTCCAGCAGTTCCGCGAGCGACGCCTGCACGTCCTCGACCTGCGGTAGCACGGCCGCTTCGAGGTTCCCGGCAAACGGTACGAACGTATCCAGCGCACCGATGCGCTTGACCGGCGCATCCAGGTATTCGAAGGCCTCGTCGGCGATCGTCGCGGCAATCTCGCCGCCCAGGCCGCCGAAGAGCGGCGCTTCGTGCAGTACCAGCACCTTGGACGTGCGCTTGACGCTCTCGATAACCGATTCGATGTCGAGCGGCACCAGGGTCCGCAAATCGAGGATCTCGATCGACGCACCACGCGATTCCTGCAGATGCTTCGCGGCCGTCACGGCGCGATGCACACCGCTGCCGTAGGTCACCACCGTGACATCGGTCCCCGATTGCACGACGCGGGCACGTCCGAACGGCACCAGGTAATCGCTGTCGGTCTCGAGGCCCTTGGTGAACACCTGGCGGTAGAGGCCCTTGTGTTCCAGGAAAAGCACCGGATCGTCCATGCGGCAGGCCGTCTTGATGAGGCCTTTCGCATCCTGGGCGTTGCTCGGGTAGGCAATGAGCCAGCCGGGCGTTTGCGCGTAGAGCGCCTCGATGCACTGCGAGTGGAACGGCCCACCCTTGATGTACCCACCGACCGCGATGCGCACCACCATGGGCGATGTCCAGGTGTTGGCGCTACGCCACCGCAGCGTCGGGATTTCATTGCGCATCTGCATGAAGGCCGGGAACGAGTAGTCGCCGAATTGAATCTCGACGACCGGCCGGTAGCCGGCGATCGCCATCCCATGCGCGACGCCGATGATGCTGGCCTCGGCAAGCGGCGCATTGGAAACGCGATCCGGAAACGCGTCCGTCAATCCACGGGTGACGCCGAACACGCCGCCCTTCGGATCGGCAATGTCCTCGCCCCACATGACGATCTTGCCGTCGCGCTCCATCTCTTCGCGCAGGCCATGGTTGATGGCGTCGACCATGGTGATCGGTGCGTCGGTAATGGTGCGCGGCTCGCGCTCTTCGATGACCGGCTGGTAGTCGCTGTAGATGTGCTCCATGACCTTCGAGGGGTCCGGGAACGGATGCTGGTCGGCAGCTTCGGCCGCCGCATCGACCTCGGCACGAATGCGCTCGTGCATCGACTGTTTCTGGGCTTCGGTGATCAGCCCCATCTCGAGCAGCTGCATTTCGGTGTGGGTCAGCGGATCGCGACGCCGCACGCTCTCGAGTTCGTCCTGCGAACGGTACTTGAGCTGGTCATCCGACGACGAGTGCGAATCCAACCGCACGACGTGGCCCTCGACGAAAAGCGGCGCGCGGTTGCGGCGCATCTCTTTGACGAGCGGCTTCAGCTTCGTGTACATCTCGCTGAAGCGCGTGCCGTCGACTTCCAGCGAACGGATGCGCAGGCCGCGGGCGATGTCGCCCAGTTGCGCACCGGTTTGCGTCGACTGCGGCACGCTGATGGCGTAGCCGTTGTTCTGGACCACGAACACGACCGGCAAACGCTCGCGGCTCGCCCAATTGAGCGCCTCGAAGAATTCGCCTTCGCTCGTTGCACCCTCGCCGCTCGAGACATAGACGACTTCGTCGCGCCCGCTGGTCACCACGGCCTTGGCCATGCCGACCGCCTGCAGGTACTGAGTGCCGGTACATGCGGTCGGCGACACGACCCGGAGCGGCTTCGACGAGAAATGTTCCGACATGTTGCGGCCGTTCGAATTCGGATCGCCTTCCCGCGACAACATCCCCAGGAAGACATCCTTGAGCGGCATGCCGAGGCCTACCATCAGAGCTTTTTCGCGGTAGTACGGGAAGAACCAGTCCTTCCCCGCGTCGAGAAGCATGGCCATGCAGATCTGCAATTTTTCGTGTCCGCGGCTCGATGCATGGAACGAGCACTTGTTGGACTTCACAAAGACCTTGGTGCGTTCCTCGACATAGAAGACATAGAGCATCTTCTCGTAGAGGCTACGCAGGACTTCCGGAGCGATCTGTGAACGCATCGAGATGGACGCCTCCGGAGCGCGCGGTGGTTGCACGAGCACGTCTTTCATTCACTGCCTTCCGAGCCCTTGGCGGCCTTGGGATTCCGAGCCGGGCGGCAATCCTGCGGACGCTGCGGGTGAATTCGAGAAATTCGAACCGCGACCCGGCGCGCGCCAAGGTGGCGCCGCGACCGTTGCCGCGCGGGCGGCCGAATGTTCCGGCTTTCCGCCCGCCTAAAGATGCCGTTTTCGACCGCCGAACGCTACTGCCCTTTTCGACTCGGGATTTTTGGAGCCTGGACTCTCGCCCCACTTCAATAACATAACCTGTTTATCGGAAGTAGCTTATAGACCCGAGGCGCAATTGAAATGCCGAGCCCGACGGCGTGGACGGCGAGACCCAACGAACCTGGCCCCGGCCGCGTTTCGCCTTAAGAGGTCGCATGGTCTGTGCCGGAGCGCGCTGCGGGTCAAAGGGCGGGGCCGGAGGCGTCCAGACGGGGCCGGTTGCGCCCGTACAGCCAGCGAATGCCGCCGTCCGACCAGACCACCATGGTGGTCGATGCGAGGCAACGGCGCACCTCGGCGCGCATGATCCGCACCCGCGCCCCAGGTTCGAGCACCCGCTCGTCGCGCAACACCCGGTCCAGGGTGCGGGCCGCCAAGAAGATCGGCCAGAGGCAGAAGAGCCGCAGCCGCGGGGCCCGGCGGGGGATGAGAAGCGTGAACGCCAGCGCCGCATCGAGGGCGCCGAGAGCGATGGCCACCAGTTCCCCGAGCGTCGCCCGGGCCGCCGGCCGATGCTCGGGGTCGAAGAGTTGCCCGGGGTCGAGCCGGTGGTGCGCCGCGACGCTGCGCGGCACGAAAATGGCGCCGCGGGTTGCATCCTCCGCCACGTCCTTGACGATATTGGTGAGTTGCATGGCGAGTCCGAAGCGCTCGGCCAGGCGCGCCATGGGCTCGCGCCGTCCGGCGTCGAGGCCCGGCATCGAGACGACGAAGAGCCGGCAGAGCATTTGCCCCACCGTGCCGGCGACATAGTGGCAGTAGAGCTCGAGTTCAGCGAGCGTTTCGACCTGCAATCGCCCGTCCGGCGAAGCCGCGCGGCGTTCGGCGAAGGCGCGCATCCCCGCCGTCATTTCGCGGATGCAATCCTCGACGGGGCGGCGCAATTCGACCGGCAGGCCGGCGAACGCCACGAACACGTCCGGCGCCCGGGCGCAGAGTTCGTGATCGGATCCGTGGGCGGCGAGCCGGGCGAGCGGTGCGGCCCACGCGCCGGCGCGCGCCTGCCACCCCTCCCCGAGCGGGAAGAGGGTGCGGTAGTCTGCCAGCAGTGCGATACGCTCTTGGGCCGTGAAGTGCGGCGAGTCTTCCAGCGTGTCGGCGATGCGGCAGAATAGATACGCACAGCATACGGCCGCGCCGAGGTCGCCCGGCAAGAGGCGGATGTTGAGCGCAAAAGTGCGCGAAACACGCGGCAAAACGGCGCTGCAATAAGCGCGGGCGCGATGGCGTTCCTCTGCACTGGCGTCGGCCGATGGTTGCGGCATGCGACCTCCGCTGGGCACGATAGCACGCTCCGGACGCGCGGGAGGCGCTTGCGCCCATGACCCGACGCATCGAACCCGTCGTCTTGACCGGCCCCGCCGGCCGGCTCGAAGCGCAACTCATGTTGCCGGAGCGGGCGCGACGCAGTGCGGCGCTCGTCTGCCATCCGCACCCGCGGCATGGCGGCACCATGCACACGAAGGCCGTGTACCACGCGGCGCGCGGCCTCGCTCTTGCTGGAGTGCCGGTGCTGCGGTTTCAGTTTCGCGGTGTCGGTGCGAGCGCCGGCCACTACACGGCGGGTCCGGGCGAGCGTGCCGACGCCCGCGCCGCGCTCGACTGGCTTGCCAACCGCTATCCGGGCGCGCCGCTGCTGGCCGGTGGCTTCTCGTTTGGTTCGTGGGTCGCAATCGCCGCCGCCCAGGAACGCGCCGACGTGGCGGGATTGCTGGCGCTCGGTCCGCCGGTCGCGCTCTACGATTTTGGTTTTGTCCGCGGCGACCGGCCGATCCTATGCGTCGCCGGCGACCGCGATGCGTTCGCTCCCGAGACGGCGCTCGGCGCCTTTGTCGCCGCGCACCCTGCGGCCGCGGAGCTGGTCATGCTGCGGGGCGCCGAACACTTGCTCACGACCCATCTCCAGCCACTCGAAACCGCCGTCAGCCGGTTTGCGGGGCGCGTTCTCGATGCCTCGGACGCCTCCCGCGCCTGATGCCTTGTGACCCTGGAGGCGCCTTCTCTAAGATGGCGCTCATGGATGTCGTCAACGCGTTGCAATCGCTGGTCGCCGAACCCGAATTGCATGCCCGCATCGACTCGGCGCAACGGCTGCATCGCGCCGCTTTTCGCCAGGAGATGCGCCTCGGCGCCCGCCGCGCCCTCGTGCAGGATCAATTGAATGTGGAGGTTGCCGGAACGCGGATTCGTTCGCTCTGGCTCGTGTCGCACCGCGGTCTGCGGCGCGGCGGCGTGCGGCGCCATCCCGAGAGTACCGTCGTTCTCGTCGCCTGGCGCGGCACCGGGCTGGTTCTCTTGCGTGGCGACGGCGCGCGCCGCAGCGTGACGCTCGTGCCGCCGGCTGCGGATCACGGCGCCGAAGGTGAACGCTGGGTGGTCGTCGAAGCCGGCACCCCATTCGACACGCTTGCCGACGAAACGAGTTGGGACGTGTTGGCGTTTCATTCCCACGCCGCGCTCGGCATCCGTCGCCAAGACGAAACGCCCGACGGTTGGGTGGACAAGATCGAGGAGGCCGATTCGTGAGCCGACTAGTGGAGTGCGTTCCCAACTTCAGCGAAGGCCGTGACCGTTCGGTGCTGGACGCTTTGTCGCGCGCCGTCGAGTCCGTGGATGGGGTGCGTTTGCTCGACGTCGATCCCGGCGCGGCCACGAATCGCACCGTGTTCACTTTCGTGGGCGAGCCGGACGCGGTGGCTGAAGCGGCGTTTCGCGCCATCGCGACCGCCGGCGAACGGATCGACATGCGCCAGCACCGCGGCGAGCATGCACGGATCGGCGCGGCGGATGTCGTGCCGTTCGTGCCGCTGGACGGCATGACCATGGAAGACTGCGTGGCGCTCGCGTGGCAGGTCGGCCAACGCGTCGGCGATGAACTCGGAATTCCGGTCTATCTCTACGAGGCGGCGGCAACGCGCCCGGAGCGGCGCAACTTGGCGACGATCCGCGCCGGCGAATACGAGGGCCTCGAGGCGAAGCTGCGCGATCCGCTCTGGCAGCCGGACTTTGGACCGGCGCGATTCGATGCCGGGCGCGGTGCGACGGTGATCGGTGCGCGTGAGTTTCTGGTGGCGTACAACATCAATCTCAACACGCGCGACAAGAAGCTGGCACACGAGATCGCACTCGAACTTCGCGAGGCGGGGCGCGCCGAGCGCGGCGCGGACGGCGCCATCGTGCGCGACGCGGACGGCAAGACACGGATGCGGGCGGGACGTTTTACGCACGTCAAGGCCGTGGGCTGGTACATCGACGAATATGGCCGGGCGCAAATCTCCATCAACTTGACGAATTTGAACGTCACGCCGCTGCATGCGGTGTTCGACGCGACCTGCGCCGAAGCCGAAAAGCGCGGCTTGCGGGTGACCGGCAGTGAAATCGTCGGGCTGGTACCGCGGGCCGTGTTGCGGGCGGCTGGACAGCACTTTTTGCGCAAGCAAGGGCACACGGCGGCGGTGCCGGAGAGCGAGCTGGTGCACATCGCGGTGCGATCCCTCGGTCTCGATGAACTCAAGCCGTTCGTGCCCGAAGAGCGCGTCGTGGAGTATCGGGTGCGCGATGCAGCGGCGTGGCGGTTGCGCCGCCTGTCGCTGGTTGGGTTCGCGGATCTGCTCTCCACCGAGAGCCCGGTGCCGGGCGGTGGGAGCACGGCGGCACTTTGCGGCGCGCTGGCGGCCGCCCTGGCCGGAATGGTCGCAGGGTTGGCGCCGCGCTCGGACGCCAAGGTGGTCGCGGCGAGCGAGGCCATTGGGACCGAGGCGCAGGCCGTCAAGGATGAGCTCCTGGAAGCCGTGGATGCCGACGCACGGGCGTTCGATGCGGTGCTCGCCGCGCGCCGCTTGCCACGCACGAACGATGCCGAGCGCACCGCTCGTGATGTGGCGATGCAGAGCGCGACGCGGCTGGCGATCGAGGTGCCGCTCGGTGTCGTACAACGCGCGGCGCGCGCCGCGACGCTCGCCCGCGACGCGGAGCGCATCGGGCTCGCGGCGACGCGCTCCGATGCCGGGGTCGCAGCGGCCTGCGCGCGGACCGCGGCCGAGGGCGCGTATTACAACGTGCTGGTGAATCTCGCGGATCTCGACGGCGCAGCGGACGCGGCGTACGTCACCGAAACACGCGCCAGCGCGGCGCGCGCCTTCGCGGCGGCCGAAGGCGCTGCGGCAAGTGTCAGCGCGGCGGTCCGAGCCGCGCTCGGTGGTGCGTGAGCGGCGCGAAGGGCAAGCCGGTGCGTATTGTCTACACGTCTGACTTGCACTCGGATGCGACACCCCAAAACGCCGCGCTCTTGCCGTACCTCGCACGCCGTGCGGTGGCGCTGCGGCCCGACGTCTTCGTGATCGCCGGCGACCTCGCGGAGTCAACGACGGCGGTGCGGCAAAGTCTCGAGGTCTTTCGCGCCGTGCCGGGAGTGAGGCTCTACCTCCCCGGCAATCACGATCTCTTTGTCGAGGGTCCGCCGGAGTCGGCACCAACGAGCCGCGACAAATATGAACGCGACCTGCCGGCCGCGGCCCAAGCAGCGGGATTCAAAGCGCTCGGCGTGCACGCCGTCACCGTCGAGAACGTCGCATTCGTGAGTGTGACCGGCTGGTTCGACTATGGCTTCCGCGATCCGGCGCTCGATGTCTGTGTCACGACTTTGCAGTACACCGCCGGCCAGTGGCGCGGGGTGCGGGCGTTCGACCGGGGGCACGTGTTTTGGCCGCGACCGTCGCCGACCGGTGCGCCCCCCGGCGCGCCGCCGCCGGGCGCGCAACCGTGCAGCGCCCTCGGCGCCTGGGCGACCGACGCCGAAATCGACGCGGACATGGGCGGGTTTCTCGATTCGCAGTTGCGCGCCACGGCGGCCTCCGAGCACGTCGTCGCCATCGTCCACGTGCTGCCGTTCGCCGCGCTCGTGCAACGCCGGGCCTTCGGCAACGTCGCATTTCACGACGCCTACCTCGGAAGCGCCGCAATCGGGGCACGGCTGCGGCTCGAACCACGCCTCCGCGCCGTCATTACCGGCCACTTGCACCGTCCCGCCGACCTCGACCTCGACGGCGTGCGCGTTGTCGCGCGTCCGGTGGGCACGATCCGCGACTCCTTTGCCGATTTGGACGCCGTGGCGGCCGCCCGCCTCGGCGTACTCGAGATCGGCTGATTCGGCAGCACTGTCGCGCCGCGTCAGGTGACGAGGCGTTCGGAGGATGCGGCGCCCGGTGTGACGTCACGTGGTGAGCGCACCGTTCGCAGGGCGGCGCGAATCGCATCGATTTGCAGCTCGGCGGCGCGACGCCCCAGTTCGATGATCGCACCGACTTTGTGTGTATTGGAAGCGTCGTCGGCGGGGATCTCGGGCATGATCCGGAGCGGATATTGCGACATGACAAGCGCCGCGAACTGATCTTGGAGCAGAAGCGACAACGAGCGCCATATCAGTTGGAGAAGGCCCGGCGGCGCGACATGCGGTGCGCTGCCATCGATGTCGCGCACGTCGGCAATACGCTGGCGAGGTCCGGGCGGGTGGGCTCGCACGGCACGCACCGGGACGACGACGTCAGCCCCCAACAAGGGGAGAATGTGAACCGGCACGGGCGAAATCACCGCGCCATCGACCAAATACGTGCCGCCCCATTCGACCGGCGTGAAAATGCCCGGCATGCTGATGGAGGCACGAACGGCGGGCAGGACCGGGCCCGAACGGAAGACGATTTCTTGGCCGGTCCGCAGGCAAGCGGCCGGGACCGCGAACGGCATCCGCAAGTCCTCGAAGCAGACGCCTTCGGGAACGAGCGCCGAGATCGCGCGCAGGACCTCCTTGCCCTGCACGAAACCCGACCGCGACGGCCGCAAATCACGCAGCAGCACCGAGACGAGGCGCTTGGTCTTGAAGAATGCCTCGAAATGCGCTTCGAGTTGGGCCGGCGTGTAACCGAATGCGTACAGCAATCCAACGATGGAGCCCATACTGGTTCCAGCGATGCAGGCCGGCGGCAGCGAATGGCGTTCGAGGACATCGAGCACGCCGATCGCGGCAGCCCCGAAGGGCAGGCCGCCACCGAGGGCAAGGCCGAGCCGCGGACCGTCTGGAAGCGCGGCCGAACGCGCTGCAGCCATCGCCATCGAATCTCCTTCGGGCCTGCAGGCGCGTGCCCTGCTCCCGAGCGTAGGTCCGGGGCTGGCGCGGTCAATGCAGCGGGGCGTCGCTCGGCCGGGCCCGGTACCCTTGACTTCCAGACCGACGCGATTACACTCGGCCCGCGTTCTGAAAGAGGCGCGACCCATACAACCCTCTCCTGCCGCGCTCGGCGTAACGCTCCGGAGCGTGACTTGCAGGAGACAAAGGCGGGCGGGGTTTCGAACTCTGCCCGCCTTGAATTTTAGCGGCGGCCAAGCGCGACCACCGGACTGCACTGCGAAGCGAAGCCGCGCCATCTCGAGACCTCGTGTTGATGCTTCGCTGGACGCCGTGGAACCCTTGGGAGAGCACTTGAATCTCGCGAATCCCCTCCGCGCCGGGTCGCACTTGGAGCGCACGCCGGAACCCGCGGCGGTCGTCATCTTCGGCGCCAGCGGCGATCTGACCAAACGCAAGCTCGTGCCGGCGCTCTACGGGTTGGTGCGCACCGGCCAGGTGCCGGCGGGACTTAGCATCGTCGGCGTCGCCCGGCGGCCGATGTCCGACGACGCGTTTCGGGAACAACTGCACCAAGGCGTGCAACAGCATTCGCGCCTCCGGCCGATCGATCCCGGCACCTGGGCAACGCTCGCACCACGCATCAGCTACCACTCTCTCGACTTCGACGACCGGAGCGCGTACGCCGGGTTGGCCGAGCACCTCGCGGCCCTCGATGCGCAGTTCGGCTTGCGCGGCAACCGGGTCTACTACCTGGCGACCCCGCCGACGAGCTTTCCGGTCATCGCCGACAATCTGGGACGTGGCGGGCTCGCGCACCAAGAGGGTGTCCCCGGCTTCCGGCGCATCGTGCTCGAGAAGCCCTTTGGGCGCGATCTGGCGACCGCGCTCGAGTTGGACTCGACACTCGCGCGGCACTTTCGCGAGAATGAAATCTTTCGCATCGATCATTACCTGGGCAAGGAAACCGTCCAGAATATCTTGGTGCTGCGATTTGCGAACGGCATTTTTGAACCGCTCTGGAATCAAAAATACGTCGACCACGTGCAAATTACGGTCAGCGAAGATATCGGGATCGAGGGCCGCGCCGGTTACTTCGAGACCTCCGGGATCATGCGCGACATTGTGCAGAACCACGCCCTGCAGCTTCTGGCACTCACCGCCATGGAAGCACCGGTGACCTGGGATGCAGACGCGGTCCGCGACGAGAAGACCAAGGTACTACGCGCCATCCGGCCCATGAGCCGGGACGAAATCGATGCCCGCGTCGTGCGCGCACAGTACGCCGCCGGATGGTCGCGCGGTGTCGAGGTGCCGGGCTACCGTCGCGAGCCGGGAGTGAGTCCTGATTCGACCACCGAAACGTTCGTGGCGCTCGACTTGCGGGTCGAGAACTGGCGTTGGGCCGGAGTGCCGTTCTACTTGCGCGCCGGGAAGCGCTTGCCGCGCCGCGTCACGGAGATCGCGATTCACTTCAAGCCCGTGCCCCACTTGCTGTTCGCCGCCGAAGCGCCGCCGCAACCCAACGCCCTCATCCTGCGCATCCAGCCCGACGAGGGCATTTCATTGCGCTTCGTCTCCAAAACGCCCGGGCCCGATGTCGAGCCGCGCGAGGTCAACATGGACTTTCGTTACGGCACGTCTTTCGGCCAGGAGCCGCCCGAAGCCTACGAGCGCTTGCTGCTGGATGCGATCCTCGGCGATCCGTCGCTCTATATTCGGCGCGACATGCTCGTGCGATCCTGGGAGATCGTCGATCCGATCGAGGAGCGTTGGCTCGAGCAAGGCGCGACGGAAATCCCCACCTACGAGGCCGGCACTTGGGGTCCGGGGAAAGCCGACGCGCTGGTGCAGCGCAGCGGCCGTTCGTGGCGCCGGTCATGAGGCAACAGGCATGAACGAGCGCGAAGCTCTCGAAACCTTCACTTCCGGGCGCCCACGCGCCGTCGACGTCGCCGAGATCGAACGCGAGCTGCAGCACGTCTGGCGCTCGGCGAGCGAAGGCGACGGCGAGAGCGCCATCCTGCGCGCCTCGATGCTCAACTTCATCGTGCGCGTTTCGGATCTCGAAGGCGAAGCCGCGGCAGTGCAAGTCGTGGCGCGGGTTTCGGAGGTCATTCCCTGCCGCGCGTTCGTGTTGCTCGATGCCGGCCCGGTGCCACAGCATGCGGCGCTCGAAGCCTGGATTTCCTCGCACTGTCAGGCGCTCGGGCCGGGCGGCAAGCAGCTGTGTTGCGAGCAGATTACGATCCGCGTCACGCCGGCCGCGGCCGCCGGGCTGCCGTCGACGCTCCTGGCGCTCCTCGTGCCCGACCTGCCGACCGCCCTGTGGTGGCCGGGCGAAGCTGCACTCGAAGGCCCACTGCTGACGCGTTTGGCGCGGCATGTCGATCTGCTCGTCATTGATTCGACGCAATTCGCCGACGCCGGACCCGGACTCGGCGCCCTGTCACGCTGGGCGCGCTCCGAGTCCGGCCCCGCAGTGGCCGACGTCGCGTGGTCGCGCCTCGACGCATGGCGTGAACTCGCGGCGGCACCATTCGATGCGCCGCCCTTCGACGCACTCCTGGCCTCGGTGCACGCGATCGAAGTCGAGCACACGCCCGCCGGTCGATCTCTGGCGCTGCTCTTCGCCGGCTGGCTGGGATCGCGCTTGGGCTGGAATGCAGCGCCGGTCGGTGGCAGGATGGGATTCCTACGCCCGCAAGGCGAAACGCGGCTGACGCTCACATCGCGCCCCGCCCGAGCGCTCGACCCCGGCGCATCACTCCTGACGCGCGTCGTTCTACGCGCCGCCGACGACACTCTGTTCAGCGTCGAAGTGGACGAGCGCGAACCAGCGCTGCTCATCGGCCGGGTCGAACGGCCGGATGCCTGTCCGTTGCCACAACGTCTCGTGGTCAAACCACTCGACTCGAGCGCCGAACTGGCGCGCGTTCTGGCGCGGCCGCGCCGCAATGCCGCCTTCGAAGATGCCCTCCACATGGCGGCGCGCCTGGCGGACGTCCCATGAGCCGCGCGCGCGCCGGCGTGGCAGGACGGGAAATCGTCGTCGCGAGCGACAGAGCGGCAGTCGCGCGTCTGGCGGCCGACCGGTTTGCGCTCGCGGCGCAGAACGCCATCGCGGCCCGCGGCCGCTTCGCGGTGGCGCTCGCGGGTGGCGACACGCCGCGCGCCCTGTACGCCGAACTCGGGCGCCGGACGGACATCCAATGGGAGAACGTCGATCTCTTCTGGGGGGACGAGCGCGCCGTGCCGGCCGACCACCCGGATAGCAACTACAACTTGGCGCACACGGCGTTCCTGGCTTCGTCGCCGGCGCAACGCGCCCGCGTCCATCGCATGCCGGCCGACTCGACGGATCTCGACGAGGCGGCACTCGAGTACGAGAACGAGCTCCGGCAATTGCTCGGCACACCGCCGCGCCTCGATCTCGTGCTGCTCGGCTTGGGTGAGGACGGACACACGCTGTCGCTCTTCCCCGGCCAGCCGGCAGTCGCCGAACGCGCCCGTTACGTCGTCGCGACACCCGCGCCACGCATCGCACCGCGCCTCACGTTGACGTTCGCGGCGCTCGACGCGGCCGGTGCCGCACTGTTCCTGGTGACGGGTGCCGCCAAAGCCGCCATTTTGGCGCGCGTCCTTGCCCCGCCCGTTGGCAACGAGCCACTCCCCGCGCAGCAAGTCGTATTGCGCGATGGACGCGTGACGTGGCTCGTCGACCGCGCGGCGCGCCCCACGCCCGCTTGACGGTCCACGGGTCATCTCGATACCTTGAACCGTATGAAAATTGAATTGGTCGGCATGGTGGGCGAAGCACTGCGACGCTGGCCGGTCTCCCAAGGCGAAATCAGGATCGGGCGCCGCAGCGACTTGCCGGTCTCGCTGCAACACCCCTCGGTGTCGCGCGAACACGCGGTCATTGAACGCGCCGGCGACGCACTGAAAATCCACGACCTCGGCAGCCGCAACGGCACGACGGTGAACGGCGAGCGACTCGTGGGTGAGCGCGAGTTGCATGCCGGAGACCGGATCGCCCTCGGCAATGTCGTCTTGACGCTCGAAGCCGACGCCGCAACCGTGCAGCCGGCATTGACCGAACACGGCAAGCTCGACTCGACCGTCAAGCTGGCGTGGACCGAGGTGCGCGCGGTGCCGGCGAGCGATACCCGCGCCCTCGGGACGCTGTTCGACATCATCAGCAATCTGGGCGAATTCTTGGTGCGGCACCAGTCGGACCAGGAGATCTTCGATGCCTGCCTCGATGCGGTCGAAAAGCTGGTGCCTTGTCAGCGGGCGTGCCTTTTGCTCCTCGACAACCAAGGGGCGCCGGTTCTCAAGGCAGCGCATTCGCGCGGTGCAGCCGGCGCCGGCGGCACGGCGGCACTGGCACTCTCCCGGACGATCGTCGACAACGTCATCCAAGAGCGCACTTCGTTGCTCGTGCAGGACGCACTCGCCGATCCACGTTTCAATGTGGCGCAAAGCGTCATCCTGGAGCAGATCCGTTCGGCGCTCGTCGTGCCGCTCTTCGACAACACGAGCGTCATCGGCGTTTTGTATGCGGACACTCGCGAGCTCGTGTCGCCGTACACGGAAGAGCACCTGCGCCAGCTCGCTTGGCTTGCCAACATCCTCGCGGTCAAGATCACCAACGCGCGATTGCTGGAATCCAAGCGTGACCAAGAGCGCATGCAGCTCGAGATCGCCACCGCGACGCGCATCCAGCGCACGCTCCTGCTGCAGGACTTACCGTGCCCGGCAGGCTACGAACTGCATGCCCGCCTCGAACCCAGCACCGAAGTCGGTGGCGATCTCTATGACGTGCGCGATTTGGGCGACGGCCGCTACGCACTCGTCTTGGGCGACGTCGTCGGGCATGGTGTCGGAGCGGCGCTCCTCATGGCCAACGCGCTCGCGGCGATTCGCGCTCTGGCCGGTGAACTCCAAGACCCGGTACGCATCGTCGAGAAAGTGCATGCACAGATCTCCGAGACGACGGGGTACCTGACACTCTTTCTGGCGATCTTCGACTCAAACACGCACAAATTCGAATACGTCAATGCGGGACACGCGGAGTTCCCCGCGATCCTCTGCCCCGGCGCCGCCCCGATTCTGTTGGCTGCCACCGGCCCGCCCGTGGGCCTCTTGCCGAACTCCACCTTCGAATCAGGCCACGCCGAACTGCCGCCCGGCGCGTTGCTCGCGGCGTGGAGCGACGGAATTCCCGAAGCCCACGTACTGTCGACGGACGACAACGAGAATCCGCGTCTGTTCGGCGAGTCGGAAGTGTGGATGGATTTGTTCGAATCGAACGGGCCGCTCTCCGAGATGGGCGCCCAGCTCTTCGCGCGCGTCGATCAGTTCCTGGCGGGCGCGCATGCGCCTGACGATCGAACGCTGCTGCTTTTGCGCCGCAAGGGCTGATTCACCGACGATCACAGGCGAGCGGGGCGGAAGAATCGCGTGGTGGCGGGGACGACGGGGCTCGAACCCGCGACCTCCGGCTTGACAGGCCGGCGTTCTAACCAACTGAACTACGTCCCCACATGAGCCACGACGCAAACCGGGGCAACGTATCAGGTTCGGCGGCGGGCTGTCAATCCGGTCGCCTGAAGGCCGCGCCGCATCCACCATCCCGCCATGCGGCGCAGCATCCCGTACGGCAGACGCCGGCCGAGAGCCGCCGCGATCTGCATGCGCCGGCCGCGCACGACCGTCACCTCACGGCCACCGAAAGCGGCAATTCCGGCCGCCGCAACCGTCGCCGCGGCGGCGATCGGCCCGACGACCACACTCTGGGGCAAGGCGGCGCGCCGTGCGAATTCAGTCGCAGTAAAACCTGGGCAGAGCGTCCGCACCAGGACACCGCTGTGGCGGAGTTCCTCGGCCAGAGCCTCGCCAAAGAGAATCACGAAGCTCTTCGTCGCCGCATACACGGACTCATACGCAACCGGGAAAAACCCCGCCGTCGATGCCACGAGCAGGAGTGCACCGCGTTGGCGCCGGCTCGCCGCACGCGCATAGGCGTGCGACAGCGCCACCAAAGCCCGCACGTTGAGGTCGATCGTCGACAATTGTGCTGCCGCGTCGAGATCCACGAAAGCTCCGTAGTGGCCCGCGCCGGCGTTGTTGACGAGCAAATCCGGCGGCTCCGATGCGACATGCGCCGCGAGTGCGGCAACGTCCTCCGGGAGCGTCAAATCACAACTCCACACGGTCGACTGGACGCCCGCTTGGCGCAATTCCACCGCCAGCGCTTGCAAGCGTTCCGTATCACGTCCAACGAGCGTCATGCGACGCGTGCCGCACGTTGCGAGGCGGCGCGCGAACGCCGCACCGATTCCCGACGACGCGCCGGTCACTAAAACCGATTCGAACCGCACCACATCGCACTCCCGTCGTCACGCCGTCGACGGCATGCTCCCTGCTGCCGGACCCAGCATCGCACCGCACCACGTCTGGAGACCTGCGTGCCCGAGTTGGATGTTCGGACCCGGCACTCTGCGGCGTTCAATGCACCGCCGGCATTCGACCCCGCGCTGTTGGCGCCGATTTCGATGCCGGTCACGGCGCCGTTCGACACGTCGTCCGGCGACGCCGCAGCGCCAGCCGCGGCACCGTGGGCGCAGCATCCCGTCGTGCTCGTCGACCCGCACGGCCCGTCCATCGCGCTCACCCGCAGCTTGCGGGCGCGGCAGGTGCACGTCATCACGCTTTCGGCCCGCCGGCTCGAACCGGCGCTCTTTGTGGCCGGTGTGCGCCGGCACGTACTGCCGCCGCTTGCGGCGCGCCCCGAACGCTGGCGGGCGACCCTCCTCGAACTGGCTGCGAAGCTCGAGCCACGGCCGTTTGTTCTCGGCTGTTCGCCGGCCGGGATGGACTTCCTCGCGGACGCCGAGCGCGATCTCGCGCCGCATTTCGATTTCGTCGGACTGGATCGGGCCAGCGGCTCCACGACGCTGCCCGATGCCGCGTTGCGGCGCACCCTCGGACGCGGCGAAGCGGCGCTCGAGGTGCAGATGGTACGCGACCGGAGCGGCACGATCACGGGTTCTTGCGTCCTGGCTTGGGCCCCGGCACCGGCACCGGATGTTCTCGTGTCGAGCGTCGAGGGCGCCGATGTCGTTCAACGCAGCGCCACCTGGATGGCGACGCGCGGCGCCGTCGGCTACGCGCGTTTGCTGTGGGCGCCCGATCGCTTCGGGCGGCTGGCCCTGCATGCATCGACTGCACTGCCCGGACCTGGAGTGTGCCTCGCCGCCGCCGACGGGGTGGATTTTGGCGCCCTCACCTACGCCGCCGCGCTCGGCATTCAAGTCGCGCCGATGCGCGCCCGGCTCGAGCTCGTGCGGCGGCTGCCGTGCATCGACACCGACAGCGCCGACGCGAACGCGCCGCTCGTCGATGTGCCGGTGCCGCTGTCGTGGCGCGATCCGTTGCCGGCAGTCGTGAGCTGGGTTCGCGCTCTGGCGCGCCCCTGAGTGCCGCCGCGCTTCATCCCGAGGCGCGATCCAGCGGCGCCACGGTTTCCGGCGTGAGGAGCCAATCCAAGACCCCCGGCTGGCGGAGCGGAAACGCCTCGACCGTGAACGCCGCGGCACCGCCACATGCAAACCGCAGCGCGACATCCGCGCCGAGCAGTGCCGACGCCATCTCGCCCAAATCCGGCGCGTGCCCCACCACCACGAACGAACCCGTCGCATGCTTTCGCAAGCCCGCGAGGATCTTCGCCGTTGGCGTCTCCATGAGGAGCGATTTTTCAACCACGACGGGCGGCTGACCGAGCGCCGCGGCGAGCAAATGTGCCGTGTCGTGACATCGGCGCGCCGGACTCGTGACGATGCGCAGCACCGGCGTGCCGTGCGGCCACGCCCGGCCCAGGCGCACGATTCCCGCCTCACCCTCCGGAGTGAGCGGCCGCTCGGTATCGGACCACGCCCCGTGGTGCGCCGCCAAACCGTGACGCATGAGGACGATTTGCACCGCTCTCTCCTTCAGTAGGCCCGCGCCGAGCGCGCGCCGGGATAGTAGTGCTCCAAGATGGTTTCGCAGTCGAGACCGCGGCGCGCCATGCCGAGCGCGCCCGACTGGCACATGCCGACCCCATGGCCGTTGCCGCCGCCGCGCACTTCGATGCGCGTCAGAGCACCACCGGCGCGCTCCACACCGAGTTCGAACATGAGACTGCGCAAGAGCGGCCGGCGCGGCGGGCGAAGCGCCCAGCGAATCGCGTCACCGTGGACCCGATACGTCCGGTCGGCGGTTTCGACATCCAGGTCGAGGACCCGGCCCGAGGCGTCGCGCTCGACCACCCGCAGATCGACCAACGGTCCGACGCGTGTTTCCGGCGGCAACTGCAGGACGCGTGGCAGCGTTTCGCGCAACGTCTGCTCGAGCGCCGCACCGGTCCAAGTCTCGGTCCAGCGAAAGTGCGGCGAATCGGCGCAATACGACCGGCCGTCGGCCGCCGCGTCCCGCTGGCCGCGCAAGTAGTCGGCGGCCGGTTTGGGCCAGACGTGTTCGATCCACGAGGTGTAGCCGCCGCAGGTGGAACTGTAATAGGCCTGGATCAACTGGCCGTCGTAACGCAAGACGAGGCCCCTGGTCGCCGCAATAGCGCGGTCGACGACGGCGTCGTCGCGCAGCGCGCCTTTATACACCTGGTCCCGTTCGTCGGCATACACATCGAACCCTTGCACTTCGAACTGTCCCAACCGCGTACAGGTGTAGGTGCGGGCCGCGATCGCTTGCGCTTCGACCGCCGAGCGCAAATCGCTCGACAGCCAGCCAATCTCCCAGCCGACGACGCCACGCAGATAGGTTTCGATGTCCAAGACATCGATCACGGTCACTTTGCCGGCATCGGAACGCAATCGAAACCCGCCCCGGTACGGCGTCGTGCCCACCACCAAGAGCGATTCGTCGCCGACGGGATCGAGACGGATCTCGGTTGCGCCGCCATGCGACACGCCGTCCTCGAGCGCCGCGGCGAGCCGTCCATCCGCCATCCAAACGCGCAGGCTGGCACCGTCCGGAATGGTCCAGGTGCCTTCGTCGCTCGTCGCTCGCCACGCGCCGCGACTCTTGAGGGTGGCCTCGGGCGCCCGGACCAAGAGCCCAACGCGCACCGACGACCCGTGCCGCTCGGGCGCGACATCGACGCGCGGTGCCGGCCGGCAACCGGCGACGGCCAACAACAACACCGCGGCGGCCCGGCGATCCATCGCCCGCATCACGTCGACTCCAACCGGCGCGAGCCGTCGCCGGCCCAGGCGATCGCGCCCAGAATGCAAGCCCGCTGGGCGCCGGTCACATTCGGCAGGTTGCCGGAATTGCCGCACAGGGTCTCGTTCGCGAGCACCGCAAAGTCGACGGCTTCCTTGGCGTCGGGATCGACTCCCAGGACTTCGATGCCGCCGAGCGCCGCCGGCAAGACGAGTTCGGTCAGGCGTTGCATCAAGGTGCGATTATGGCGGCCGCCGCCGGTCACATACACGGTATCGACGCGCCCTACACCGAGCGGCGGACGCCGGAGTGCGTCGGCAACGGCTCCGGCAGTGAGTTCGACGGCGGTGGCCAGAAGATCTTCGGGCGACATGCCGCTCCCGGCCGCGCGCTCCAACACACGGCGCACGAAACCGGCACCGAACTGTTCCCGCCCGGCCGATTTCGGTGCCGCACGCCGGAAGTACTCGTCGCCGAGCAGGCTTGCCACCCACTCGTGATCGACGCGGCCGCGCGCCGCATGCGCGCCGTCGCGATCACACTCTTCACCCAAGAGTTCTTGCGCCAGGCCATCCATGACCAAGTTCCCCGGACCCACGTCCCAGGCGCAAACCGCGGCGGCCGTTGCGCCGGCGGGCAGATACGTCAGGTTGGCGATGCCGCCCAGATTGAGAAGCACCCGGTTCTCGGTCGCGCTGCGGCGCAACACGAAGTCGCAATACGGGACGAGTGGCGCACCCGTGCCGCCGAAGGCAATGTCGGCGGGCCGGAAATCACCCACGGTGAGAATTCCGGTCCGCGCCGCGAGCACCGGCAGCGAGCCCGCTTGCCACGTCGTGCGCTCAGGATCGAAAGGCCCGGGCGCCGGCGCGTGATGAAACAGGGTCTGCCCGTGCGTGCCGATCGCATCGACGTCGCGCGGTACCAACCCCGCGGCGCCGATGACGGCGAGCGCCGCCTCGGCAAAAACCGCCGCGACGTGGGCGTGCAAGCGCGCAAACTCGCCCACCGCGATGGGTTCGCCACTCGCCGCGTGCAAGAGACGCAAGCGCAGCGCCGCATCGTACGGACGGCACTCGAAGCGTTCGAGGGTGACGCGGCAACCAAGCCCCGAACCCCGCACCCGCACCAGCGCCGCGTCGATGCCATCCATGGAGGTTCCCGACATGAGGCCGACGATGCGCCGTTCCGGTTTCTCGACGATCGCCCTCAAGTGCGCGAGCACGCGGCCTCCCTGCCTTCAGCGTGATTCGACGGCGCGCCGCAACACGCCGCCGGCGGAATCCAGCCGGCGGTCGGCTTCGGCGGCGGCACAGTCCGCCATGCCCATGCACAGGGCGCGTTTCACGGACCCGCCCGCGGACTCGAGCAGCGCGGCCGCGGCGTCATATTCGATCCCCAGAAGCTTCATGAGGATGCCCTGGCTCCGCGCTTCGAGTTTGCGGGACATCGGCCGCAGGTCGATCATCATGTTCTGATAGGTCTTGCCCAAGCGGATCATCGTCGCCGTCGAAATCATGTTCAAAATGAGCTTCTGCGCCGTCCCCGATTTCATGCGCGTCGAGCCGCAAACGACTTCCGGCCCGACCACCGCGGCGATGATCACGTCGGCGTCGAGATCCGCCGGTGGGGTGTTGCACGTGAGGAACACCGTCGAGCTGCCGATCGAGCGCGCGTAACGCAGCGCTGCAAGCGGGTACGGAGTCCGGCGGCTGGCGGTAATCGCGACAACGGTGTCGCGAGCCTCGAGCCCCAACTGACGCAAGTCCTCGACCGGGGCATCTTGGGCGTCCTCGACGCCTTCGCGTGCCTTGACGAGCGCCTCGAGGCCGCCGGCCAAGAGCCCGACCACCTGGCGTGGGTCGGTTCCGAAGGTCGGTGGACATTCCGCCGCATCCAACACCCCGAGGCGCCCACTCGTACCGGCGCCGACATAGACCAGCCTTCCCCCACTGCGCAGGCTCTTCTCGGCCAGATCCACGGCGCGCGCGATGGCGGGAATCTGTCCACCGACAATGCCGGGGACAGTTTGATCTTCGTTGTTGATGAGCCGCAGAATCGCCGTACTGTCGAGCAAGTCGACGTCGAGGGTGCGCGGATTGCGCTGTTCGGTCGAGAGCGTTTGCAGTTCGGCCAAGACACGTTGTACTTCGTCGGCGTGCGCCCTGGCGTTCGTCGTCGAGTCGGGTGTCATTGCGTCCTCCGCAGCACGGGCCCGCCACGGGCCCTCCCCACCACTGGGCCGACGTTAGCCAAAGAGCGCCAGGCTGTCCACGACGCGTTGCCCCCAAGCGGGATTGCCAGCGTTGACACGCCTTCCCCCGGGCCCCCAAGCTGCGGCCAGCGGGACGAGGAGGCCGAACACGAACACCTGGCGCCGCATGGGGGATGAGCTCTCGGACCGCTACGCGCGGAGCTGGTGGCGCTTGCCCAGTCTCTTTCTGCTGGGACTTGTGGCACTTCTGCCGCTCTTCTGGCTGCGCGGCCCGCGCCTCGTGATCCTCACCGTCGGCGGCTTGGTACTCGCCGTGGCCGGAGCGGTGCTCTTCGCGCAGCCCTTCGCATCGCTTTTGGTGATGTTCTTCATCGGCTATTCGGCGCTCGGGCGTTTCATCCCGGGGCCGGTCGCCGGCATCTTGCTCCTCGTCGTTGTCGCGCGCCTAGTATATGACGTTCTCGGCGGCGCTCGTCTCGAGTTCGGTTCGCGGCCGCATCGCCTGGCACTCGCCGTCCTCCTGGCCACGTGCTTGACGTCGACGCTCGCAGCGCGGAACTGGTCGTACGTCGGCGACCAGGCGCTGCTCATCGCATGTGGCCTGTCGACGTCATTGGCGATTGCGCACTTTGCGCGCGAGCCGCGCCGCGTCGTCGCCGTGTGCCTGGCGATGAGTGGCGGGATCGCGGTGTCGACGCTCGCCGTGTTGCGCGGCCTCCTCGGGGCCGGCGGCGGCGGCAAGCTGCTCGAATTGGTCGGCGAGCTGCGCTTGGGAGGGCTTGGCTTCGAGCCCAATGCACTGGCGGTTTTCGCGAACACTCTTCTGCCGCTCGTATTAGCGAGTCTCGCCCACGTCGCGCGGCGCGCCCGCTGGGCGCTGGTGGTGATTCTCCTGTTGCTGATCAGTACCGTCATCCTGACGCAATCGCGCGGCGGCATGCTCGTGCTCGGCGCAACCCTGGTCGGCCTCGTCCTGCGCGCCCGCCGCGCTCGTCCCTACGCGGTTGCGGTATTGATCGCGTCGGTGACGGTGGCGCTCCTGCTGCCGCCGGTGTATTGGGTGCGCTTCGAATCCATCGCCCAGTTCGGCGGCATCGTGGTCGACCGGTCGCTGCAAATCCGCCAGCATGTGCTCGAAGGCGGCTGGCAGATGTTCCTCGACCATCCGTGGTTCGGCGTCGGCCTCGGGAATTTTCGCGCCAACTCCCCGTCGTTCATGCTGGGAGGCTACGTGGCGCACAACACCTACGTCGAAGCCCTGGCAAGTCTTGGAGTGGTGGGAGGCCTTGCCTACGTCGCCTGGCTGGCAAGCGGCATCGGCATGGCGCTCGGGGCGGCAAAGCGTTTTCGCGCCACCGGACGCCGTAGCGACCAGTCCCTCGCCGAAGCCGTGGCGATTGCACTCGCCGTCTTCGCCGTCAGCGCCGTAGTGCTCAGCCTGACTTTTTTCGGAATTCTGTTCACGTTCTTCGGGCTGGCACTGGCGCTGCATCGCATCGCCGCCGCCGTGGTTCCTGCGACCGGGCCGGTCGACATCCGGCGCGGCCCGGTAGAGCCCTTGCCGGGCCGGCCGTTCAACGCATGATCACGACCCGATCACGCCGGCGCTGCGTCTGGCCCGAGAGGCCACGGATCTCGAGTTCGTACAAGTAGACGCCATTGGCGAGCGCATCGCCGCGCGCATCGAGCCCGGCGCGGAAGAGCTCCACGTAGTTCCAGTGCGTATCGTCCTGGCCGACACCGCTGCCGATCGCACCGGGCGGCACTTGCACGTCGCTCTTGACGACGCCCGGCTGCGACAAATCCTCGCGCCCCACGGTGCGGCCGTTCAAATCCATGATCCGCAGGTGCCCGCCGGCGATCGGCTCGCCCAAGTGAAAGAAGATGCGCATGGCGTCGTCGTGCTTGCGCAACGGGTTTGGAAACGCCACGACTTCCGTCATTCCAAAGCCGCCGACGGTGACGTCGTAGGTCGCCAGAATGTCACCCGCATACACGAACTGCAGCCGGTGCGTGCCGGCCGCGAGCCAAGGCGGCGTGAACTCCGCCTGCCAATTGACGCGCTCGGCATCCGGCCGGATGACCAAGAGTTCGGGCGGGACGATCGCGCCATCCAAGCGGACTTCGAGCGGCAACGCGCCCGGCACCGGCGAACACTCTTGGATTTCGAAGTCGAAGGCGGTCCGCGGATCGACCCGTTCGCCGCTCGTGATCGGCACGCCATTCGCCAAGAGCCGCTGCTCGGGTTGCAGGCGGCCGACGAATTCCGTCACCCGCCCGGCGAGATCCCGCGCACCGATCACGATGTCGAAGTTGCACTGATCGATCGACAGTTGGAAATCGACCGTGATGCTGCGCTTGGCGACGATCGCCGCGGCGGTATCGATATTGGCGATGCGGGTGACGTTCGGAATCGGCACGTTGGCGCCGCCCGCAAAACGCTCAACGACCCACAGCGAATCCAGGCCCTGTTCATCGCGCAGCGTCACCCGCAGGCCCAGAGGCTGCAGTCGATTGCGAATCGCCAGGCGGCCGCCGGGCTGCAGAAACCCATTGTCGATGCGGTCGACCGTCACCCGCGGCACCCCGGCATCGAGCCGCAACATGGGGTCACCGAGAACACAATAGCGGGCCGAAAGATCCGGGTCCCCAAAACCGATTTCCGAGAGTTCCAGCAGTTCCCCGAGGCCCCAGCGCGCCGCGATCGTGTCGGCCGCGACGCTCGCGCCGCCGATGGCACGCGAATAGCGTTTTTCGAAAATGACCCGCCACATCCAGGTGTGGTACTGGTTGTTCTCCTGCAGGAATTCGAAGCCGGTGCTGGCATAGCTCGCGACGGCGCCACGCGACTCCGTCAGCACCAGATTTTCGCCGAGGCAGTCCCCCGGAATGCGTCCGCCGTTCTCGCCTGCCGGGCCGAACTCGTTCAGGTGGCAACCGAAGCCGAAGAAGATGAACGGTTTACCGTCGTTGCGGAACGGCGGTACGAACGGCGGCTCGACATTGTTGATGACCGCTTCATCACCGACGACATTGCGGCTCGCATGCGACTGCAACGCGAAGAAGAGGCAGCCGGCGCCAACCGAATCGACCAGCGCCTTGCCGACCTGGCCGTCCAGCATGCCGCCATAGAACGAGGTCTCCGCGCTACCCACGGAGTGGGGCTGGCCGTTCGGGCAGTAGTCGAGGATCGAATCCGGATCGACGGCCCGGTGCTCCGGCACGAACGGCACGTGCGGATCGTTGTTGGCCCCCATGCGATCGGAATGTTCGCGCAGGAAAAACCGCACCGACCGGAGGTCGCCCGGAAAGGCACCGTCCACGACGTTGCTGGCCTCGATCACGCCCTTTTCGAATAGCGGTTCGAAACAACCGCGCCGGTGCACGATATTGGGCTCGGCGCGTTTGACCCACTCGTCGTCCGCGAACATCAGAACGCGCTTGCGCCAGGCGCTGTCGTCGCCGGCCGCCGGGGTCTCGTACAGCATCGTCTTACGCAAGACCGCCGCCAGCTCGGTGCTGTTCGCGGCCGGGAGCCGTCCGACGATGAGGTCCGAAATCGGATCCGAGGGTCCGCCGGCAACCTGCGAATACCACTTGTCGTTGATGTCGTTGCGATACTGCGGATTGCCGGGATCGCTCGACGACGGCACGAGGAAATAACGCAGCCGAGACGGCACGAGATCCGGGCCGCTTTCCGGCAGCAGGTGCGCTGCATCTTCGCTGCCGTCGCCGACCAGGACCACGAACTCGATGCCCCAATTGCGAAACGCCTGTTCGCAGAGCCGGTGCACACCTTCGTAGTGGTGCAACCCGCCGCGGAACGCATCGCACGCATCGCTGACCCGCACCATGCGGAGGCGGTGGCCCTGCGCTTCACGAAACGCTTTCCACTCTGCGAGAACCGGATCATTGATGAGAATGTCCGCGCACACGACCAGCACGTCATACGTCCCCAGAGGTGTCGTCGCAAGTTCACTCAGAATATCATCGCGCCGGTCCAGATCAACCGCCGCGGTTGGAATCGAGGCATCGGCAACGACCAGGTAGGAATGCACGACGCCGGTTGCAATGCTGTCGGTCAGGGTCAGAACCCCGCCGGCGTAGGCTCCCGCCAGGTCGAATGCGGCAGTGCGTTTCGGATCGGTGATGTCGAAGGCGCGCAGATTCGAGTCGGTGAAGCCGCCGATCGGCAAGAACTGCTCGCCGGCGCCGCCACCGTTCGTGCAACGGATGCGGTTGCCGGCCGCGACGTAGGTCGCTGGGTAGTCGACGCGCACCAGATCCAGGTACGGCGTGCCGCTTCTGGGGAACGTTTCCCGCAAAATCGCCCGCAGATCACTGGCGCCGAGCGACGCGTCGGGCATCGTGCCGCACGTCGTCTGGCGCGGGGTGGATCCCGTCGAACTCGTTCCGAAATTGGTCGCGAGCAGCACGCTGTCCGCGGCCCCGCTTTTCGCGAACAACTGGAACGCCCGGGTATCGGAATCCTCCTGGGTCTCGACGCAAACGTGCACCGCGGCGCCCGCGGCGCGGCCGGGCAGCGCCACCGTCACCGAGGTCCGCGCCCCGACCCCCGTCCAGAAGTACATTTCTTCGGTGTCGCCGGGGTCGTTGTTGTTACCGAACACCTGCAAATTGAGCGTCGAGTCCTGCTCGTACGTGATGTTCTGTTGAAATGTCGCCGGGCCGGCGGCAGCGGCAGGACGCCGCGCCCGGACCGGCATCCGCGCCGGTGTTCCCCCCGGCACGACGGAAAGCCAGTACACATTCTCCTCCGAGGCACGCGCGACTCGGTCTTCGCTCGTCGAATCGTCACGCGGATGTTCGCCGTAGAAGACAAAGCTGTCGGTGGCGTCGAACACACCGTCGTGATTCGTGTCGTCTACCTGAATGGGGATCTCGAGGATCGCCGGAGCGAGCGGCTCTGCCGGATCGTAGCGCCGGATCACGAGCCGGAGCGCCGTCGCGAGTGTGCCTTGCGGAAATCCCGCCGCCGCGAGGGCGCTGCCGGTGACGCGAACCGGCCCGGTGGCCGTAACGTGCACCTTCCATTCGTCCTCGCCCAACAATCCGGGCCGCAAGAGTCCGCTTGCGAGTGGTTTGCCGGCCTGTACGGTGCGCTGCGGGGCGCGCCGCCACTCGGAACCGGCGGCCGGATTCAACACCAAACCCGCGTACAGGCGTTCCCAGGCGGGCGATGCCGGCGGCGCGATCGCCAGGTGATCGGCATCGATCCGGGGCGCCGGGCGGAAATCGACGGCGACGCGCACCCGCCGGACGACGCGCGCCCGTTCGCGCTGTGGGTCGTACAAGAGAGCGCGGATCTCGAGCCGCACCACGGATTGATAGCGCAGTGTCGCGGGCGCTCCGAGATGGACGATTTCCGTTTGAGCACCATCGGCGAGATAGGCGCGCGGGTCATAGCGCAGATCCTCGCGCAACATCTCGGGCCCGGTGCCGGCTCGGCCGTCGATGCCGGGCCCGGCTTCGGCAGCCGCGAATGGACGCGGCACGAGACGCAGAACGCCCAGGTCCTCGACCTGCTGTTCCAGGACGCGAACCGTGGCGGTACCACCTGGCGGCACCGCGAGCCATTCGGTATCGACATAGAGTTCCGGAGCGCCCGGCGATCCCGTGAGCCGCAGGCCCGGGAAGAGGAGGCGCGTGAACGGCGATCCGGCGATCGCGACTTCGGTGCGCACGGGGGGCGGCAATTCGATCTCGAACTCGAGGTGCATCCGGTCGGCGGACTCGGTCATCCGCCGAGGCGCGGCGCCAACTTGAGATGCAGCGAATGCGATGACAACGAACGATCCGGCGAGCGCCAGTCTCCACGACCTGCGGGCCTGCATGCCGGTCTCCTGTCTCCGGGGAATGATGTGCCGCGTGGCGGCACGGAGAGGGGTGCACCATTATAAGAACGCGGTGCGAATCCGGTCAAGCGCCGCCCCGAAAGGGCGCCGGCCCGCGGCCAAGGTCACGCCATCAGAAGCGCCAGGATCGCCTTCTGGGCGTGGAGGCGATTTTCGGCGGCGTCGAAGACCGCGGAGCGCGGCCCGTCGAGGATCTCATTGGTGACTTCCTCACCACGGTGCGCCGGCAAGCAGTGCAAGAAGATGGCTTCGGGATGAGCATGCGCCAGCAGCGCGTCGTTCACCTGGTACGGGCGGAAAAGCCGGACTCGTTCTTCGCGCTCGGCCTCCCATCCCATGCTCACCCAGGTGTCGGTGTAGACCACCTGCGCGCCCTGCACCGCTTCCACCGGATCCTCCATGACCTCGAGCCGCGCGCCGGTGCGGCGGGCCTCGACGCTCGCCCGCTCCCAAACTTCCGGGTCAGGCTGATAGCCGGCCGGTGAACCGACCCGGACATGCATTCCAACCTTCGCCCCGGCTTCGAGCAGCGAATGCGTGACGTTGTTCGAATCGCCGACGTACGCCAGTTGAATGCCGGCGAGGCGGCCTTTCTTCTCCTGAATGGTCAGTAAGTCGGCGAGCGCCTGACAAGGATGGTGCAGGTTCGAGAGGCCGTTGATGACCGGTACGCCGGCATATTTCGCCAACTGCTCGACGTCCTCATGGGCGTAGGTGCGCGCCACAATGCCGTTGGCCATGCGGCCGAGAACCCGCGCCGTGTCCGCGAGCGACTCGCCCGTACCGAGCTGAATGTCGCTCGCCGCCAAGAAGAGTGCGTGGCCGCCCAGATGGCGCATGCCGATCTCGAACGAGACGCGCGTTCGCGTCGAGGGCTTGGCGAAGATCATCGCCAACGTGCGGCCCGGCAAGAGCGGATGCGGCAGCCCAGCGTTCAGGTCATCTTTGAAACGCGTCGCGACCCGGAGCAGCGTATGGATTTCCTCGGTCGAGAAATCCAGCATGGTCACGAAGCTACGCCCACGCAGCACGCACATCACTCCTGGAATGGTGCCTGGCTTCGACTCGGACAAGGGGGGAAAACAAAGGCGCAGCTCCTAGCCGGGAGCCTCTCCCCCTCCGATCGGGTGCGGACGCTTGGCTGATAGCGCCCACTCCCTGGGAGGCCCCGCGCGGCAGCAGAGCTGCGCCTTGGCAAGCGGATTGTAGGCCCAGTGCCTTTCTGCGCGCAACGTTTCCGTGGCGTGCGGGACATTTTTTTGCACGACTTTGAGAATTATTTCACAAACTTAGGAAGGGGCGGCCGCGCCCGGCCGGGGGTCTCAAAGGATCCGCTGCGGCGTGAAATCGACGAGATCCGCGGAGACGCAGTGGACCCGTAACCCGTCATAGGTCCCGTCCGGGTAGGTGCCTTTCGCCATGGCGTGCAGATGACCGTAAATGCAGATCTCGACCCCGAATTCGAGGAGCAGCGTGCGGACCGCGGTCGACTCGAAGCCGGGCATCCAGGGCGGATAGTGCAGCATCGCGAGGCGCGGACCGGAAGCCCCAGCCGCCTGCAACGACAGGCGCAAGCGCCCCAGTTCGCGGTCGAAAATCGCTTGGTCGGTGCGGGTCGTCCCCGGAACGGGTAAGAGCCAACCGCGAGCCCCCGCCACCCACCAGCCCTCGACTTGGAGGGCCTCGTGTTGGAGCACCTCGACGCCCGCTGGGAGAGCGGCGCGCACCTTCGCGAGGCTGCCCCACCAGTAGTCGTGGTTGCCGCGCAGCAGGATCTTGCGGCCGGGAAGGTCGGCGAGGTATTGGAGGTCGGCGCGCGCCTCGTCCAAACGCATCGCCCAAGAGGTGTCGCCGGCGACGAGCACGGTGTCCTGGGGCCCGACCGCGGCGCGCCACGCGCGCGCGATCTTCTCCGGGTGTCCCACCCACTGGGGCCCGAATCGATCCATCGGCTTGTCGACGGAAAATGCCAGGTGCAGATCGGCGATCGCGAACACAGACATGCGGCGCACGCTACCACACGTGCGCCCAAGCGCGGAAGTCGTGTCCGTCGAGATTTCAGGGACGGCGCGCCGCGACAACCATCGGGCGGTCGATCTTCCAGCCGCCGTCGGTGAAGCTCAGCCGGTCGCCGGTCGGAAAACTCGCCAGCGAGTCACGCAGCGTGACGCGATATTCGACGTCGTAGCTGACATCGACGATGCCCTGGCCGCGCCACGCCAGTTGGAAACCACTGCAGCGCAGTTCGACGAGGTTTGGAAGCTGCATCATCCCGCTCGCTTCGCGCGGCATCGGGCCCATGAAACATTGGAGCGCCTCGGCATGCCGGCGCTCGATCATCCGGTTCCAGTACGCTGCGATGGTCGACTGCGGGGTGATGTAGCAGTCGGGAACGCTTCGGCGGCCATCCAGTGCAAATGCACCCAGGAGAGCCACGCACGCGGCGAGGACCAGTTTTGTCATTGGACTTTCCGGAGCTGCGATCTTGGAGGAATCGCGGGCGAGATTTAGCTTCCAGAATTGTATCAGGCGCCGGGCCCGGCGCTGTAGGTCTTTCGTGGCGTAATTCGACGCACATCAGCGCCTGCACGCGGTGCGTCGCGGCGCATCGCGGTGGGTCATCGCGGCGCGTGGCACTGCACGGTGCGCCACGCCGCCGGCGTCAGCGCTGGGGAATGTTCTGGCGCAGCGTGTCCCATTGGTCGCGTTCTTGACGCGAAGGGCTGGTTTCCGCGAGCCAGTCTGCGAGTGCGGCGGCGCGCGCCGCAGCCCGCGCATCGTTGGGCGCGGAACGCGCCAGCTTCTCCGCCAGCGCCGCGAGGGCCGGACGGAGAGTCGCATCCGTGCGCCGTGGCCAAGCCAGTGCTTCGAGCGCCAAGAGCGGTTCGAGGCGCGGCAAGGCCGCACTCCCCGCGTCGAAGTTGGGCCGCATCGCGTCTGCACTCTGCGGTGCGGCAAGGGTCGACGTTGCGCGTCCGGCAGGTGGTTCCGGCACCGGCCGCGGCGCGGCACGCAGTGCGTCGGTCACCTTGCGAAGCGCCAATGACTTGTCGATCACCCCGGGAGCCTGCGGCGCCGGTGCAGCGGCCCAGCTTCGAAGACGTTCCGCATCATCGCGCGTCACGCCGGCGAAGCCGTTGGCGGTGAGCGCGGCGTAGGTGGCATTCGCAGTGATCGAGTCACCGGCGACCGCAGCGCGCACGAAGTCCGCCACCGGATCGCGGCGCGCATCCTCTTCCTGCAAGACGGCGCCGGCGGCATCCGAGCGCTCCGCCGCAACGGGGCCGGGCGCCGCCAACGGCGTCTCATCCCGCGGCACCGCTTTCGCTTTGCCGATGGCGCGCACCTCGTCGCTCGCCATCCCGGGTGCCGATTGATCCTTGGCTTTCGATGGCACGGGCGCGGCCGCATTTCCGGCCTTGCGGCGCGTCGCCTGCACCGGCTCGTTCGCCGCCAACGGCGCACCTGCTTCGGGGGCGCGCGCCTCCAACGGTTCGCGAGTCGTAGGCGCAGGCTCTGGCGCCGCGGCAGGAGCGGGTACGGGAGCTGGTGCAGGTGCAGGTGCAGGTGCAGGTGCAGGCCTCGTGTCCTGGACGTGCGCGTCGCGCGGCTGAAAGCCGCGCAACCCGACGTAGACGACCAGCGTCGCCGCCGCCACCGTTCCCACGACGCCGGCCCAACCGAAGCGCCCCGGCGCTGCGACCCACCCGAGAAGGCGCTCATAGAAATTCGCCGCGCCGCGCGCCACTCCCGGCGCGATCGCCCGGGGCGCAATGCGCGCTTCGACGCGCGCCGTGAACTCCGACCAATACGTCGTGCCGGGATCGGGCACCGGGATTCGGCCGAGCGCCTGCTGCAAACGCGACGCGCGTTCGAGCGCCCTGCCGCACTCGGAGCACGACTCCGCGTGCGCGAGCACCGCCCGGCGCCGCGCTTCGGTCAGCGCGCCGTCCAAGCAAGCGTCGATCTCGTCGCCGATATGCGCGCCGCTCATCGGCGCTCCTCTCGATCAGGTTCGAAACCGCCGCGCCGGCCGAGCCCGCGGCGTACGAGGGCTCGCGCCCGATGCAAGCGCGACATTACGGTGCCGGTGGGAATGTCGAGGATCGCCGCAATCTCCGCGTAGGACAATCCATCTTGTGTCCGCAGCATCAGAACGGCGCGGTATTCGGGCGGCACATCGGCAAGGGCCGCCTGCAGCGCCGTTTGCAGCTCGGCCTCGGACAACGCGTCGATCGGGTCCGGATTCTCGCCGGCGATCGTTTCCGATGCCGTCTCGAACGCCTCTCCCGCTTCGGTCTTGTGGCGCCGGCGCTTGGCGATCTCGTTCAGCGCCACCCGCGTCGCGATGGTCCGGAGCCACGTATAAAAGGTGTAGCGCGCGTCGTAGCGATCGAGGGCCTGGTAGGCACGTACGAAGGTTTCCTGCGCCACGTCATCGGCATCGTCCGCATTGCGGAAAAAGCTGTATCCGAGCCCGTACACGGCGCGCATGTGACTCTCCACCAGACGCCGGAAAGCGGCCGCGTCACCGGCCTGGGCGGCGCGGACCCACTCGCGCACCTCATCTGGGTTCGCGGCCTCAGCCAACGGGTCCGCCCAAGGTCCTCGGCTTCATGTACCCTCCGGCTCGCGTCCACATTCCCACCGGCGCCCGGCCCGGTGGGCCAAGAGGTGATTTTACAATCATTTCGGACTCTGGTACATTGCCCGCGGCCGCTCCGAATGCGGCCTCACCGCGCGCGGAGGATCCCATATGAAGCCCGACACCCGCCGCGATCCGATCGCGGAACTGGACGAACGCCGGCGCCAAGCCCATTTGGGAGGCGGGGCCGAGCGCGTCGCCCGGCAGCACGAAGCCGGACGCATGACGGCCCGCGAGCGCATCGAACTTCTCCTCGACCCGGGCTCCTTCGCGGAGCGCGGCGTATTCGTCACCCACGATTGCACCGACTTCGGCATCGGCGACCGCAAACCCGTCGGTGACGGAGTCGTCTGCGGCCACGGCACGATCGCCGGCCGGCTGGTCTACGTCTTCGCGCAAGATTTCACCGTCTTCGGCGGCACGTTGTCGCTCTCCAACGCCCGCAAGATCACGCAAATCATGGATCTCGCGATGCAGAACGGCGCTCCGATCATCGGTCTCAACGACTCCGGCGGCGCCCGCATTCAAGAAGGCGTCAAGAGCTTGGGCGGTTACGCGGAGATCTTCCTGCGCAACACGCTCGCCTCGGGTGTCGTGCCGCAGATTTCGGCGGTCATGGGTCCGTGTGCCGGCGGCGCCGTCTACTCGCCCGCCATCACCGACTTTACGCTCATGGTCGACAAAACGTCGCATATGTTCGTCACCGGGCCCAACGTCATCAAGATGGTGACCAAGGAAGACGTCACGTTCGAGGAACTGGGCGGCGGCATGACGCACAACTCCAAGAGCGGCGTCGCGCACCTCTTGGCCAAGAACGACGCCGACTGCTTGCTGCAACTTCGCAAGCTCCTGTCGTACCTGCCGCAGAACAACATGGAAGATGCGCCGCGCCTGCCGGCGACCGACCCCATCGACCGACGGGACGCCGCACTCGACAGCACCGTACCGCAGGATCCCCGCAAGCCCTACGACATCCTGGATGTCATCCGGCGCGTGGTCGACGACGGGTCTTTTTTCGAGATCCACCCCTACTACGCCAAGAACATCGTCGTCGGCTTCGCGCGCCTGGGCGGGCGCAGCGTCGGCATCGTCGCCAACCAGCCGAAGGTGCTGGCCGGAGTGCTCGACATCAAGTCGTCGGTGAAGGCGGCGCGTTTCGTCCGCTTCTGCGACGCCTTCAACATTCCGCTCGTGACGTTCGAAGACGTGCCGGGCTTCCTGCCCGGCACCGAGCAAGAATGGGGCGGCATCATCGTGCACGGCGCCAAGCTGCTGTACGCCTTTTGCGAAGCGACGGTGCCCAAGCTCACGGTGATCACCCGCAAGGCCTACGGTGGCGCCTACGACGTGATGTCGAGCAAGCATATCCGCGCCGACTACAATGTGGCGTGGCCGACCGCCGAGATCGCGGTCATGGGCGCCGATGGGGCCGTCAATATTCTGTACCGCAAGGAAGTCGAAGCCGCCCAAGATCCCGACGCCGAACGCCGCCGGCTCGTCGACGAATATAACACCCAGTTCGCCAACCCGTACGTGGCGGCGGAACTCGGGTATCTCGACGACGTGATTCAGCCGCGCGACACCCGCCCAAAGCTCATTGCGGCGCTCGAGAGTCTGGCCACCAAGCGCCAGGCACTGCCAAAGAAGAAGCATGGCAACATCCCGCTCTAAGCCCGGCGCCGCCGTGCCCCGGCGAACGTTTCGCAAGGTGCTGGTCGCCAACCGCGGCGAAATCGCCGTCCGCGTCATGAAGGCACTCCGCGAACTGGGCATCGAGAGTGTCGCGGTGTACTCGGACGTCGACCGCACCGCGCTGCACGTCGCGCGCGCCGACGAGGCCTGTGCGCTGGGCGGCAACACCAGCCTCGAGAGCTATCTGCGTGGCGACAAAATCCTGGCGGCGGCGCGCCTTTCGGGCGCCGACGCCATCCATCCCGGGTACGGATTCCTGGCCGAGAACGCCGATTTCGCCCGCGCCTGCGGCGCCGCCGGCATCGCGTTCATCGGTCCGACGCCTGAGGCGATGCACGGCATGGGCGACAAGATCCGGGCCCGCGACTTGGCCCGGCAGGCCGGCGTACCGCTCGTACCGGGGAGCCCCGGGCGAGTGGCCGATGCCGCCGAAGCCATGCGCATCGCCGCCGAGCTCGGCTACCCGGTGATGCTCAAGGCCACCGCCGGCGGCGGTGGCAAGGGCATGCGGCTCGCCCACGATCCGGACGAACTACAGCGCGCCTTCGCGCGCACCACCGAGGAAGCGCGCAACGCCTTTTCGAACCCCGATCTCTTCGTCGAAAAGTTCATCCAGCGGCCGCGGCATATCGAGATCCAAGTCTTCGGCGACATGCACGGCAACGTTGTTTCGCTCGGCGAGCGCGAATGCACGATCCAACGCCGGCACCAAAAGGTCGTGGAGGAAGCCCCGAGCCCGCTCCTGACCCCCGAGTTGCGGACCCAGATGGGTGAACGCGCCGTGGCCTTGGCGCAGGCCGTCGGCTACGTCGGCGCCGGCACGGTCGAATTCGTCGCCGACCAGCAGGGCACGTTCTATTTCCTCGAGATGAATACGCGCTTACAAGTCGAACATCCGGTGACCGAACTCGTCACCGGCGTGGATCTCGTCAAGGAGCAGATTCGCGTCGCCGGCGGCGAAGTGCTGTCGTTCTTGGACCGGCTGCCGATCCAACCGCACGGCTGGGCGATCGAATGCCGGATCTACGCCGAGGACCCGTTGAACGGTTTCCTGCCGTCAACGGGCAAGATCGCCAAGTTGTCGGTGCCGTACGGGCCCGGCGTGCGCAATGACTTCGGCGTCTACGAAGGTTACGACGTGCCGGTGTACTACGATCCCATGCTCGGCAAGTTGGCGGTCTGGGCCGAGGACCGTCCGGCGGCGCTGGCGCGCATGCGGCGCGCCCTCGACGACTTGCAGGTCGAAGGCATCCGCTGCAACCGATCGTTCTTGGCATGGATCGTCGATCACCCGGTGTTTGCCGCCGGCGATCTCGACACCGGCTTCATCGAGCGCTACTTCAAGCCCGAGGTGCTCTCCCCGTCCGACGAAGAAATGCTGCGCTTCGTTGTGGTGGCGGCAATCCGCGCCTATGAATTCGACCGGACACCGAAGGTGCCGCGCCCCGAGCGCGACAGCGCCTGGACCTGGGCGGGCCGCGCCCACGAGGGCAACATATGAAATACACGGTGCGCGCCGCCGGGCGCACGTGGAACGTCGAGATCGAAGGCCAAGCACCGCGCTACGCCGTCCACATCGAGGGCCGGAGGTTCGAAGTCGACGCAATGCGCCTCGGTGACGACTCGCTTTTGACGCTGCTCTTGGATCGCGAATCGGTCTTGGCACACACGCGCGCCGCGGACCCGCGGCGCGGCTTGTACGATGTCGCTATCGGTGGCAAGTATCGCCGGCTCGAAGTGCTGGACGCACTCGCACTCGCCGCACGCACCGCGACCGCCGAGACGGCCACCGGCCGCACGGTGCTCGAAGCGCCGATGCCGGGACTCGTGGTGGCAGTGCACGTCAAGCCGGGCGACACGGTCAAGGCGGGCCAGCCGCTGGTCGTCATGGAAGCCATGAAAATGCAAAACGAACTGCTGGCGGAGTCGGCCGGCACCGTGCGCGAAGTCCATGCGACGGTCGGGACGGCAGTCGAATCGGGCGTCGAACTGGTCGTCCTCGACGCGACCTGACCGCAACTCCAAAGGTGGGAGGCAACCGTACGTGCGGCAAGTGGACGTGTTCGTCATCGGCGCGGGCCCCGCAGGCTCCTTCGTCGCGACCGCGCTCGGGCGCCAAGGGTTCGAGGTCGTGGTAGCCGAAAAACGCCCGGTGGTCGGGGTACCGGTGCGCTGCGGCGAAGCCGCCGGATCACTCGATGAATTGCGCCACTTCATTCCCTTGAGCGACGAGTGGATCGCCGGCTCCATCGACGGCGCGCGTCTCTTTGGGCCCGGCGACACCTGTGTCGCGCGCCGCATTCCGGGCATCGGCACCCAGTTGCATCGCGATCGCTTCGATCAAGCGCTGGCGCGCCAGGCGGTCGAGGCCGGCGCCGAGTTGCGCACCAGCTTGCACGTGACGGGGATCGGGCCGTACGAAGACCGGCGGCGGGTGGTCACGGCCCTCGACCGGGCCAACGGCAATGCCGGCGTCACGGTGGCCGCGCGCCTGGTGCTCGGGTGTGACGGCGTCGAGTCGTTCACCGGTCAGTGGTTGGGATTGCGCAAGGCCTGGGCGATCGGCGAAGTGCACTCGGCGTTGCAATACTGGCTCGATGACGTGCCGCCCGGCGACCGGTTCATCGATCTGTATGCCGGGCTCGAGGTCGCACCGGGTGGCTATGCGTGGGTGTTCCCGAAGGACAACGGCACCGCCAATGTGGGTCTCGGCATCCATGTGAAGGGTACGCACCCGCGCTCGGCGCGTGCCTGGCTCGATGCATTCGTGCAAGAACGCTTTCCCCACAGCCGCATCCTGGCGACGGTGGGCGGATCGGTGTCCGGCGGGCACAGCTTGTCGAGCTTGGTCGTCGACGGCGCGGCGCTCGTCGGTGAGGCCGGACATACCAACAACCCGTTCTCGGGCGGCGGCATCATGAACGCGCTCGAATCGGCCGAGGAGGCCGGCGACGAATTCGGTGCGGCGCTCCGCGACGGCGACTTGAGCGCCGCACGGCTCGCCCGTTATCAGCAGCGCTGGCACAAGCGGGTCGGCCGGACCAACGACTTGTTCTACAAACTGCGCAAACTCTTCTTCACGATGGACGACACCGAGATCGACTGGGCGGTAGACTCGCTCCGCAAGGTGGTCGGCGATGTCGACGGCACGAGCGTCGACTACACCGGAATCTTTCGGGCGGCGTTCGCGACGCATCCGAAGCTGGTCCTGAAAGCGACGCGAATGCTATGGTGAAGGCGATGAATGCTCGCGCCGGACGATTCCACATCGAAGTCGATCAGCGCACCTGCGTCGACTGCGCCGGTTGCGTCTCCATTTGTCCGACACGGGCTCTCGACATGATCGGGCTCGACCTGACATGCGAGGACGCCGCCTGCATCGGTTGTGACTTGTGTGTGCGCTTCTGCCCGGTGTCGGCGCTCGCACTCGAGGAACGCCCGGTGGCAACGGCAGGTTGAGCCGACGTCTGGAATCATGGTATCCTCTGTGGTTGTACTCCCATGCTGCCGTTTCCGGCTGCATGCTCGCCCCGGAGGCCGTCGCCCATGCCGCTGCAGGATGCAAGATCGCCCGCAGCGCGAGCCATGCGGTGCGGGCGAATTGTTGCGGCTTGTTGCTTTGTCGGCCTCGGAGTTGCCGCAACGGCCGAGCGCGCCGCGGCCCTCACGCTCCACCACACCTTTCAATTCGATGCCGCACGCGTGCAGGTCGCTGGCCCCGTGGATGCGGCGCGGCTGACGATCGAGGGGTGTGAAACGACGTCCGAGCCAGGGCGTCCCGAAATCCCCTTCGAACTCGTGACCTTGGCGGTGCCGCCCGGTTCCCGGCTAATCGGGCTCACAGCCCAGGCGACCGGTGAGGCCGTCGTTGGCGACGCCACGCAACCCGTGCATCTGGCGACTCTCGCTGCCGGCGCCTCGACGTTACCGGGACCGAAGCCGGGCGCCCCGGGCCTCATTGCCGCGGCCGCACCGGGCGGGTTGTATCCGGCCGTGCTCGGTGAGTTTTCCGGCCAGGGCACACTGCAGGGCTATCAGTTGTTGTCGCTGCGCGTGTATCCGGTGCGTTGGGATCCCGCCACGCTGCGCGTCACCGCCGCGACCCGCATCGACTTGGCGATCGAATTGGCGCCCGGCGGCAGCCGGCCGCTGCAGCGTGAACGTTACAACGCCGGTAACGAAGCCGATACGCGCCTGACCGTCGAGCGGCTCGTCGCCAATCCCGCCGCACTCGATGGCTATGACCGCCGCATCGGCGTGCGGGTCGAGAAAGCACCTGGCGGGTTCCAACCCACCGCCGCACCAAGCCTCGAGGGCAGTGATGTCGACGCGGTCATCATTACCAACGATACGTTGGCACCGGCGTGGCAAGTCCTGGCCGACTGGAAGACACGCCGCGGGGTGCCCACCGTGGTTCGCAGCGTCGAATGGATCCAGCAGAATTACCGCCGCGGCAGCGATGTGCAGGAGACCGTCCGCACCTTCATCAAGGACGCCTACGCGAAGTGGGCGGTGCGCTACGTCCTCATGGGCGGCGATACCGATGTGCTGCCGGCGCGCTACGGATTCTCGACGTTCAGTGAACCAACCGAACAATTCATTCCGACCGACGCCTATTTCGCCTGCCTCGACGGCAACTGGAACAAGGACGGCGATGGCATCTTCGGCGAGGCGGCGCTCGGCGCCGCAGATCCGGGCGATTCGACGGATCTCTACGCCGAGGTCTTCGTGGGCCGCGGCCCGTTCTCCACCAGCCCGGAAGTCGCGGCCTTCGTCGCCAAGGTCATGGCGTACGAAAACCCGGTGTCGACCAACTATCAGAACAAGACTCTCTTTCTGGGCGAAGTGCTGTTCCCGGTCGGCTGGGACCCGTCCCAGGCGATCAACTTGGATGGCGGCGGATTTTGCGAGGAAATGATCGCCTTCCTGGGGGCTTGCAACACCAGCAAGAGGCTCTATGACAACTTCGCCGCCTATCCCAGTTCCACGCCCCTGACTCTGGCCAACACCAAGACCGAAATCAACGCCGGCTACGGCTTTGTCAATCACATCGGCCACGGGTACCGCTACAACATGTCGTGTGGCGACGTGAGCTACCAGAACAGCGACGCCCTCGCGGCGACGAACAGCGACAAACGCTTCGTCCTGTACATGCTCAACTGCACCGCGACCGCGTTCGATTTTCCGTGCTTGGGCGAGACCTTCTTGAAGGCCACGGGCGGCGCCGTCGGCGTCTTCGGCGCCAGCCGCTCCGCCAACCCCTTGGCATCGCGCGCCTACAACCGCGGCTTCATGCAGGCGGCCTATCAGCAAGGCTACTCGCATCTCGGTGAGGCGTTCGTGCAGAGCCGCATCGCCCAGACGCCCAACGCTTGGCTCGACACCGCCGACCACTACAGCCACATGATCTACAACTACCTCGGCGATCCGGAACTGGTGTTCCATACGTGCACTTTGGGTGTGACCGCGGTCACGGCTCCGTCGAGCATCGGGCTCGGACTGGGGAACATCACGGTTCACGTCACGGTGGGCGGCACGTCCCGGCAGGGGGCGCTCGTCTGCCTGCAGAAAGGCACCGAGGAATATCAGTTCGGCACCACGAATGTCAGCGGCGACGCGGTTCTGCCGTTCCGTGCCGAGTCGGCGGGCAGCGTGCAAGTGACGGTCAGCGGCCAGAACATGACGACGTTCCTCGGCACCATCGCCGTGACCGCGACGGCCGGCGCCTACGTCAGCAATCAGAGCCTGACCGTCGACGACAACCTCGCCGGCAACTCGAACGGCAACAGCGACGGCGTCATCGACGCAGGCGAAACGATCGAACTCTCGGGCACGTTCCTGAACAGCGGCAATGCGTCGGCATCGTCGCCGAGCGGCAAGTTGCGAATCCCCAGCGCCTGGGCCTCGGTCGGCGACAGCACGTATTCATTGTCCAGCATTTCCGCCGGCACGACGCGATCGTTCACCAACTCGGTGCGTTTTACCGCCGCGGCGAACACCCCGGACGGCACGGTGCTGCCGCTCACCTTCGTGACCACGAGCGGTACGTCCACGTGGACCGACGTCGTCAACCGGGTGGTGCACGCCCCCAAGATGAAGCTGTCACTGCTCGATGTCGACGACTCGGTGACCGGCAACAACGACGGCGTCATCCAAGCAGGCGAAGTGTTCGATTTGGTGGCGTACTACAAGAATTACGGTACCGGCGCGGCGGACGGCCTCAGCGCCACACTCACGTCCTCCGACCCGGACGTGGTGCTCACCACCAGCCTGGTCGCCTATGGCCGCGCCAATTCGATGCAGGAGCTGGCCGGCGCGACGCGTTTCCGGCTCAAGGAAAACAGCCTCGCCGAAAATCTACTGACGATGGCCCTCACCGACAGCCGGGCCCGCGTCCTGACGTCGCGCATCACGTTGCGCGGTCCGGCTCCGCCGGCAGCGCCGGTCCTCGACGCCAGCAGCGGCGCCAACGTCATCGAGCTGCGGTGGTTTCCCAATGCGGAGGCCGACCTCGGCGGCTATCACGTCTATCGTTCGACAACCGGCCTCGCACCGTGGGCCCGCGTCACCCTCGACTGCCTGGGACGGACCGCGTACCTGCGGAATACCGGCCTCACCCCGAGCACCCGCTACTACTATTGCACGACGGCGGTCGACAGCTCCGGCAACGAGAGCGCCCCGTCGGCGATCGCCAGCATCAACACCAACCCGGCACAACTCGCCGGCTGGCCGATCGGACTGGGCTCGACCAGTTCCTGTTCGGCGGCGGTGGGTGACATCAACGGCGATGGCAGCAAGGAAATCGTCGCCGGCAACGACCACTTGTACGCCTGGTCCGCGAACGGCATCGAAGTACTTGATGACGACAGCGATCCGCAAACCTGGGGCGTCTTCGCGACCGAAGTTCACATCGTGACCGGGGCGCTGGCCTTGGGCGAGATGAACCGCAACGGCCACAGCCTCGAAGTGTTCGTGACGAGTTGGGACGACTCCAACAAAGCGTTCATCGTGCGTGGCGATGGTTCGATGTTGCCGGGTTGGCCGCAGAATCCCGACTTCGCGACCGCGCAGAAGGGCTACTGGGGTGATTCGGCGGTGATGGATGTCGACGGCGACGGTCTCGCCGAGGTGTGGGCTCCGGCCAAGAACGGCAATCTGTACGCCTGGCATCCCAACGGTACGCCAGTCGGCGCGCAGGCCGCTTTCAAGTCGGGCCTCGGCACCTACATGCGTTGTTCGCCGTCGTTCGCCAACGTCGACGGCGATCCGCAGAAGGAAATTATTTTCGGCGCCCAGTCGGGAACCCTCTACATCTGGAATGCGGACGGCACCAACGTCGGCACCTTCCCGAAGACCGCCGGTACGTCGGCGTTCGTCAACACCGCGGTGGGAGACATCAATCATGACGGCATCCTGGACGTCGTGTTCATCACCGAAGGCGGCGCGGTGAACGTCTACAACACCAGGACCGGCAATCAGCTGCCGGGCTTCCCGGTCAGCCTGCCCGTCAAGAGCAATCCCAAGTGCCCGTCGCCGGCACTGGCGGATTTCAACTTCGACGGCCTCTTGGAGATCGTCGTCGCGTTCAATCACGCCGATGCCCTGCAATCGCAGCTGCTGGTCCTCAACTCGCAAGGCCAAACTCTGCCCGGCTGGCCGATCATCACGGGTGGCTTCACGTCGGAAAGCTCACCGATCGTCGCCGACGTCTCGGGCGACGGCGTACCGGACATTATGTTCGGCAACGAAGGCGGTTTGTTGTACGGCTGGACCTGGACCGGGCAGAGCCTGCCGGGCTTCCCACTCACGGTCGGTGACTTCATCCGCTCCGTCCCGACCGCCGAGGACGTGGACGGCGACGGCGGCATCGACCTCGTGCTGATGGGCTGGGACAAAAACCTCTATATCTGGGACTTCCCGGTTCCCTACAACCGGGCGGCGGCACAGTGGCCGATGCTCAAACACGACGCGCAACGCAGCGGCCTGTACGGCTATCGCATCGATGAACCGACCGACGCCGGGCCCGGAAGCGGCGATCCGGTCGCGGCGCGCGCCCCGCAGGTGGCGTTCCTCGAGCAGAACGTCCCGAACCCCTTCAACCCGACGACGCGCATCCAGTACGGGATTCCGGCCGGTGCCGGCACGGCGGTGCGGGTGCAGCTCGTGATCTTCGATGCATCCGGACGGCAGGTGCGGCAGCTCGTGGCCGGCAGTGCGGCGCCCGGAGTGCACGGCGCAATCTGGGACGGCCGCGACGACAACGGCCATCGCGTCTCATCCGGCTTGTTCTTCTACCGTTTGCAAGTTGCCGGGCAAACACTGACCCGCAAACTGCTGCTGCTCAAGTAGACACTGCCGCGTTCAACGCCGGCCGGCCGCGAGGCGCACGGCGTCCGGATGGCGGCGCAGCGACGCCATGGCCCACGCTCCCAGGAGCGGGCCGGGTGCCAGCATCCAAAACGCGAATTGCCAGCCGGCGTGGGTCGCGACCCAAGGCAATGTCCAAATGGGTATCAGCGTCAGGGCGAAACCGAGGCTCGTCTGCAACGTCAGCGCCGTGCCCATGTATTCGGGCTCCGAGAGTTCGGTCACGCAGGCCGAGAATTGTGCCGAATCGGCGATCACACTCGCGCCCCAAACGACGCCGAATGACACGAGCAGCCAGAGCGGTGCACCGTAGAAGAGCGCACTCAGCAAACAACACCCCCCTGAGACGCAGAGCGCCGCCATGGTCACCGCGGTTCGGCCGATGCGATCCGCGGCCCAGCCGGCGACGATCGCCCCGGCGCTGCCGGCGACTCCGATACAGAAGAAAGCCACCAGACGCGGTGCTGCGGGACTGCTGCCGCGCATCGACGCCGCCAAGAACACCGCGAGCCACGACCAGAGTGCGTACAGCTCCCACATGTGGCCCAAGTATCCGAGGTTGGCGAGCAGGAGGGCGCGGCTCCGCAGCACCCGGCCGATTTCGTGGACATCGAACGGCACGGGACGGCTCGCATACGGTCCATCGGTGGCGAAACGCCCAACGAGTAGAGCGCTCACCACCGCCAAGGCACTCGACACTGTCAGCACCAAATGATGCGGCATGCGCGCATCGCCCAAGAGCGCCGCAACGAGGTGCGGCGTCGCACTGCCCAACGTCAGGGCACCTACGACCAGTCCGATCGCCATGCCACGGCGGCTGGAGTCGACATGTCCGGCGGCGATCTTCATCCCCGGCGGATAGACGCCCGCCAGGCAGACGCCGGTCAAGAAGCGCAACACGAGTGCCAGCGCGGCTCCCTGTGCCGCCCACGCCAAGAGCAAGTTGAGCAGCGCGCCCAGGAGTGCCGCGCCGGCGAACAAACGCCGCGGCGGCAGCCGGTCCGGAAGGTTGAAGACGGCGGAAACCAGCGCGCCGAGCACGAAACCGAGTTGCACGGCGGCAGTCAGCCAGGCGCTCGCCGACGGCGAAAGATTCCACAGGATGCGGAGCGACGGCAGGCACGCCGTGGCCGAGAACCAAAGCGTCATGGCCAACACTTGCGCGACGGCGATGAGCGCGAGCGCCCGTCCGGGGCGATGGACGCGAACCTCGGGAAGCGCCGGCATCCTTGGGTCAACGCCCGCGGAAACGCGGCGGACGCTTTGCAGCGAACGCCGCGCGGCCTTCGCGAAAGTCCTCGCTCGCGAAGGAGCGTTGCTGCAAGCGCAGGATGTCGCCGACTTCTGCCGCATCGAGCGGGGTGCCTTCTTCGAGGCGCCGGAGGACCTGCTTCATGCCCTGCACGGCAATGGGCGCGGCGGCGGCGATGCGGGCCGCGAGGGCTCGGACCTCGGCGTCGAATTCACCGGCCGCGACCACCTGGTCCACGAGGCCCATGCGTTCCGCGGTGGCCGTGTCGAAGAGATCGCCGGTGAACAGCAGACGGCGGGCATTGGCCGGACCCAGAAGACGCGTGAATTTCGCGAGGCCGGAGTGCGGATAGACGAGCCCCAGACGCGCCGCAGTCACGCCGAGCTTGGCGCCGGCGCGTGCCCAGCGCAGGTCACACGACACGGCAAGTTCGACGCCACCGCCGATCGCATGGCCGTTCACCGCCGCGATCGTCGGCACGACACACGCTTCAACGGCGCGCATACAGCGTTCGAACGGATGCTCGAGCGCCGCCCGCGGATCCACATCGAAGAGGTCGGCGGGAATCGCACCGATGTCGTAGCCGCCGCTCCACACGTCGCCTCTGCCGCGCAGCACGACGACGCGCGCGCCCCGCACTTCCGCTTCGGCAATTGCCAGCGGCAAGGCTTCGAGCAGCGGTACGGTGAGGAGGTTGCGCTTCGCCGGATCCCCGAACTCGATCAACGCGACCGAGTCCTGAATCTTCAGATCCAGCGGCTCCACGGTGGGATCAGGCGCCCTTCGCGATGGGCGGGTATTCGTAGAAGCCGCGGCCGGTCTTGCGGCCGAGTTGCCCGGCGGCCACCATGCGCTTCAGAAGCGGACACGGGCGGTACTTGTCGTCGCCCAGACCCTCCTGCAGCACGTTCATGATGTGCAGGCAGACGTCGAGCCCGATGAAGTCGGCAAGGGTCAACGGGCCCATCGGATGCGCCATTCCGAGCTTCATCACCGTGTCGATGGCGTCCCGGTCGGCGACCCCCTCCTGCAGACAATAGACCGCTTCGTTGATCATCGGCATGAGAACCCGGTTGGACACGAACCCCGGGAAGTCGTGCACTTCGACCGGTGTTTTCCCGAGTTTCTTGGCCAACGCTTCCACGAGTTCAAAAGTCGCGTCGGAGGTCGACTGGCCGCGAATGACCTCGACGAGTTTCATGACCGGCACGGGATTGAAGAAATGCATGCCGACGACGTCGGTCGGCCGCCCGGTAAGAGCGGCAATCGCGGTAATGGAAATCGACGACGTGTTGGATGCGAGGATGGTGCCGGCAGGACAGGCGGCGTCGAGGGCCTGAAACACCTCGCGCTTCACGTCCAAGCTCTCGAATACGGCCTCGATCACCAGGTCCGAACGGCCGGCGTCACGCAGCGATGTCGAGGTGCGAACGTTGGCGGCCGCCGCATCGCGCCCTGCGGCGGTGATCGTTTCCTTCTTCACCATGCGCTCGAGACTGTCGCGAATCGTCCCCGTCGCCCGGTCGACCGCCGCCTGCGCCGCATCGATGAGCACCACCGGGTACCCCGACACCGCGAACACCTGCGCGATGCCGTTGCCCATCGTTCCAGCGCCCACCACCGCGACGTTGCGGATCTCCATGGCTCCCCCTTTTAGTGCAGTAGATTCCAGCCGGCATCGACTTCGCGCAGCAATTCGCGCCCGATCACGATGCGCTGGACGTCATTCGAGCCGTACACGGCTTCGCAAGTCTGGGCGTCGCGATAGGCACGCTCGACGTGATATTCCGACACGTAGCCGTAGCCGCCGTGGAGCTGGATCGCGTGGTCGGCGACCCGGGTCGCGACCGCGGTCGCGAAGAGACGGGCCATGGCCGCGGCGCGCGTCGCAGACCCGCCGGTTTCCATCTGCTGCGCCGCATCATAGACCGTCAACCGCGCCGCGTGGGTCTCGACGGCGGCATCGGCGAGGCGCTCCTGCACCGACTGGTGCTCGGCGATCCGGCGCCCGAACTGTGGCCGGTCGCAGGAATAGCGCAGCGCGCGTTCGAATGCGCCTTGAGCGATCCCAACGGCAAGCGCCCCGAGCGCGATGCGCGCCCCGGCAAGGGCGCGCTCCAGAATCGCGAGCCCCTCACCCGGCGCGCCCAACAAATGTTCGTCGTCCACCGTCACGGCGCGCAATTGCAACGATCCAAGCTCTGCACCCCGCAGCCCCAGCGTTGGCGTGACCGGGCCCACGACCAGCCCTGGCGCTGTCTTTTCGATCAGGAAGACGCCAACATTCGCCGGCGCTGCTGCCGCCTCGATGCGCGCCGCGATCAAGAAGACGTCGGCTTGTCCGGCACACGCCACGTGCACCTTGTCGCCGGTGATCGTCCACTTGTTGCCGTCGCGTACCGCATTGGCCCGCAGCGCGCTCGCGTTGCCGCCGGCCTCCTGCTCGGCGAGCGCGAATGCGGCTCGTAGCGCCCCGGAGGCGAGCGGTCCAAGCCAGCGCCGCCGCTGCGCTTCACTGCCGGCCGCCACGACCGGCGCCACACCCAGCGAGTTATGAGTCACCAGGATGAACGCCGTCGAGGCACACACCCGCGCCACCTCTTCGATGGCGATCGCATAGCTCACCGCGTCGACGCCCGCGCCGCCGGCATCCGCCGGACACGTCAGCCCGAACAGATTCAGGGCGGCGAGCTTTGGCCAAAGTTCCTCGGGGACGCGCCCCTCGGCATCGATACGCGGCGCCAGCGGGGCGATTTCCGCCGCCGCGAACTCGCGCACCAAATCGCGAATCATGATCTGTTCGTCGCTCTGCAAAGCCATTCGGGTCGCCATCTCTACAAGTCCATGGGACGCGCGTTCCGGATGTCGAGCGGCGCACCGGTCTGGCGCGCGATTTCTTCCGGTGTCGTCTCGGGAGCGTATTCCTGGAGCACGAAGCCGTGCTCGGTAATGCGGATGACGCCAAGCTCGGTCACGACCATGTCGGTGCAGCGCCGGCCGGTGAGCGGCAGCGTGCACTCGCGAAGCAGTTTCGGCGCGCCATCCGGGCCGACATGCTGCATGGCAAGCACCGTCCGCCGTGACCCGGCGACGAGATCCATGGCACCGCCCATCCCTTTGACCATCTTGCCCGGAATCATCCAGTTGGCGACGTCGCCGTGCTCGCTGACCTCCATGGCGCCCAAGACGCACAGATCCAGATGGCCGCCGCGCACCATGGCGAAACTCTCGGCGCTCGAAAAATACGCGGCACCCGGAATCGCGGTCACGGTTTCCTTGCCGGCGTTGATGAGATCCGGATCGAGATCGGCTTCGGCGGGGTACGGACCCATGCCGAGCAAACCGTTCTCGGTGTGAAAGACGACGTGGATCCCCGGCGGCACGTAGTTCGCGACCAGGGTCGGAATGCCGATGCCGAGGTTGACGTAGTAGCCGTCGCGCAATTCACGCGCGATCCGCTGCGCGATACGTTCTTTTTTCGATACGCTTTTCATAGACCTCCCCCCGCACGAGAACGTCCACGAAGATGCCCGGCGTGATGACGTTCTCGGGGTCGAGATCTCCAGGTTCGACGATCGCTTCCACTTCGGCGATCGTCGTCCGGGCGGCGGTCGCCATCATGGGGTTGAAGTTGCGCGTCGTGCGCCGGTAGACCAAGTTGCCCAACCGGTCGCCGCGATACGCCTTCACGAAGGCGAAATCCGCACCCAGAGCCCGCTCGAGCACGTACTCGCGGCCGTCGAACTGGCGCGTTTCCTTGCCGTCGGCCACCACCGTGCCGACGCCAGTGGGGGTGAAAAAGGCGGGAATTCCGGCGCCGGCGGCCCGGATCCGCTCGGCGAAAGTGCCCTGCGGCACCAGCTCGATCTCGATACTCTTGTTCAGGATCATGCCTTCGAGCAGCGGGTTCTCGCCGACGTAGGTCCCGATCATCTTGCGGACCTGATTGTTGGCGAGCAAGAGCCCGATGCCGTAGTCCGCCACGCCGGCGTTGTTGCTGATGACCGTCAAGTCACGGGCCCCGTGCCGGGCGAGCGCCTTGATGAGATTCTCGGGAATCCCGCACAATCCAAATCCACCGAAGAGGATGCTGGCGCCATTCGAAACGCGGGCTACCGCAGCGTCAGCCGTCAGGACGTCCACCGCCACACCCCATCCCTTCTCAGTTCGGTTTGCGCGTTCGGCGCGCCTCGACCTCGCCGCGGATGTATTGGATGGCGTCCTGTGTGGAAGCCCCCGACCCGAACAGCCGCCCGGTGCCCATTTTTTCGAGGGCGTCCATGTCGTCCTTGTTCATGATGCCGCCGCCGGTGACCAGAATGTCGCCGGCCCCCTGGTCGCGGAGCAACTGCAGGACGCGCGGGAAGAGCGTCATGTGAGCGCCGGACAACACCGACATCGCCACGACGTCGACATCTTCTTGCACGGCGGCAGTGACGATCATCTCCGGCGTCTGGTGCAGGCCCGTGTAGATGACTTCCATGCCGGCATCACGCAACGCGTTGGCGACGACCTTGGCGCCGCGGTCGTGGCCGTCGAGCCCGGGTTTCGCGACCAGAACTCGGATGCGTTCACCCTTCGGATCGGCGCTCATCGACTCTCCCCCTGCATGCAAGGCCCGCCGGGCCCTTTGGTTCGATCGTCCAGCGCGCGGTCAGAATACGGCCGGCTCGCGATACGCGCCGAAGACATCCTGCAGCGCCGCAACCGCTTCGCCCACCGTCGCGTACGAACGCGCACACTCCAGAATCGGATCCATTAGGTTTGCCGAGCCGCGCGCCGCGTCACGCAATTCCGACAGCGCTTGCGAGGCGCGCGCGTTGTCGCGATTCAGGCGCAAATCCGCCAAGTCCCGCCGCTGTTCGTCCTCGACCCGCTTGCCGATGACCAAGATCGGAATGTCGATCTTTTCATCTGGCTCGACGAAATCGGTGACCCCGACCATGGTCTTGCGGCGCGCTTCGAGTTGCAACTGGTAGACGTACGCCGCCTTGCCGATTTCGCGCTGCTGGAAGCCTGCCTCGATGGCGCGCACCACGCCGCCCAGCTTGTCGATGCGAGCGAAGTAGTCCTCGGCTTGTTGTTCCATGCGATTGGTGAGCGACTCGACGAAGTAACTGCCACCCAAGGGATCGACGACGTTGGTGACGCCGGTCTCGGTGGCGATGACCTGCTGCGTCCGCAGCGCGATCTTGGCCGCATGATCGGTCGGCAACGCCATGGTCTCGTCCATCGAGTTGGTGTGCAAGCTCTGGGTGCCGCCCAGCACTCCCGCCAACCCTTGCAACGCGACGCGCACGATGTTGTTCTCGGGTTGCTGCGCGGTCAATGAACAGCCCGCCGTCTGGGTGTGAAAGCGCAGCCGCCACGAGTTCGGATTCTTGGCGCCGTAGCGGTCGCGCAGCCGCCGCGCCCAGATGCGGCGGGCGGCGCGGTACTTGCAAATTTCTTCGAAAAAATCGCTGTGCGCATTGAAGAAGAACGACAAGCGTGGTGCGAACTCATCGACATCGAGGCCGCGCGCCATGGCGGCTTCGACATAGGCGAAGCCATCCGAGAGCGTGAACGCGAGTTCCTGCACCGCCGTCGAGCCGGCTTCCCGAATGTGATAGCCGCTGATCGAAACCGGATGGAAATACGGCATGTGTTTCGTGGCGTGTTCGATGGTGTCGACCACGAGCCGCATCGACGGTTCGGGCGGAAACAGGTATTCCTTCTGCGCGATGTATTCCTTGAGGATGTCGTTCTGCAGCGTGCCGCGCAACTTGCCCGGATCGGCCCCCTGCTTCTCGGCGGCGGCGATGTAGAAAGCCCAGATGATGGCGGCCGGCCCGTTGATGGTCATCGACGTGCTGACGTCCTGCAGCGGAATCCCATCGAAGAGGATTTCCATGTCGCGCAGGCTCGAAATCGACACCCCGCACCTGCCGACCTCGCCCTCGGCGCGCCCATGGTCGGCGTCGAGACCCATGAGCGTCGGCATGTCGAACGCCACCGACAAGCCACCACCGCCTTGGGCGAGCAGGAACTTGTAACGCTCGTTCGATTCACGCGCCGTGCCGAAGCCCGAGAACTGGCGCATGGTCCACAACCGGCCGCGGTACATGTTGGTGTAAGGGCCGCGCGTGAACGGAAATTCGCCGGGCGCGCCCAAGTCACGCTCGTAGTCGACGCCGTCGAGATCGGCGGGCGTGTACAGCGCATCGACAGTCTCGCTGGACAGCGTCGTGAAGTCACCATCGCGCGCCGGCGCTGCGGCGACGGCGTCCTTGTGGCGGCGCGCCGCGGTCGCGGCCGCATCGAGATCGGGTCGCAATCCGGACATGGGCCTCACCCCTTGGAACGGGACGACGGACCGGCGAATCCCCGCCGGCCGGCTTCGAGAATGCTTGCCGTCAAACGGTACGGTGTCTCGGTGCCTTGCTCGATCGCATCGAGTCCGGCGGCGAGCAGTGCCGCTACTTCAGGCGCGTCGAACGTGTCGTGCGCCAGCCGGTCGAGAACCGAATCCCGCACCCGTGACTCGAGAGCGCGGCGGCGTTTGAGAGCCAGTGTGCCGCTCGCATCGAGCCAGGTCCGGTGCGAATCCAGCGCCTCGACGAGACCGTCGACGCCGTCGCCGTCCTTGGCGCGCGTTTGCAAGACCGGCGGCTGCCAGCCGCCGCCCGGCCTCAGATGCAACATGCCGGCGATCTCGCCGGCCAGTTGCGACGCCCCGGGACGATCCGCTTTGTTCACCACGAAGACATCAGCGATCTCCATGAGGCCGGCCTTCATCACTTGCACGCCGTCCCCGGACTCCGGCACCAGCACCACGACGGTCGTGTGCGCCTTCTCGGCGATATCGAGTTCGGACTGGCCGACTCCGACGGTCTCGATGAGCACCTCGTCGCAGCCCGAGGCATCGAGCACGTCGACGACTTCCGTGGTGTGCAGCGAAAGCCCTCCGAGGCTGCCGCGCGTCGCGAGACTTCGAAAGAACACCTGCGCGTCGTTGGCGACGCTCCCGAGGCGGATCCGGTCGCCGAGCAATGCGCCACCCGTGAACGGACTCGTGGGATCCACCGCGACCACGCCGACCCGGCGGCCGCGGGTCACGAAGCGTTGCACCAATTGGTCGACGAGAGTGCTCTTGCCGGCTCCGGGCGGCCCGGTGATGCCGATGCGACGCGCGCGTCCAAGCCGCCCATAGAGCCGGTCGAGCACCTCAGGCGCCAGCGGGCGCTGGTTCTCGACGATGGAGATCAGGCGTCCGACCGCACGATTGCTGCCCGCGTCGAAGGCGCGGAGCAGGTCGTCGAGGTGTTCCGCCATTCGGGCTCCCGGTCGCCGCGGGTGCCTCACGCGCCCGCCGGGTGCAATCCCAGAACTCGCGGAACACTTTACGGTTGTGGCACTTGCACTGTCAACCAGGGGTCGCGCCTCGGAGGGTTCAAGAGGGCCCGAATACGGGGTGATTCCGGGGGGGCGGGGGTGTTGCGTGTGTAGCCCGACATTCCGGGCCCCTTCTGAGCGCCGACCCGCGGCGGCCCGCCCTGGGCCGCCGCCCCCGAGGCTGGGGTCGCGTCGCCAATCCAAATGGTTCAGAATTGCACCCTCAGGCGTCTCGTGTACCGGCCGAGCCGACAGGCAAGGCTTTGAGGAGGTTGCATGCGTGTACCGTTGCGGGCCGCAATCGCGATGCTGGTCGTGACGGTCGCTGCGAC